>JBGPHM010000105.1:0-3148 GCA_041484365.1 Terriglobia bacterium | reverse complement strand
TATAATGGATGTTTCCCTAGCAGGCTTGGAGGCTCGATGTACGCGGTCATTCGCAGTGGAGGCAAGCAATACCGGGTCACCCCGGGAGACACCGTCCGGGTGGAGAAGCTCGAAGGCAAGGCCGGCGGCAAGGTCACCTTTGAAGAGGTGCTGGCCGTGCGCACCGACGAGCCCAAGCTCGTCACCGGCAAGGCTGCGGCAGGGGCTGTAGTTACCGGCAAGATCGTCCGGCAGATGCGCGGGCCAAAAATCCGCGTGATGAAATATAAGACCGGCGGGCAATACAAGATTTTCCGCGGGCACCGGCAGGACTACACCGCCGTTCAAATCGGCGAAATCTCTCTGTAACCGGCGAAGAGGAATCCAGATATGGCGCACAAGAAAGGCGGCGGCTCCAGCGTAAACGGCCGCGATTCGCAGGGACAGCGGCTGGGCGTGAAGCGCTTCGGAGGCGAATGGGTGCACGGCGGCACCATCATCATCCGGCAGCGCGGCACTCGCCACAAGCCCGGCCACAACGTGGGCCGCGGCAAAGACGACACTCTTTTCGCGATGGTGAGCGGCTTCGTGCTTTTTGAAGACAAGGGCCGCAGCGGACGCTACATCAGCATCACGCCCGCGGAATCGGCCACACCAGTGGCGGCGGCCGCCAGTTAGCATCACCGAGACTTCCTTGAAACGAAGCAAGGTTTTGGGCGGTCCTGAAATTTCAGGGCCGCCTTTGTGTTTTTCCGCGCGCACTTTCTGATTGCGTGCCACAATCCTGAAACGCCATGTTCGTTGACGAAGCCAAAATTGTCGTGAAGGCCGGAGACGGCGGAAACGGCTGCATCGCGTTCCGTCGCGAGAAGTATGTTCCGCGCGGCGGCCCTTCCGGCGGCGACGGCGGAAACGGCGGCAGCATCTGGCTGGTTGCCTCGCAGCATGAGAACACCCTGCTGCGCTACCGCTTCAACCGGCTCTTCCGCGCGGACCGCGGCCGCCACGGCGAAGGCTCACAGTGCACCGGCAAAACCGGCGATGACATGGTGCTCGATGTCCCCGTGGGCACGATCGTTGTGGACGCCAGCACCGGCGAGCGCCTCGCCGACTTCACTCACGCGGGCGAGCGCGTGCTCGTGGCGCAGGGTGGGCGGGGCGGGCGCGGCAACCAGCACTTCGCCAAACCCTGGCACCAGGCTCCGCGCGAAGCGGAAGACGGCACGGAGGGGCAGGAACGCGAGTTGAAGCTTGAATTGAAATTGCTCGCGGACGTGGGGCTTGTTGGATTTCCGAATGTTGGCAAATCAACTTTGATTTCGCGCATTTCCGCGGCGCGGCCGAAAATCGCGGACTATCCGTTTACAACGCTTGAGCCTGCGCTTGGAGTTGTGTCTGTGGAAAGCGGGAAACGCACTGCGCGCGAGGCAGCGAAGATGCGCACGTATGTGGTGGCGGACTTGCCGGGATTGATCGAAGGCGCGCACAAAGGCGCGGGGCTCGGCACGCGATTTTTGCGGCACGTCGAGAGAACGCGGCTGCTCGCTCATTTGGTGGATACGAGCGACGCTTCGCTGCGCGATCCCATTCAAGACTTCGAGATTATTTGCCACGAACTCGCGGCGTTCAGCCCAGCGCTGGCCGAGAAGCCGATGATCGTCGTCGCCAGCAAACTCGATATGACCACGGATCGCACGAAGCTCGACGCGCTGCGGAACTTCTGCACGGAGCGCGCGCTGGAATTCCATGTGATTTCATCGGCGACAGGCGAGGGCATCGCAGAATTGATTTACTCGATGGCGGACGCGCTGGACCGAATCCCGCGGCAACGGCCCGACAGTGACACGGAAAATGATTTGCGCGAACACGTGACGCCGCGAGCCGAGGGTGAAAGTGAAAACTCTCCCGCCGCGCGGGCGTCTAAAGTGAAAGAGAACTGATCCGCCGATGACTCAACACCAAGCGAAAGCGCAGACATCGGTGGCACTCTTCGGAGGGTCGTTTGACCCGATCCATTCGGGGCATCTGGCGGTAGCACGATCAGCCGTGAAACGTTTTGGACTCGAGCGCGTGTATTTCATTCCCTCGGGCGTGCCGCCGCACAAACCGAAGCGGCATCTGGCTCCGTTTGCGCACCGCATGGCAATGGTGGCGCTTGCGTGCGCGGACCACGAAGAATTTTTACCTTCGCTCGCGGAAGCCGGTGAGGATCAGAGTGGGCAGCAGGTTTTCTATTCGGTGGACACGGTGCGGCATTTCCGGCACATGCTCCACGCGCACGAACATCTCTATTTCATCATGGGAGCCGACCAATTTCTGGGCATCGCGACTTGGAAAGATTATGAAACGCTGCTCGGGCTGTGCGATTTCATCGTGGCGAACCGCCCGGGCTTTCGCATCGAGGCGCTACGGCTTGTGATTCCACCGGAGTTGCAGGGGCGGCGCGGTGCTGAAGCCGCGCACTCGGACCACGACACTATCTTGCTTCGGCGCACGGCGATTCATCCGCTCACCACGGTTTCGAGCAACGTCTCTTCGACGGAGATCCGGCGGCGTATCCGTAACGGGGAGCGCATCAGCGGGCTTGTGCCGCCGCGCGTCGAGGAATACATTGAAAAGCAGGCCCTATACCGGTGAACACGGACAACCTTCGTCCTGAGCTGCGCTGCGCCATCGAGGCCGCGCAAAACAAAAAAGCCGCCGGAGTGACGCTGCTCGACCTCACGGAACTCGGGGCATTCACCGGATGGTTCCTGATTTGCACAGCGTTCAGCACGCCGCAGGTGTCTGCCATCGCGGATGAAATCGATGGACAGCTTTCACGAATGGGACTTCGGGTGGAGCACCGCGAAGGCAGCAACGAATCCGAGTGGGTGCTGCTCGACTATGGCGGGTTCCTCGTGCATATTTTCACCGAGCGCGCGCGGCTTTTCTATGACCTCGAGCGTCTGTGGCGCCGGGCGAAGAAAATCGTGATTCCTGATATTGACTCCGCACCGGTGGGCGCGCCGGGCGAGGCAGCAAGTTCCGCGCGGCAAGCGGAAGAAGCGAATTAGCTATGGCGACCGCTCCCAACATCCCCGATTCGCCCATCGCGTGGATCGCATTCGATCCGGCGTCGCTGCGGGTGATCGAGTTGGCGCGCAAAGTCGCGCCGACGGCGACCACT
>JBGPHM010000104.1:0-3320 GCA_041484365.1 Terriglobia bacterium | reverse complement strand
GCCGAGGCTCGCCGCCAGCAGAAATAACTGCACGCGGTCACAGAACCGCCGCGCCGCAGGCAATCCGCCCTTCACATCAAACGCCAGCATCGAGCCGAAGCCGCGCATCTGTTTTTGCGCCAGCGCGTGGTCCAGATGAGATGGCAGGCCCGGGTAATGCACCCGCGCAACCTTGGGATGCTTTTCGAGAAACTCCGCCACCGCCATCGCGTTTTCACATTGCCGCGCAACGCGCAGTCCCAGCGTCTTGATCCCGCGGTTCAGGAGAAACGCGGCGTCGGGATCCATCGAGCCGCCCAGGTAGATCACCATGTGGCGCATGCGCTCCATCCATTCCTTGTTGCCCACGGCAACGCCGGCAATGATGTCGGAATGTCCCGCCAGCGCTTTCGTCGCGCTGTGCACCACAATATCAAATCCCATCCCGATGGGTTGCTGCAGCACCGGAGTGGCAAAGGTGTTGTCGATGATGGAGACAAGTTTGTGTTTCTTCGCGAACGCCACGGCTTTGTGCAGGTCCACCAGCCGCAGCGTGGGATTCGTCGGAGTTTCCACGTAGAGAGCTTTCGTGCGCGGCGTCACCAGCTCTTCCATCCCCGCGAGGTCCGTCTCCACGTGATGAACCTTGATTCCCAGGCCGGGGAAAATGTCGCGCAGCAACCGGTACGTGCCGCCGTAGACTTGCGCGGTGGAGATCAGTTCATCCCCCGCCTTCAGCACGCAAAACAAAATATGCGAAATCGCCGCCATGCCCGACGCCGTGACCACCGCCGCTTCAGCGCCTTCGAGCGCGGCAATCTTTTCTTCCACCACCGCGAGCGTGGGATTGCCGTAGCGCGTATAAATGTACGCTTTGCTCTTTCCCTCGGCCCAGCGTTTCATCTCCTCCGTCGAGGAAAACGTGAATGTGGATGTGCGGCAGATGTTGGGGCCGACGGATGTGCCGACGCCGTGACGCAGCGGCTCCCCGGCGTGGACGGCCTTTGTTTGCGGACCCGATTTCTGCCCGCCCCGTTTGTGCGAAGATTTGTTTTTCATGGCGGAGTCCATTCTGAAGTTGCTTTGCGCCCCGGCAAGCGCCAATTTGGCGCAAAGCGGCAATTGTATTCGGTGAAGAACAGCTTGCCATTATCGAGCCGGTAGTCGCGCTGCTCGAAGGATGATATAGGGGCACATTATGCCTTCGCTAAAGCTCAGCCTAAAGCTGCGCCCCAAATAGAATAAATGAGTTGGGTTAGACCTCTTCTTCAACTGGCTGTTCGCCGTGCGCGGCTTTATGCGCCGAGATCACTTTTTCCGCCAGTTCGTTCGGCACGTAGTCGTAGTGCGAGAATTCCATCGAGTAACTTGCGCGGCCTTGTGTCTTTGAGATGAGGTCGTTGGCGTAAGTGAGCATCTCGGCAAGCGGCACTTGCGCCTTGATGATGACGTTGTGGCCGCGCGCTTCGCTGCCGGCGATGCGGCCGCGCCGCCCGCTGAGGTCGCCCATCAGGTCGCCCGAATACTGGTCCGGCGCGTACACCTCAACCTGCATCACCGGCTCAAGAAGCGCCGGCCGGGCCTGCTTCATCGCCTCCTTGAAGGCCAGCGAGCCTGCGATTTTGAACGCGATGTCCGACGAATCGACGTCGTGATACTTGCCGTCATAGAGCACGGCGCGAAAATCAACTACGGGGAAACCCGCGAGATATCCGCGCGCAGCGGCGTCGCGAATGCCCCTCTCGACGGAGGGGATCCAATTTCTGGGTATCGCGCCGCCGAAAACGTCGTCGACGAATTCAATCCCCTTGCCGCGCTCGATGGGCTCCATCTTGATCCGGCAAACGCCGAATTGGCCGTGCCCGCCGGACTGTTTCTTGTGCTTGCCTTCGGCGTCCGCTTTGCCGCGAATCGTTTCGCGGTACGGCACCTTGGGCGGCTTCAAGGTGAGATTCACGTTGTAGCGTTTGTGCAGCTTGGCCACCACCACTTCGATGTGCTGCTGCCCGGAGCCCGCCAGGAGAAATTCCTTGGTCTGCGGGTCGCGCATAAAACGCAGCGCGGCATCTTCCTCCATGATCTTGTGAATGGACACCCCGATTTTGTCTTCATCGGCGCGCGTCTTGGGCTCAATCGCGAAGGTGATCGAAGGTTCGGGGAGCTGCGCGGGTTTGTAATAAATCGGCGATCCTTTGTCGCCCAGCGTGTCGCCGGTGGTGGTTTCTTTCAGTTTGGCGATGGCGCCGATGTCCCCCGCATGGAATTCGGCGGCTTCGCTGAGCTGCTTGCCCTGCACCACCTGCGTGTGCTGAAAACGTTCCGGCGTGTTGCGGTTGAAATTCATGAGCGTGGCGTCGTTTTTGAGAACCCCGCTCTTTACTTTGAAATAGTTGATGCGCCCCGCGAAAGGATCGGCAAGCGTCTTGAACACAAAAAGTGACAGCGGCTGCCCATCATCGTACTTTCGTTCCACGCGGTCGCCCTTGCCGTTCGGCTCTTTGTAGCCGACCTGCGCGTGCTCGTCGGGGTGCGGGAATGCGTCGGCAAGAAATGTGAGCAGGCTGGCCGTGCCGACATTGCGCAGCCCTGACACCATCAATACAGGAAAGATTTTTTCCGCGACGATGGCTTTCCGAACGCCTGGGATCAGGTCCTCAATAGGAATTGTGCCTTCCCGGAAAAACTCTTCCATCAGTTCGTCGTCGCCTTCGGCAACCATTTCGACCAGCTTCTCGTGTGCCTCTTTCGCCTCATCCGCCAGCGCCGCGGGAATTTCTTCGATGGAGGGTTTGCCGTCGCCGTCCGGCTTGTAGATATGCGCCTTCATAGCCACAAGGTCGATCACCCCGCGGAAACCTTTTTCCGAGCCGATGGGAAGCTGCAAGGCCACCACGTTGCGGCCGAACACCTGTTCGAGCGATTCCATGGAGCGTTCGAAACTCGAAAGCTCGCGGTCCATCCACGTGAGAACGAAAGCGCGCGGAATGTCGTACTCCGTGCAATAATCCCAAACTTTTTCCGTGGTGACCTGCGCGCCAACGTGGGCGTCCACGGCGATCAGCGCGGCGTCGGCGGCGATGAGCGAGGCTTTTGTTTCGGTGATGAACGTGGAGTAGCCCGGCAGGTCGAGGAAATTAATTTTTACGTTCCCTCCCGCGCATAGCGTGCACGGCCATTCAGCGTATGCGAGGCCCGTTTGAATCGATATTTTTCTCGCGATTTCTTCTTCGTCCCAATCCGTGGTTGTACTTCCTTCCGCAACTTTTCCCCACCGCGGAGTCATGCCCGCGGCGAAGAGCAACGACGACACCAGTTGCGTTTTTCCGGTGCCGCCGTGGCCG
>JBGPHM010000103.1:0-3496 GCA_041484365.1 Terriglobia bacterium | reverse complement strand
TCGTTGACCAGACGATGCAAGTTCACCAGATGCAGTAGGCCATCGCTGTTCGCGCCTAGGGAGCGCGCTTCTGGTCGGCCACCGTCACTCCGGCTTCCGCATAATCCGTTGGCGGCACGTCCAGAAATGCGACGTGAATGTTCTCGCGCTTGGCGCGCCCTTCCTGTTCGAGCGCTTCCGTAATCCGTTGCGCGATCTTGCGCTTCTGTTCCGGCGATCTTCCTTCGACCCACGTTACTTGTACATGCGGCATTTTGCGTTGCCTCGATTGGAAACTGGCGTTGCTTGCTGAGCCACTTCTCGCCGCCCGGCATTCTATCGGCTGTGCCGCGCCCAATCCAATCCTCTGCCCGGCGTCGCGAGTAGCGGGGCGGCACATCGCTGTGCGCGCGGCTTTGTCCGTTCATTGGTTTACGGTATTCTTGCCTCGCCCATGCATGACCTCGCCTATTTCCGGGAGCATCTCGAACTCTTCGAGCAGATGGCGCGCAATCGCAACGCCACGCTCGATTTCGACGGCTTTCGCGCGCTTGACCGTGAGCGCCGCGATTGCATCAAGGCTGTGGAACTTTTGAAAGCCGAGCGCAACAAAGCAAGCGACGAGATCGCCCGCCGCAAAAAGGCGGGCCAGGACGCGGCCCCGCTGCTCGCCGAAATGAAGGGCGTCGCGGAGAAAATCGCGTCGCAAGATGCGCATGCCGCCGCGCTGGACGCGCGCCTGCGCGAGTTTATGCTCACTGTGCCGAACATGCCGCACAGTTCGGTACCGGTCGGCCGCGACGCCACGGAAAATGTTGAAGTGCGACGCTGGGGCGCGCCGCCGAAGTTTGATTTCACGCCGAAACCGCACTGGGAACTGGGCGAAAACCTCGGAATTCTCGATTTGCCCGCCGCCGTGAAAATGACGGGCGCGCGTTTTGCGTTGTATCGCGGCGCGGGCGCGCGCCTCGAACGCGCGCTTGCGAACTTCTTTCTCGACGTCCACACGCGCGAACATGGCTACACGGAAATCCTGCCGCCTTTTATTGTGAATACCGAGTCGCTGGTGGCCGACGGCAAGTTGCCGAAGTTCGCCGGAGACATGTTTCATCTTGAGGGCACGGATCTCTGGCTGACCACTACCGCGGAATCCGAGCTGACGAATCTATTTCGCGATGAAACGCTTGACGCGGACAGGCTGGCGATCAAACTCTGCGCCTACACGGCCTGCTTCCGCTCCGAAGCGGGCGCCGCCGGCAAAGATACACGCGGCATCAAACGCCAGCACCAATTCCAAAAGGTTGAGATTTTCAAGTTTACGCATCCGGAGAAAAGTTACGAGGAACACGAATCGCTCTTGCGTGATGCGGAAGACCTGCTGCAACGCCTTGGCCTTCATTACCGCGTGATGCTGCTCTGCACCGGCGACATGGGTTTCGCATCTTCCAAGACTTATGACATCGAAGTGTGGCTGCCCTCCGCGAATGAGTTCATGGAGATTTCTTCCTGCTCCAATTGCGAAGCGTTTCAGGCACGGCGCGCGGGAATCCGTTTTAAGCCAAAAACCGGCAAGAGCGATTTTCTCCACACATTAAACGGCTCCGGCCTCCCGACCGGCCGGACCTGGCTCGCGATCCTCGAAAACTTCCAACAGAGCGATGGAAGCGTCTTAATTCCCGAAGTATTGCAGTCTTTTATGGGTACAGATAGGATTGTTCCGGAGCGGTAACTGAACACTGTCCGGCCCGTCCACTCACCCGTAATCCTTTCCTTATCAATAACTTACGAGGACTTCCGACACTCGCAATGCTTCCCAAAACTGAGTACTTCCTGATGTTGGCAGGAATGTCTTCCACCCATCCTCATTGACTGTCTGGTGTACCTTGACTAAACTGCGCCCCACGTAAGTCCCGAAGTTACAAGGGGAAGCGGCCTCAGGGTTACGCGCGGAAGGCCGAGCCGGCAAGATGATGCCGGCAAGACGAGGGAGAGACCATTGATGTCCACGCTATCGAAGGCAGTCCCGCAGCCAGTGGCTCCGCGCATGGCGCCTCGCGAGGATCTGAACACGTTCCGCATCGCGCAGCTCCAATTCGACATGGCCGCCGAATTCCTGAAGCTCGATCAGGGATTGCGCCAGATTCTGCGCACGCCGAAACGCATTCTGGAAGTTTCGATCCCCGTGAAGCAGGACAACGGCCAGGTAAAAGTTTTCACCGGATTTCGCGTGCAGCACAACGTCGCGCGCGGCCCGGCCAAAGGCGGCATCCGCTACCACCCCAGCGTCACGCTCGATGAAGTGAAAGCGCTTGCGGCGTGGATGACATGGAAGACCGCCACGGTCAACATTCCTTACGGCGGCGCGAAGGGCGGAATCATCTGCGACCCGAAGCGAATGTCCAAGGGCGAGCTTGAGCGCATGACGCGCCGCTACGCCTACGAGATTATGCCCATCATCGGCCCGGAGAAAGACATCCCCGCGCCTGATGTTTACACCGACTCACAAACCATGGCATGGATTATGGACACCTACGCGATGGTCACCGGCGAGGCCACACCCGGAGTCGTCACTGGGAAACCCATTTCGCTTGGCGGCTCGGAAGGGCGCGCTGACGCGACCGCGCGAGGCTGCATGTATGTGATCGAAGAAGCGTGCAAGGCGAAGAAGATGAATCTTCGCGGCGCGACCGTTGCCATTCAAGGCTTCGGCAACGCAGGCTCGGTGGCCGCACGGTTGCTTGCGGAGAAAAAAGCAAAAATCGTGGCCATCAGCGATTCGCGCGGCGCGGTGCACAATTCGCGCGGCATTGACCCGATGAAGGCGCTTCGCTACAAGGAACGCTCCGGCACAGTGGTGGGAATGCCCGGCGCTTCGCGCATGACCAATGACGACCTGCTCACGATGAAGTGCGACATCCTTATTCCAGCCGCGCTTGAAAACGTGATCACCCTGCACAACGCGGACGCCATCAAGGCCAAGATCATCGCGGAAGCCGCAAACGGGCCGACCACCCCGCACGCCGATGAAGTGCTCGCGCGGCGCGGAATTTTCGTACTGCCTGACGTACTCGCCAATGCAGGCGGCGTCACGGTCAGCTATTTTGAGTGGGCGCAGGACTTGCAGGGTTACTTCTGGAGCGTGGAAGACGTGAACGCGAAGCTCCAGGCGGTGATGTCGCGCGCCTTCCAGACCGTCTTCGAGACCAGCCGTAAATTCCACACGCATATGCGTAACGCGGCATACATTGTTGCCGTGGGCCGCGTCGCCGAGGCGACCGCGATGCGCGGCTTGTTCCCGTGAAATCGTCGCACGGCGAAAATTCCCGAAAATAGACACGCGATGTCTTTCGCGTAAAAGTTTCTTCTTGCGTGGAGCGGATGCTGCGCGTACATTTTGATTTGCCGGCTTGTCCCCCGCTTCCGGGCGCAGCCGGCTATTTTTACCTCTCGCGCATGAACGGCAGCAAACCGAGAAGCTCAGCAAAGAAAAGAGCAGAAAAGAATTGAGCAATCATAT
>JBGPHM010000102.1:0-3903 GCA_041484365.1 Terriglobia bacterium | reverse complement strand
CTTGGACGCAGAATTGCGCTCGCACTTGGAGATGGCCGTGGAACTGAACCTGCGCAAAGGCATGACTGCCGAGGACGCCCGCCGCGAGGCGCTGCGCAGCTTCGGCGGCATCGAGCAAACCAAGGAAATCTATCGCGACCAGAGGGAACTTCCCATGATCGAGACCGCCCTGCAAGACCTCCGCTTTGGCTTACGGATGCTCCGGCGCAGTCCGGGCTTTTCCATCTTGGCGATCCTTTGCCTCACCTTGGCAATCGGCGCCAATGCCGCTGTCTTCAGTTGGGTCGAGGGGATTTTATTTCGTCCGTATCCAGCGGTAACCCACCAGGAGCAACTGCTCGCTCTTACCGGAACGGCGCGCGGCGAGTCCGGCCCTACCGATCTTTCGTGGCCGGATCTCCTCGATTTGCAGAGGAATTGCACGCTGGTTGACTCCTTTATTGTGAGCAAGATCATGGGGACCACGCTCAGTGTCGGTGACCGGGCCGAGCGCACGGTAGGGAGCATCGTCTCAGCGAATTATTTTGATGCGATCGGAGTTCATCCCATTCTTGGGCGCGGATTCGAGCCGGGCGAAGACGTGGGGCGGAACGCCCATCCGGTGACGGTGATCAGTTACCAGCTCTGGGAAGGGCGATTCAACAGCGATCCGCAAATCATCGGGAAAACGCAGCGGCTCAACGGTGTGCTGCACACGATTGTTGGGGTCGCGCCCGCGGGATTTTATGGGACCTTCGTGGGCTGGGGGATGCAGTTCTGGGTGCCAGCGTCGATGGAGGAAATATTTGAAGCGGGCGGGTACAAACTGGAGGATCGCGGCGCGCGGTGGATTGAAGCTTACGTGCGGCTCAAGTCGGGCGCGAATCCCGAGCAGGCGCAGCAAGAGATTTCGGCAGTGGCAAAACGATTGGAAGCCGATTATCCGGACACGAACCGCGGCCGTGGCATCAAGCTGTGGCCGTTATGGCAAACGCCTTTCAATAATGCGGGGACTCTGCTGCCCACGCTCGAAATCATGCTCGCCGTGGTTGTTTTTGTCCTGCTCATCGCGTGCGCCAACGTCGGCAATCTGCTGCTGGTCAGGTCGTTCGCGCGGCGGCATGAGATGACGGTGCGGCTCGCCATCGGCGCTGGGCGCGGCCGGTTGTTGAAGCAACTTTTCACGGAAGGCCTGATCCTGTCGGCCTTTGGCGCCGCCGGCGGACTCCTCGTGGCGCACTGGTGCCGTCACGCGCTCGTGCTGCTCTTCCCCGCGCGGGCAGGGGTGGCGATGCATCTCCCGGGGGAAATCGATTGGCGCGTGCTGGCGCTGAGCGCCGGTGTTTGCCTGATCGCGACGCTCCTGCTTGGGCTGGTTCCCGCAATGCAGATTGGCAAGATCGATCTTGCCGGCGCGCTGAAATCCGATTCGGCGGGGGTGGTTGGGGGCGGTGGAAGGGCGTGGGTCCGCTCGGGCTTGGTTCTGGTCCAGGTGTCTCTGAGTTTTGTTTTGTTGGTCGGAGCAGGGCTGTTGCTGCAGAGCCTGCAGAAAATTCGAACTGCCAGCCCGGGTTTTTCGACGCACGGAGTGCTCTTCACTGCTGTCGATTTGGTGTCGGCGGGATATGACGCGCAGCGCGCGAAGAATTTCCAGGACGATCTGATGGATCGCGTGAAGGCGCTGCCCGGCGTCGAGTTGGCAACGTTCGCGCGAGGCACGCCACTGGCCTATGGAAGTTTTTCTTCGACGCTGATTGCCGTAGATGGCTATCAACCCCCGTCTGACGAGCAGCCTACCGTGCAGTTCAACGAAGTGGGCACGGACTATTTCGCGACCATGGGCATCCCCCTGGTGTCCGGCCGCGAGTTCACCCGCGCGGACGATGAAAAGGCCGCTCTGGTGGCCATCGTGAATGAAACGATGGTCGCGAAGTATTGGCGCGACAGGAATCCGATTGGCGAGCGCGTTCAGGTTAAGGGCCGATGGACGCAGGTAGTCGGTGTGGCAAAAGATTCCAAGTACCAGAGCGTTCGGGAGACGCCTAAACCCTTTTTCTATGTGCCTCGGCGCCAGAATTTCTCAGTTGGGGCGGGCTTGTATGTCCGAACGCCGCTGAGCCCGGAGACGATGGCGGCGGCGCTAGCCCGCGAGGTGCACGCGCTCGACGGGAATCTTGCCCTCTACGAGGTGATCACGATGCAGGAACAGGTAGATCGCTCGACTTCACCGCAGCAGGTAGCCGTAACTTTAGTAGGAATCTTGGGTGGATTGGCGCTACTCCTCGCTGCCATCGGACTGTACGGCGTGATGTCGTACGCGGTGTCGCAGAGCACCCGCGAGCTGGGGCTGCGCATGGCGCTTGGCGCCGGCGCATCCAATCTGTTGCGGCTCGTGATGTCGCGTGGCTTGACGTTGACCGCAGGCGGCGTGGTGTTTGGCGCGGCCGCGGCACTCGCATTGACGCGATCACTTGGGAGCCTCCTATATGAGGTCAGCCCTCGCGACCCGCTGGCCTTCGGGTCCGCGCTCGTGGTGATGACCATCGCCGCGTTGGCAGCATGTTTCTTGCCAGCATGGCGCGCCACGCGGACCGATCCAGCCCGCGCCTTGCGAGATTGATTCTCTACATCTCCTCTTTTCCTTCGAGGCGGCTCGAAAAGAGCTGCGGACTGTGGGAAACTGCGTGGGCGTGATTCCGCTGCCGCGTGAAATTGCACTCGCCACAAATGGAAAATAGGTCCGACGATCTGAACCCGGATGCTCCGAGCGCACCCTCTCCCGATCCGTGGGAAGCCGCGTACTTGCGGTTCGAAACTCCCGAGCAGGAGATTCATAAATTTATCGCGCGTCTCCGGAAGTTGGGCGCCGCTCAATGGCCGCGCGACGCGGAAATCGTTGAATTATTCTGTGGGCGTGGCAATGGGCTGAACGCACTGGAACGGCTCGGATTTACGCACCTCGAAGGCGTGGATTTGTCGCCCCGGCTGATCGCGCGGTATCGCGGTCCGGCAAAATGTTTCGTCGGCGATTGCCGTCAACTTCCCTTCGCGAATCGCAGCAAGGACGTCCTGATGGTCCAGGGTGGCTTGCATCATCTGTCCACACTGCCTGAAGATCTGGAACAAACTTTTGCAGAGATGCAGCGCGTGTTGCGCAAAGAAGGCCGCGTAGTCATTGTGGAGCCGTGGCTGACTCCATTTTTGAAATTCGTGCACGCCGTTTCAGAAAATCCTTTGGCGCGCCGCCTTTCGAACAAACTTGATGCCCTCGCCACCATGATTCAATTCGAGCGCCGCACCTATGAGCAATGGTTAACCCAGCCCGAATTGATTCGAAAGATTGCACGAATGCATTTCGCCCCCGTTCACGAATCATTCGAATGGGGCAAATGGAATTTCGTCGGCCAGCCTCGTTGAAATATGCTTTTCCAATCGATTCGAACGCGAAGCCAATGCCCGTGACTTCGCTCTTGCAATTCCCCTCTCCACGGTTATGATGGCCGCCTTGCGATGCACACCCATTCTTCCTGCTAGCAGGCACCATTGACCACCAAACCGCTGGCGCATTCGAATCTCTCCAGCAATTCCGGGAAACTGCTGAAGGTTCTCGGCATGTGGTTTGGCATGGCCGCGGCGATCGGAAATGCGATTGCCGCGGGAATCGTTCGAACGCCCGGCGACATCGCAAAAAATTTGCCGAATCCCTGGCTTTTTCTCGGCGTGTGGGTCGTGGGCGGACTTTATGCGCTTTTCGGCGCTTCGTCGATCGCGGAGCTCGGCGCGGCAATTCCGCGCAGCGGAGGCCAGTATAATTTTTCGCGGCGCGCGCTCGGCGATTACGCCGGCTTCGTTGTCGGATGGAGCGACTGGCTCTCGACCTGCGGGACCGCGGCCGCGGTTGCGATTGTCATCAGCGAATACAGT
>JBGPHM010000101.1:0-4522 GCA_041484365.1 Terriglobia bacterium | reverse complement strand
TTCATTACGCATCACAACACGCTCGATCTTGACCTTTATCTACGCATCGCGCCGGAGCTGTATCTGAAGCGTCTCACCGTCGGCGGGCTTGACCGCGTTTACGAAATCAATCGCAATTTCCGCAACGAAGGCATCTCGACGCAGCACAATCCTGAATTCACGATGCTCGAGTTCTACGAGGCGTACAGCGACTATCGCGCCTTCATGGATCTCACTGAAGAACTTTTCGCCACGCTCGCCATGGCTGTAACGGGCAGCACCATCGTGAAGTTCGGCGACCACGAAATAGACTTCGCCAAATGGCAGCGCCTCACCATGCGCGAGGCCATCACGAAGTATTGGCCGCAAGCCGCAGGAGCGGCGCCCACGGTCGAACAGCTTTGCACTTCCGGCGCGCCCCGCGAGGCCGCGAAGCGCTTCAACGCTTGGGCCACGCAGGGTCACGCTTCGCCCATCGCGGATGTTACGAAGCTAAGTGATGGCGAACTTGTCGGCGCACTCTTCGAGGCCGTCGCCGAACATCATCTGATTCAGCCGACAATCCTTTACGATTTTCCCGTGGAGATTTCGCCGCTTTCAAAATGCCGCGACGACGATCCCTCCACCGCCGAGCGTTTTGAAGTTTTCATCGGCGGCCTCGAGCTGGGCAACGCGTTCTCCGAACTGAATGATCCCATCGAGCAGGAGAAACGCTTTCGCGCGCAGGTCGCGCAGGGTGGCGAGGAAGCTCCTAAGGAAGTGGACATGGATTACGTCCGCGCTCTGAGCCACGCCATGCCGCCCGCGGCGGGCATGGGCATCGGCATTGACCGGCTCACGATGCTGCTCACCGATTCGCACTCCATCCGCGACGTCATTCTCTTTCCGCTGCTTCGCCCCGAATCACGCCGCGAACCCGGCGACCCGGGCGCCAACACGCCATGAGATTTGAATGGCTGGTCGCGCGGCGTTATCTGCGCTCGCCGCACAGGCCCGCCGTCCTGCGACTCGTCACCGTGCTTTCCGTTGTCGGCGTCGCCGCGGGAGTCGCTACGCTCGTCATCGCGCTCTCCATGAACACCGGTTTCCGCGAAACTCTCCAGGACCGACTGCTCGGCGTCACCGCGCACATCACACTTTCCGAGCCCGGCGCTGACGGCTTGCACGATTATCATGCTCTCGCCGCGCGACTCGCGCGTATCCCCGGCGTTCGTTCCGCCACTCCCGCCATTTACGAAACGGTTTTACTTTCCGCGGGTGGAAAGGCCAGCGGCATCGAACTCAAAGGTGTTGACCCCGAGCTCGAAAAAAAATCGAATGACGCGCTCAATCACATCGTCGAAGGCCGCGCGGATTTTTCCCCGGACTCCGACGGCATCGGCGCAGTCATCCTCGGCCACATGCTCGCCGACCGCATGAAGTTGCGCGCCGGCGACTACGTCACACTCATCAGCCCCGAAGGCCGCCTCACTCCATTCAACATGGTCCCGCGCGCGCCGCGCTTCCGCGTCACCGGCATTTTCGATTCCGGCTTCTACGATTTTGACGCCAACTGGGGATTCACTTCACTGGCCTCCGCGCAAAGCCTCGCCGGCGTCGGTGACGAAGTCAGCGTCATCGAATTCCGCATCGGGCAACTCGACAGAGCCGCCGGGCTGGCTAGCGAACTCGCACGCGCGGCAGGCCCCGGCTACAAAGCCTCAACGTGGCAAGAGGAAAACCGCGCGCTCTTCCGCGCGCTGAGCCTCGAAAAACTTGTCACCGCAATTTTTATCGGTCTCATCACCTTTGTCGCGGGCCTCAACATTCTTGTCGTCCTCACCATGACCGTCACGGATCGCGCGCGCGACATCGCCGTCCTCATGTCCATGGGAGCACGTCGTATACAATTGCGCCGTATTTTCTTTCTCCAGGGCCTCGCCATCGGCGCGGTGGGAACTGCCGCGGGACTGGCCGTTGGATATCTCGCCGCCTGGATCGCCGGAACGTACCGCCTTATTCCCCTCGACCCCGAGGTCTATTCCGTTCCATATGTTCCTTTCCATCCTAACGGCTTTGACGCCCTGTGGATCGCCGCCGCCGCGCTCGCCATTTGCGCCGCCGCGACGCTCGTCCCTGCGCGCGCCGCCGCGCGCTTGCTTCCCGTCGAAATCCTTCGCTTCGAGTAAATGCCTCCGCAACCTCATGTGCCGTTCCCATGCCACCTGCACCCTTGGCCATCGACCTTCTCTCAAGGTTTGGCTAGCATCTTGCACTATTCTCTTATGGCGCACATAAGTCGTGGGTCGTCCCGGCTCTTGACCAATTTTGGCAATGGGAGGCGTGCTATAATTCCATTGGTTTCAATAAGTTGGCGGATGTTCTAACGATTTCCATTTGGAACGGTTTTGGGAAAGGTAACCCGGCGGGCGTCAAAGGGAAACCTTTTGGCAGTGTACCTGGCGGTTCCCGGAAGGCCCCAGGGGCAATCCTCGCATCTAAGGTTGAAAGGGCAATTCGAGGCCAATTTGGGGCCACAACACTGGTAGCACGAAATCGAGCCCTTCAGGCAGTAGGCGATTGTAGAGAGTTAGGCTGCAAGATGACAACAATGAGCCCAGCCACGGTCAAAGCAGAATTCGGATTGTACAAATCCGCGTCTGGCAGCTCCTCGGAGGCCTCGCCTTCCTCACCCTTCGTCGTGGAATCCCGCGAATTGAGAAAAGTTTTCGGCTCCGGCGCCTCGGAGCAGGTCGTCCTGAAATCAATCGATCTCAAAGTTGTCGAGGGCGAAATGATTGCGGTTGTCGGGCCATCCGGCAGCGGAAAAAGCACGTTGCTGCACCTTTTGGCCGCGCTGGACATGCCAACAAGCGGTACAGTATACTTTCGCTCGCGTGCGCTGCAATCGCTTCCCGACTCGCATCTTGAAGATTTTCGGAATCAGGCCGTCGGATTCGTTTGGCAGCGCCATCACCTTTTACCCGATTTTTCGGCGGCGGAAAACGTCGCCATGCCCCTTCTGATGCGGGGCGCGCGTGAGTCCGCGGCACTCGACTCGGCGAAGATTTGGTTGGACGAAGTCGGGCTTGCCGCAAAAGCCCGGCAACGGGCAGGGGAGCTTTCCGGGGGAGAGCAGCAGCGGGTCGCGATTGCCAGGGCGTTGGTCAATCAACCGGCGCTGCTTCTGGCGGACGAACCCACCGGGGATCTGGACGAGCAAAACGCGGATACGGTTTTCGACTTGATGCAACGTCTACACCGGATCCATCGGCTCACATCCATCTTGGCCACGCATAACCGCGCTCTCGCTGAGCGCTGCGACCGCGTGCTGGCTTTGGAGCACGGCGAGTTGAAGCCGCTCGGAGAAATCTCCGCGGCCCGGCCCGCCCACTGAGGGAGAAGCGAGAGAACCGTGCTTGAACGATTCACAGAGAAGGCACGCCGGGTAATTTTCTTCGCGAGGTACGAGGCGAGCCAGTACGGCAGCCCGTGCATTGAAACCGAACACCTTCTGCTCGGTCTCGTCCGCGAAGACAAAGGCCTCGCAAACCGTTACCTGCGCGCGCAAGGCTCGATCGAATCCATTCGCAAGGAAATTGAATCCCGCATTACCATCCGCGAACGCATCTCCACCTCCGTCGAAGTTCCGTTGAGCGCGGAATCAAAGCGAATCCTGAGCTACGCTGCTGAAGAAGCCGATCGCCTCGGCCACAAGCATGTCGGCACCGAGCATTTGCTCCTCGGCATCCTCCGCGAAGAGAAAAGCTTTGCCGCGGAAATCCTGCAGGAGCGCGGACTGCGCCTTTCCGCCCTGCGCGAAGAACTTGCCCGCAGCTCCGGCGAAAAAGTTCCCGTGAATCGCCCCAAGGAAACTTCATTGCTCGCGGAGTTCAGCCGCGATCTTACGCAGGCAGCCACGGATGGACTGTTGGACCCGCTCGTCGGACGCGAAGGCGAACTCGAACGCGCGATTCAAATTCTGTGTCGCCGCACGAAGAACAACCCCGTGCTCATTGGCGAGCCGGGTGTGGGCAAGACGGCCATTGTCGAGGGCCTTGCGCAGCGCATCGCCGATGGCGATGTCCCGCCGTTCCTTGCCGATAAGCGAATTCTTTCGCTCGATCTTTCACTCATCGTCGCGGGCACGAAGTACCGCGGCCAGTTTGAAGAACGTCTCAAGACCATCATGAAGGAATTGATGGAGAGCCAGAACTCCATCATTTTCATAGACGAGCTCCACACGCTCGTCGGTGCAGGCTCCGCTGAAGGCTCGCTCGACGCCGCAAACATTCTCAAGCCGGCGCTTAGCCGCGGCGAAATCCAGTGCATCGGCGCCACCACGCCCGGCGAATACCGCAAGTCCGTTGAAAAAGATCGCTCACTCGAGCGGCGCTTTCAGGCTGTGAAAGTTTCCGCCCCGAACGAGGATGATGCCATTCGCGTTTTGCAGGGCGTGCGCGAACGCTACGAAAAATTCCACGCGGTCAGTTACACCGACGAAGCCATCCAGTACGCCGTCTATCTCTCCAATCGCTACATTCCGGATCGCTTCCTTCCGGAT
>JBGPHM010000100.1:0-4773 GCA_041484365.1 Terriglobia bacterium | reverse complement strand
CTCGCGGTAGATGACCACGTTCATGCGCTCGGGATTGCGCACCGGCGAGGGGACGCCGGCCATATAGCGTACCGGACGGACGCAAGCGTACAAATCGAGGATCTGGCGCAGCGCAACGTTGAGCGAGCGAATCCCGCCTCCCACCGGAGTCGTCAGCGGCCCCTTGATCGCAATGCGGAAATCGCGGATGGCGTCCACAGTGTCTTTCGGCAGCCATTCCTTGAACGTGTTGAACGCTTTTTCGCCCGCAAACACCTCGAACCACGCCACGCGCCGCTTCCCGCCGTATGCTTTCTCCACCGCTGCGTCAAACACGCGCCGCGACGCCTTCCAGATGTCGCGCCCCGTGCCGTCGCCCTCGATGAAAGGGATCACCGGCCGGTCCGGCACCTGAAATTTGCCATTTTCGTATCCGATTACTTGTCCGTCGGAAGGGACTGCCACGCCGTTATAGGATTTCTTCACGATTTTTGCCTCGCCTGTGGATCAGAGGTCGAAACGCTCTCTGCTTCGGTTTACCACGTCAAATTCACCGTTAAACGAACAAACGATAACACAAACCTCCATGCCTCGCACCGTGACTCATGTCACGCTTGCGCAGGGCTTTGGTCACGCGGAAGGTGGGCGCTGCGAAGAGCAATTTTTCAATCCAACGCATTCGCCACAAAGAAAAAAAGAGCTTTTTCTGAAACGCTATCATTCTAAAGGACTTAGACATGGGGGCTTTGCACGAGGTCTGGAAGTGATTGAAGATAAGTGATTTAGACAGGGGGGAATTTGTTTAGGGTTTTGATCACAGTGTTGATTCTAAACGAGTTAGACAGGGGCGGAATGGGGCGCGTTGAGAGTGGAAGCCGGGAAGATATTTAACACAGAGATCACTGAGTACACGGAGAAAGCGCAGAGGCGCCGGCAAGTAGCGCGCCAGGATCGCCGGAACATCTGCGCGAAGGGGGGCACCCCCCATCTTTCTGTAAGAGTGTCGCAACAAAGGACTTACAGCAAAAAGGTGCGGTAAGAGTAGTGCAACAAAGGAGTTACGGGTGTTTTGAGATTCTCGTCCGGAAGTGCATGAATTGATAGGACTTGGAGATGAGTGGCTGCTGAAAAGGCGGGAAGCGCGCGAGGCGGGCCGTGGGTATTCGAATAGATAATGGTAACGCACAAAAACGTGTACCATAGGATAAACAGAAAAGCAAGGAAAATCTTGAGGAATCTGCGGCAAATGGAGCTAGGATGGGAAAAGGGAAGGGAGGGGGGAGATTTGTCTTTGCGGTTGTCTTCCGTCTAAAGCGCGCGAATCCACTGCTTGAGATGCGCCGCCTCGATTTCAATCATGCCCGGATCATGGAAGGTGTGAGCCAGCACCGAAACGCCTTGCGTCGCGGACAAAAGATGCACGGCGAGCCCGCGCGAATCGGCTCCTTTGCCAAGCGCCTTGAACTGCGCCTCCATCCATGCCAGGGCTTCTGTGAACAACACCCTCGATTTCTTCGCAACCCGGCCGCCATGCTTTTGGAGTTCCGAACACAAGGTCCCGACAGGGCAGCCACCGCGCGCCAGACCCTCGCGGTTGTTAATCTTTATCTGGACGAACGCGCAGAGCCGCTCTTTGGGAGAATCGGCTTTGTCCAGCTCGTGCAACAACGTCCTGAATCGCGAAACGCGCTGCTCGACAATGGCATCGCCAATCTCGTCCTTCGTCTTGAAGTAGTGGTAGACGTTGCCCAGTGGAACCCTGGCCTGCTTCGCGATGTCAGCAAGCGCTGCGTTGCCGAACCCGTAGCGATAAGTGACCTTCTCGGCGGCCTGAAGCAGGCGCCTCCGGCTATTCGTTTTCAGTTTTGGCATAACGCGATCCTATAGTCAGATGACTAACTCCACTAATACAAAGCCGCGCGCCTCGCGTCAACGGCAAAGCAACGCATATTCCGTTGACAGGCGAAGGGAGAGATTGTAGATTCTCTTACAGTCAGTCAACTGACTTATTCTAGCCTACGCAGAAGAGGAAGTAAAGCAACAGATTTTGCCCAGGGCAGAGGCGCTTGGTTTTACAAAAACCTCAACAATACAAAGGAGAATGAACTCATGAAAACGAACGACAAATCACGGGTGGCAATTCGCAATCGCTGGAAATTCAAAGGTTGGATTGCTTGCGGCGCCGTCCTGGTTTCCTTTGCCGCAGGCTCGCTACTTACCGCCCGTCTGATGCACCCGAGACAAGTGAGGGCGGACAGCGACCACGTCTTCGAGCTCATGATTTATCACACCCTTCCGGGCAAAGCGCAGGATCTCGAGACGCTGTTTCGGGGCGATTCAAAGGTGATGGCCCAGCACGGTATCAATGTTGTCGGCTTCTGGGTACCCAACGAGAATCCCGCCTGGAAGGACACGTTCGTGTACGTTGTGGATTTTCCCAGTCGAGAAGAGGCGAGAAAACTTTGGCGCGACCTTCATGCCGACCCCGCGGGTCAACCGTATGTGGATGCCGCGAAGCTGATTCTGGAAAAGGCGGACGAAAAGTTTAAGGTGGACGAAGTATATATGCGTCCGACGGATTTCTCGGCGATGAAGTAGCGCCCAGTTTGGCAAGAGCTCGGTCTTCACTGCGCTGAATTCAATCATGGGAGAACACCTTCAAATGAGAGAGTTGCGGAATCTTGCCATCGTTTGCCTTCTTCTGTTTCTTCCCCAAGAGGTCGCGGCTCAGCGAAATACCTGGATCGCCACTTGGGCGTCCAGCCCCCAGTCAGCAGCCCCCAATCCGAAACAACCGCTGCTCAACATCGAAGACCAGACTGTGCGAGAGCGCGTGCGGGTATCCATCGGAGGAGCCCAAATCTGCATTCGCCTATCTAACGAATTCGGGTCCACACCGCTTCTTGTTGGCGCGGCGACTGTTGGTGCGCCGATCGACTCGACGAGCGTTCTGCCCGGCTCGGTTCAGACCGTCACCTTCGGGGGGCGCAGTTCGGTCACGATTCCTGCGGGAGCGCCCGTGCTCAGTGACCCCGTGGCCTTTCCCGTCACTTCCGGAACCGAAATCAGCATCAGTCTCTATTTCCCCACACGCGTCGCTACGCCGACGCTGCACCATCTCGCGCTCAAACGCGCCGTGGTCTCGCAACACGGTGACCATACTCGTGACGAAAAGATAGAAGCTGGAGCCACGTCCAGGGCGTCAATCGTGGTTACCGGTGTACTCGTTCCTGCCCAGGGGTACCAGCAGCTGGTGGTTGCGTTTGGCGACTCGGTCACTGATGGCGATGGGTCCACCGTAGATGCGGACCACAATTGGCCGAGCGATCTCGTCCGCCGGCTTGTAAAGACGTCCGAAGGTTCCAAAGTGGCGGTGGCCAATGAGGGCATCGCCGGTAACCGGCTGTTGAGTGACTGCTTCATTGCAAGCGCGGGCTGCTTCGGCGCGAGCGCCCTGGCTCGATTCGACCGGGACGCTCTGGCGATGCCTGGCGTAACTCACATTGTGCTGCTCGAAGGTGTCAATGACATCTGTTTCCCCGGCGCAAAGCTGGGCGATGGCTACCTTGCCGATCCATCTGATGTCCGCACTCCTGAAGATTTAATTGACGCGTACCGCCAATTGATTTCCCGCGGGCACGCTCGCGGCGTCAAGCTGATTGGCGCCACAATCACTCCTTTTGAAGGTGTGGACATTCCGGGGTACTACTCGGAATCGAAGGAAGCAGTTCGGCAGGCGGTTAACAAATGGATCAGGACCAGCGGCTCGTTTGACGGCGTGATTGACTTCGACGCGGTTCTGCGCGATTCGGATCATCCCAGCAGACTGTTGCCACGCTTTGCTTCACAAGATCATCTCCACCCTAACGATGCCGGATACGAGGCAATGGCGAACGCGATTGACATAAGCTTGTTTCACTAAACGCGTTACTGGGATTGTTGACTCTCGCTCACAAATGAAGGCACGCTACCGATACCCTTAGGAGCGGTACAATCAGAACGGGTTGGCGCCTATCAGGGAGGTTTCTATCTATGTCCAGGCTTCGCGTGCAAAGCTTTTCGATCTCCCTCGATGGTTACGGCGCCGGTCCCAATCAGGATCTCCAGAATCCGCTTGGCGTGGGCGGCATGGCGCTGCACGAATGGGCCTTTGCCACGCGCACTTTTCAACGGATGCATGGCAAAGATGGCGGCGCACCAGGCATTGATGACGACTTTGCCGCGCGCGGCTTCGAGAATATCGGAGCGTGGATCCTTGGTCGAAACATGTTCGGCCCGGTCAGAGTCCCCTGGCCGGACAACAGTTGGAAAGGTTGGTGGGGGGACACGCCGCCCTACCACACTCCAGTCTTCGTACTCACCCACCACGCGCGCGCTTCGATTGAAATGAACGGAGGCACAACCTTCCATTTTGTTACCGACGGCATTCACGCAGCGCTTAATCGTGCTGTGGACGCTGCGAAAGGCAAGGATGTCCGGCTTGGCGGCGGGGTCGCCACAATCCGGCAATACCTTCGCGCCGGACTTATCGACGAGATGCACTTGGCTATGTCGCCCGTCCTCCTCGGCGCAGGCGAAAGCCTTCTGGAAGGAATTGACGCGCCGAAACTCGGCTATCAGTGCACCGAACGCGTTGCCACTCCCAACGCGACACACTTAGTCATCACAAAACGAACATAATGCCAAAGGATTTGACGCCACGCTCTTGACTAGACATCAAAGTATCTTATAGCCCCCAGTCTCCCGCCTGGGGGCGTAGTAAGATCCAGCTTGATGCCGATCAAAAAAATGCCG
>JBGPHM010000099.1:0-4831 GCA_041484365.1 Terriglobia bacterium | reverse complement strand
GGGCAGTTGCAACGCGTGGCGCACGAGCAGTTCTTCGAGCGAAATCAACTCTGGCCCGAATCGCAGCGCTCGCGCGCACAGGCCGCCAATCGGCCGCGGCGCAATTTCCAGAGGCCACACGCCGCTCTCATTTACGCGGAATTCGGCGTGAATCGGTCCGTGAATCAGGCCCAGCGCGCGGGCCGCATCGGCGGCGGCCAGCACGATTGCTTTCTGCTGCTCTTCTGATAAGCGTGATGGTGTTACATAAATCATCTCCTCAAAATACGGCCCCTCGAGCAGATCGGGCTTGTCGAAAATCGCGAGAACGCGCAGCGCGCCTTCGGTCAGCAAGCCCTCGACGGCCACTTCCCTTCCCGGGATGTAGGCTTCCACGAGCGCTCGTTCGAGGTTCGGATCGCGCTGCATTTTCAACTCCGGCGTACGCAGCAAACGGGCAATGCGTTCGGCTGCGATCTTGAATTCCGCCGGATTATTCGCGCGCATCACGCCCTGGCTCGCAGAAAGGCAAAGTGGCTTCACGATGCACGGGAAATGCACGCCCGCAAGCGCGGGGTCGGGCAAGGGATTGAGCGGCAGCGTGCGAAACCACGGCGTGCGCAAGCCTGCATCTCGGAATGCCGCCCGCATGTGTTCCTTATTCCTGCACGCTTCGACGGAAGAAGGATGATTGTAGAAAACGCCCAGCCCGCGCGCTGCATAAGCCGCCGCGATTACGGAGCGGTCGCCAAGAGCGAGTATGCCGTCCGGTTCAGCGCCGCGCAGCGCTTCCAGAATGTCGGCCGCGGCGGCCTCCGGCGCCTCGAAATGTACAGGGATGGCGCGGTCGTTCCACGGATCATCCAATTGATGGCAGCGGTTCGTGGCGTAAATCAGCTCCACTCCGAGCTTGCGCGCAGCATCGGCAAAGCTCCGCGTCTGGTAGCCGAGCTTGCTTGTCAGCAGAAGCAAGCGTTTCGGACGTGAATCTGAATTGTGTTGAGTGGTCACTGTTTCACACGAAAGCGTCAGGTTGTGGCATGGAGTGTTCTGTTGGCGCTGTGGACGACCCGGTTGCCAACGCGCTGCTCGGCGCGCCAATCGACACCAACTGCTCGCGCGTAGGCTCGGCGCAGCAATACCACGACTCGTTCATGTGGGGGATCGCGGCGCGACTCCCACCATTGCGTTTGAAATCCGGCAACGCGGCAGAGGTGCCGGTAGAAGCCCCGTCCGCGTGCGCGGCAGCTTCCCAAATGTGCGCGAAGATTTCCTCGCGACTGCGGCGCTCTTTTTCATCGCGCTCGACAATTCGCTGGACGTTTTCTACCAGCGCGTCCACCCGCGGATTGCTGTGCGCCCAGGGATACATCAGCGCAGCCGGATCAAACGCGCCGACGCCGCTGCGTATCTCCGGCAGATCCAACATTCGCGAGCCCGCCGGAATCAACAGCCGGATGGCAAGCTGGATGGGCGCGACATTTTCAATCAGGTCCTGCTGCGCGACCACTTCGAGAAGGTCGCGATATCCGTCAATCGTCGTCCACGGCGTGAACGGCATGAATGTCGGTTGCAACACCAGACCGTTTTCACGGAACAATTGCACCGCGCGAATGAAATCCGCGCGCGTGTGCCCCTTCGCAAGTTGCGTGAGCACGAGATCATCCACCGACTCCACCGCGCTCGTGACAAACAGACATCCCGTGTCACGCAGCTTCGAGAGATGCTCGGCGTGTTTCAGCAGATGCTCGATCTTGATTGTCACGTCATAACTGAGTTGCGGAAACTCGCGGTGCATCTCATCAACGATGGCGAGCCCATGTGTAGGCCCATTGAAAAAATCCGGATCGCCGAAGCTGATATGCTGCGCGCCTGCCGCAACTTGCCGCCGGATGTCCTCGAGCACGACCTCGCGCTGCACAATGCGGAACGCGCCGTCGTACACCGGCACAATCGGACAATGCTTGCAAAGATGTTTGCAACCGCGGCTCGCCTCGGTGTAACCCGCCACGCGGTAGCCCCCATCCGGCAAAATCAGGTATGCATACTTCGCAAGCGGCGGCAATCCGCCGCGCTCCGGCACAAGGAATTGTTGCCTCGCGAGAGAAATCTCAGGTTCCGCCTGTTCCGGCTCATTCGAAAAAACTGCCTCTTCGCCCGATAATTTCACGCCTGAAGAAATCGCATTTTTTTCGTTCGGGAATTTGGTGAGTCGTTCAACCAAATTTGTCAAACCCTGCTCAAATTCACCGCCCACAATCGTCTGCGCGCCGAGCTGCCTCATAAACCCAGCATTCACAGGGGCATACAGGCCATAAAAGCAGATGTGCGCCTGGGGATTGATCTCCTGAATGCGCGGCAGCAGCGCCACCGCGAGCCTGGTGGCGGTGTGCATGGGGACATACAGGGCGACCAAATCGGCGCACCGGATTGGGTCTTCGCGGAACTCTTCGCGCGAAAGATCCAAGCAGGTGACGCTCGCGCCGCGCGCGGCAAGCCACGCCGCCGGCGACGCCAGCCCGAATGGCTGGTGGCCGAGTTCGTAGGTGGAAATGAGAACGACGTTCATACCGAAAACTTCAGCGCCAGCATCCAATCAGCGCAACATCCATGGATTCAACGCAACATCCATTTTAGATGATTTCAGTTCCCCGCGCCGGGAAGATCGATGCGCATCAGGTCGTGGCCGACGATGATCTTCCCGTGAAAAGATCTCGCAGCCTCGTCGCGAAAAATCGGATCGGAGTCACCGGGGCGATGCGGAATCAAGTGCGTGAGCACGAGAACTTTCACGCCTGCCCGCGCGGCATCATCACCTGCTTCCGCCGCGGTGGAATGATACCGCGCGAACCATGCGCCATCAGAAGCCGTGTCGGTGGGCGCGTTGGTTTGAGGGAGATACGCTTCGTGGATGAGAACGTCAGCTCCCTTTGCGAAGCGCACTAGATTGTCGTTCGGATGCGTGTCGCCGGAGATCACGAAGCTGCCGCTCGCGGTGTCAAAGCGAAACCCGAAAGCGGGGACAACGGGAAAGTGGTCCACGAGAAATGCGGTGACGCGGAGATCAGCATCCTGATAAACGACGCCTTCTCTCAGGATGTGCGTATCAACTGTCGCGCCTGCAGCGGGAAGTTTCTCGGTGAGGTCTCGGCGGATGTGGATGTCGGCGGCGTAGAATTTCATCATCCCGTCCACGACATCCTGCGTACCTTCGGGCCCATACAACTCAAATGGCGTATTGCGGCCAAATTGCCAGGTACTGTGAAACACGTCCGGCAGTCCATCAATATGATCCGAGTGGAGATGAGTCAGAAATACCGCCTGAATATTTGCCGGCTTTAGGCCCGCGCCCGCGATGCGTTGCATCACGCCGCGCCCTGCATCTACGAGAAAAACTTTTTCTCCAACGATGATTGCAGTGCATGGGCCCGCGCGGTCAGCATCGGGACGAGGAAATCCTGTGCCGAGAAGAATCGCGTACATTTTTGCGGCAGGCTTCGCTTGTTGCAGATGAGCAAATGAACTTATGAAGACCGCAAGGATCCCAATCAAACAAGGCACAGCAATGAATACGCCGCGATTGAGATCGCGTCTGCGTTTTTGGATGAACCATCTCACTTCTGAGACTCCACGGGTCCCGGCCTCAGCTCGCCGTGCATGGCTGATGCGGTTCGGCTATCATAGAAGGTTCGCAATTCTAATTGGAAAGAATCCATACAGGAAAGGATTTCGACACGATGTCCCCCGCCCGCTCAAACACTTTCCGCAGCCTCAGCCAGATCAATGCCGCCGGGATGACGTACGACATTTTTCGGCTCGACGCGCTGGAACGAAAAAGCATTGGCCATGTGACGGAACTGCCGTTTTCGTTGAAGGTGCTGCTCGAAAACTTGCTCCGGCAAGAAGACGGCCGCTTCGTGCATGCGGAAGATATCGAGGCGCTTGCGGAATGGAAGCCCAATGACGCCGCGCGCAAAGAGATTTCATTTATGCCCGCGCGCGTCTTGTTGCAGGATTTTACCGGCGTGCCCTCGGTTGTAGATCTTGCCGCAATGCGCGAAGCGATGCGCACGATGGGCGGCGACCCGAAAAAAATCAATCCCCTGCTCCCCGCGGAATTGGTGATTGACCATTCGGTGCAAGTGGACAAATTCGCCACGGCGGATTCTTTCTCCGTGAACGCGCTTTTGGAATTTCAGCGCAACGTGGAGCGCTACGCATTTCTCCGCTGGGGCCAGCAAGCTTTTCACAATTTCAAGGTTGTGCCGCCGGATACCGGCATCTGCCACCAGGTGAATCTGGAATACCTTGCGCGTGTTGTGTGTGGCGCGCCGAGCGATGGACGCACAATCGCGTACCCCGATTCGCTTGTCGGCACGGATTCGCACACGACAATGGTGAATTCACTCGGCGTCTTCGGCTGGGGCGTTGGCGGCATTGAAGCAGAGGCGGCGATGCTCGGCCAGCCGCTCTCGATGCTGATTCCAGATGTGGTCGGCTTCAAGCTGCACGGGCGGCTGCCCGCGGGTTCGACGGCGACGGACCTGGTGCTCGTGGTGACGCAGATGCTGCGCACAAAGGGCGTGGTCGGAAAGTTTGTCGAGTTCTACGGCACAGGCCTTTCGAGTCTTTCGCTGCCGGACCGCGCAACGATTGCGAACATGGCGCCGGAGTATGGCGCGACGATGGGCTTCTTCCCCGTGGACGCAGAGACGCTCAACTATCTGCGCTTTACGGGACGCGACGCGGCGCGCGTGGCACTGGCGGAAGCGTACACGAAGGAACAAGGACTTTTCCGCACAGACGAAACCTCCGATCCCATTTTCACGGACACGCTGGAGCTGGACCTCGG
>JBGPHM010000098.1:0-6071 GCA_041484365.1 Terriglobia bacterium | reverse complement strand
ATAGAGTTCGGGTTTTCCGCCGTATGCTTCCGATGGGGCGCGGCGCTGCTTCACGTGGATGTTGTGGTCGGCGTCGCAAAGGGTGAGGTTTGCGAACGAATCGTCCAGCGATTTCGCGAAAGGAAGTATATGTTCGATATTGAATTGGGATTCGCGGCCCAGCAGAGCCGATATGGAAATGCTCTTGCCCGTATAGGGACAGCACCAGTGGCACTCCTCAGCTAAACGGACTTTTTTGATGTCG
Source organism: Terriglobia bacterium (assembly GCA_041484365.1). Classification (GTDB taxonomy): domain Bacteria; phylum Acidobacteriota; class Terriglobia; order Acidiferrales; family UBA7541; genus DASTCZ01. The sequence goes on along the minus strand of JBGPHM010000098.1, from coordinate 5,827 downwards.
TCGCGGGAGGGTTCGAGCCCGGGGAATTCTCTCTTGATTGCGCCTTTGGCGTCGTTTCGCAGGGAGCGGTTTTTCCAGTTTTTCTTGGAATCCAATTCGCGCTGTTTACGATTGCGGCGGAGATCGCGGGCAAGTTCAATGCGGATTTCGGTTGGCTTGCCGTACGCGCGGATGATCGCATTGACAACCTTTCGCATCTCGGTTAGGACCCGGATAACGGCTGGATTCCGAATCTCGCGATTCCACAGGCGAACGGGCGGAAGCAGATCCACAGGTTGCCGCGCTTGGAAGTTTTCAGGGTACAGTTCTTTGCGGGCTTTGGCATAGGGCTTACCGGCTTCCAAGAGCGGCAGAAGTCTTTGCATAGCCTTTCGGGACAGATTCATGTAATCAGCTTCGAACGCAACTTCGGCCAGCTTATTTGCTGTGTCGGTATCAAGGTTCCATTTCTTGGCCGCTGCGACGGGAAGCTTGTCAGGTTTCTCGAAGCTCCAGAGATACTCGACAATTGCGTCGCGCTTCTCGGAGGGCATGTTGATCCACCGCTCGCCGAGAACGGCGTAGAGCCTGGCTGCGGTCCGGTTACCCAGAATCCTTTCTTCCTCCTCTGGTTCTGTCTCGAAATTGATGCGGAATGATTTATGGAGTCCAAGCAGTTCTCGCATCTCGCTGAACGTCAAGAACTCCTGGATTTCGAGGTCCGCGATCAATATTGCTCGCTCTTCGGGCGCGAGCGGGCGCTTGACTTCTTCGGGTGAGCTGACGCGAAGGTCGTTGATTTTTTGTAGCAGCCGGAAGTGCTGCGAGAGGAGAAGATACTTCGGTGCACGTTGCTTGGTTGGCTCCATCTCGCACTTTCCGACGAGATTCCTAGGGAAGCGTAGCTTGCGCTGAAAGAAGATGGCGCGTTTCAGGAGTTTTTTGCGAGCGTCTGTCAGCAGGTTCGGGTGTGAGCGCACCTGGGATGTCCAGATTTTCTCGAATTCTTCCTCGTACATTGCACGCGCGGTCCACTGCTGCCGGATACGCTTTTCTCCTGCGGGGCGCTGACGGGAGAAGTATTCCCCGAGCGTTCGAGCACCGGACTCACTCATCTTCTGGCGAAGCTCGCCGATACCTTTCTTCACTTCGCCTTCGTCCTCGGCCTTTTCTTTTTTGCCGGAGGCAGATTGTTTGCGATTACTGAGGAAGCCTCTGCGCTGCGCTAGATGATAGAGCGCGCGTCCCAGGAAGGGCGGATCAAGAGGTTCGTCGAGCGCGACGGCCCTGAGTAAGTAGGGCATGACGTGCTGGGGTTCCGGAATGTCCGGGGCAGACGAATATTTCTTGAACCAGGTTGAGCCTAAAATCTGCTGGTCGAGGCCGTTGAGCAGCTGCTGCCGCTGTTCGGGCTGGGAGCTTGCGCCCTGTGGGAGCATGCCCCAACCTTGCAACATCCAGAAGATCTCGCGAGCGCGGCGCGCCCGCCGCCAAATCTGGCGGCGTTGGAGGCGTGCAACTCGGCGTGCCTGGGCACGCGGCTTATCGCGGCCCGCTTCTATGGCGGCAGCAATGTCCGCGTCAAAGATGCGCGAACCGGCGCGGACAATGCCACCTGGCTCGCCGTTGACGCTTCCGATGACTGCCCATCCGACGGAGGTCGCACCGAGGTCGAGACCTAGGATGAGAGGGGGCCTGGTCTGTTCTGGCATATGTCACTTGACTCCTTTTAACGTTATGGTAGAGTACCGCATAGTGTATCTCAGGAGCGATTGTCCCGGCTTATCTTAGTAAGACTTTCGTTCCGCAGGGCAACGCTAGCGATAGCGCCCCTAAGCCCCGCCCAGTGCGGGGCTTTTCTTTTTCTGGCAAACCTTCTAAAGCGTGAGTTTTGAAATTAGACTGGCGGCGGTTTGTCTTTGGGGATTGAGTACATCAAAGGATTAAGCGCGCTCGCAGGGGCGGGGCGCGGCGTGAAACCGTCGCGGTCCCGATCAGCGGCATCGGTCCCGATACAAAACATCGGGATGCAAAAAGCGCAGACGCAGGGAGGCAGGGAAAAGGCAATTTCAGATTTGAGAGATAAGGGGATGAGTATTCAACGCAGAGGCGCAGAGGACACAGAGAAGCAGAAAAGAGAGATTCCTCACCCGCTGCGCGGGTTCGGAATGACGGCGCTGGGGTGCGGGTCGCGCCGCCTATGGCTGCTTGCTAGTGAGGTGCCAGGCGCCGCAATAGAGGCATTTGTAGGATCTTAGATGGGATGGGGCTGATTGCTGGTCGGACATTCTGTGCGATGCGGTGGCTTTTGCTTCGCGTTCATTGGGGTACATACGTTTGCCCGTTACCGGGCAGGATCGGGGCTGATTTTTTTTTATGTCGTCCGGTTCCCATGACGATTTGGAAATGCGGTTTCTCGGAGCCATGACGAAACCTCGTTGGGCAACGTGCGTTTTATTAACCGGCGGGATGTTTCGCTCAGGCGCTTTCTGCTTGAGCGCTTTGCTTTTCCGCGCCGCCGGCGCCGATGCAAACAGCTTTGATCTCGAGGCCGTTCTTGTTCATGTCAAATCTTTGCTTGCGGTCCAATTTCTTGACGAACTCGCGCGTGGCTTTGGCGATTGCGCCGGGAATGCTGGACGCATCGAGCTTGACCGTGGATTCCTCGGAATTGTTGTTGCGATCTTGAAAGCGAAGCGACACTTCGAAGGTTTTCATGGTTTCTCCGTTTCATCGTGTGCGATTATCGGGCGGGAACAGTTTAGCCCGTTCATGGTGGGCGGCGCTACGTAGGCGGGAAGGGATGTAGATGGCAGGGACATATCGTGCGGTGAGGATGAAAATGTCGAGATCAGAGATCGCGAGATTGTTGTGTCGCGGGATATTGAACGTCCTGCGATGTGCGTTGATTTGTGTGTTGCTGGCTCCTGTGGCTTATTCGCAAGGGCAGCAGCGTTCGACGGGACAAAGGCTTTCGGCGGAGAAGATTGACGAGCTAATCGGCAGGGTGAAGGCGGGCAAGTTCGATCCGATGGAGCTGGTTCAGCTTGCGGACTCGGGCGCTCCGCAGGCCGCGCAGGTCTTGAAGGAGCAATTCGCTCTCAGCGCCACGCCCGCGTTTATCAAGGAACACATTGCGTATGGGCTGATCAAGCTAGGAGAAAAAGACCAGACCTATTGGGATTTCTTAGTGATGCGGGCAAAAGCGGCTGTGGAAAGCGACGCGCCGTTCACCAATTCATTTGATCCGCAGGGCAAGATTGTGCCTCGACAGCTTGCGCCGGAGTTTATCGAATGGGCGAAGGCGCACAATCTTCCCGCGAACGATGCGGCTTATGCTCAGGCGTATGACCTTCCCGGAAGCCTCTTGTTCTTAGCGAGGACTGGTGATCCGAGGGGGCGAGATCTGCTGCGAAGGGGCATGGCATCACGCAATTATTTTATACAGGCAGCGGCGGCCAAAGGGTTGGCGAAATTGAAGGACAAGGAATCCGTTCCATTGATCATTGAAGCTTGCCGGAAGGCGCCCGAGGAAGTGGCGGTAGCGATTGCGTGGGCGCTTGTGTTTTTTGATGACCCCCAAGCGCAGGCTGCCGCAGAGAGATTCATAACAAACAAAGAAATGTTGGAGGGTTTGCGAAAGATTTGGCGCGAGAAAGGTATTGACGGGATTTTGTGAACACGGATTAAGGAACATATTAAGGAACATAGGGAGAAAAAGATGAAAAGGATGGCGATAGTTTTCGGCGGGATTGTACTGATCATGGGATGCGTGTGTTGTAGCGGGCGCAGGACTCAAAGACGGAGAGCAGGTGCGTGAGACCGAGAAGGTCGCGGACGGACGCGCTGATGTTGACGAGTTGGAATTCTACATTCGCCTTGCGGGCGGAGACGTAGAGACCGACGAGTGCGCCGAGGCCTGCGCTGTCCATGCGGGTGAGCGCGGCGAGATCGAGAACGATCCGTTTTTCGCGCGGGAGCAAGTCTTTTACATGAGATTTGAGAAGCGATGCGCTCTCGGCGATGAGCGCGCCACTGCAATGAAGGGTTAGGACGCCTTCGTGCTCTTCGGTGCGGAGAGTTAGTTGCATTGTTTTGGCCTGGCGGCTCGTCGAGCGACACCAAGTGAAACATAGGCTCATGGGGTGGGGGGAGTCAAGTATTCGCGCGTGTTAAGAAGAACCGGCCTGAGCGGCACGAAGGATTTCAACGGTTGTGGCCGCGGCTTCGTAGCCTTCGTCCTGAACGAGTTGCAAGACGGCGGAGCGAATGGACTGGTCGTTGGCGCTGTTGGGCAAATTACAATGGCGCCGAAGGACCTCTTCGCCGCTCCGAATGCGCGCAAGCCATTTCGATTTGGATGCATCCCAGGAAACTTCCACACGGTCGACGCGCATGGTGCCCTCCCTTGGCGAAACTTGAGCGGATTATAGACCCGGAAGGAACGGAAGGGAATGATTGAAGTGTCGCAGGGCGGGGAGGGGAGGAGCGCGGGGGGAGTGCGCGGTGAGAGAAAGGGTGTTGAAGTGAATTAACACTGATTTATGTTCCCAGAAGAGTTGGAAACAAAGGGAATGTTAACTGGGCGTGATGGCGGGTGAAAATAAACCCCCACCCGTTGCGCAAACCTGTTATCCTCTTGTGTGGCTCTCTAAAATTCATATGCCTTCATAGATCTTCATCCGCACATTCAGAGAGCCCGGCAAATCGGGACCCCTTTCGCTCATATGTTGGAACCAGGATTTATAGAACCGCCATGGAATGGGGACCGTCCGGATTTCGTCTCATCGAAAACAGGAATGGCCGCCCGGAAGGGAACGGAAATGGGCGAAAGTAAAATGAGCACGAGAGGAAGTACAGGCCAAATGCAGATTGAAGACCTCGGGAAAGTCCACGCAGGCGAAGATCATATTAATTGGGTGACGGCCTCATTCATGCTCCTCTTTCATCTGGGGGCGATTGCAGCAATTTTCTTTTTCAACTGGAAAGCACTGGTGGTGGCGCTGGTCCTCTGGTGGGTGGCTGGGAGCCTGGGAGTTGGGATGGGATACCACCGGCTGCTGACGCACCGCGGGTACAAGACCCCCAAGTGGGTGGAATACTTTTTAACGGTGTGCGCGACGCTGGCGCTGCAGGGCGGGCCGATTTTCTGGGTGGCGACGCACCGCATCCATCACAAACATTCGGACAAGGAAGGCGATCCGCACTCGCCGCGGGACGGCAAGTGGTGGGCGCACGTGGGATGGATCCTGGTCGGGAAGTCCATGCACCATGACACGACGACGTTGGTTCGGTACGTGCCGGACCTGGCAAAAGACAAGTTCCACGTTTGGATCACAAAATTTCATTACCTGCCGATCATCGTGCTGGCGGCGATTTTGTTTGCGGTGGGCGGGCTGCCGTTCGTGTTGTGGGGAATTTTCGTGCGCACCGTGCTGGGACTGCACTTCACCTGGCTGGTGAATTCGGCGACGCACTTGTGGGGTTCACGGCGATTTGAGACGAAGGACCAATCAACGAACAATTTTCTGGTGGCGCTGGTCACGTTTGGAGAGGGCTGGCACAACAATCACCACGCGCATCCGGTATCGGCGCAGCACGGATTGAAGTGGTACGAGGTGGATTTGAATTGGTACGGGATTTGGGCGCTGAAAAAGCTGGGGCTGGCGAGCAACATCAACCGCGCAAAGATAACGGAGCCGATGAAAGAGGACAAGATCCTGCCGGATGGTATCGGGGCGGTCGAATTGTTGTCGGTGGGAGTGCAGAGGCCAGCGTCGAATCAAGGGATGACCGGGTAAGAATCCGAAACGACTGAAATTCCATAAACGAAAGTGGGCCGGGAAGT
>JBGPHM010000097.1:0-6694 GCA_041484365.1 Terriglobia bacterium | reverse complement strand
GTTCTTCGTCGCGCCCGCGCCCAGCCCCAGCGACTTGCCGATCTCCTCGATGCTGTGCCCCTCGAAGTGCCGCAGCACAAACGCCGTTCGTTCCACGGGACTCAGCGCCTTCATCGCCTCTTGCACCTTCTCCTTCACCTCGGCACTCAGCATCATGCGGTCCGGCGCCGGGTCCGTGCTCGCCACGTTGTCCAGCGGATCGCTCGCTTCCGGATCATCTCCGCTCGCGTGCACGCGTTGGCTCGATTCCGTCTTTCGTTTGCGCATCATGTCCAGTGAGCAATTCACTCCAATCCGGTATAGCCACGTCCCGAAATTCGCGCGCGACTCGAAGCGGTCCAGCCGCCGGTATGCCCGCAGGAACGCCTCCTGCACCACATCTTCCGCGTCATGTTCATTTCCCGTCATTCGATAGGCCAGGCGGAACAGACGGCGGCCATGGCGTTCGACGAGGGCGCGAAACGCGTCCTGATCGCCGCCCAGGGCCCGTGTCACCTGCGCCGCATCTCCGCCATCCATCCGAATCATTAGACTGGGTATCCCCTCAGCGGTTAGGTTGGACTTGTCCCGAAGAGTAAGCCCTTTCGCATGGCCCCGTCTAACCACTGCCGATATTTCTATTGCTGGAACGCATTGGCAACGGGCGTTATCATTCGTTGGCAATCGAGGCGCACCGTGTGCACGCCCATGGGCGCTTGCGGTTTTGCCTGTTATCAGTAACCGGTGGGAGGTTAGAAGTGGCGCTTTCTTCAAAAGAGCGGTTGGTTTCACCTCTGATCCGAGAGAACGGTAAGCATCGCCCCGCAACTTGGGATGAGGCTCTCGATCTGATCGTCACACGAGTCCAGCGTCAGATTTCGGCGCGGGGCCCTCGTGCATTTGGAATGTTCAGTTGTTCCAAGACGACCAATGAGTTGAACTATGCCGCGCAAAAATTCGTCCGCTCCGTAATCGGTTGCAACAACATCGATAGCTGCAACCGGACTTGACACGCTCCGAGCGTCGCCGGTCTGGCGACGGTATTCGGCGCGGGCGGCGGGACAAGTTCATACCGCGAAGCGGAAGAGGCGGATGTCATTCTTCTTTGGGGCTCGAATGCCCGGGAAACGCATCCGATTTTCTTCCATCATGTACTGAAGGGGTTGCGGCGGGGCGCCCGGCTTTACGCCGCGGATCCACGGCGCACGACTTCGGCGCAGTGGGCGCACGTGTGGCTCGGCCTGGACGTGGGGTCGGACATTTCACTCGCCAACGCAATGGGCCGCGAAATTATTGCCGCGGGTCTTGCTGACAAAAAGTTCATCGAGCACTCCACGAGCGGGTTCGAGGCCTACCGCGAATGCGTTGAGAAATACACACTCGAGCGCGCCGAGCGGGAAACAGGAGTTCCCGCCGGAGCAATCCGCGAAACGGCGCATGCTTACGCGAAGGCCAAGCGCGCCCAGCTCTGTTGGACTCTTGGCATCACCGAGCATCACAACGCTGTTGACAATGTCCTCGCCCTCATCAATCTCGCGCTGCTCACAGGCCACGTCGGCCGCTACGGCAGCGGCATCAATCCGCTGCGCGGACAGAATAATGTACAGGGCGGCGGCGACATGGGCGCCATCCCCGATCGATTTCCCGGCTTCCAGCATGTTGAGAACGACGAGATCCGCGCGAAATTCGAGAAAGCCTGGGGCGCGAAACTCGATCCGAAGCGAGGCTGGCACCTTAGCGACATGTTTCGTGCGATGGAGCGCGGCGATCTCACCGCGTTATATGTTCTCGGCGAAAATCCGGCCGATTCCGAAGCGGATCGCCATCGCACCTTGAAACTCTTAAAGGGCCTCGACTTCATGGTCGTCCAGGATCTTTTTTATACGAACACCGCCGCTCTCGCCGACGTCGTTCTCCCCGCCGCCGCGGGCTGGTGCGAAAGCGAAGGCACAGTGACGAGCAGCGAGCGCCGCGTGCAAAGAGTGCGCAGTGCCGTGCCCCCACCCGAAGGCACGCGCGACGATCTCGCAATTCTCTTTGATCTCGCCCGCCGCTTCGGCCGCGATTGGGGCGAGCCCGCGCCCGAACGCATCTGGAATGAGCTGCGCCAATTGAGTCCCATGCATGGCGGAATGACTTACGCCCGCCTCGAAAAAATGGGCGGCATACAATGGCCGTGCTACGACGAATCGCATCCGGGCGAACTTTTCCTGCATGGCCGCTTGTGGGCGGAGCCGCTCGTTGGTCCGCGCGCCCCTTTCAGCGCGGTCGAATTCGAACCGCCCGTGGATGTTTTGAACGCCGACTATCCCATCCGCCTGACCACTGGCCGCCGCCTCGATTCATTCAACACCGGCGTGCAAACTTCTTTGTACGCTTCTCCGCTTCGCAAGCAGGAGGCACTCGAACTCTCCCCCGAGGATGGCCGCCGCTATAACCTTCACGAAGGAGAGAAAGTCCGCGTGAGCTCGCGCCGCGGCTCGGTCATCGCTCCCGTGCGGTTTGATCCCGGCCTCCGCCAGGGCCTTGCGTTTCTGACCCTGCATTCCCATGATCAGGTCGCCACAAACGATCTTACGATTGACGCCGTCGATCCCAAGTCCGGAACCGCTGAGTTCAAGGCGACCGCCATCCGGATTGAAAAGTGCGCAGAGGCCTGAGTGGATCTCCATTTCACTGCGGATCGCGCAACTGACGCTGAAAAATCGGCGGTAGATTCCGAATTGGGGGCGGCGGAATCCGGTTGGTCCGGCGGCACACGCCGCATGGAGAATGATGGGCACGTCGCGGTTTCTCTCGCGCCGCGCCGTGATTTGCTTCTTCCTGTTCTGCACGCAATTCAGCGGCGCATTGGTTGGATTAGCCCCGGCGCGATCAACTATGTTGCTTCACGCTTGGATTTGCCTCCTGCGGAAATCCATGGCGTCGCTTCTTTTTACGCGATGTTCTCTCTCACGCCGCGCCCCCGAGTCGTTGCTCATGTTTGTGATGACATCGCCTGCCTCATCCGCGGCGCCGGAAGCCTTTGCGCGCAACTCGAAAAGAAGCTCGGCCCCGCGGGCAAACCGGACGCTGCTGGAAATCCAACCTGGCTGCGAAGTCCGTGCTTGGGAATGTGTGAACGCGCGCCTGCTGCTCTCATCACCGCCTCAGGCGAGACTCCGCACGAACGCGTCCTCGCTCCCGCCTCGCCGGATTCCATCGCTTCCGCATTGCAGCAAATGAGCAGCAGTCAGCCCTCAAGTGCGAAAGAAAAACACGAAGCCCCCGATCCGAAGCAATCGCTTCCTCAATTCGGCACACCGCAGCTTCGCTTGCTGCGCCGCGTCGGCCGCGTCAACCCCGCGAGCATCCAGGATTATCAAAGCAATGGCGGCTATGAAGCGCTGAAGCGTGCGATAGACATCGGCCCCGAGCGCGTCGTTCGCGAAGTCATAGACTCGCGTCTCCTCGGCCGCGGCGGCGCGGCCTTCCCCACGGGCAAAAAGTGGGAGTCCCTTCTTCTCGCGCGCAAGCCCGGATGCACGCATTACGTCGTCTGCAACGCCGACGAATCCGAGCCCGGCACATTCAAAGACCGCATCATCATGGAGGGCGATCCCTTCGCCGTTCTCGAAGGGATGACCATCGCCGCACTGGCCGTCGGCGCCACGAAGGGTTTCATCTATGTTCGCGGCGAATATCCGCAAGCAGCCGCGCGCCTCACGCATGCAATCAAACAGGCTCGCGCCCACAGACTTCTTGGCCAGGCGATTCTCGGCTCCGCTCTAGAATTTGATGTCGAATTGCGCCAGGGCGCGGGAGCCTACATCTGCGGCGAGGAGACCGCTCTTTTCAATTCCATCGAAGGTTTTCGCGGCGAGCCGCGAAACAAACCGCCTTTCCCAACGCAAGCGGGCTTATTCCGCAAGCCCACTCTCGTCAACAACGTCGAGACGCTCGTCAACATCTCCGAAATTATTTTGAACGGCGGCGCGGCCTACGCGCGCACTGGCACCGCGCAATCTTCGGGCGCGCGACTGTTCTGCCTCTCCGGGAATATCAAGCGCCCGGGCGTGTACGAAATGCCCTTCGGCATCGCTCTGAAGGATTTGATTGCCGCTGCGGGCGGCGTAGACGGAACGGGCCGCTTGCAGGCCGTTTTGTTGGGAGGCGCCGCCGGCAGTTTCCTTTCGCCCGGAGAACTTGACACGCCGCTTTCGTTTGAAGGCACGCGCGCCGCGGGCGCCACTCTTGGCTCCGGCGCGGTCATCGTCCTCGACGATTCCGTTGACATGAAAGAATTCCTCCTTCGCATCGCCCGGTTTTTTCACGAGGAAACCTGCGGCCAGTGCGTCCCGTGTCGCGTCGGCACCGAGCGCCAGCAAGAACTATTGCACCGCCTCGTTGCTCGGAAACCTCTTGGCTCCGCGGCGCAGGAGATCAAGCTGCTTAACGAAATGGCGCAAGCCATGCGCGATGCCTCGATCTGCGGCCTCGGTCAAACCGCGTCGAGCGCGATCCTTTCCGCCACCCAGCGCTGGAACCTATTCTCATGAACAATCCTGCTGACGCTCCTTCGACCTTGATTCCGGTTCCTCGCGGCCCTGTGCCGCAGGCTCCACCGGCTTCTCCGCAACGCTCGATTGAAATCCAGATTGACGGCAAAAGTATCAGCGTGCACGAAGGCGCCACGATTCTCGATGCCGCCCGCCTTCTTGGCATTGACACGCCCACGCTGTGCTTCTCGCCGAACCTCACTCCGGTAAATGTTTGCCGCGTCTGCGTTGTCGAGCTGGAAGGCTCGCGCACGCTCGTCCCCGCCTGCTCGCGTAAGGCCGAACCCGGCATGGTCATCCGCACAGATTCCGAGCGCGTGCGCCTCAGCCGCCGCATCGTTCTCGAATTCCTCGCATCTTCGGTTGACGTTTCCACCGCGCCCGCGATGAAATCCTATTGCGAGCGGTATCACGCCGATCCCGCCCGCTTCGGCCCCGCCTCAGCCACCGTCGAGCAGCCAGTAAAAATTGATAACGACCTCTACGTCCGCGACTACGGGAAATGCATCCTCTGTTACAAATGCGTCGAAGCTTGCGGCGTGGATGCCCAGAACACTTTTGCAATCGCCGTTGCCGGACGCGGTTTCGCCGCGCACATCGCCGCCGAATTTGATGTTCCGCTCCCCGATTCAGCCTGCGTCTATTGCGGAAATTGCATCGGCGTCTGCCCCACGGGCGCGCTGATGTTCAAATCCGAATTTGACATGCGCGCAGCAGGCACCTGGGACGAGTCACATCAAACCCGCACTGACACGATCTGCCCTTATTGCGGCGTCGGCTGCACGCTCACCGTCCACGCGCAGGAAGGCAAGATCGTTCGCGTCACTTCGCCGATGGACCACTCCGTCACTTCCGGCCATCTCTGCATCAAAGGCCGCTTCGGCTGGCAATTCGTTCAAATCCGCGAAAAGTAAGATCGCCCGGCGCCGCCCCGCCCCGCTGACCTCACCTCTCGCCCGCGGTAACTATTCGTGCTAGCCTTAGATAGTTTCCATTGAGGGGCCACGAACGTGCGCATCACCGTCGAATTGCCAAATGATCTCACGCAGCATCCCGACCCTGCTCGGGAAGCCGTCGAAGCTCTGGCGATTGAAGGATATCGTTCCGGCCTGCTGACCGCCTATCAGGCAAGCCGCCTCCTCGGATTTCAATCCCGGTTCGAGTTTGAGTCGCTGTTGAAGGCGCGAAATATTTCCGAGCACGCCTATAGCGCGCAGGATCTCGCGGACGACGTTGAAACGTTGAGAAAGCTGGATGGAAAGACCGCTCCCGATAATCACCACTGAGTATGATCGTCGTTGCCGATGCTTCACCTCTGAACTACCTCATCCACATTGGTTGCGATACCCTGCTTCGAGACCTTTACGGTCGCGTATTTGTGCCCGGCGCTGTTTTGGCCGAGCTTCGCCATCCTTCCGCTCCTCTTACGGTGGGTTCCTGGGCGGCCCACATTCCTTCCTGGATTGAGGTGCGCGCAGTCGCGGTTCAGGCTGACGCGGCCCTCGATGCGCTTGATCCCGGCGAGCGGGAAGCAATCCAGCTCGCCCAAGAAGAACGTGCCGGCCTTCTCCTCATTGACGAAAAGCGGGGCCGCCTCGAAGCCAAACGAAGGGGGATCGCCACCACGGGCACGCTCGGCATCTTGGTTACCGCGGGGTCGAGAGGGTTAATTGATGCGGAAGCAGTTTTCCAACAACTGGTAAGCACGACAACGTTCCGCGCGACCCCCGAGGTTCGCGAGGCTTTTTTCAAATTACTCCGGGGAATTGAAGGCTAGCGCTATTTAGGTCTGCCGGAGAATAGGCTTCCCGTGCGGCATCATGATTCGATTGCCTGTTGATAGGCAATTTCGCGCATCCACTCCATTTCAGGTATCATAGTTCAGGGAATCCCCCCACAGTTTGGCCCGGTTGCAAGGCTGGTTTTTGCGATAATCCCAGCCGAAGCCGAAGGAGCGCGCGTTGATCCCGCGTTACACGCGTAAAGAGATGGGCCGCGTCTGGAGCGAAGAAAACCGCTTCCAGAAATGGCTCGATGTCGAAATCGCCGCCACGGACACCCTCGCCGAATCCGGCCAGGTCCCCAAGGACGCGGCGAAGCTCATCCGCGAACGCGCCCGCGTCAACGTTCCGCGCATCGCCGAAATCGAAGCCAAGGTCCGCCATGACGTCATCGCT
>JBGPHM010000096.1:0-6928 GCA_041484365.1 Terriglobia bacterium | reverse complement strand
TCATTTCATGCACGTTTCACCGTCCCAGTGAGAAAAGTAAGAGCAGAAAAATCCACAAACCATCAAGGAAATGCCAATAAACACCGGCCACTTCGGCGGCCACGGATTGAGTTGTCCGCTATTTCTGCCACGACCGGAACGCAACATACAGAAGCGCAATCACTCCGCCGAGCACATGCAGGCCGTGCGCGGCCGTGAAAACATAGAAAAAACTGCTGCTGGGATTCGTCGAAAGAAACACACCAGCCGCGTGAAGTTGCCGCCAGGCGATCAACTGACCTCCGACAAAGACCATGCCGAGCCCCGTGGTGAGCAGCCAAAAATTTCGGAATGCTTCGCGCTGGCCGCGGGAGAGGGCCTTGCGCGCAAGTTCAAGCGTTGCGCTGCTTGCAAGCAGCACAACAGTGTTGACCCAAAGAATTCGCGGGAGCGCAAGATTCTTCCAATCGGTGCCCAAGCCGCGGCGGACAATATAAGAGCTGGTCAGTGCCAGAAAAAACATCAAAATGGCGCCAAGGGCGAGAGTAATGACTGTCATGTAGGCCCGGCGAGGAATCGGACTTAAGCGGTCGTCGCCGCCGCCACCGGAATCGCCACTGGGCGGAAAGCCGCCGCCTTGGCCGGGGTGGGCTTGAAGCTCGAGCTGTTCTGCGGCGGTACCGGGCACGAGTGATCTCTCCCCTTGCTACGCCTTCTCGACTTGCTCTGGGCTAAGGTGTTGAGGCACGAAGTCACGTTTTTCGCCCGGAACGCTGAATTCATAAGGCCCGCGGTAAATAACGGGAACGACGCCTCCAAAATTGTCGTGTGGCGGCGGGCCGGGAATCGTCCATTCAAGCGTGGTGGCTTCCCAGGGATTCATCTCGGCGCGCTTGCCGCCCCAGATGCCCCAGATAAAATTCACGAGGAAAAGTAATTGAGCCGCGATTGTCACGAAAGCCGCGAAAGAAATAAAAAGCTGCACAGGCCATAGGCCGCCGTGGAAGTTAGCCGCTTGGCCTCCGCTCAGATAATTCACACTGTTCAAATCCGCGTAGCGGCGCTCATGCCCGGCGATACCCAGAAAATGCATTGGCATAAAAATGCAGTAAACACCGGCAAAAGTAAGCCAGAAGTGGACCTTGCCGACGCCCTCATTCAAGTGCTTGCCGAACATCTTCGGGAACCAGAAATAAGTAGCGGAGAAAATCCCGAAGATTGCCGCGACCCCCATGATGAGATGGAAGTGGGCGACCACGAAGTAGGTGTCATGCAACGGCAGGTCAACCGAAGGCTGGGCCAGGAAGAGCCCGGAAAGCCCACCGGTCACGAAGATTGAAACGAACCCTATCGCAAACAACATGGCGGTCGTAAACCGGATCTGGCCGCCCCAGAGCGTGCCCAGCCAGTTGAATGTCTTGATGGCGGAGGGCACACCAATGCTCATCGTCATGATCGAAAACGCAAAGGCCGAATAGGGGCTCATGCCGCTGACAAACATGTGGTGGCCCCACACGCAGAAGCCGAGGAACCCGATTCCGCTCAATGCATAAACCATCGCCCGATAGCCGAAGATCGGCTTCCGTGAGAAAGTCGAAAGGACGTGCGATGCCACGCCCATCCCCGGAAGAATCGCAATATAAACCTCGGGATGGCCAAAAAACCAGAACAAGTGCTGCCAAAGGAGCGGAGACCCGCCCGAATGTTGGCTGATGATCGTGTCGGTAGCGACGAGGCCGCCGGGTATGAAGAAGCTGGTGCCTGCCACGCGGTCGAGCAACAACAAGACGCAGGCTGCCAGCAGGACTCCAAAGGCCAGCAAGCCGAGGATCGCGGTTATGAACCACGACCACACCGTCAGGGGCATGCGCATGAGGGACATGCCCTTCGTGCGCAGGTCCACGGTCGTAGTGATGAAGTTCAACGCTCCCATCAATGACGCAGCGCAGAAAATCGCCAGTCCAATCACCCAAAGTGTCTGACCAGTGCCTTGGCCGGGTCCGGCGATTTTTCCAAGCGCTGAAAGGGGAGGATACGCAGTCCAGCCGCCGCCCGGCGCGCCGCCCTCCACGAAGAATGCCGCGACCATTACGACCAGGGATACGAAGGTAGTCCAGAACGACAGCATATTGATGACTGGAAATGCCATGTCGGCAGCGCCGATTTGAATGGGCAGGAAATAGTTACCGAAACCGGATTGCGGCGCGGTGGTCAGCACCATGAACACCATGATGGTGCCGTGCATGGTGAGGAGCGCGACATACTGATCGGAGGTCAGTTGCCCAAAAAACGGCAAGTGAATGTTCGGCCACACCAGATGGATGCGCATCAAAACGGAAAGCGCCATCCCCAGAAAGACCGAAAACAGGGCCAAGAGGAAATACTGAATCCCGATGACCTTGTGGTCGACGCTGAAAATGTATTTGCGGATGAATCCAGTCGGCGCCGCGTGGGCGTGCGCGACGCTAGCGTGTGACGCCATCAGCGTTCTCCTTGCCCCGGGACATTCTCATTAGTTCGCCGCCTGCTCTTTCAACCATTTCTGAAAATCGTCTTCGCTCATGACGCGGAACAACGTGCGCATCGTATTGTGGTTCGCGCCGCAAAGTTCGGCGCAAGCGAGTTCATAATCGCCAATCACCGTCGCCGTGAAATGGATGCGGATGATCATCCCGGGCACGGCGTCTTGTTTCAAACGAAGCTCCCGCACGAAGAAACTGTGCGTGACGTCCTGTGAGCGGATCAGCAACTCGACTTCGCGGTTCACCGGCACGGCAATTTGTCCCGCCGGAAGCAGAATGTCATCTTTCCCGTCGGGATCAGCGGGATCCAGTTGCCATGGACTCGCATTCATGTTGCCGCGGCTTCGCTGCTCGAGGGCCTTTTCAACGGTCTTGTACTTGCCGAACTTGCCGTCCGGCCCGGAATACCGGAAATTCCATTTGAACTGCTGGCCGATGACTTCAATCTGCATTGCGCCGGCTGAGGCCGGAGTGAAATGTACAATGGCCCAGGCATTCTCGGCATAAAGTCCAAGTCCGACGAACAACACAACGGTCGCGAGAGTCCAGATGACTTCCATCGCGGTGTTGCCTTCCGAATAGCTCGCGCGCTTTCCGGTCCCTCGATATCGGAAGACCACCCAGGCGAGTCCAATTTGCGCCAGGATAAAAACGATTCCCGTGATGACCAATGTCCGCAAAAACTGCGAGTCAATGAGTTTGCCGACTTCGGTGATGGGGGCTGGAAACCACCAGGGTTTCGCAATAAAAAGGTAAACCGTGATGGCGGTGAAAAGGATGAGGAACAACGCGAGGGCAAACGCAACAGAAGTTGAGCCTTTACATCTCTTCCTTTGTCTCCCCATCTCCTCCGCTCCGTGATGTTGGCCGGCCGGGAGGCGCGCACACCTTGCGCCGCGGCTTCTAAGTGCTTGATGCAACTACTTGAAGCGCCAAATGATATACAACCACGCGAAGATTGCAACAACTAAGCTGAAGTTTCTAATTGAGACTCGCGCGCTGTGGCGAAGATCACAAGCCAAGAACGTAGGCAAAAATCAGCGGCGCCACAATTGTCGCGTCAGACTCGATGATGAAGCGCGGCGTGTCTTCGCCGAGCTTCCCCCAGGTGATCTTCTCATTGGGAACAGCGCCGGAATAGGACCCGTAGCTCGTCGTCGAGTCGCTGATCTGGCAAAAATAGCCCCACAATGGAACTTTTTCGCGGCGCAAGTCCTGATGGAGCATCGGCACCACGCAAATGGGGAAGTCCCCGGCGATGCCGCCGCCGATCTGGAAGAAACCAAGTGGCGTCTCGGTGGCCGTCTCCGTGTACCATCGCGCCAGCTCGATCATGTACTCGATTCCAGTGCGGACGGTATTGACGTTCTTCACCTTCCCGCTGATTACCTGCGCGGCGAACATGTTCCCAAGCGTGGAATCCTCCCAGCCGGGAACGAATATCGGCAGGTCCCGTTCGGCCGCGGCAATCATCCAGCTATCATTTGGATCAATCTGATAGTGCTGCTTCAACTTTCCCGCGCGCAGAACCCGGAAGAAAAACTCGTGCGGGAAGTACCGTTTGCCGGAGAGATCGGCTTCGTGCCATTCCTCCATCACCACGCGCTCGATCCGTCGCATGGCTTCCTCTTCAGGAATGCATGTGTCCGTCACGCGGTTCAAATGACGGCCCAGCAATTCGGTCTCTTGCTTCGGAGAGAGCTGGCGATAATGCGGAACGCGGACGTAGTGATCGTGCGCGACGAGGTTGTACACATCCTCCTCGAGGTTGGCGCCGGTGCAGCAGATCCCGTGTACTTTATTCTTCCGAATCATCTCGGCCAGCGAGAGGCCGAGTTCCGCGGTGCTCATCGCTCCGGCGAGAGTAATAAACATTTTACCGCCGCCTGCCAAATGCGCGATGTAGGCCTCGGCGGCATCCACAACCACAGCCGCATTGAAGTGGCGGTAATGTCTTTTGATGAAATCAGTAATGGAACTGTGAGCCTGTTTCTCTGTGCCGGGCTTCTCTGCGACTGCTTTCATGCATCCTCCTTGAGCTGGCCATCCACATCAGGGCCCGTGGAAACAAACGATGCTGCAAGGATGGGCTGTATTAGAAGTAGCTGGCGGTATAGCTCAACAGGCGGAAAAATCTGTAAGCGGAAATATGTGATTGAGAAAGCGAAAAAATCAGCTTGCTGATTTCCACGCGTAAGTAAATATCACAACGCAGCGACGCAAGCCAGAAAAATTCACAAAATCAAAAGAGCTTGGGCGCGTTCCTAACGCGTGAGCTTTTTAGTTAGACGGCCCAAAACGCCTGTCCAGCCAGGCGCGCGCTTCTTGCGGATGGTAGCCGAACGGGCCAAGACCGCCTCGATAGACGATCCGCCCGGACTCGTCAATGATGTAAATGCGCTCGGGCCATGCGCCGTAGAGAAGGTTTGCGCGATTGTCCATGTCGTCCACCGCGAAGGGCAGCGAAACATCCATGCGTCGCAGGGGAGAATCCTTTAGGAGGTCACAGGTCAAGGTTCTGGCGGTCATCAATCTGGTTGCCCCTGCAGTCGGTGGAGAGCATCTTGGGCAGCAGTTCTCACGTTGATAGGCTGGGTGGGATCCTTCGCGATTTCCTGCAATTTAACTACTCCTTCGGACAATGCTGGTCTCCCCATCCGGGCGATAACTTGAATCGCCGTGAATCGAACTCCTTGATCCCCGTCGCCAAGAGAATGAATCACCGTTTGAATGAGATCGTGATCCTTGACATCGTGGCCGGAATTTCCCAATGCGTTAAGGATGGCGATCTTGTCGTCGTTTCCCATGGGTCTCGAAACGAAGCTCTTAATTTCTGCAAGGACTTCAGGTTTCTCCGGCGCGATATGAAGAAGTACGGAGACGGCACCAGCTTGGGACTTCACATTTCGATCGGTCCGCCTTAGAAAGATTACAAGGATCGGGATCGCCTCAGGCGGGGGCTCCGGCTGCAAACCGAATATGATCGCCCCCATTGAAGCCTGGAGGCGGGGATCGGGTGACGCAGAAAGTTGTCCTATCAATCGCAAGTAGTTTTTCAGCAGCAGCGCGCTGTCTTGCCGGCGGCTAATACTAATCAGGGCTGAGGTTGCATATAACTCCACATTGATGTCTCGATGTGCTAGCGCCTTCATGATCGTTGGAAGTGCTTTTGTAATATCCTCAGTCCTCATAGCGGGAACTCGATCTTCGACTGCCAATAGGTCGTCGAAAGATGGTAATGCGGTGCGGTTATGGTTCTCCACGAGTGATTTAAAAAACATCTGCAAGGTCGACGGGGAGGCGGGTGAAGACACCCTGCCCTGGACCGCTAGACAATCCCGTGAGAACACTCCTACGGCGATTAGTAGGAGAAGAGGCTTCACAGATCGAAAGTCGGGCACACTATTCCTCCTGGTCACTGTGTTGGAACCTGTACACTCCCCGTCTGTCCACTCACGATGCCGAGATGCAGTAGCAAACAATTAGTTATGAAATTGACGTCGTTTCTAGGTGGAATGTAAAGATATACGACCTGGCCGTTTACTTTGACCTGATGGGCGGGGTAACAAGTGTGGGTATATGTCACGGACGCTGTTGGTGATTGTTGGCTGGTCCCGTCGATCGAGGTGGTCATGTCCCATGCGATGGGGGCGGGGAGAGGAGCAAGCGGATTTGAGGAGGATCCCGTAAGCTCGACGTTGGCTTTGTGCGCCGCAGGGTACGTATCATTGTTGGAGAAATTGGGGACGGCCTGCCCGGCATTGTTCCAGAGAAAGCAGTCAAGTGCCACTCCGTCCTCGTCGGCAGACGACAGCGTGCTTCCCACAGCGGGCGAACCGAAACCGTAATTCCTCGTCTGGCCCGTCGCCTGTGAGAAAAATGAAACTGATCGGAGGTCCGGGACAACCTGTACAGTCTCTCCTGTCCGGAAGGTGCCCCTGTTGGCATCCCCCTTGTAGATTAATGCAACAGTGGTTCCGTTGTTGGTGGGGTAACTGCAATTGTCAGGTCCAGTTACGTTATCGACAGGAATGAACGATACATATTGAACGTCAAATGTCGGCGGCAGCAGAAGAAGAAAGGAAACCGCATTGCTGGTTTGACTCGTATTGTCGCCGCCGGTCACCGTTACAGTAACACTCTGCGGCCCTGGGCTCGCTCCCGGTGAAATATTGAACCCCGCTACGATTTGAGTATTGTTATGGGTGCTTACGAGCACGCTGATCCCGCCGCTAGCGTTTACGGTAGGCATCGAAGTACCAAAACCCACGCCCGTAATCGTCACGGGGTTTACATTGGTCCCGACTACTCCCTGCGCGGGAGAAACACTTGTAATTTGTGGTGTCACATTCGCGGCTCCGCTGTCGGAAAGAACCTGCTCGCCGCACCCCTGCACGCCGCAGCACGTGTACCTACCGTGTCCACTG
>JBGPHM010000095.1:0-8144 GCA_041484365.1 Terriglobia bacterium | reverse complement strand
CCGCAGGACGCCATCGGCCTCGCGGCCAAGCTCGTCAAGGATCACATGAGCATCTTCATCAACTTCGAGGAACCACCCGAGTTGAGCGAAGAGGCCGGCGAATCCTACAGCGACCCGCGCATGGAGCACCTTGGCCGTTCTGTCGAGGAGCTCGAGCTTTCCGTCCGTTCTTACAACTGCCTCAAGAACGCGAACATCCAGACCATTCGCGAGCTTGTGCAGAAGACGGAAAACGAAATGCTTCGCACCAAGAACTTCGGCCGCAAATCGCTCAACGAAATCAAGGAAATCCTGCAGAAGATGGGTCTCGCGCTCGGCATGAAATTTGACGAGCACGGCCGCATTATCTGGCCGCCGCTGCCCAGCCAGACCGCGCCGCCTGCGCCCGAGGAGACGGCCGGGGTTTAGTTCCCGGGAGACGCGACGATGCGACATCTCAACTCAGGATCGAAACTAGGCCGCCAACCAGCGCATCGCCGCGCCACGTTGCGGAACCTGGTCACCAACATCATCACGCACGAGCGCATCACCACCACCGTGACGCGCGCCAAGGCGGCCAAGCCGATTGTCGAGAAGATGATCACGCTCGGCAAGCGCGATACGCTTCAATCACGCCGGCAAGCTGCAGCATTTTTGATGACGCCCTCCGCCACGCAGAAGCTTTTCGCCGATATCGCTCCGCGTTTCACGGATCGTGCGGGCGGCTATACGCGCATCATTCCCGCTGGATTCCGCATCGGGGATGGCGCGCACCTGGCGATTCTCGAATTGCTCGGTTCAAAGCTGCGTAAGAAGGAAAAGAAAGAAGACAAAGCCGCGAAAAAGGAAGAGCCACAGGAGAAGGAAGAAGCAGCAAAGTCCTGAACCGGCTAACCTGCCCTTAAAACATTAGCGCCCGTGGGGAGTAAGCTCCTCACTGGCGCTTTGTTTTTTCGCTTCTGAAATTGCAAGTCTCTTATCGAGCAGCGGTTTATGCGCGCACCATCAAGCCGCGCCCTGCCCGCTCCGCCCGGATTCCATTCGCCGCAATGTAATGATCCAGAAAATCAGCACTGCGAGGGCTCCCGCACAGGTGTCCAGCAACGAATCGAACACCGATGCCCCGCGGCCCGGGACAAAGATTTGATGGAATTCGTCCATCAATGAAAAGCCGGCAACCACCAGCATCGTCGAATACGCCCACGTCCAGCACCATCCGGTGCGTCCGGAGCGAAGCGCGCGTAACACAAGCAGGCCGAAGGCAAAATACTCTACTACGTGGGCGCACTTTCGGATCATGTGGTGAATGGATTCAAGCGTCCTCAGCCGTGCGTGGGGCATGAGCCATCGAAGGATCGGGAGAATAATTCGCGAGGTGTGCGACGAGCCAAACCTGCTTGTGGATGCAACCGAAATCAAAATCGCCACAACGAGAACGGGGCCCCAGTAGCGCAGGAATTTCATCTCAGCACGCCGGAGTCGCATGCGGAACGGCGGATGCGTTTTTCATTTGTTGCCCAACGTTTTTATCAACACGCGCTACTCAACTCGGTAATTCGGCGCTTCGCGCGTGATGATTACGTCATGCACGTGGCTCTCGCGCAGCCCCGCCGGGCTGATGCGCAGAAAGCGCGCCCGTTCCTGCAGTTCGGCGATGTTCGCGACTCCGCAGTAGCCCATCCCGCTTCGCAGCCCGCCGACAAGCTGCTCGACGAGCGCGCCCAGCGAGCCTTTATAAGGCACGCGCCCTTCCACTCCCTCCGGTACGGATTTTCCGCGCTCCGCGGTTTCCTGCCCGTAGCGATCCGCGGACCCCGCCTCCATCGCGGCCGTCGAACCCATCCCGCGGTATGACTTAAAAGTGCGGCCCTGGTAGAGAATTGTCTCGCCCGGCGATTCTTCTGTGCCGGCAAAGAGTCCGCCAATCATCACTGAGTTCGCTCCCGCGGCGATGGCTTTCGTAATGTCACCCGAATACTTGATTCCGCCATCCGCGATAATTGGCACGCCGGAGCCTTGCGCCGCTCGCGCCGCATCCGTCACGGCCGTAATCTGCGGCACGCCCGCCCCCGTCACCACGCGCGTCGTGCAGATGGACCCCGGCCCGATTCCGATCTTCAGCCCGTCCAGCCCCAGTGAAATCAGGTCCTTCGCCCCTTCAAAGGTGGCCACGTTTCCCGCGATGAGCTGCATTTCCGGCAGCGCCTTTTTCACCGTCCGGATCGCTTCCATCACCCGCGTGGAATGTCCGTGCGCGGTGTCAATCGCAAGGACGTCCACGCCCGCTTGTGCGAGCGCCTGCGCTCGTTCCAGGAAATCGCCCGTCGCGCCAATTGCCGCGCCCACGCGCAGCCGCCCGTGCTCGTCCTTGGTCGCATTCGGATACTCGAGTTTTTTCTGGATGTCCTTTACCGTGATTAGGCCTTTGAGATTGAAGTCCTTGTCCACCACGAGTAGTTTTTCGATGCGGTGCCTCTGCAGGATTCGCTCTGCCTCTTCCAGCGTCGTCCCCACCGGCACAGTGACCAGCTTTTCCTTGGTCATCACATTGTCCACTTGCTGTGCGAGGTTTTTCTCGAAGCGCAGGTCGCGGTTCGTCAGGATTCCGACCAGCTTCGTCCCGCGTGTGACGGGCAGCCCGGAGATGTGGTATTTCCCCATGATCTCCGTCGCCTGACGTACGGAAAGTTCGGGCGAAATCGTAACAGGGTCCACGATCATCCCGCTTTCCGAACGCTTCACGCGGTCTACTTCCTCGGCTTGCTTGTCAACGGACATATTGCGGTGAATGATTCCGATGCCGCCCTGCCGCGCGATGGCGATCGCCAGCCGCGACTCCGTCACCGTATCCATCGCCGCCGATGCGAGCGGAATGTTGATCGAGATCTTGCGCGTAAATTGTGTGCGGGTATCGGTCTGCGCCGGCAGCACGGACGACTTGCCCGGCACCAGCAGCACGTCGTCAAACGTCAGTCCTTCGGGAATTCCTGCGTCCCTGTTCAATGCTTTTCGGTCCCTTCCGGCCCGGCAACACGCGCCCTAAAGCACCGCAGCCCAGCGAGTGGCCGCTGGGCTGCGCGAAATCCGCGGGAATGTTGCCGGAGCACAATCATAATGTGAGGCGGTCATTGTAGGCGACGTGTGCGCCGCGGGTCAAGGCGCGCTCTCGCCGCTTCTCGTGCTTCCTTCGGACCTGAGGTCTATAATCGCCAGCGCCGTTCGTCGAATGTTTGTGCCAAAAGGAGACTCCATGCCCATCACTCGAAGAGAAGCGCTGGTTTCGGCGGGTGTCATCGCTGCCGGGAGCTTGTTGCCGCCCGCATCCGCACCTACCTCCGAAATCCCTATCGCGAATTCAGCGCTTCAGTCTTCCGAATTGAATCAGGAGATCGCCTGCCTCACCGATTTCGAGCCGCTCGCGAAACAAAAAGTCTCTCCCATGGCGTGGGAATTTTTCAATGGCGCGGTCGCCGACGAAATCTCCATGCATTGGAATCTCGAAGCGTATCGCCGTATCCGCCTGAAGCCGCGTTGTCTCGTGGACGTCTCGCACCTCGACACGCGCGTCACTCTCTTTGGCCAGGAGCACCCGTTCCCGATCATTCTCGCGCCCACGGCCTATCACAAGCTCGCGCACCCGCAGGGCGAACTGGCCACTGCGCGCGGCGCCGGCGCAGCGGGCGCGACCATGGTCATCAGCACCGTCGCCACAACCAGCGTCGAAGACATCGCCCGCGCCGCGAAGTCGCCTCTCTGGTTTCAGCTCTATGTGCAGCGTGACCGCGGCTTCACCCGCGAACTCGTCCAGCGCGCCGAAGCCGCCGGTTGCCGCGCTCTTTGCCTCACCGTGGACACTCCAGTCGTCGGCGCGCGCAATCGTGAAATGCGCGCGGGGTTCACTCTTCCAGCGGGTATGGATCTTCCAAATCTTCGCGGACTGAAACTCAATGGCGTTGACGTCTCCACCAGCGGCTCGGGTCACTCCGCTCGCGGAAGCACCATCTTCAGCGCAATCACGGATCCATCGCTCTCCTGGAAGGATCTCGATTGGCTTCTCTCATTCGCAAAAGTTCCCGTGCTCACCAAGGGCGTCCTGAATCCCGATGACGCCGACCGCGCCGTCAAAGCCGGCGTCAAAGGGATCATGGTCTCGAATCACGGCGCGCGAAATCTAGACACCGTCCCCGCCACGGTGGACGCGCTGCCTTTTGTCGTGGAAAAAGTCGCCGGCCGCGTCCCCGTCATTGTGGATGGCGGCATCCGCCGTGGCACGGACGTGCTCAAGGCAATCGCGCTGGGCGCAAACGCCGTCATGATTGGCAGACCCTATTTGTATGCCTTGAGTGTTGCGGGAGATGCGGGCGTGGCAAAAGTCCTGGAGATTTTGCAGCGTGAATTTCAAATGGCCATGGCGCTCACTGGACGCACAACAATCGCGAGCATTGATCGAAGCGTGCTCTGGACTTAATCCGCCGCGCACCATCAGCAACCACCCGCGGAATTTACTCCCGCGCGAGCATCGCCGGATAAAGCTCGCGCACGGATGTACATCCGCACAGCCCGAGAGTGATGTCCAGATCCGCGAGGAAATTCTGCACCACGTCGCGCACACCCTGCTCGCCGCCGACGGCCAGCCCCCAGATATAGAGTCGCCCGAGCAGTACGGCCCGCGCCCCCAGCGCGAGCGCTTTCAGCGCGTCCGCCCCACGCCGGATTCCGCTGTCAAACAGCACTGGCGCGCGCTCCTTCACCACCTCTACCACTTTCGGCAGCGCATCCAGCGCCGCAATTGCGCCATCCGCCTGCCGCCCGCCGTGGTTTGAAACGATTATCCCATCCACGCCGCAATCCATCGCCCTCGCGGCGTCCTCGCCGTGCAGGATGCCTTTCAGCAGAATCGGCAGCTTCGTGTTCTTTCGCAGAAATTTCAAATCGTCCCACGTCAGCGCCGGGTTCGCGAACACCGATCCCCACAGCCGTATCGCGCTCACTGGATCTTCCTCCGGCGGCTTGGCAAGCCGTGAGCGGAACACCGGATCACTGAAATAATTGACCACTCCCTCACCCATTAAGAAGGGAAGATACGGGTATTGCAGATCACGCTCACGCCACCCCAGGATCGGAATGTCCAGCGTCACCACCAGCGCAGAGAATCCCGCTGCCTCGCCCCGCCGCAGAAAACTCGCCGTCAGCTCCGGATCCTTGCTCCAGTAGAGCTGGAACCATCGCACGCCTCCGCCATTCGCGCGCGCCACTTCCTCCATTGGCCGCGAGCAAACTGTGCTCAACACCATTGGAATTCCGAGCGCCGCCGCCGCGCGCGCGGTTTCCGTCTCCGCCCCTTTGTGAATGATTCCTTGCACGCCCACCGGCCCGAGCAGGACCGGCGCCGGAAGTTTTGTCCCGAGGATCTCCGTGCTCAAATCGCGCTCGCTTACGTCGCACAACATCCGCGGCACGAGCTTCCATCGCTCAAACGCATCTCGGTTCGCGCGGATTGTTTCCTCGCCGCCCGCGCCGCCCGCCACGTAGTCCCACGCCTGAGGAGAAAGTATTTCCTTGGCTTTCTGCTCGAGCAGCGCAATAGGCACAGGCACGGAGATGCGCTTCCCCATCAATCCGCCCTGATAAATTTCCTGTTGTCTCTGGTCGCCGCGAAAACTGGGGGCTTTTGGTTTTTCTGCCATGGCAGTTTGCCTGCGGGATTATACGAATCCGGCGCGTCCAGTGCGAACAATATCACACGCTTCCCGTGCGGCATTTCTTAAAGACAACACGGCGCATCCGGGTATAATCGGCGGCGCGTTATGGCTCACTTGAATACTCGCCATCGAAGGGGAGAGACCGCTCATGAACGAATTCCATCGCAATAATTCCGCAAAACATTCCGGGAGGACTGCCGCCGCACCGCGCCGCATATTGCTTCTGGCAATCCTCATTCCTGGTTTGTTCCTCATGCTGGGTCGCACCGGCGCCCGCGTCGCCGCGCAAGGGCAGCAGGAGTCTGATGCCGACCGCGCTTACCGCACCTCGATGGAATCCACCGACCAGAAGATCCTCGCCGAAGTGCAGGCGCATTCCGAATTAGTCAAGAACCTCGAGCATCTCACCACGCACATCGGCGCGCGCCTCACTGGCTCGCCTCAAATGCAGGCCGCGAGCAATTGGACCCTTCAGCGTTTCAAGGATTACGGCATTGACGCGCACCTCGAGACGGCGCAAGTCGCTCACGCATGGACGCGCGGCGTGGACACCGCCGAAATCACCGCTCCCATTCAGCGCCGCATCGAAATCCGCTCGGCTGGCTGGAGCAAGGCCACCGACGGCGTCGTCTCCGGCCCGGTCGTCGTCCTCGAATCGCAATCGGCTGAAGCGATTGCCGCGGTGAAAGACAAGCTAAAGGGTGCCATCGTTTTGCTTGGCCGCCCCGCCACACTGCCTGCTGATTCAGAGCCGCCCGAGAACGCCTATGACTCCGTCATTCCGCCTCAGCGCGGCGTTCCGGCAGCGCGTGGAGGCAACGCCGGCGCGGGTGGCCGCGGCGGCCGTGGCGGCGCGAATTCGTTTGATGGAACGGGCGTGGCTGTAATCCTCCGCGATAGCGGCAAGACCGACAATCTCTTCAACATGGGCGGCGCTGGCGGCGGGTATAATCCCTCGGCCCTTCCCACTGCATTTCTGACGCACGAAGACTACAGCCTCATCTATCGCCTCGCGCAATCAGCTCCTCTCACCATGCAGGTTTCTCTAAACGGCAAGTTCAGCGACGCGCCGTCGGACGCATCCATCACCGTCGCCGAAATCAGGGGCAGCGAATTTCCCGACGAGCGCGTCATCATCGGCGGCCACCTCGATTCGTGGGATCTCGGCCAGGGCGCGCTCGACAACGGCACCGGCGCGATGGCCGTTCTCGAGGCTGCGCGTACATTGCAGGCTCTCGGCTGGAAGCCCAAGCGCACGATCACTTTCATTCTTTTCACCGGCGAAGAAGAAGGCGGCATTGGTGTGCAGACATTCTTGAGGAATCACGCCGCGGAAATCCCCAAGATCGACGCCGTTCTGGTTCATGACACCGGCACGGGCAAGGTCCTCAGCATTGCCCTCGAAAATTATTATGAGACGGCGCCATTGATGTCGCAGGTCTACCGCCCGCTCCAGGAAGTCCTGGATCTCCAGCCGCTCAGCACGCGATACTTCGGTTCCTCCGACCACGTCGCGTTCCAGCGCGCAGGCATCGCCGCGTATTTCTGCATTCAATCGCCAGCTCACTATCGCGAAGCCCATCACAGCCAAACCGACACATTCGACAAGGTGATCCCCGCCGAAATCAATCAGGGCGCGGCGCTTCTGGCGGCGTGGGCGTGGAATGTTTCCGAATTGCCACAGCCGATTCCGCATCACGCGCCGGCACCTGCGCCGATCGCGCCACCCGGCCGCTAGGCGCACGCGCGCAGAATGGTTCATTTGGAATTGAACGAAGTTCTCGTAGTATCGCTCGGCCGGGCCTTCTCTCTATGAAACCTTTTCGCCCGCACCCTCTGCTGCGCCAGCGCGACTTAATGACTTACGCCTCTTTTGTCTGGCCGCGCCGTTTTCCTCATCTCTCCTCGCCCGAGGATCGTCTCTTCGAAGTCGAGCCCGGTTCGAAAATTCTCGCCCGGTGTCACTGGCAGCCCGCCCCGCGCCGCGCGCCCGCGCTCGTTCTCATCCACGGCCTCGAAGGCTCGAGCGAGTCCGGTCAATTGCGCGGCCTCGCCGAGCGCGCTGTTGCCGCGGGTTTCAGCGCAATCCGCCTCAATCTGCGCAACTGTGGCGGCACGGAATCGCTCACTCCAACTCTTTACAATTCCGGCCAGAGCGGTGACGCACAGGCCGTCTTGTGCGAATTGATTGAACGCGATGAGATTCCCGCGATCTTTTTCGCAGGCTATTCGTTGGGCGGCAACATCGTTCTCAAGATGGCGGGCGAATTAGGATCGCAGGCGCCGCCACAACTTCGCGGAGTATGCGCCGTCTGCCCTACTGTGGACTTGGCTCGTTGCGTGGACCGTTGCGCGCTCCCGCGCAACCGCATCACGCAATGGTATTTCGTGCGAAGCCTGAAGCAGCGCGCGCGGCGCAAGGCTCAATTATTTCAGGACAGTTATTCGTTGGAGGGGATGGAT
>JBGPHM010000094.1:0-8186 GCA_041484365.1 Terriglobia bacterium | reverse complement strand
CGCCATCACCGTGCAAACGAACGAAGTCGAAGTCGGCGTGGTCGTCCGCGACGAGCATGGCAAGCCCGTAAAAGACCTCAAGAAAGAAGATTTTCTCGTTTTCGATTCCAGCAAGCCGCAAAAGATTTCGCATTTCAGCGTCGAGGAGGAATCCCCCGCGCCCATTCCCGCCCCTGCCATCATCACTCCTGGCGCGCCACCGCCGGCGCCTCCGCCCGCTCCGCAGCCGCGCTACATTGGCTTCTATTTTGACGACAACAATATGCAGAGCAATGAGCTTGTTTTCGCGCGAAATGCCGCGAAGGCTTTCGTCACGCGGAACCTTGAGCCAACTGACAAGGCCGCTGTCTTCACATCATCCGCGACCACAACGCAAAGCTTCACCAATGACAAACAAAAGCTTGTCGCAGCGATGGATCATGTCTTTTCTCATTACCGCAGGGCTGCCTACGGAGCCGGGTCCTGCCCGCACATTGAACCTTATCAGGCCTATCAAATCTTGCAGATGTGGAACGTCCACTCCCAACCCTTCGATCTTGCCGTTGCAGAAGCCGTCAAATGTGCATGCCCAGGCGCGGAACCGTGCAGTGAGGCCGAGGCAGCACGTCTCGTTGAAGTTCAGGCCCAGTACACACTCGGATTGGCCGATCAATTCGCCATGAATACTCTTGGCGCGCTCGGCGACATCATCCGCTATGTCGGCAAGATGCCGGGGCGGCGGATGCTCGTCATGACTTCTTCCGGCTACTTCTCAATGTCCAAATCAGTTCAGAAGCAGCAGGACAAGGTTATTGACGATGCCCTGCACGCGGGCATTCGCATCAATACCCTCGATGCAAAGGGCCTCTCTGCGGACTGGTTGAGCGGCGACTTGGGTGATCCAGTTGTCATCATTGATGGTTCCACAATGGCCATTGGCGGCGGCATGCAAGCCTACTCAGAGGAACTCGCGAGCGATGAACGCTCCGTCTCCAACGATTCCATGGCTGCGATTGCCGAAGGCACCGGCGGCACGTTCTTCCACAACAGCAACGACCTCGAAGGCGGAGTTCGCCAGATGGCCGCGCTTCCGGAAGTTTCTTACACCATTGGCTTCCTCCCGGCAGAGCTGAAATCAGACGGCGCTTACCACCCCTTGAAAGTAAAGCTTGTAAACAACAAGGGCTACAGGATTGACGCCCGCCCCGGCTATTACGCGCCGAACAAAGCCGCCCTCGCGCCACGCGAAAGGCTTGCAAGGCTAAACAAGCAGGTCATGAATAGCGAAGAACTGCAGGGCATTCAGGCGGGCGTCGAAACGAAATCAATCACGCTCGCCACCGGCGAGCCCGCGCTGCGAGTCGAAGTCCACGTGGATATCCACGGACTGCCCTTCAAGAAAGTAAATGGACGCCACGTCGAGCGGCTCATCTTCATCACCGCGCTATTCGACGGCCAGAACAAATTCCTCAGTGGAGTAGAAGGCATGATGGAAATGAACATCACCGACGGCACTCTGACCCTCCTCAGTTCCAGCGGGGCCAGCGCCATCGTCACTCTCCAGGCCCCTCCCGGCACTTATCGTATGCGCCAGGTTGTGCAGGAAGCCGTCACTGGACGCATCGCCGCCTTCAACACCCCCGTCGAAATCCACTAACACGCCAGCCATCTCAGTTTGAAAGTGATTCCGTAGTTGTCCCCGCATTCCGCAAAGAGTAGCTTCCCCTTGCAGATTTCCATTGACTTTCACTATAACTCTGTGGTAACCTCTATTGCAGACTGCGACAACCCCTTCGAATGGAGTTCCAAAATGGGATGTGTCGCCCCTGCCGGGAGTGAAAACCGCCTGTATCGACGCCCTCTCGTAAGTGATAGAAAACATTGGTACTTTAAGTCCTCTAGAATCAGCACTTACAGACCATCAAAAGACGGCTTCCGTAAGTCATTGAAAGCGCTAGAGGTTGTTAACCAGTGAGTACACACTCTAAGTCCTTTATTTGCAACACTTACAGAAAATGTGTCTGTAAGTCCTTTATCTCCAACACTTACAAAAAGATGGGGGTAGGGGGTGTGCGTAGTCTGCATCCCGATGGTTTGTATCGGGAGGGGGGTATGTGAGGCGTCGCCCCGACCTTGTATCGGATACAATCAACGGCCTGAGCGGGAATTGCTTGGATCCCTTCGGCGAGGTGAAGCGTGAGGCTGATCAAGATGACTCGGCAGAATTCAATGGCGAACAAGATGACGCGCTGTCTTGAGGCTGCGGCGATCATTCCGGTGGCGATCATCGCAACCCTGCTCATCTCCGCCGCGCTGACATTGTCTGCAGGATCAGTGAGCGCGCAAGTCCGCCAGCGCGAACCCAATAGCGAATACGCCGCGCGGCGGGCGCGGCTCCGCGCGCAGGTGGACGCGCCCGTCGTCCTCTTCGGCTACACCGGGCGCGAAAATGCCGCCGATGCTTACGTGTTCAATCAGGAGAACAATTTCTTTTATCTCACAGGTGACAACGAAGAAGGTCCCGCACTTCTGCTCGTGCCGGATTCCGCCGCCGCAAAAGGATGGACGGGGCCGAGTGAAACCCTTTATCTACATTCGCGAAACCTCGGACTCGAGCGCTGGAACGGCCCGCGGATGGGCCCCGATGATCCCGGCATCCGCGAAAAGACCGGATTCGACGGCGCAAAGAGTGATGTCCGCCCGTTCGATAAACTTGCCGCCGACCTCGCAGCGCTCGCGAAGAATTTTCCCACGCTTTATACAATCCTTGCCCCCGCCGGCGCTGCAGGCTACCCGCACTTCCAGAATTGGCAGGCCTGGCTCGCGAAGACCGTACCGGACGTGAAGCTTGTTCAAGTGAGTGAAAAGATTGGTGCCATGCGCCAGATAAAATCCGCGGGCGAACTCGACATGCTCACGCACGCGATTGATGCCTCCGTGGACGCGCAGCTCGCCGCATTCAAAATGATGCGGCCCGGCCTTTACGAGTATCAGGTGGCCGCGCGGATGCAGGAGATCCACTACGCGGCCGGCTGCGAAATGGAAGCCTATGCGCCCATCGTCGGCGCGGGGTTCAATTCCACCGTGCTGCACTATGACAAGATCGGCGCGCGCATCGAAAACGGCGACATCGTGGTGATGGATGCCGGCGGACAATTCTCCGGCTACACCGCGGACATTACGCGCACCGTCCCAGCCAACGGCAGATTCACCGCGCGGCAGCGCGAAATCTACGACGTCGTTTACGGCGCGCAACAGGCCGCTCTTGACGCCCTTAAACCCGGCATGCGGTTGACGGGCACCGGGCCGGACAGTCTCGCGCAAATCGCGCGCAATTACATGAAGGCCCACGGCAAAGGGCCACACGGGGAGTCGCTCGATCAGTTTTTCATTCACGGGCTCGGCCACCACATCGGACTCGATGTCCATGACGCGGGCGACCCGGGGCGCGTGCTCGAACCCGGCATGGTCGTGACGATTGAGCCGGGAATTTACATCCCCGAAGAAAAACTCGGCGTGCGCATTGAAGACGACGTGCTCATCACCGCGACCGGCTACAAGCTTCTCACCGAGCGCCTGCCCCGCTCCGCTGACGAAATCGAAAAAGCGATGGCAGGTTCGCATTCCGCCAGCGCGGCGGCGCCAGCATTTCAAGAACGGGCGCAGGATTGCGAGGGATCCGTCTGCGTGCTGGAGACCATCGGCTACGATCCAGCTGCGATTACTGAAGAAATTGGCGAAGAGGTGCTGCACCAGGTTCTGTGAAGGGCGGTTTGCCCGGTTTTCGTTGGGCAGCTATAATGAAGTTTCATGGCGTGCGGACGTTTCCGCCGGTTCCGCCGCGCCACCCGAACAGCCGGCTGTAACGCGCCTGCCGTTTGACCCCGAAAGAAACAGGAGCCTGAATGGTAAAGGCGACTCAACTGCGCCCAGGAATGATTATCAAGCACGAAGGGCAGCTCTTCGTGGTATTCAGCGTGGACCATCGCACGCCCGGCAACAAGCGCGCGGCCATGGCCACCCGGATGCGCAGCCTCAAGAGCGGCTCCATCATTGACTACCGGTTCCGCGCGGAAGAGTTCATCGAGCGCGCCATCGTGGACGAGATCGAACACCAGTATCAATACAATGACGCGCAGG
Organism: Terriglobia bacterium; assembly: GCA_041484365.1. Lineage (GTDB taxonomy): Bacteria > Acidobacteriota > Terriglobia > Acidiferrales > UBA7541 > DASTCZ01. The sequence continues at coordinate 4,067 of JBGPHM010000094.1, read as the reverse complement.
GCTACCACTTCATGAACACCGAGAATTACGAGCAGATCACTCTCTCGCCCGAAATCCTCGGTGACGCCGTCTACTACCTGATTGGCGACATGATGATCCACATCGAGTTTTACGAGAACAAGCCCATCGGTGTGGCGTTGCCGGATACGGTGGACCTCAAGGTGGTGGAGACCGAACCCACTTTGCAGAAGGCGACGGCGAGCGCGGTGATGAAGCCTGCAAAACTCGAAACAGGTTTGATGATCAACGTTCCGCCGTTCATCAACAACGGCGACAAAATCAAAGTGGACACAACCGAAGCGCGCTATGTTCAACGGGCAAACTAGGATTCAGCGCGCGAATGAACACTCAACGAGCGCAGCCAGACCCTCTCACGCGGAAGTGAAATGGAATCTTGGCAGGAAGAAGTAGAGCGATCAATTTCGCGCCGGGAAAATTCCCGCCGGCCTCAGGCGACGCAGGCGGTTTTTAGTCCGGGCGTAAGGACGAGCAGATTTTCCAGTTCGGTGACCAGACTGGAATCCCACCAGCCCTTTCTGCATTCCTCTCGAATAATTGAGAACGCATGTTCACTCGAGAGCGCGGAACGATAAGGCCGGTCGGTTGTCAGCGCGTCATATATATCCACGGTCTGCAGGATGCGCGCCGTCATTGGGATCTCATTGCCCTGCAAGTGATCCGGGTAACCCGTGCCGTTCAGCCGCTCGTGGTGGTGCCGGATGATGGGTAGCACCGCGCGGAAGGATTTCAGCGGCGCGCAAATTCTTTCACCGATCACGGGATGCGTTTCGATAATGCGGCGCTCGGCTTCGTTGAGAGGGCCGGGCTTGAGTAGGATGTGCTCGGGGACGGAGACCTTGCCGATGTCGTGGACGATGCCTGCGCGGCGGAGCGCGATGCACCTATCTTCGGATAGCCCGAGCCGTTCGGCGAGCGCGACGGAGTAACGCGAAAGCCGGTCGCAGTGGCCTTCGGTGTACGGGTCTTTTGCTTCGATGCTGCGCGCGAGCGTGAAGAGCACGGTCTCCGCGCTTTCGAGTTCGTCCGTGAAACGCTTCAAGCGGACGAGCGAGCGCACGCGCGCGAGCAATTCTTCGCGGTGCAGCGGCTTGTGGATGAAATCGTCCGCTCCACATTCGATGCCTTCGACGCGGTCTTCCGGATTCGCAAGCCCGGTGATAAGGACGACGGGGATGAGACGAGTTTCGGCGCGCGATTTGATCTCACGACAAACAGAGAAACCACTTCGGCCCGGCATCAGCACGTCCATCAAGACAAGATCCACGCGAAGTTCTTCCACCAAACCGAGCGCCTGCGCGCCATCCTCGGCGCACACGACGCGATATCCCTGCGCGCGCAGCATATATTCAAGCATTTCGCGAACATCGGCGTTGTCATCAGCGAGAAGTATAGTAGGCGGCGAATCGGAAAACGACAAAGTTACCTCCCGGGGGGCTGAGCAGGGTCAGAGGGGGGCAACAACCATCTGACAGAAAAGACCCTGGACTCCAAAGGGGTCGTTACCGTACAACCCAACGCAATTGAGTGTCAAGGGGGAAAGTAAAGAGAAGAGGCACACGCTACCGAATTGAAACAACAGCTATTGAATCTGGACATTACGGCTGACGGCGGTGATGCGGCCGTCGCCGACTTCCTCAACAACCTGCCGCAACCTGTAATTGCCGGGAGGGGCCTGCAACGAGAGTTTCGCATCCAGTCCGTGGCTTAAAATCGTCGCCAGCGTTTCCTTCTTCAGCCGCAGATCCATTATTCCTTGAACGCCAGTTAGGAAATGGTTTTTCCCATCAAAGAGCGCCGTAACAAAGACCAGCCGCTCCACTTTGCGATCACCCTGCGTTTCAAATGGGAGCTTGTTCGCATCCACATGGATCGCAACTCTTAATATCGGTTCACCTGTCCCGGATGTCCCAACTTCGGTGCTTACTTGTGCTGACAGGGCCTCGAGGCTGTCTGCCGCAAGGACGGCGCTATCCAAACTGCGCTGCCTCTTTTCCAATACCGTCAGGTTCGGACCCGGCGCCATATAACCGCGCCGCGCCTGAATGCTCAAGCCGTGTGGATCGGCAAGCTTCACTTTCAGCGTGTGCATCGCCCCGTTGACCTTCAGATCCACAGGGGAAAACGTGAGGGTGTAGGTGAAATCCGGTGCGGCGGCCAATTCTCGCAGCCCGACATCCAGATCGTTGCGGTTGTGATAGAAGTGGCCGCCCGTGCCTTCCGCAAGAATTGCAAGCGGATCATTCTGGCGTTCACGGTTATCAGTCACAAATTGGTCATATAAGGCGAGCCACTTATCCCTCAGTCTGATGGGTCGCCCGTCTTCGTCAGTTCCTGAAATTTCAGCGACGAGTCCCTTTGCATCCAATGAGTTGATGATCACGTTGGCGTTCAGCGCCTCGTCTATCAACTTGTCCTGTTTTGCAGCGAGAGTCTGAGTCATAAATCCAGACGATGCCAGCACGAGCATCCGGTGGCCTGGCATCCTGCCGAGGTACCGAATCACATCGCTGATGATTCCAAGCGTATCTTGTGCGAATCGATCGGCCTGCCCCAGCATATTGGTTGCCGCACTAATTATGTCGTGGACATCGCCGCAGCCTTCGTGCATCGCGAGGTCCATCGCATCGGAATGTACGTCATAAAAATTCACGATTTGGTAGGCCTGATACGGCGTCATGGAAGGGCAAGTGGCGCCTCCGCTTTGCGCATTCCTTCGTTGCGACAGAAGTTTCCCAAGGGTTTCGAGAAGTTTCGGCACATTATCGGTGAAATCCAACGAGACGAACGTGCTGGTCGTAAAAATTCCGATCTTGTCGCCTGGCTTGAGGCTTGTCTGCACAAAACTCTCCGCTGCCTTGCGCGCCATCACCACGTCAAACACGCGCATGGATGTGTCGTCAAAGAAGAATGCAACATAGCGTGGGGTTGGCGGAGCAGCAGGCGGTGGGGGCGCAGGGGCCGGTACGCTGGCGTTCAAAACCTGAGGTGGCGAGACAACGGGGGGCGGAACTGGACCCGACGAGGCATTTTCAACATTGAATGAAGCGATCTTAACTTGGTGGCCGTTGTCGAAAAGCTCGAAATCGGATTTCTTCAATCCCGCCACAACTTTCCCATTGGAATCCCGCACAACCACCGGAACCTGCACGATATTTGTTTGCACGCGGATTGCGTTGGGAGGCTGCGGTACATAGCGGCGGGCGCCCCAGCGGATTTCATCCTCGGAGATGGTTTGGTTGCTCTGCCCCAACAAAAGGGGCGCAACGAGAGCAGCGGCGAAAGCGAACACAATAAGGACTGGGCGACGCATAAGAAGAGATTGCAGAATAGCACCGTTCCTGTATGGGTAAACAACATATATTTGGTGAGACCAGAGATTCGAGCGAGACGACCGACGTTCCTGCGGCGAGGACTCCCGCATCGGTTCGATCAAGAACATCGGGATGCAAAAAGCGCAGACGCATACGACGCGCTTCGGGGCTAAGAGAATCATCAGGACCGAAGTCATGGTGAGTTTTGTGACAATTGATCGGGATCCTTCGCTGCGGGCCGATGAAAAACATCGGCCCTCCGCTCAGGATGACAGGCTTTATGGGTAGGCTGAAAAATATTGGGACTTCAGTCAGGATCACAATGTTGGTGTGGGTCCAGTCGATCCAAAAAAAGGAAAAACCGCACAGGCAGGATTGCCTGTGCTACTGACAAACGAAACCCCACAAAATTACGGGGTGAAGACGCGGGCGAAGATGGCGTCCACGGCGTGGAGCTGGCGGTGGAGGTCGAAGGCGCGGGCGATAGCCTTCGCGTCGAGATATTTAGTGATGTGCGGATCCGCGGCGACGCGATCGCGGAAAGTTGCGCCGCCTTCCCAGGCGGCCATGGCGTGTTCCTGCACCCACTTGTAGGCTTCGTCGCGCACAGCACCGGCTTCGACGATATCGAGAAGGAGCTGGCCGGAGAAAACGAGGCCGCCTGTGGAGTTGAGATTTTGCAACATGCGCTCGGGAAAAACGCGCATCCCGGAAACGATGCCGATCATGCGGTCG
>JBGPHM010000093.1:0-8621 GCA_041484365.1 Terriglobia bacterium | reverse complement strand
GAGATGGTGATGCCGGGAGACAACGTGAGTGTGGAGATCAGTTTGATCACCCCGGTGGCGTTGGAGAAAGGGCTGCGGTTCGCGATTCGCGAAGGCGGCCACACGGTCGGCGCCGGCGCCGTCGTTGAGATTATCGAGTAACAGGACTGGACGATGCGCGAAATCATCACATTGCAGTGCAACGAGTGCAAGAACCGGAATTACACGACCATGAAAAACCGCAAGAAACACACGGAGCGGATGGAAACGAGCAAGTTTTGCAAGTCGTGCCGGAAGCACACGCCGCACAAAGAGGTCAAATAATCTAGGGGAGTAGGTTCAACGGTAGACCGCCGGTCTCCAAAACCGGATGTGGGGGTTCGAATCCCTCCTCCCCTGCCACCTCGAAGGGTTGGCGGAGACGGCGGGATGGAGCAAGGCGCGAGGCGGGGATGTCCACGACACAGGCAACAAAAGTGAACACGACACCAACACCTCCGGATCGTTCTCGTGAGCAGGGTGGCCCCCGCGCGCAATGGATGGAGAATATCCGGGAGCGCTTCCGGCGCTCGGGACAATTCCTGCGCGATGTTCGCGCGGAAATGAAACTGGTGGTCTGGCCCACAACCACCGACGTGCGCAGCACCACGTTGGTCGTCATCATGACCACGATTATTTTTGCGGTGTTTCTCTGGGGAGTGGACCGGGGCGCGCAGCGCGCCGTACAGCAAGTCCTAAAGGCGTTTCACCACTAGTCGTGCAAACGGGGAGCGAGACAGAACGCATGGCGAAGCAGTGGTACATCATCCATACATATTCCGGCTTCGAGCGGAAGGTGAAAGAAAGTCTCGAGGGCCGAGTCGCCGCGTTTGGTTTGCAGGAAAAGATCGGCCAGGTGCTGATCCCGACCGAAGACGTGGTGGAAGTGCGCGGAGGGAAGAAAGTCACCGCGACGCGGATGTTTTATCCGGGCTACGTGCTGGTCGAAATGGAGATGGACGACTACACCTGGCACGTCGTGCGGAACACACCGCGGGTGACGGGCTTTGTCGGTTCAGGGCAGACGCCGACTCCGCTCAGCGAACAGGAAGTGCAAGACATTATTCACCGCGCGGCAAGTCCGGCCGAGCGGCCGAAACCGAAGCTGAAGTTTGAGCGCAACGAGCAGGTGCGAATTGTGGACGGACCGTTTGCGAATTTCACGGGCGTGGTGGAAGAGGTCAATTCGGACCGCAGCACGCTGAAGATTTCCGTAACGATTTTCGGGCGCTCCACACCGGTTGAATTGGATTTTATGCAGGTGGAAAAGATCGCCTGAGGCGTTCGGGTTTCGAGGAAATGGGAAATGGCAAAAAAAGTTAATGCGATGCTGAAGCTGCAGGTGCCGGCCGCGAAGGCCGCACCCTCGCAGCAATTGGGCACTGCGCTCGGGCCGCAGGGCGTCAACATCATGGATTTTTGCAAGCAGTTCAACGCCCGCACAACGAAAGAGCCAGAAGGGATGATCATCCCCGTGGTGATCACGGTCTATAGCGACCGCACATTCACGTTTGTGACGAAGACCCCGCCGGCTTCGGAACTCCTCAAGCGGGCGGCGAATATTGTGAAGGGTTCCGCGGAACCGAACCGTACCAAAGTCGGCAAAGTCACGAAAAAGCAGGTGGAGGATATCGCGCGCACGAAGTTGCCGGACTTGAACACCACGAACCTCGAATCGGCGGTGCGCACGGTGACAGGAACTGCTCGCAACATGGGCATTGAAGTGGTGGAGGGCTAAGCGAGATGAGCCGTAAGCCAGGAAAGAAAACCGCAAACGCCCGCACGCAAGTCGAAGCGCGGCCCTACACGCTCGCAGAAGCTGCCGCGGTGTTGAAGAAGGCGCATTTCGTGAAATTTGACGAGACGGTCGAGCTGGTTGTGAACCTCGGCGTGGACCCGAAACATTCCGACCAGATGGTGCGCGGCACGGTGGTGCTGCCAAACGGGCTGGGCAAATCGAAGCGCGTGCTTGTGATCGCCGGCGGAGAAAAAGTCAAGGAAGCTCAGGAAGCCGGCGCGGATTTCGTCGGCGGCGAAGATATGGTGGAGAAGATTCAACAAGGCTGGACAGATTTTGACGCCGTCATCGCCACGCCGGACATGATGAAGTCAGCGGGGAAGCTCGGAAAAGTCCTCGGGCCGCGCGGTTTGATGCCCAATCCGAAAACCGGCACGGTGACCTTCGAGATCGCCCGGGCCGTCAAAGAAGTGAAAGCGGGCAAGGTCGAATTCCGCGTGGACAAGGCGGGCATCATCCATTCGGCCATCGGCAAGATCAGTTTTGAGGCGGATAAGCTCGCGGAAAACGCGCAGGCGTTGCTCGGCGCGGTGGTGAAGGCAAAACCAGCGGCGGCGAAGGGCAAATACGTCAAGAAGGTGACGCTGACTTCGACGATGGGCCCCGGAATCCTGATTAACGAAGCGGAAGTTGAGTCAGCCACGGCGGTGGCGGCGTAAGCCTGGCGGAGATTGGAAATGAAAAAGCGCAGCGAAAAAGAGAAAGACCTCGAACAGCTGAAGACCGAACTGGCTCGCGTCTCGACCGTCATTCTTACGACGTTTAAAGGAATCACTGTCGAAGACGACACGAAACTGCGCCGCACGGTCCAGTCTGTCGGCGGCACATACCGCGTCGTGAAGAATACGCTGGCGGAACGCGCGGGCGCGGGTACGTCCGCGGAACCCCTGTTGAAGAATCTCGCGGGGAATAATTCAATTGCGTACACCGCGGCAGACCCCGTCGCGCTTGCGAAGGCGCTTACAAAATTTGCAAAAGACGTGCCTGCATTCAAGTTTCAAGCGGGGGTGGTCGAAGGCCGCGTCCTTTCGATCGCGGACATCCAGCAACTCGCGCAGCTTCCGTCGAAGGAAGAGCTGTACGGCAAGATCATGTTCCTGATTAACGCGCCGGCGCAGCGGATGGCTACAGTGCTCTCGGCAGTCACGCGTAACATGGCCGTGGTGATTAATGAAGCGGCCAAAGCGGAAAAATTTGGGGGTGGCGGGTCCGAACCCGCGCCCGTTTCCCAATAACCCGGGTTTGAATTCTTCTGAAGGAGAGGAAAGAGTCAATGACTAACAAGGTGGAAGCAATACTCGAGGAGATTAAGGGTCTGACGTTGCTCGAAGCCGCCGATCTGGTCAAGAAAATGGAAGAGACCTTCGGCGTTTCCGCGGCTGCGGCAGTGGTTGCCGGTGGCGGCGGAGGGACGGGGCCGGTTCCGCCCGCGGCGGAAGAGAAGACGGAATTCTCCGTCGTTCTCACCGATGTCGGCGCGAACAAGATCAACGTCATCAAAGTCGTCCGGGAAGTGACCAGCCTCGGCTTGAAGGAAGCAAAGGATCTGGTGGACGGCGCGCCCAAGCCGGTCAAGGAAGGCGTCAATAAGGATGAGGCTGCTTCGATCAAGAAAAAGTTCGAAGATGCCGGCGCCAAAGCCGAAATCAAGTAACCGTATCGGCCCTCTTCGGCGGCTCCGCTTATTGGCGGCTCCGCGGCGGAAGGATTTGCATTACGCACGATTCAGGCCGCAACACAGGAACCTTCAGACGAGTCCTGCCGGGACGCCGGTTCATGGTGTCTCCGGGCACGGAGAGCTTCCCCGCTCCCCTTGCCGCAGGCGCGTCCCGCACACCCGCATGGGCATGAGGTAAAAGAGAATGCAGAATGGCAATCATCACAGCCGTGAACGGCAGCGCTTGGATTTCTCGAAGATCCAAAGCTCGATCCAAATCCCGAATTTGATCGAGGTACAGCGCAAATCCTATCAGCGATTTCTGCAGATGGATTTGCTGCCGAGCGAGCGCGAAGACGCGGGCTTGCAGTCCGTGTTCAGTTCGGTTTTCCCCATCGGGGATTTCCGCGGACTCTCGCAACTGGACTTTGTGGATTATGCGATCGGCAACTGGGAGTGCAAGTGCGGCAACCTGAAAGGGTTGCACCACCTGCGAGCCACCTGCCGGAATTGCGGCGCTTCCGTCGTCACAAACCCCTATCAGATGGGCGACGTCATCTGCTCGAAGTGCGGCACGTTCAACAAAAACACGCCGACATTCTGCAATAAGTGCGGCGACCCGGTCGGGATGCAGCTCAAGTACGACGTAAACGAATGCCAGGAGCGCGGGATGACCTACTCCGCCCCGCTCAAGGTCACCATCCGTCTGACGATTTACGACAAGGACCCGGACACGGGCGCGAAAAGCATCCGCGACATCAAGGAGCAGGAAGTTTTCTTCGGCGATATCCCGCTGATGACGGAAAACGGCACGTTTGTCATCAACGGCACCGAGCGCGTGATCGTCAGCCAATTGCACCGCTCGCCCGGCGTTTTCTATGAAAGCTCGAACAACCGAACCTATTTCCTCGGCAAAATTATTCCATACCGCGGATCGTGGGTGGAATTTGAATACGACACAAAGAACCTGCTCTATGTTCGAATCGACCGCAAGCGCAAATTCCTCGGTTCGATTTTCCTGCGCGCGCTGGGGCTGAAGACCAACGAAGAGATTCTGCGGACGTTCTATCAGGTCGAACGCATTGCGCTGCGCGATCGCGACACCTACTGGAACGTCTCTGAAGGTTTGATGGACCGGAAACTTTCGCGCGAAATCAAGCACCCGAAGAGCGAGGAAGTCATCGTCGCCGCGCACAAGCGCATCACCGAGCCGCTTTACAAGGAACTGCTCAAGGCGCGCGTGGCGCAAGTGGGAGTTTCGATTGGCGACCTCGAAGGCGCATACACAGTCGCCGACGTCGTGAACCGCCAGACGGGCGAAGTGCTCGTCGAATCGAATAAGCCGATGACGACAGAACTGTGGGCCGCCGCGGCGGAAGTAGGCATCACTGAAGTGGACGTTTTCTTCCCGGAGCGCGACGACATCGGCGTTGTGCTGAGCCGCACGCTCGACAAAGACGCCATCCGCTCGCCGCGCGAGGCGCTGATTGAAATTTACCGCAAGCTGCGTCCCGGCGATCCGCCAACGCTCGAAACCGCGACGGCGCTTTTCAACGGGATGTTCCTCGACCCTCGGAAATACGACTTCAGCAAGGTCGGCCGCTTGAAGTTCAACATCAAGCTTGGGCTGGAAACGCCGCTCGAGACGCGAACGCTTGCCCCGACGGACTTCTATGCCTCCATCCGTTACCTGCTGAAGTTGCGCAAGAACATCGGCTCGGTGGATGACATCGATCACTTGGGCAACCGCCGCGTCCGCGCGGTGGGAGAATTGCTCGAGAACCAGTTTCGCATCGGCCTGGTTCGCATGGAGCGCGCCATCAAGGAAAAGATGTCCGTTTACCAGGAAATGTCCACGGCGATGCCGCATGACCTGGTGAACGCGAAGCCCGTGATGGCGGCTATCCGCGAGTTTTTCGGAAGTTCACAGCTCAGCCAGTTCATGGACCAGACCAACCCGCTTTCGGAAATTACCCACAAGCGGCGTCTTTCGGCGCTTGGCCCGGGCGGACTCTCGCGCGAGCGCGCGGGATTTGAGGTGCGCGACGTCCATCCGACGCACTACGGCCGCATCTGCCCGATTGAAACGCCGGAAGGCCCGAACATCGGCTTGATCAGCTCGCTTTCCTGCTACGCGCGCATCAATGAGTTTGGCTTCATCGAATCGCCCTACAGCAAGGTGAAGGGCGGTCGCGTGCTCAACTATGCGCAAATCCTGAATGCGGGCGACAGTGAGTTCAAGGCTGGGGACATCGTCGAACGCGACAAAGTCGATAGCGTCAACGAAGAGTTGAAACGGCGGCGCGTCACTTATGACCCGCACTGCTTCTACCTTTCCGCGTGGGAGGAAGACCGCTACGTCGTCGCGCAGGCGAACGTGCCGCTCGAAGACCGCGGCCGCATCATCCCGGAGCTGGTGAACTGCCGCCAGGCGGGCAACTTCGTCCTGAAGCATCGCGATGAAGTCGACTACATTGACGTTTCGCCGAAGCAGCTCGTCAGCGTGGCCGCCAGCTTGATTCCGTTCCTTGAAAATGACGACGCGAACCGCGCGTTGATGGGTTCCAACATGCAGCGCCAGGCCGTGCCGCTCATCCGCGGCGAAGCCCCGCTGGTGGGCACCGGCATGGAGCGTGTCACCGCGCGCGATTCCGGCGCGGTCGTACTCTGCCGCCGCGAAGGCATCGTGGACCAGGTGGACTCGGAGCGCATCATCGTGCGCGTCGAATCCGACCACTCCGGCGTGCTTTCACGCGAAGTCGGCGCGGACATCTACCAGCTCACGAAGTTCAAGCGCTCCAACCAGAACACCTGTATCAACCAGAAGCCGCTCGTGCGCGTGGGCGACCGCGTGAAACAGGCGCAAGTTCTGGCCGATGGTCCGTGCACGGACCGCGGCGAACTGGCGCTTGGCCGCAACGTCCTCGTCGCCTTCCTGCCGTGGCGCGGCTACAACTTTGAAGACGCTATCCTGGTGAGCGAAAAGCTCGTGAAGGACGACTACTACACCTCGATTCACATCGAGGAATATGAAATCGAGGCGCGGGACACCAAACTTGGCCCCGAGGAAATCACGCGGGACATCCCCAACATCGGCGAGACATTCCTGCGCAATCTCGACGAGAGCGGCGTCATCCGCATCGGCGCGACCGTCCGTCCCGGCGACATCATGGTCGGCAAGGTCACGCCCAAGGGCGAGACCACTCTCACGCCGGAAGAAAAGCTCCTTCGCGCCATCTTCGGCGAAAAGGCCGGCGATGTCCGCGACGCATCCCTCTATTGCCCGCCGGGCATTGAAGGCACGGTTGTGGACGTGAAGATTTTCTGTCGCAAGGGCGCCGAAAAAGACGAGCGTCACCGCGCCATCGAGGCCGAGCAGGTCTTCAAGCTCGAAAAGAACCTCGCGGATGAAATCCGCATCCTGACCGACGAGCGGCTCAAGCGCCTTACGAGCCTGCTTGGCAGCCAGAAGCTTGTCGCTGACCTGCACGACGAAAAAACCAACAAGCGCCTGCTCACCAAGGGAACGGAGCTTACGCGGGACATCATCGAGAAGGTCTCGACGCGCAACCTCAAGCGGCTGCGCCTCAACGACAAAGACCCGCTGCTCATCGAGAAGATTGATGAAATCGAGGAGATGACCTCGCGGCAGATTGATGTGCTCCGCAAGATCACCGAGGAGCGCAAGGAAAAACTCAAGAAGGGCGATGAGCTGCCCCCGGGCGTCATCAAGCTCGTGAAATGCTATATCGCGATGAAGCGCAAGCTCTCGGTTGGCGACAAGATGGCCGGCCGCCACGGCAACAAAGGTGTTATTGCGCGGATCGTTCCCGAAGAAGATATGCCATACCTGCCGGACGGAACGCCCGTCGAGATCGTCCTCAACCCGCTCGGCGTTCCTTCGCGCATGAACGTCGGCCAGGTTCTCGAAACGCATCTTGGCTGGGCGTCAAAGGAACTCGGCCGCGCACTCGCGCGCCTGCTCGACCGCGACGTCAAGGCCGAAGCGGTACGCAAATGGCTGAAGGAAGTCTTCGGCGAAACGTCCATATGGAAAAACATCTCCAGTATGAACGACGAAGAAATGCACGAGCTTGCCCACGGTCTCCGCGAGGGCGTTCCGTTCTCGACGCCCGTGTTCGACGGTGCGCGCGAAACGGAAATTCGCCACCTGCTCGAAGAGGCGGGCCTGCCCGCTTCGGGCAAGATCAATCTCTTTGACGGCATGACCGGCGAAACCTTCGCGCAAAACGTCACCGTCGGCTTCATCTACATGCTGAAACTTTCGCACTTGGTTGACGACAAGATTCACGCGCGCTCCATCGGTCCTTATTCGCTTATCACGCAACAGCCGCTCGGAGGCAAGGCGCAGTTCGGCGGCCAGCGGTTCGGCGAAATGGAAGTCTGGGCGCTCGAGGCTTACGGCGCGGCGCACATCCTGCAGGAGTTGCTGACCTGCAAGTCGGACGACGTGTACGGCCGCGCGAAAATATACGAGGCCATCGTGAAGGGCGAGCCGGGAATCGAGCCGGGCGTGCCCGAATCGTTCAACGTCCTCGTGCGCGAGTTGCAGGCGCTCTGCCTGGACGTTGAATTGATGAAGCGCCAGCAGAAGCAGGCGGCGCCGGAAGCCGCCGACTAGCGGCAACGGTTTTGTTTTTCTGTAATTATGGGGGCGCTCCAAAACATCGGGACGCTCCGGGCAGCGAATGTAAGGTTTCTTGCGCTCCGGGATTCCGGAGATGCCCGGTGGGCCCGGACCCGCCGGTAGGAGGATGACACCTTGTACCGCAGCAGCCCTTATGACCGCGCCAGCTTGATTGCCGATTTCGATTCCATTCGCATCAGCTTGGCGAGCCCCGAGCGCATCCGTTCGTGGTCGCACGGGGAAGTAACCAAGCCGGAAACGATTAACTACCGCACCTTCAAGCCCGAGCGCGACGGCCTTTTCTGCGCCAAGATTTTCGGGCCGGTGACGGACTGGGAATGTTTGTGCGGCAAGTACAAGCGGATGAAGCACCGCGGCGTCATCTGCGACAAGTGCGGCGTGGAAGTCACGCTCAGCAAAGTTCGCCGCGAACGGCTCGGCCACATTGAGCTCGCTTCGCCCTGCTCGCACGTCTGGTTTTTCAAGGGTTTGCCCTCGCG
>JBGPHM010000092.1:0-9118 GCA_041484365.1 Terriglobia bacterium | reverse complement strand
GTCCTCGCTCGCGTTCGACACCATCTACGCCGAAGGCCAGCGCCGCTACGTCGAATCGCTTTCGGCATACGCCCGCCAATTCCTCGACCAGATGGAACGCCCCGAAGTGGACTCCATCGAAGGCCTTTCTCCTTCCATCGCCATCGAGCAGAGAACGACCTCGCGCTCGCCCCGTTCGACCGTCGGCACCATCACCGAAATCTACGACTACCTCCGCGTCCTTTACAGCTCCATCGGCACGCCGCACTGCCCGAATTGCGGCAAGCCCATTCGCCGCCAGTCCACCGAGCAGATCGTTCAGTCCACGCTCGTCGGCGATTTTTGCAAGACCGACGACCGCGTCATGATCCTCGCGCCCGTCGTCCGCGGACGCAAGGGCGAATATCGCAAGGAACTCGAGAAGTTCGCGCGCGACGGTTACTTGAAGGCCCGCATTGACGGAGAGCTTCACCCGCTCGACGAGCCCATCCGCATGGACCGCCGCAAGAATCACACCATCGAAATCGTCGTGGACCGCCTTCACGTCAAGCCCGGCATTGCGAGCCGTCTCGAAAAATCCGTCATCACCGCGCTCAAGCTCGCGCAGGGACTTGTCACCATCTCCGTCGTGGGCGGCGCCGAGCGCACCTACTCCGAAAAACTCGCCTGCCACGATTGCGGCATATCCGTCCCGCAACTTGAGCCGCGCTCGTTCAGCTTCAATTCGCCCTATGGCGCGTGCCCCGCCTGCAACGGCCTCGGTTCAAAATATGAAGTGGACCCCGCAAAGGTGATCGTGGATTGGTCGCGGCCTCTGTTTGAAGGCGGCCTCGGCCCCGGCTCGGGTTCCGCGTTCATCAAGCGCACCCTCGAGCTTGCCGCTTACGCGCACAAATTTGATCTCAGCGTTCCATTCGATTCTCTGCCACCGCGCGCGCAAAACCTTATCCTCTACGGCTATCCTCCGAAAAAAAATGGCGCGCCCGGTGCAACTGAAAAATCCGCGGCTGAAAAAGCGACGCCCGGGACGAAAAAACATCGCGGCCTGCACTTTCAGGGAATACTGCAGCTGCTCGAATCGATTTTCGACACGTCCAATTCTGACACTTACCGCGAATGGATGACGCAGTATCTGTCTCCCGTGCCGTGCGCTGTCTGCGGTGAGCGCCGCCTGCGCCCAGAAAGCCTCGCCGTAAAAATCGCGGGGTTCAGCGTCGCCGAATTCGCCGCGCTCAGCATCAGCGGCGCGCGCCCCGCCGTTGACGCCATGCTCAAGGAACTTACGCCGCGCCAGCGCGAGATCGCCGCGCGCGTCCTCTCCGAAATCGCCGAGCGGCTCGACTTCCTCCTCGCCGTCGGCCTTGGCTATCTCAGCCTCGACCGCTCCGCCGCCACTCTTTCCGGCGGCGAAGCCCAGCGCATCCGCCTCGCCACGCAAATCGGCTCGCGCCTCCGCGGGGTCCTTTACGTTCTCGACGAGCCCAGCATCGGCCTGCACGCCCGCGACAACGGCCGCCTCATCTCCGCGCTCGAACAGCTTCGCGACCTCGGCAATACTGTCCTCGTCGTTGAGCACGACGAAGAGACCATTCGCCGCGCTGATTACGTTGTCGACCTCGGCCCCGGCGCGGGCAACGCCGGCGGCTACCTCGTCGCCACGGGCACGCCGCCGGAGATTACCGCAAACGTTGATTCCCTCACCGGCCGCTATCTCGCCGGCGCTCTGCGAATCCACGTGCCCGAAAATCGCCGCTCGCCAAACGGCAAGACCATCCAAATCCTCCGCGCGCAGGCCAACAATCTCAAAGGCATTGACGTCACGATTCCTCTCGGACTGATTACCGTCATCACCGGCGTCTCCGGCTCCGGCAAATCCACGCTCGTCAATGACATTCTTTACCGCGCACTCGCCCAGAAACTTTATCGCTCCATGGAGCGCCCCGGCGCGCACCGCGCCATCCTCGGCATCGAGCACATTGATAAAGTCATTGAGATTGACCAGGCGCCCATTGGACGCACGCCGCGCTCAAATCCCGCCACGTATACCGGCGTCTTCTCACCCATCCGCGACCTCTTCGCCATGCTTCCCGAATCGCGCGAACGCGGTTACCGTCCCGGCCGTTTCAGCTTCAACGTAAAGGGCGGCCGCTGCGAAGCGTGCCAGGGCGACGGTCTACGCCGCATCGAGATGAATTTCCTTCCGGATGTTTACGTTACCTGCGAGGTCTGCCGCGGACGCCGCTACAACGCCGAAACGCTCGCCGTCCGTTACAAAGGCCGTTCCATTGCCGACATTCTCGAAATGCAGATTGACGACGCCTTCAAGCTCCTCGAAAACATTCCGCAGATCCGCCAGAGGCTCGAAACGCTCTCCGCCGTCGGACTCGGCTACGTTCAACTCGGCCAGTCCGCCACAACCCTTTCCGGCGGCGAAGCCCAGCGCATCAAGCTGTCGCGCGAACTCGCCAAGCGCCAGACCGGACGCACTCTCTACATCCTCGACGAGCCCACCACCGGCCTGCATTTCGATGACGTTCGCAAGCTCCTCGACGTCCTGAACCGCCTCGCCACTCTCGGCAACACCGTGATCATCATTGAGCACAACCTCGACGTCATCAAGCAGGCGGATTGGATCATTGACCTCGGCCCCGAAGGCGGCGACGGCGGCGGACGCATCGTCGCGCAGGGCACTCCCGAGCAGGTCGCGCGCGTCAAGAAGTCTTATACGGGTCAGGCGCTCGCGCGCGTTCTTGCCTCAAACGGCGCGAAATAATTGCCGTGGCCAGCCTATAATGGAGCGCGCGCCTTTCGAAACACTTTGCGCGCCGGGGATCATCCCAATTTCATGAGCTTTCTCGACGACCCATCTCAGCCCGCCCCTCCCGGCGATTCGAACATCGCTCCGATCTCGCACGAGGAAGGCTCAATTCAGCCACCTGTTCAACAACTAGACCCGCAAGCAACCGTCCCGCTCGATCTTCGGATCCCGTGGGGATGGTGGGATTTGCTGTATCTCGTCCTCTTCCTAGTTGGCGCGCTGATTTTCTTCGAAGTGGTGTTAATCATTATTGCGGTCACCTTTTTCCACGTCAGCTTTTCTAAATTGACTCAACCCACGCCGACAGCAATCAATCTTTCGGTAATCGCGCAGGCCCTCGCCACTCTCGCCATGTTGGGCTATTTCTGGTTGATGGTCCGCCTTCGTAAAGCGGGCCAATTCTGGCAGGCCATGGGATGGCGTCCATTTCAAACGGACCTAGCCCAGCCTCAATGGCTCCGCGTCTGCATTCAATTTGGACTTGGCATCGGCCTCGCCATCGCAGTCACCCCAATTTCGATGGGGCTTTCACGCAATCATGCCCCGCTGCCCATCGAAAAAATGATCCAAACCCGCGAAACCTACTTGCTTTTCATGGTCTATGGAATACTTATCGCGCCGCTGGTGGAAGAGACGTTTTTCCGGGGTTTTCTCTATCCACTGTTCGCGCGGCGGTTTGGAGTGCTTGCGGGGATTCTCACGAGCGGCATTCTTTTCGGTCTCCTGCACGCGAGTCAGTTGTGGGGCGGCTGGGGGCAGATCGCCCTTATCCTCGGAGTCGGTCTGCTGTTTAGCTGGGTCAGAGCGCGCAGCGGAACTGTTTTAGCGAGCTTCCTCCTGCACTTTGCATATAATTCAACCTTGTTTGCGCTCGATGAAATCGCGTCGCATTTTTTGCAAAAAACGGCACACGGAAGCTGAAACCGAGGAACTCATTAACAAATACTCGCAAATGCGCGTCGCCAAACCCATCGAATGGACTTCCTCCGGCGTTGTCATGCTCGACCAGCGCCGCCTGCCCGTCGAAGTGATCCATCACACTTACACGGACTATCGCGAAGTCGCCCGCGCCATTCAGGAAATGATCATCCGCGGCGCGCCCGCCATCGGAGTCGCCGCCGCAATGGGCGTTGCGCTCGGCGTGCTTCACTCGCCCGCAAAGTCACTCGACGGCTTGCGCGCGGAATTCCCCGTCATCTGCGAGACGCTTGCGCGCACCCGCCCCACCGCCGTTGATCTCTTCTGGGCCATTGAGCGGATGAAGCGCCGATTCGCGGAACTCTGCTCCACCAACCAGAGCCTCGACGCCATCAAGCAAGCCATGGTCGCCGAAGCGAAGCTCGTCCATGAAGAAAAGCGCGCCATTGACGAAGCGATCGGCCGCTTCGGCGCCGAACTTATGCCGCGCGATGGCCGCGTCATGACGCAGTGCAATGCCGGCGCGCTCGCCACCGCCGGCATCGGCACGGCGCTCGGCGTCATCCGCGTCGCCATCGAGCTAGGTCACAAGCTCCGCGTCATCGTCCCCGAAACGCGGCCCTATCTCCAGGGCTCGCGCCTAACCGCATGGGAACTGCACGAAGCAGGCATCCCGCTCACGCTCATCACGGACAATATGGTGGGGCACTTCTTGAAGCAGGGAGACGTCGGGGCCATCGTGACCGGCGCTGACCGCATCGCCGCCAATGGCGACACCGCGAATAAGATCGGCACCTACCAAATCGCCGTCCTCGCGCGCGAACACAGCGTGCCGTTTTACATCGCCGCGCCGATTTCCACGCTCGACCTCACCATTCCTTCGGGCGACCACATTCCCATAGAGCAACGTTCTTCCGAGGAAGTCACCCACTTTGCCGGTACGCGCGTTGCTCCGGACGTCGAAGCCGCGCATCCAGCATTTGACGTGACTCCCGCGCGCTTCATCGCCGCCATCATCACCGAGCGCGGCATTGCCCGCGCGCCTTACACCGATGCGCTCCGCCGCCTTGCCGCTGCTCACGCCTGAAGCCGTTATCGCGCTGCAGGCGTCGTGTAATACCCGCTCCTTGAAACAATCAAGTAGTTCTGGCCCTTCTTCCCAAATGTGGCCGCCAGTTGCACGTCAAGCTTGTGAAACAATCGGTCTTTGTTAGTCGGAGTTGCATAGTATCCAAGCGTATACCGCGTCTTAATCCGCTGAATCAGCGCTCGAAAGGCAACATCCAGTGATCCTTCTTTTTGCGTGTCGAACACCTCTCCGCCGGTTTGTTCGGCCAGCTTGGCTACATTAATCCGCTCTTTCATCACTTTCATCTTCTTGATCATTCCGAGCATTTCCTCTGGGTTGTCTCCCGGCACCTTCAAGCTGTACACCGCCGCGCCGCTCGCCAGCACACGCCGCGTCACCTCATTCGCTGAAATCCCTCCGGGGTCGGTTGGGACGTTGTCGCTCACCAGCACGATCACATGCTGCTCGCCCGGTGCTTCGCGCACCAAATCCGTTGCAGCCTCGACCATTGCTCCGTTGATGTTTGTGGCTCCGCCCGCTTCGATCCCTTCCAGTTGTCCTGCGATGCTTCCTTTATCTTTCGTCAGCGGCAACCGGTGTTCGACAAGGCTCGAAAAGGTGAACAGCGTCACCGAATCATCCGGCTTGAGCGCGCGTAGCGCCGTCGTCGTCGCGGCGCGCAACGGCTCAAGATAAGGCTTGATGGATCCACTCGTATCCACAACCAGCGCGACGGCCAGTGGCAGTTCGTCGCGGCTGAAATGGTCCACTTTCTGCTCTGCGCCGTCTTCCTTGACGATGAAGTCTTTCTTTTCGAGCCCGTCCATGATTTGCCCGGCTTTGTCCTTCACCGTCGCTTCAATAAGAACAAGCTGGACCCCTACATGGATCGTCTCTTCACCCTGTCTCTGGACGGCAGCAGGTAGAAGCGATGCCCCTGCAAACACCACGAGCAGTGCCGCCGTAAGGATTGGGCGCCTCTTTGAATTCAAATTGCTGGTGGAAGTCCGCGCCATCGTTTATTGCTGCGGCGGCTCGCGCAATTCTTCGTGGTCCGGCTGCTTCTGGGGAACGATTTTAATCGTTGACCCGAAATACTTGTAATTCGAGTACCGGATGGTCTCGACGATTCGGAGATCACCATTTTGGAAATGCAAAACATCATCGGCGTGCGTATATGTTGGAAACCAAATATCTGCAGTGATGTTTTCGCGAATTGTTTCAAATCGGGGGAAGAGCTGCCCCGGCTCACCTTTCTTTACCTTTAATCCGTGCAAAGCCCTTCCGTAAGACTTCACGATGTTAAGCCCTTGATCCTCGACCCAGATGCGCCCTTCAAAGTACGCCTTGTTCTTCTCAATTTGTTTCGGCGAGACATCGAACACGTAGCAGGTCAGCTCATCCAGAGGTTCGTGCTTCACGTAAGCAATGTTATATTTTGTGAGTTCCTTTGTTGTGAGTACGAATGGTTGGATGTCCTCGATATCCTTGAAATCTTCTGCGGTCATCTGCAGATTTACCAACGTACTTTGCGGCGCACGTGTCACCTTTTCATACCTCTTACCTTCCGGCGTAAAAACAATGTCACTGGTCTGTTGGAATTGGCCGCCCTCCTCGCCCGTGGACTCATACTCCTTTACTAAAACTTTCTGCGTGTACGTGTAGTTGTTTCGCGCGGCCTTGAGTTCATCCTCCCGCGCGGCAAACTTCTTGATCAATTCTTCCACCGGCATCGTCGGTGGCGGCAGCGTTATCGTACTCCTTGGATTTCCGCTTGAACCAATCGTACCGCTGGTCGTGCTTGTGGGCGGCGCCGCTTTTTCCGGTGGCTTCGTTGCGGGAGCCGCTGGCGGAGTTGGCGGCGGCTTGATTGGTCCTGATGTCTGAGCCGCGGCGCCACCCGTAAGTGCAAGACTTAGCGCCGCGCACACCACGGCCGCTGTCACGCGCCCAAAGCGCATTCCGCGAACCGCGCCCACATTCGATTTTCGTTCCATACCTCTAGCCGTTTCCTCTCCTTGGATTATTCCATAAAGTAGGAGCCCGGGCGCGCCCTCAAGGTTGCCACGTCTCCCCTCGCACACCCCGCTCATTTCCGCCTCAGAGCTAGAATGCGCCTCGGCCCACACCCCCGCATGTGTACTCCCGTATCTGCACACGCCATGGCAGTTCCCCCAGTTCGGGAAAGAACCTGGCCTTGAGCGGTGATGCGGGATCGCGCAAAAACTGTTTTTCAGATTCAAAATGGCACCATTTGTCGAGCGCCTGTTCGGCGTCCCACGCTGGCCCGTCGCGGAGCGGTCCTGGCGCACCTCGCACAAAATAGACATGCCCCCGTTTGGAGAATCGACTCCGAATCCAATCCTTGGCATCGAAGACCCCATAGGAATTGACCGGCTGCCACATGTGCGCGACGCCGATTTCGCCCATCGCTTGGGGTCGCGCGGGAAGCGCATAGCTCAGATAGAAAAAGAATGAAGGGTTATTGCCGACGATGAATGAACCGGATTCGGCGCGGCTCGCCGCCTCCACTGCAACCTGTCCCCAGGGCTCGATGAAGCGCGGCGCGGAATAATAGCCCCGCGAAAATATCCCGAACCACCCGACGGCCGCGATTCCGGCAAGGGCACCGATCAAAATCATGCGCGATCTCCCTCGCGAAATATTCTCCGCCATCACGCCAATTGGCAGCAGAAGCCATGCCGCAACAGGCAGCATTCGCTTCGCGCTGATAATCCCCAGTGCGGCCATCGCCGCAATCAACAGGAGCGCGTACAAAAGAAATCTGCGCGCTTCAGGCGGAGCGTGCTTCAACACCAGCGCCAGACAGGCAGCAACGCAAATCCCCGTCGGGATTCCAAGCCAGAGGAACCACGGCGCAGCAGACTCGCTCACAAACGCGTTGTAGGTGTGGAAGCCGCCAAGAAGAATCTTTGTCGTGATCGGCCGGACGAAATCTGTCCCATCCCTCAGCTCATAAAAGAACGCCCGCCATAACGGGAGGTATGCAATCCCCAGGAGCAGTGTGCATACACCGGCCACACCTGCGGCTCGTAGCCGCGCCCCGCTTTTCCTCACAACATAATCCGCTGCGAGGCACCCGAGAAATGCCCAACCAAAATAGTTCGTGTAGATAAGCGCTGCGGCACTCACCAAAAACCCGCACCAACGCCACAAGCTCGGCTGCCTCAACAGCCGCAGATAAGCCAGCGTGAGCCACGCGACCAGCATAAAACAGAACGAGTACCATGCCGCCAGCCGCCCGTAGTGATATCCAAATGGCCAGAGTGCCCCGATCCACAAAACGGCCCATGCGCCGCGCCGCCCTGCAATCTCCTCCGCGGCGCGCGATAGCAGCCACAACCCGAGCAAGTAAAACGCAATTGCAGGCAACCGCAGAGCGGCCCATGCGTCCCTCGTGATCAACAGCCAGAAATGGAGCAGCACATCGTAAAGCGGCGGATGCTCGTGCAATCCCTCGCCGGCCCAGTAGGCGTTCAACGTCGTGTGCAACGGCTGCGCCGCCGTGGTGATAATTGTTGTCTCGTCGTCAATGAACGTAATCCAGCGATTCGTCGCGATGAGCATCACCCCGACCGCAACAAGAAGAACGAGCGGCAGGAATTTCATCCAGTGACTGCGGCGATTGTTTTCGGCCATCCGCGGAATTCTACTCCGCTTCACGAGGATACCGCCGACTTCATGTCTCGCTTTTGCGCTTGAACGCGCGAATCTTCGATTTTTCGCACCCCAGATTCACCTTGACTCTCCCCTCTCATCCCTGTATCATTCCCAGTTGCCGTATCACCTTCCTGCGTGACAGGGGGTTTTGCTCTTTGACAACCGAATAAGACATGCCAGAACCCGTTTGATTTACTCCGCAAACGTTTCGACGCTTGCGGATTTGAGTGAATCGAGCGATTTAAACAGTTCGTTTTGAGGTCTGGATCCCGGCTAACGCCGGGATTTTTGATTTCAAGACACAGGTTTCAAACGAGAGTTTGATCCTGGCTCAGAGCGAACGCTGGCGGCGTGCTTAACACATGCAAGTCGAGTGCGTAGTTTTCTGTAGCAATACAGGAAATGGGCGCACGGCGCACGGGTGCGTAACACGTGGGCAACCTACCCTTGGATGGGGAATAACCCCGCGAAAGCGGGGCTAATACCGCATAACATTTCTGGAACCGTGGTTTCGGAAATCAAAGCCCGCAAGGGCGTCCGAGGTGGAGCCCGCGCCCGATTAGCTTGTTGGCGAGGTAACGGCTCACCAAGGCTATGATCGGTAGCCGGTCTGAGAGGATGGCCGGCCACACTGGAACTGAGACACGGTCCAG
>JBGPHM010000091.1:0-9127 GCA_041484365.1 Terriglobia bacterium | reverse complement strand
TTGTTTCCGGGTCCGCTTCGAGCGTCACCTCTTCCAGCGCGCATGCAAACGATCCGCGCACCGCGTCAACGATGCGCGCGAGCGCTGCCGGCTCCAGCAAGCTCGGTGTTCCTCCGCCAATATAAATAGTGTCCACGACCGCGCTGCCATGCTGTAAAGTTACACGCGCTACTTCCTTTAAGTTGTCATCCAGAGGGCCGGCATCCGGCCCGACGGATCTGCTTTTGATTTGCGCCACCCCCGCCGCCGCGAAGAGCGCGCGGTGCTCCGAAATTTCGCGCACCACGGCATCCACGTATGGCGCATACATCCCCTGCGGGAACACGCCCGTGTGGAAATTGCAGTAGGTGCACTTCGTCCTGCAAAAAGGCACCTGAATGTAAACGCCCAGTTTCATGGCAGACCTCAAATCTAGCACAGGAAGCCCGCACCGCGTGTTTGAGCAATAACTCCAAACAAAAAGGGCCGGCGAATTGCCGGCCCTCTCCTCAATAAGCATTTGTTGTCATTCTGAGCGGAGTCCCGATGGTTTCTATCGGGGCGCAGCGAAGAATCCGTTTGTTTCGACAGCAACCCGAGCCATAGTTGAGGCTTCGATAGTCGCCCACGGATCCTTCGGCCCTAAACCGGCCTCAGGATGACAACTCAGTTCTCGTCGCTCGTCCCGCCGCGCCGTCCGCCGCCTCCGACAACCGGCACAACGATGATGTGCGGCACGCCTGCGTCGTTCATCAACTTGTTCAACGCGGGCAGCCCTTCCTTCACGAGCTTGTCGACTTTCGGCTTCAAGTCGGCCAACTCTTTGGATACCGTGTCGTAGTCGGACATCTCATCCGCCGTTGGACCCGCGGTGATGGATTGCAAGGCGCCGTACACCTGCCCGGCGCGCGCCCCAATCGTCGGTGGATAGATGGTGAGCGGCGGCGCCGCGCTTCCCTGCTCCGCCCCTTCTTCCGGCGGGTTGATGAACTTGTACGCGACTGCGTTCACCTCTTTCTGGAAATCTTCCGCCGCCTTTTGCACGTTGTCCGGAATCTTCGCGGATGCAGGCCGCGTCTTCCATGCGGTGATGGCCGCATCGAGCGCGGTCTTCAGCGATACGATGGAGGATTGAGTTGCCGTGACGTCCCGCTGCAACGTGAACGCCTTCATCATCAAGTCATGCCGCTTGGCGCGATCTTCCGCCGAAATCTGAATGCGCGGATCTTCGTCAACGTGCACGGCCTTGGTTTGCGTCACGTCGCCCATCGTGACCTTCACTGTGTAGTCGCCCGGCTCAACGCGCGGCCCTGCTCCGCCACCGCCGCCGAATCCGCCGAATGCCTGCGCTATCGCGCCGGCTGCAGCTTCCGTGCCCGGTGCGCCGGGAAGCGGAGGAGGTTGCATGCGGAGATCCCACACCACTCGATTGATGCCGGACTTGCCTTCGCAAGTGCTTCCCGCAAGCAACGCCGCGCCGCGTCCGCCGGTTACGGCGTTAATTTGCGCCATGATTTCCGGCGGAATTGCGCCGGGCGCGCCCGGTGCTGCGCCTGCTGCGGGTGGAGCCCCTGCTGGAGGAGCCGCCACCGGTGGCGGTGCTGCTGCTTGTCCACCGCCGCCTCCGCCTCGGCCACCTCGTCCGCCACGTCCACCGCCGCCACCGGGCGCCGCTGCTCCGGCTTCTCCCGGCGCGGGACGCGGAGCGCAGTTCAGCGCTCGCACTGTAGCGCCGTCCTTGTCAGTGATGGTGATGTTGACCCGTTCCCCACGGCCGAGCGACGCTTTCAAATAAATATTTATCAGCGCGCCATTTGGAGGATTCGGGCCGGAGAAATTGCGGTCGCCGAAACCAAAGCCGCCGCCTCCGCCGCCACCCGAGGTTCGCCATTCAATGGCATCGCGAATGTCGAAGAGATGGATGTTCGATGCAAGCACGTCCGGAGTGAGCTGCTGGATGGGAGAAATATCGTCCATGATCCAGATGGAGCGCCCGTGCGTGCCGAGGATCATGTCGTTGTCGCGCGGATGGATCAGGATGTCATCCACGGGCACGCCGCTCGGGAAATTCAGAGTGACGCGCGACCAGTTCATTCCGCGGTCGAGCGAAACAAAAAGCCCGCGCTCGGTCCCGGCATAAAGCACGTTCTGATTCTTGGGGTCTTCGCGCACCACGTGGAGCGTTCCATCTTTTTCCTGAATGCCGTTTGATATCGGTTTCCAGTTCTGGCCGTAATCCGTGGTCATGTAAAGGTAGATGTGGAAGTCGCCGCTGCGATGTCCATCAAACGTGGCGAACGCGGTGCCTTCCGAATACTTCGAGCCGATCACGCGCGTGACGTACGTGCCCTTCGGCACGCCCGGCACTCTCGATGCGACGTTTGTCCAGTTCTTCCCGCCGTCGCGCGTCACTTGCAGGTTGCCGTCGTCGGTGCCTACATAGATGACGTCCTTATTCATCGGCGATTCGCCGATCACCGTGATGCAGGGCCACCACTCGACGCCGTCTTCGCGCGAGAGTTCGTCCTTCGTCGGCAGCACGCCGAGGATTTTCAATGTGCGCCTGTCAACATTGTTCGTGAGGTCCGGACTGATTTTTTCCCAGTGGTCGCCCTGATCGTTGGTTCGGAATAGGAAATTTCCGCCGTAATAAATCGTCTTGTGATCGAACACGGAAATTTCAATCGGTGAATTCCACTGGAAGCGATAGTTTGCTTCGCCCGGCTTCGGCTGCGGACGGATGCTGCGGTTTTCATTCGTTTTGAAATTGCGCCGCGAAAGGTTTCCGTCCTGCGACTCGGAGTAATCGAACGCCGGGTCCACGGGATCGAGGCGGTTGTAGAAGCCGTCGCCGCCGCCGACGTTCTGCCAATCGGAGTTGATGATTCCGCCTCCGGTCAGCGACATGTTGTAAGCGCACCAGCTTCCGTTGTCCTGCAAGCCGCCGCAGACTTTGTATGGCCGCTCGCCGTTCGCCGTCACTTCGTAAAACTGTCCGATGGCGATGATGCTGTCGTGCTCCCACGTCCGCCCCATGTCATGGCTGCGGTAGATGCCGCCATCCACTCCGACCATCATGTGATTGGAATCCGCGGGATCGATCCAGAAGCCGTGATAATCGCTGTGGACCGAACCGCCGCGCGTGGTGACGAAAGTTTTTCCGCCATCTTCGGAGAAATACAGCGATGCCGCGGGCGCCCAAATGCGCAGATCGTTATTCGGGTCCACGATCATCAAGCCGAAATACATTGGACGGGAATCCATGTCGCTCATCTTCGTCCATGTCGCGCCTTTGTCTTCGCTGCGATAAATTCCGCCGTGCGCGTGTTGAATGCGGGCGTAAACAATATTCGTGTTGCGGCGATAAATCGCAAGGCCGATGCGGCCCACGTCGCCGCCGCCCTCATACGGCAGGCCTGCGGTCAACTTGGTCCACGTCGCGCCTGCGTCCATCGTCTTGTAAATGCCGCCGTTCGCGTCGCCGCCATTGAAGCCATATTCGGTGCGGCGGCGCGTGTACGCGGCTGCGTAAACCGTGCCCGGGTCCTGCCAGTCAATTGCGACGTCCGTCACGCCGGTGTTCTCGTTGACGAAGAGCGACTTCGTCCAGGTCTTGCCGCCGTCCGTCGTCTTGTAAACGCCGCGCTCGGGGTTCGGGCCCCACAGTCCGCCGAGCGCCGCGACGTAAACCGTGTTCGGATCGTGTGGATCAATCGCGATGCGGCCGATGGCCTGCGTCGCGTCCAGCCCGATGTGCATCCAGGTCTTGCCGCCGTCGAGCGACTTGTACATCCCCGCGCCCCATGACGCGCTCTGCCGGTTGTTGGCCTCGCCGGTTCCCACATAAATCGTGTTGTGCGACGACGGAGCAATCGCCAGCGCGCCGATGGACGCCGTGACCTCGTGCTCGAAAATCGGCAGCCACGTCGTGCCGCCATTGGTGGTCTTGAACACACCTCCGGCCGCCGTGCCGACATAAATCGTGTCGGTATTCGTTTCGTCCACGGCGTAGTCGTCAATGCGGCCGCCCATGCTCGCCGGGCCGATGTTGCGAAGCGTCAAGTTCTGCAACACGCCCTGGAGATTGGGATCGGTCGGCATAGCCGGCGGCTCAGGCGGATTCGCCATTGAGCGCGCCGCGCTATTCGCACCTGTCGAGCCAACAAAGTGCGAAAATGCCGGGACCGCCGCCGCTACCAACAAAAGTGTTACCACCAGCCAGAGACTCACACCCACAGTCTTTCGCGTCATCCGAGTACTCCCTCCAAAGATATTGCTGCCAAATTTTTCCTGCAAAGTATCGCGTGCCGAATTCCCTGCCACACCCAGCGCCATCTCCTATCGTCGATAGGAGCGGCTGATGCTATTGCGGACACAGTGGAATTGCAACATGCAAACGGATTGCACACCCGTGTCTGCGCCGCGTCTGGTGCATCGGACGTAACGCTGCGCCGTTGAGTTTCAACAGGTTGCGTGATGCAGGGGTGGCTGGACCCCAGTCCATTTTCCACTTGACAGAATTGTTAACCTGTGACAAGGTTATCGACGGAGTACAGGTGTCAGAAGGCCGCCTCAATTGGGCGGCTTTTTTGTTTTAGGACACTTCCCTCTCATCCGGGCGGCACCACCCATCACGTTGTCATCCTGAGGCCGGTTTGCGGCCGAAGGATCCGCTTACTGCATCGACAAAATGAGCCATTCAAGCGGCTTCCATGCAAAGTAGAAGCAAACTCGAGCCATTGCTACCGCTTCGATTGCAGCACACGGATCCCTGCCTGCCGGTAGGCAAGGCTTCCCTCCGAGCCGATCAAATGCTTTGGCTCTCCGCTCAGGATGACAACGTACGGACGTGTTTCCGCTAGAACTGATGGTTACGAAATTCCCCTATGATTTCTAATATCTTAAAAAAGTTTGCTGCCAATTCGCAAGATATCGCCGAGATGCGGCGCGAGCTGGCCTCTGCCGAACGCGCGCTTAACGAACTGGCCGTGCTTGCCGCCGAACGCCTTGCGCGGGACGAGCGCGCCGCGTGGCTCGAAGCGCGCAACGCCTGCCATTTCTTTGACCTCATCCGCCCGCGCGCGGAAGCGCGGCTCGCGGCGATTCGCGCAGGTGTTGTCCTTCCCGGCAAACAGACCGCCGAGCGATTCGCAGGCGAGGAGCGCCTCGCGCAAATGACGCTGCGCGAAGCGGACTTCGCCGACGCCGCGTACACCGTCATTTCCTTTGCGCGCCTGCCCGACCGGCTGCGCTACCTGCGCGGCTGCGCGCGTGGTGGCGCGACCGTGGGTGTGAGTGGTGGCGCGCAGGACGACGCTCGTTACGACCGCGATTCCCTTCTGCTTGAAACGCTTCAACGCGGCGGCGTTTACAACGACCGAAATTATTTCCACGAGGTGGTCACAACTAACACGTTGTCATTCTGAGCGGAGGGACGATGCAGTTCATCGGCCCGCAGAGAAGAATCCGTAGGCGACTTCTCACACCTAAACAATGGCTCGTATTGTCGATGCAGCCTACGGATCCTTCGCCTCGCTCAGGATGACAACCAAAAGTTCAAGACAATCAGGGATTGAAGACAACTAAGACATGGAGAAACGAAAATGAGTGCAACACAGCAGCAGAACCCATACGCAGAAATCGAAGCGCGTCGCGTGAACGAATGGAAGAGCGCGCTCATCGCGAATCCGGAGTTGCTGGAGCAGGCGAGGTCGCTTCAGCAAGTGCGGGCGCTGGACCAGGCTGGCACAGCGGCGGGCACTCTGCCTGACCGCGACGCACGCGGCAAGGACGCCGCGCGGCGCGCGATCCTCACTTGGGACGAAATCCCCGACGTGCTCCAACTCCCCGCGCAAAATGTCGAATGGGTGCTCGACGGAATTATTCCCAAGGCGTCCATCACGTTAATTGCGGGCGAGCCCGGAAGTTACAAGAGCTGGCTCGCGCTGTGCCTCGTGCGCGGGGTTGTAGGTAGAAATACTGACAACGCTATCTGTATTAATACTGACTCGCGCCGCGGAGCCATCGGTATAAATACTGACGCCCTCCGCAAAGACGTCGGTAAAAGCACTGACAACCCTATCAGTATTAGTACTGACGTTCGGCGCGGAGTCGTCGGTATAAATACTGACAACGCCGTCCGTATAAATACTGACACCCGCGCCGGAACCTTCCTCGGCCGCGCGTGCGCGCCCATGTACGCGCTCTACCTCGACCGCGAGAACCCGTTCTCGGTGGTGCGCGAACGCATGGCACTGCTCGGAATTACATCGCTCGGCGTCAGCCCGCGCGACGGCGACAGGAAAAATGTTGTCATCCAGAGCGGAGCGAAGCCGTGCCTGCCGGCAGGCAGGGATCTGCTTCACCCACCACAAACCGAGCCATCAACCTCGGGCCGGCATCACGAAGCCCGTTACTGGGGTGGCTGGCTGCCGGACCCCGCTCCGTGCATCGGCGACATCCGCCTGCTGCACGCCGCGCGCGAGCGCAAGCCGCTGATCATTTTCGATTCGCTGATCCGCTTCCACGGCGCCGACGAAAACTCCGCCACGGAAATGGCCGCGGCCATGCAGGACTTGCGCGCGCTGGCGAACGCGGGCGCCACCGTGATCCTGCTGCACCATCGCGCGAAAAGCGAAACGTCGCGCTACCGCGGCTCGAGCGACATCGCCGGCGGCGTGGACCTGGCCATCTCGGTGTCGCGCGACCGCTCGGCCGGCATCATCAAGCTCGATTGCTTCAAGTCGCGCTTCAGCGAGGAGTTCTCGATTGCGCTCCGCCCCGAGCTCCGCGAGCGCGGGGATTTCGCGGTCGTGGATACTCGTGACTCAACAGCCGGCCCGGAGGCCGACCCCGGCCCAACTGTTGCCGAGGCTTTGTGGGAAGCCATCCGCGCCAACCCTGGGCAGACCCAGTCGGAATTGCTCGCCGCTTCGGGTCTGTCGAAGGGCAAGGTGCTTCCGGTACTCGAAGAACTTGATGGCAAGTTGTGGCGCTCGGAACGCTCCAAAAACAACGCAAGGCGGTTCTTCCCTACGGAGATGGCCGTTCAGTCTGAATTGGATCTCGAAACCTGAGGTCCAGAACCCGGTTTTCTGGTTTTCTGGTTTCCCAACCCTTAGGGTGTTGGAAAACCGGAAAACCGGAAGACCCAAAACGGTACTGCACCACCCGCCTTTACACCATCTGTGGTTTCTTCCGGAAGACAGGCCAAGCATCGTACAAGTAGAGGGCGAAGGGAATCCACCAAATCAGGTCGTTGGTCACACAGAGAATCCCCGTCCGAACCGGCCAGGTCCCGCTCCAAATCAGGTGCGCGAGGCCGATGGGACCCAAGACCTTTCCGGTAAGTCCCACCGCTGCTATCACCCAGCCTCTTTCGGGTACACGCGCCACCTCAAGATACAGGACGCCGTACAAACCTACGACCATGCCGAGGCAGGCAAAGACTTGTGGATAGTTCCCATGCGGCATCCTCGCAAAACGGAACAGCCACTGCGGATCGACGACCGCATACAGACCCCATATGATGTTATAAAGGCCTGCCGCTACGAAGACGATGCGGTGGAAATGCCGACGCGCAATCATGGCGGGTGGTCCTACATTTCCTGTGAGTTTTCTGTCCACAAATGCAGATGATACCACCGGGGGTCGTTAACGAGGAGTAACCGGAGGCGGCACGCGGATCGATGGCTGAGCCACCCGCCGGAAAGGCTCTAAGGCTATGCCACCCGCCCAAGCCGCCGTGCCGGGGCCGGGCGCTCCCGCAGAGAGGCTCGGTTTTCATCACGCACGAACGGGTTGTTTCTAATATGCCTCATTGAACATGGCCTTTTCCCTTTTTCCCAGCTTCGAGACTGCCTTATCAAGAGTTGATTGAAGCTGCGTCTCCAGACTGAGCAGGTCCCCACAAACGCGATTCTCTAAACCTCGAAGTCTTTGTAGCACACCCGCCATTGGGTCCGCACCCGGTACTGGCACACTGTGATTAGCAAAGAGCATTTGTTCCATCTCTACGTTTGCCTTGAGCCTGAAAAGCAGAGAGTAATACTTCACCAGCTTCTCGGAAAGAGTCGGGGAGAAATATTTGAATGCTTCCATGGAGTGCAGGGTCTCCCAAGCTTGGGTGATGGGACCGCTTGCGGAGAGCTGGTCGATTCTGGCGTCAACGTGATCTCTACACAATTGGGAGGCGGCATCTATCTCCCGTTTGATAAGGGCATAAGATATGGCTAGTAGCTCGTTCCTGTTCCTCTTCGAGCGCGAAATTTCATAGACTCTCGTCACCAACCACCAAACCACTACAGCCGCCGCTAAGGAACCTAGAAAGTTCGCAAGGGCATTCTTCAAAAACATATCGGGATTTCTCCGGCTGCCGCCGCAAGTTCGTGCGAAAACCTGTCCTAAAATATCAGTTTGTAGAGTGTGCCGTCCTTACCCTTGCACGCCCCCGAACCGTGAACCAGCGCCGTTGTCACATATTCACAATCGGCCACAAATCCCTGATTGCCGGTGACAACCGCCGTGCCGTACTGGTTGGAACCCTGTCCAGAGCCGTTGGTATATGCGGCCCCCGCCGTACCGTAAACGTCGGCGTAAACGCTGCCCCAATTCAAGGGAGCGTGGGCAAAAGTTATGTACTCCCCTTTCAGTTGTTCCCCAGACATAAGAACAGCGCTTATCTTCCCTCGCCCCGAGCCCCCGTAAGTGAACGTGGCGGGCGTAACTTCCCCGGTCGATAGATTGTAAATCCTTGCTTGGAGCGTACAGCCCATACTAATAAGCATGAGAAACAAGGTTGACCCTAGCGCCGTCTTTTTCATTGCAGTGTCCTTCTCTCCGGGTGGCAGCGTGGCAGGGGAAACGCTGTGAGTCAAGCACGGTGAAATGTGGCGGCGAAGTGAATTCGAGGCGCGCCACATGGTAAAATTAGGCAGCAGGAGGCCGCAATGAACAGGTCGAAACTACGGATGGAGACAAGAGAACTGGCCGCGAAAGCCAAGGGGCCGGGTGCCCCTCGATAAGAGCGAAGGCGTTGTCAAGGCGCAGTTTTGCCTTGCAGTGTTTCCCCCACCGCGTCGTAGCCAGAGAGGTTGAGGACCGAAACTCTGGAAGTCTCACGGTGAATCACTTCTCGGTGAAGTCGTTC
>JBGPHM010000090.1:0-9297 GCA_041484365.1 Terriglobia bacterium | reverse complement strand
TGGGAATTATATACTTGACTCCCTCAAGGGAGTAAGGTACAATGCCGTACATGAGCAAATCAACCATAAGCACCTTCAAGCTGTTTGAGATGTATCCCGGCGTGGAAACGGCCCGCAAGTACCTTGAAAGCCGTCTCTGGAAGGATGGCGTGAAGTGCCCGAAGTGCGCGGCAGGCAAGCGAATCACGGCCCGTAAAGACGGCTTCTATCGCTGCAATGCCTGCAAACTGGACTTCACGGTGCGGACAGGAACCATATTCGAGCGGTCGCACGTCCCCCTTCACAAGTGGATATACGCGATGTATTTGTTGGTCACTTCGCGTAAGGGCATTTCGTCAATGCAGTTAGCAAAGGAAATCGGCATCACACAGAAATCCGCATGGTTTGTTTTGCAACGCCTGCGCGAGGCTTGCGGGAATGACCTTACGATGCTACGGGGCATCGTGGAAGTGGACGAAACCTATTTCGGCGGCAAAGAGACCAACAAACACGCCAGCAAGCAATTGCACATGGGGCGCGGCATGGTTGGCAAGACGGCGATTCTTGGGATGCGGGAACGGGGCGGACGGGCGCGTGCAATGAAGGTAGTGTCAACAAACGTCGAGACCCTACAGACGCTAGTTCGCCAAAATGTAGAAGCGGGTTCCACGTTGAACACTGACGAACATCGCGGATACGAAGGATTGAGCCGAAACTACTTCCACAGGACGATTAAGCACAATGCCAAGCAATTTGTGCGCGATGGCGGCAACGTCACAACAAACGGACTGGAAAGCGTATGGGCTGTAATGAAGCGCGGATTGCATGGTGTTTATCACCATGCCAGCGCGAAACACCTCTCCCGCTACGTTAACGAATTCACTTTCCGGCTAAATGACGCCAACGTAGAGCGGCACACGCTGGACAGGCTAGATAGTTTTGTCGCCGCGGCTGTTGGCCGTCAAATCACCTACAAGGCACTCACGGCATGAAAGACCCGGAGATCATGGACAAAATTTCCGATGTGGTGCTCGCCTATCGGTATCAACGGAAACGCAAGAAGGGCAAGCGAGCGCGTAGGCGCAAGACCGCGAAGAAGTAAATCAAGGAGTCCTTCCTATAATGAAAATCGTACGATTTGAGGTTGATTTCCAAACTCTCCACGAGGAACTACTTAGCTGGCTTAAATGTAACGCCATCAATGCCTTTGACGGACGCACCGATGGATTCCTTGAGTCCTTCTTTGTATTTCTCCAGCAAAGAGGCGTGGACGGTAGCCTTAATATCGGCCCAAGAACCGATTTCCTGAGAGCACGAGGGACAGACGATAATACTTTCGTCTGTAGGATTTTCTATAACAGGGCTGACATCGTTTCCACACTGCGAGCATTTCAACGTTACATCAAAACCCGTGAGAGCATCGTCTTGCATGTAGAAGCACCTCTATCTAGTCACAGTGTAACAACATAGGGGTTAGGGACTCAAGTATATAATTCCCAAAAAGATGGGGGGTGGGGGGGGTGCGAGTAACACAGGCTTCAGCCTGTGTGAAGTCAGCCGAACAGGGTTGCGGCATGTAAGTCCTTTAGACTGATATGGTTTCAGGAACAGGGGAGGGGGGATATAAGCGAGACAAGTGCTGCGTAGTATCTGTGAAGACCCGGCGGGAATCTAATTGTTGCAGTCGGCCCGGTGCTTTGCGCATTCCTACGCTGCCGGATACAATGAATCTTGCGGATAAAAGTGGCAGTTTTGCTCTGCCTCCCATAACTCATGGACCCCTTGGCATAT
Organism: Terriglobia bacterium; assembly: GCA_041484365.1. Classification (GTDB taxonomy): domain Bacteria; phylum Acidobacteriota; class Terriglobia; order Acidiferrales; family UBA7541; genus DASTCZ01. Next base: position 7,527 of record JBGPHM010000090.1, on the reverse strand, counting down.
GGATTTTGACAAGCTCGTAAACAAAGTTGTCGCGAAATTCATCGGCACCAAGCATGAGCGCGACATCAAGGTCATCCAGCCGTACGTCGGCCAGATCAGTGCGCTGGCCGCGGAATACGAGCGCCTGAGCGACGGCGAAATCGCCGCCAAGACGCCAGAGCTCCGCGCCATCGTCGCTAAGGGACTCGAGGATCTCGATCCTTCCGCGCCCGACTACCGCCAGAGGATGCAGGCTGCCCTGGAGCCTGCTCTCATGCCGGCGTTCGCCGCCGTGCGCGAGGCCGGCCGCCGCCACCTCAACATGCGGCATTTCGATGTGCAACTCATCGGCGGCATCGTCCTGCACCAGGGCAAAATCGCCGAAATGAAAACGGGCGAAGGAAAAACGCTTGTCGCCACCCTGGCCGCCTACTTGAATTCCCTTGCCGGGCGCGGCGTTCACATCGTCACGGTGAACGATTACCTGGCCCGCCGCGACGCGGAGTGGATGGCGCCAATCTACAAGGCACTCGGGTTGACGGTGGGCGTCATCGTCCACGACCTCGATGACAAGCAGCGCCGCGAAGCCTACGCCGCCGACATCACCTACGGCACGAATAATGAATTCGGGTTCGACTATCTCCGCGACAACATGAAGTACGACCTCGCCGACTGCGTCCAGCGCGGCCACCACTTCTGCATCGTGGACGAAGTGGACTCCATCCTGATTGACGAGGCGCGCACACCGCTCATCATTTCCGGCCCCGCCGAGGAATCCACCGACAAGTACTACAAAATTGACAAGATTATTCCGAAGCTCGTGCAGGAGATTGACTACACGATTGACGAAAAGCAGCGCACCGCAACGCTCACGGAAGAAGGCGTCAGCAAGTGCGAGCGCCTGCTCGGCCTCGGAAACCTTTATGACCCCGCGCACATGGAAACGATTCACCACGTCTATCAGGCCTTGCGCGCACACACGCTCTATAAGCTGGACACCGATTACGTCGTCAACAACGGTGAGATCATCATCGTGGACGAATTCACCGGCCGCCAGATGCCCGGGCGCCGCTGGTCGGATGGCCTGCACCAGGCCATCGAAGCCAAGGAAGACGTAAAGATCGAGCGTGAAAACCAGACGCTCGCGACCATCACCTTCCAGAATTATTTCCGCATGTACAAGAAACTTTCCGGCATGACCGGCACCGCGGAAACGGAAGCCGCGGAGTTCGCCAAGATTTACAACCTCGACGTCGTGTCCATCCCAACAAATCGCAATCTGATTCGCCTCGAGAATCCGGACGTTTTGTACCGAACCGAGGCCGAGAAATATGAAGCCGTAGTCAATGGCATCATCCAGGAAGACAACTCCTACAATTTCGGAATACGCCAGCTCAACAAGACGGGCCAGCCTGTTCTCGTCGGCACAATCTCCATTGAGAAGTCCGAACATCTCGCGGACCTGCTCAAAAAGGCGGGCATTCCGCATCAGGTGTTGAACGCCAAGCAGCACGAGCGCGAATCGAAGGTGATCGCTCAAGCGGGTCGCAAGGGTGCGGTCACAGTCGCCACCAACATGGCTGGCCGCGGCACGGACATTCTGCTCGGCGGAAACCCCGAAGCCCTCGCGCGCGACCACTGCCTGAAGAATCGCCTCGCGATGCCTTACGCTGCGGCGGGCGCCGTCATCGGCGCTCCGGAGAATACCGCCGGCGCGGAGCCAGTGATCGAACCGGGCGGCACGCCGCAATCGGGCAACGGCGAAGGAAGTCCGCAACTGGGTGCAAGCGCGGTCGCGGCTGCTGTGGCTGCAAATCCAATCCAGCCAATGGTGCTTTTCCAAAACGAGGGAAAAATCTTTCAGGTCCCGCAGGATCAATGGAAACCCATTTACGACGAATATGCCGCTCAGTGCCGCGCCGAGCACGATGAAGTCGTCGCCATGGGCGGCCTGCACATCCTGGGTACCGAGCGCCACGAAGCCCGGCGCATTGATAATCAGCTCCGCGGACGCGCCGGACGCCAGGGCGACCCCGGCTCCTCACGTTTCTTCCTTTCACTGGAAGACGAACTTCTCCGCGTCTTTGGCGGCGAGCGGCTCAAAGCCCTGATGTACCGGCTCGGGATGAAAGAAGGCATCCCCATCGAATCGAAACTCTTCTCGCGCCGCGTCGAGGACTCGCAAAAGGCGCGCGAAGCGCACAACTTCGAGATGCGCAAGCACCTGCTCGAATACGACGACGTGATGAATAGGCAGCGCGAGACGATTTATTCGATCCGCCGCTCGATGCTCGAAGGCAAGAACCAGAAGGATTACGTCCTCGGCCTGGCCGAAGAAGTCGCGACGGATATCGCGGAGTCCTTTTGCCCCAAAGGCCAGAATCCCGGTCAGTGGAACACCACACAGTTCGCGGGCGAATTGCTCCGCCAGTTCGGAATTGACGTAAAAACAACCGGCATTGATGCCGGGCACCTCAACCACGACGAAATCATGGACAAGCTGGACGAAGCAATTCACGCAAAGTATGAAGAGAAGGAAAAGCTATTCGGCACGGAAATGATGCGCTGGCTCGAGCGCCGCATCGTGTTGGATGTTGTGGATGGCCAGTGGAAGGATCACCTTCTCACTCTGGACCACCTCAAGGAAGGCATCGGCCTTCGCGGGTATGGCCAGAAAGACCCGCTTGTCGAGTTCAAGAAAGAGGCATTCATCCTCTTTGAAGATATGATGGGCCGAATCAGCTCGGAAACCGTCCGCTACCTCTTCCTCGTCCAGCCCGCCAAGCCCGAGGACGAAGCGAAAGAGATTGAACGGCGCCAGCGCCGCGCCCAGCAGAACTTGCAGTTCCAGGCCGGCCCCGCACAGGCCGAGGCTCCCAAGCCCGTCCGGACGGGCGGCAAGGTAGGCCGCAATGATCCCTGCCCGTGTGGCAGCGGCAAGAAATACAAGAAGTGCCACGGTGCAACTGCCTGAAGGCTTCTCCTGATGAGGGTTGCTGCACTGGCGTCTGAAGCCCTCGGATGGACGGATTGAACCCAGTATTCTTGGGGGCGCCTCTCGTACCTGCTTACCCTCGGTAGGTATTAACTCCCAGGAAATCATACGAAGGGTTGCTATAGACTCGCTCTCACTTCCATCTCAAAATGAAATTGCGTGAGTCAGCCATCTTGGCACTTCAGGAGGACCTTGTAATGAGAAGGTGGATTGTAATCTGCATCGCAGCGCTGTGCCTGGCTGGCACCGCGATCGCCCAGAACACCGTGTCCGCAGCACCATCCAGCGCCCCGGCCGCGGCAAACACCCCCTACAGCGAGGGCACCAAGTGGCTGTTGGCGATTGGTTATGTGTACCAGCGATTTAACATCGGTGGAACCAGCAACAATCTGAATGGAATCCAATCGAGCTTCGCGCGTTTCTCCAACAACTATTTTGCCTTTGAAGGAGCCGTGACCGCGACGTTCGGCAATTTTTCCCCAACGCAAAATGAACATCTGGTTTTCTACGGTGGCGGCGGCAGGCTTCAGTCGCGCGGCCATAAAATGGAGCCATGGGTGCACGCTCTCTTCGGTGGAACTCACACCCGGTTCACTCAGGGGATAGGGCCTGGCTCGTTCAATGGGTTTGGAATCATGGCCGGCGGTGGAATTGATTATAGGATTGGCAACCATTCTGCTCTTCGCGTCCAAGGCGATTTCCTTACGACTCGCATCAACGCGGCCTGGCAAAAAACAGTGAGCGTTGGCGGCGGGATCGTGTTCGATTTCTGATTTGCACTCGAAACGCGCTCAGAATCTGGAGAGTGTGGACAGGCGAACGCGCAAGAAACATCCTGAGAATTGCGGAAGGGCGGTGCTTCCTCCTGAGAGAAGCACCGCCCTTTTTTGCTAAATTGCTTGATTCCGTGGCCCATGCTGGGCGAATCTGCAGTTTAACTTTGCATCGCGGATTACACAGCTTGTGAGGATTTTACTCGCGCCGCGGAGCATCCCATGCGAGCCTACCTAAGGTGCATCGCTAAACCGCTCGTTTACATGGCAAACCGGCGATTCTTGACTGGCAAGGCGATTGCTCCGTTTTCACCCAGAAGTGGTAGTGGGAGTGTGTCTTGACAAAGCCCAGCAGGCCGGTGTGCAAGAGAGATGGGTGCACCGCGGTGGTCCCACCCACCCTCACTGCGGAGAATCTCTGCGTGGATCACTATCTTGAGGACGCAATTGAGCGGCTGGAGGAAGCTGTCACGTCATGCCGGGATGGCCACGTCGTCGCACCGGGAACCTTGGACAAGTTGCGCAATCACGCGGATTTTGCCGTGACTTTTCTCGCGGAGCACAGCGCAGACGACAGCCTTCGGCAAAAAGAGATGCTGCTCCAGTTTCTACTCGGGCTTGCGAACTTGCACGAATATCTTAGTCACAACGCTCCTCTCGTAGGCCGGACCAGGTAATCGCAAATGGCGCAGCGTTTACAAACCTCGGACAAGGAGAAGCGTTACGAGGTCTCGCTACCCGCGCGAGTGGATGCGATCTCTCCCGCCGTGGATGAAATCATGGGACATCTACATGAGAGAGTTCTTACCAAGGAGAACGCGTTTGCGATTGAAACTGCGTTGCGAGAGGCGCTGGCGAATGCGGTGTTGCACGGCTGCAAAGAGGACGCGACAAAACAGATCCATTGTGAAGTGAGCTGGAATGAGGATGGCGGCATTGAAATCCTGGTCCGCGATCCGGGCGAAGGATTTGATCCCGATTCAATCTCCGACCCGCTCAACCATGAAAATGTGCTCGCGGACCATGGCCGCGGAATCTACCTAATCCGGCATCTGATGGACGAAGTCGAACATGTTGATGGTGGGCGGGAAATCCGCATGAGGAAGTCATGACGCCCGCCTCGACGAAACCTCCCGTTCCCGGCAAACCCCTAGAAAAGCCGGCGGAACTCAGTGCGGCCCAAAGTTCGCGGTTTCGGACTCAGATGCCGCAAATCCCTGGAGTCACTCAAGACGTCGCGGCAAAACGGCGGAAATCACAGAAGCTGATCTGGATAGCAGTAGCGGCGGGGATTGTTTTGCTCGTGGGCTGCTTTGCCGTGTGGCGATGGGTGGGTAGATCTCATGGGTCGAATTCGACGGCAACATTAGAACAGACTCCAAGCGCCGCCTCTCCGGAGCTGCCGCTTCTACCGCCTCCTGCCCGGACTGCGCAACATGCGGTGAATGAAATTGGGACCCTGGCCGAGTTTTCGCAACCGTGGGCCTCAAAGAAGTTTCAATACTCGCATGGCTTGACGCGTGAGAGCGTATCCGCGATTGTGATCCGTTTGCCGGGCGGCAACGGGCGCAGCGCCGCATCCTACTGGGCCATTCTATTGAAAGCTCCCTATGGACAATGTGAATTGGAATTCGTCACGGATGTAAGCCAGATCAACGCGAAGTTCGGCTACCGCGCGTCGCATCCCATGGTCGTGGATTCGTGCAGCAGCACCGTTTACGACCCCCTGAAGACGGGCACGCTTCCAAATGGGTCATGGGCGCGCGGAGACATTGTGCAGGGGGCAGGATTCCGCCCGCCGATGCAGATCGAGATTCGCATCGAAGGCGATAAACTGGTTGCGGGTAGATCTGAAGATTGAAATCGCTATAAAAGATCCCGCCAAGTTTACTTGTATTAACCGCTAAACTTTTTTCTGCCGCCAGACCGCAAAAGACATGCCTTGAGGATCCGGCAGAACCGCCATTTCGTCACCTTCCGGGAGTATCGTTGGGGGAATAATCATTTTTGCGCCAAGGCCTTCGGCTTTCTGAACGGAAGACTTGACGTCGTCCACAGAAATGAACAGTTGCACGAAATTCGGCGCTTGCGGCGGAGCAGGCCAAATTCCACCCTGAATGCCCTCTTTGGATCCCGCATCGAGCCGCCAATAGCCAATCGGATTGTTCGCGTCCACTTTCCATCCAAATAGCGAACAATAAAACTGCGCGGTGTCATCCGGAGCCTTGGAAAGGATTTGAAATTGCATTACAGGATTCGGCATGTCTTCTCCTTGGTTGGGAAAGCAATCGTACATGAGCGGATAAAGGGGAGCAATGCACTTTCGGCATTCAGGACTGCGAGATGGAAGTTGACTTCGGGGGAGCGGGCAGGTAAAAGCGCGTGGGAACAATCACGATAGTCATGGAGGGGTGATGAGCATTTCACGGCGGAGGCTGTTGCAGTCGGGTGCGATTGCTGGCGCGGCGGGATTGATGCCGGGGCTGCTTACGAACGCGAGCGCGGAAGCGGCCGCGAAACATGATCTGGCACAACGCGGAGGACAATCCGGCGGGCCGCTGCCGCCCGCGTTTGACGCGCTCAAACCACTGGGCGAGCGGGTGAAACCGATCACGGTTGAGGAATTTAAGGGGCGTATCGCAAACGCGCAGCGTTTGATGGCAGAGCTGAAACCGGATTTCACGGCGCTCTATATCACGCCGGGGACAAGCCTCTATTACTTTACGGGCATTCGCTGGGGAACCAGCGAGCGAGTGGCGGGAGTGGTGATCCCGCGGACGGGCGAGCCGCTGCTCTTGTGCCCGGGATTTGAAGAGAGCCGGTTCCGCGAGCAGGTGCGCTGGCCGATGGAAGTCCGCGTGTGGCAGGAAGACGAAAACCCCGGAGAGCTGGTGACCAAGTGGCTGGGAGAAAAAGGATTCCGCACGGGCCGAATTGGAGTTGAGGAGGTCACGCGATTCGCCTACTACGACAAGTTGCGGCATGCGGGAACGGGATTTGAATATGTGGCGGGCGAGCCGGTTATCTCCGGATGCCGCGCACGCAAGAGCGAGCACGAACTTGAATTGATGCGGCTGGCGTGCTCGGCGACGATTGATTGTTATCGCGCGGTGTTTGCTTCGGTGACGGAGGGGATGACGCAGTACGACGTGTCGAGCATGATGTCGCGCGGATTCCAGCGCATGGGGTTGAGCGGCGGAGGGCTGGTGCTCGTAGGGAAATGGGCGGCGCAACCGCATGGGACGACGATTCCGCAAGAGTTGATGCCGGGGCAGGTTCTGCTGATTGATGCCGGAACTTCAGTGGAAGGCTACGAGTCGGACGTTACGCGCTGTACTGTGTTGGGCAAAACTCCGGAGAAGGTTCAGAAGGCGTTTGACACGCTGAGCAAATCGCAGGCTGCTGCGCTCGATGCGGCGCGGCGCGGGCGATTGACAGGCTCCGTGGATGACGCGGCGCGCGCGGCGGTGGTGGCCGGAGGATATCCCGGCGGGTACAAGGTATTCGCGCACCGACTTGGACACGGCATCGGCCTCGACGGGCACGAATCGCCGTATCTCGTGCGCGGGTCAAAGGATGTCCTCGAGGCCGGGATGACATTTTCCAACGAACCGGGGATTTATATCGCGGAAGATTTCGGGCTGCGACTGGAAGACGACATGGTTGTGATGCCGGAAGGGCCGGCACAGCTTTTGACGCCGGGGTTCAGTTTGTCGCTGGAGAAGCCTGTCGGATAGGCGGCTGATCGAGGATGTCCTTGCAAAACTCCACAACGCGAGC
>JBGPHM010000089.1:0-9512 GCA_041484365.1 Terriglobia bacterium | reverse complement strand
GCCTCTGAGAATGGGGGATTTGAGTCGGTGGGTCCCAGCGCCAAGCCTTTGATTGCGAAAGCTTTGTGGAGTCTTGTTCTCCCAGCCATAGCATGATTTCGCCACCGGTGGAAAGTCTGGCGGCTGCCCATCGAAGGAAGTCCTTATGGTCTCCGAGAGCCCGCGCGGTGATGCAGTCAAACTTCGGTTCGGCAGGTGGAATCGAGGCATAATCGGAGCGGATCACCGTTACGTGGTCCAAGTTCAAAAACCGGACTACCTCATTTAGAAACGCGCATTTCTTCGTATTTCGTTCAATCAAAAGGACTTGCAGCGAAGGGAGCGAGATCTTGAGAGCGAGACCCGGAAAGCCGGGGCCGGCACCTACGTCGGCGAGCCGACCTTCCGGATGGCGAACCAGGGCTGCGGCGAGCATGCTTTCGGCGAAATGACGTTCCAGAATCTCGGTCGGTGAGGACACAGAAGTAAGGCTAACGCGTTGATTCCAAAAGACTAAGCATGCCATGTAGCGCTGAACAAGGTGAATCTGCGTCTGATTGACCGACACTCCGAACTTGTCCATGGCAGCCACAACGACGTCCTCTGCCGGAACCTGGATCTCGTTGGTATTATAAACTACAACAGTAGTATATATTGCCACCATTGCCTAGCGAGCCTCAACAGGCACTGGCTCGACCTTGTTTAAGTAGCGCGGAGCGAGATAGCCTGCCATGAGGTCCACAAGGAGATGGCCGGCGATGGCGGGAACCAGATTGCCAGTCCAAATCCGCGACGCGGCGAGAAGAAGACCCAGTAGAAAAGTGGCGATCAATCCGCGCCTGCCCTGGTAGATGTGAGCGAGAGAGAAAAGCAATGAAGATGCGATGACGGCAACGGTTAAGGATGACGTCGCTCTCAGGAGAGCCGCGAAAACGAATCCTCGGAAGATGAACTCTTCGCAGAGCGACGCCGTGGTGGCAAGAGCGACGAACGCGAGCGCTTCGACGGAAGAGCGTGGCATCAGGCGCATGGAAATCTGGCGCAGCCGTGAAAAGGAGGACGAATCCCGCGCGGCCATCCGGCGAATTCCGGTGTACTGGAGCACTCCGAAGACGAGCAGCAATCCGGCAGTCGCGGCCGCAGTTCTTAACGGAGAGCCAACGATGAGGCCAAGGTCCGGGGCGCTGACGGCGCGGGCGTAGCACCGCCATGCAACCACGGCCGCAAGGACCCACTGAAACGCGATTGTGGACGCGTAGATGGAGAGGCGGTCCATCGCCGAGACCTGCGGCATACGGAGCAGGCGGCGCACGCGGACGGCGCCGCGCCACGGAATCAGCACACCGAGCACGGCGAAAATGAGCCAGAAATCCCAGGGAATCGTCATGGCGCGAAAAGTGAAGAGCCTCGAGCTTTAAATAACAACACGTCTCGAGCCGCAGGGCAAGCGAGCAGAGATATCTTAAACTTCGTGATGTGCGCGCGGCATTTGCAAATCGCGCGCAGGCGGCGCGTGATGCGCGCGGTTGACAACCTTCGCGCCGGGCGGCTATCGTTGCGGCGCGATGAAAATTCTTGTTATCGGCGGCGGGGGACGCGAGCACGCGCTCGTGTGGAAGCTGCGGCAAAGCCCGGAAGTTGAAAAGGTTTGGTGCGCACCGGGCAATGGCGGAATTTGCGACGAAGCCGAATGCTTTCCAATTGACCAGAGAAATCCCCTTGCCATGGCGGATCTTGCCGCGCGATTGGGCGCTGATCTCACCGTTATAGGGCCGGAGCTCCCGCTTGTCTCAGGCGTGGCGGATGAATTCGCGCGCCGCGGGATGGCGGTATTTGGCCCCCCGAAAGCAGCGGCGCAGCTTGAAGGAAGCAAGATTTTCGCGAAGGAATTTCTGGCGCGCCACAATATTCCCACCGCGCACACGTATGGCTTCTACGATTCGGCGCCGGTTGCGATGGGCGCGCTCAGCGCAGCGAAATGGCCGGTGGTGATCAAGGCAGATGGACTGTGCGCGGGCAAGGGAGTCCTTGTCGCGAAGGATCACGACGAAGCTGTGGCGTTTCTCGACCGCGTGATGACGCAGCGCGAATTCGGCGAAGGCGGCGCGCGTGTTTTGCTCGAAGAAGCGCTTGTGGGTGAAGAGCTGTCGCTCATCGTAATCACAGACGGCGAGCACGTCGCATCGTTCGCGCCCGCGCGTGATCACAAGCGGGTGTTCGATGGTGACCAGGGTCCGAACACCGGCGGCATGGGCGCGTACTCCACAAATGACCTTCTTCCCGCAATGCTTGCGGCGCGAATTCAATTGGAAATCATCGAGCCGACGATTCGCGGAATGGGAGCGGACGGCAACCCATACCGCGGGTTTCTTTATTTTGGGCTTATGCTAACCGCTGCCGGGCCACAGGTTCTTGAATTCAATTGCCGCATGGGTGACCCGGAGACTCAGGCAATCGTGTTCCGCATGGATTTCGACCTTGCGCCAGTCCTAGCGGAATGCGCCGCCGGGCGGCTCGATCCGCGAAAACTTCGATGGAAGGAAGACGCAAGCGCTTGCATCGTGATGGCGGCAAGCGGCTACCCGGATCAGCTACAAACAGGTCAGGCGATCGAAGGATTGGAAGAGGTGGCGAAGCTGAGCAATACGAAAGTTTTTCACGCCGGGACGCGGAAAGAGGACGCGCATTACTACACAAGTAGTGGAAGAGTGCTGGGCGTGACCGCGAGCGGACGCACGTTAGCGGCGGCGACGAGCGCCGCATACGAGGCAGTTGGTAAGATACACTTCGCGGGCGCGCAATTCCGTACCGATATTGGCCGGGGCGCAATCAATAAGACGCAAGGCGCGCATGGCTCGACTACACAAGGCCCTGCCAAAATTGGTTTTGCGGCCGGGGATTAGCAAAACTGCCGAGCGCGTGGATTTGGAGGGATTGTGAGCGATCAAAAGGGCGAGCGGGCACTGGTCGGAATCATCATGGGGTCGGACACGGATCTACCCGTGATGGCGGAAGCGGCAAAGATGCTGGAGAAATTCGGCATCCCCTATGAGATTGAGGTCACGTCGGCGCACCGGTCTCCCGCGCGGACGCATGAATACGCGACCACGGCGGTCTCGCGCGGGCTGAAGGCCATCATCGTGGCGGCGGGCGGCGCGGCGCACCTCGCAGGGGTGGTCGCAGCAGTTACGACGCTGCCCATCATCGCGGTGCCGATGGCGACAACCGTATTGAGCGGCATGGACTCGCTGCTTTCGAGCGTGCAGATGCCGGCGGGCGTTCCGGTGGCGGCGATGGCGATTGACAAGCCCGGCGCGATCAACGCGGGCATTTTTGCGGCGGAAATCATCGCCACGTTTGACGCGGAAATTGCGAAGCGGCTGACGGCGTACAAAGAGGAGCTGGCAAAATCCGTGGCGGAAAAGAGCGCGCGCGTGAAGCAGCAGTACGCTGGCAAGGCGCGCTAGATGCTGAAAACAATGGCGTTTTGCAGCCCCTGTATTTTGTTGAAGATACAGGGGCTTAGTTTTTTCGGGGTTAGGACTCTTTAGGCAGTTTTTGGGGTCGTTTGCAACTGTCAGGGCCAGAACGGGGCCAGTTTATCGCCGCGCGCGGCGGCGTAGACGGCGGCGCAACCCCGCGCCACTTGCAAGCCAGCCCACACGTTTTGTCTTTCCCTTGCACGCTTGGCACTGGACTGTAATGCGTACCCGGCGTGGGCCTTTAGCGCGTGGCTTGCGCGCCATGGGTTCTTTGAACACCATCATCTGGTTCCCGTGGCAATGCTTACAAGCATAACTCTGGCGGTCTCTATCGTCTTTTTCCGTCCACATTGGGGCTGGGTCCTCCGTGCGGCGGATTCTACCACGCACGGCCCCGGCACTTCACGCAGCAACACAGCCCACAAGTAGTGTGCCGTTGGTTACTAGGCAACCCATAGAAACTTCGGCAGCACACTCAGTGCTGATAGCCCTATCTTTGGGTAAAAGGGGAAAACATGAAAGCAGCCACTAAAGCGAAAACCTACCCATGCCCCGTATGCGGAAAGCCGCTGACGAAATCCGAATACGAGAAGGCTTTGAAACTCCACACCGCGAAGGAAAAGCACCTCCGCCACTTGGAGGAAGCGGTCAAGAAGAGACAGCGGGGATTCAAAAAGGAATTGGAAGCCGCAAGTGTAGCTGGCCGGAACAAGGAGAAGCGACGAAGCGAACGCCTCATGGCAGGCCAAAAGAAAATCGTCAAGAGGCTAGAAGAGCGGATCGTCCAATTAGAAAAAGGAACCACACCGCAAACAGAAGGATTGGAATTTGAAGGCAAGCTCTTGGCCCGTTTGAGAAAGGAGTTCCCCAACGATGATATTCAACTCAAAGGCAAGTTAGTGGGTGACGTCGTTCATATCGTCCGATACGAGGGAAAGGAAGCTGGTAAAATTATATATGAATGCAAACGAACGCCGCGTATAAGCGGAGGGCACGCCCGGCAAACCTACCTTGCCAAGCAGGCCAGCCATGCGGATTTTGCCGTACTGGTGACCACAGGGCACAAAAGGAGATTCAGCGGGCTGATGGAAATGGGTGGAGTATTGGTTGTCGCCCCCCTGGGGGCGATACCACTCGCCCACCTGCTTCGCGCAAATCTAGTAGAAATGCTCAGGTCGAAAATAACGAAAGCACAGAGGGCGAAAATAGCGCAGCGTCTCTTGAAATACATTACAAGTCCCCAACTAAAGAACCCCATTGAAGAGGTCATACATCTAAGCGGCGAACTACAGGAGATGGTTCAAGAAGAATTCGACGACCATGTACGAGTATGGAATAAGCGGCTCCAACACTACGACAGGATTCATTGGGACAGCTCGCAGATTCGCACCAATCTGCAGCGCATTCTCCACGGCAAGGAACCGAAACACATTCTACCGCCAAGACCGCAAGTCCTAAAGGCGCAACTCCAACTTCCCGCTGCCCCCGCTAGCGACTAAGGCACCTCCGGCGCTTCGTCTCCCGGCATTGCCCCGCAGAATTAGCAATCGGATTCTAGTACGTGCCGGAAACTAGACTTTATTTGCTGCCACCCAGCAATGCCAGTAGCGCGAGTGCGCCCACAATAAACAGTGCGGCTGCTTGCTTGGATTCTTTCTCAGCCTTGAGCCGAATCAAATGGTCGTTCAACACGGATATTGCGGCGGCGGGGTTCGATCTATCAAGAACGAGATATTCCTTGTCTATATCGAAGCCCTTAACCTCTACGCCTTTTTCGACAACTTGAATGCTCAATTTTCCGCAACCCCTCGCGATGCCTATTTCTTGATTGACCATGACTGAACTTGCGCCGCCATGGGTCAAGAACACAACAAAACAATCGCAGTTCCTAATTGCGTTTTCGAGTTTCACAGGCAACGATTTCCCCAACTGCACGTCCCTTTCTGCCACGTAGCAGTTGATTCCTCGACACGCCGCGTCGCGTGCGGCCTCATAAATAATCCCAAGGTCTTCCTGTTTCATGCTGTGGCTTACAAATACGTTGTAGTCCACCATGAATCACTCCTTTTTTGAAATCCAGGCTGGATTCTATCACCTCAGCGTAACTACGGTGTGTAGTGCCGTGGCGGTACCGCTGGCAGCGTCCGCCCCTGTCCAACCCCATTATTATCTATTGATGATGCGGAGCGCGAAGCGTGGGGGCGCTGGGATCGCGCTTATCGTCGTCGGCCTTCTGAAACGTTTCCGGGGGAGGAATCAGCCATTCAAATTTGTCGCCTTCGCGGAGAATGGCGAGCGCGGGCTTGTTGCCGGGCGTTGTTAAGGATGCCGTAATCGCGCCGCGAACGAACACTGTCGCGGGGTCCGAGGGCGCCTTGTTGCTCGCGCCGTCGAAGATCATCTGGGCGGCCTGACCGACCTTCGGGTCCGACGAGCGCACCGGAATCAGACGCGAGTCATTCTGGCCGAGCATTTCGAGAATCGTGGGGCCTTTTATTTCGGGCGGGTAGCGGACTTCCATCAGCGTGCGCGGCTGTCCCTTTTCCGGCGGATAGAGCTGCATGTAGCCGGGGCGCTGGACGAGCGTGTCCCAGTAATCGTCTTTCAATTCGCGCTGTTGAACGCGGTAGCTGAGCAGCCACACCTCCGGCCCGTAATCCTTTTCGTATCCCGCGATCAGGATCTGCACGATAGGCTCATCGGATTTCAAGTTCAGCGGATGGTGCAGCTTGCCGACAATTTCGCGGAGCCGTTCAAGGAACGCGACGCCGATTCCCTCGATGTCCCCGGCTTCATTTTCGGACGCATTCTGAGTGGGATGCGCGTTGCGGCCTGCCGAGGCGGCAAATTCCGCGTCCAGCCGGACGGGGGGCTTGCCCGAATTCAACTCGATCCACTCGACGGCGCCCAGCAGCACTGCGACGTGGCCGCCATTGAGCGGGACGAAGAGCGGCGGGTGCGCGCCGGGCTCGGACTTTTCGCTCACCGCGCCAACGAGCATCGCCTCGCGCGTGACGCAAACGATGACGCGGCCAGTGGCCAGATTGGCGACATATTCGCGGTCACTCTGCCGCGCGCGGGGCATTGAGCTGAAACTTGGGCCTGCGGCGCCGGCGAACACCCAGACAGCGCATATCAAGGCGATTATGGCGGTGGAAATTGGTATTGCGGCGCGGCGCATGGCGGATTTTCCCTGAAGATTCTACGTTACCACAACCCCGCAGAGGTGGCGCAAGTTCGGGCGCGGTCCATACGAGATGGGTAATCCAAAGCAACAGAAACGGGCAACATCCCAACTACTTGAAGATGAGATGCGCAAATTTGGTTTCGAGATTCCAATAAATAATCGCGAGCGCGGTCAGGTCAAAAGCGGCGTGTGCGACCATCAGAGTGAAGATACGTCCGGTGATTGCCATGATCGTTCCAAACACCAGCCCGACGATCGTGGCCTGCTCGGTGCCTGCGAGACCCTGATTCGAGTAGTGGCCCAGTCCGAACCATGCGGCAGTGAGCAGCACCGTGATTGTCTTGGAATAAGCACTGTGTCCGATCAGCTTCCCGAAACGCTCGAAAAGGAATCCGCGGAACATGGTCTCTTCGCCGAAGCCCGCCTCGAAAATCATGGTGAACACGGCTGCCGGGAGCGCAGCCCGGTTTCCGGCAAGAAAATGGTACGCCTGATTGATCGGATCGGCGCCGAGAAGCGGCATCACGATTGTTTTCATCAGGAATTTGAACGCGCAGCCGAAGACGATCCCGATGGCCGCGCTGAGGATCCAACTTTTGGGCCGCACGAAGCCGATCTCGCGCCAGGGCGTGTTCGATAGCCTCACCCACAGCAGTACCAGAAGCGCCCCAATGGGCAGGGCCAATATATTGCTGAGGAGCACGTTGCCGGAGAGAAGGATGAGGATGATCGCGAGGATCCCAACCGGCCCGAACCCGCGCAATTGCGCGGCAAAACGTTCTTCTGACGTGAGTGAGGCGCCTGGCATTCTGATCTTCCGCAAGCCAACTGGAATCAGGACACTACCCAGAAAGGCACCGCGGTGCAAGCCGCGAGCATTTTCAGTAGAATAGAACGCTGCGACAAGCAGGAAGGAACAAGAAAGCAATGGGAATTCTTGACAGTCTAATGGGCGGGGGCAAAGGTTTGCGTTCGGTATCGCGCATCAAGCACGGCGGCAAGCGCGTGAGCGAAATCCTGAAAGCGCACGCGAAGTTTTTCGCCGGCGAGCCGGGTGGGGTGCGCGCGAACCTTGAAGGCGCGGATCTTTCGCGCGCCGATTTTCGCGGCGCGAATCTTTCGGACGCGTTGCTGGCGGGGGCGCGGCTCGAAGGAGCCAACTTTCAGAAGGGAAAACTTACGCGCGCGGATTTTTCGCGATGCAATCTTCGCGGAGCCGACCTGCGCAACACAGACATGACGGAAGCGCGACTGGCGGGAGCGGACCTGACGGAAGCTCAGGCGAGCGGCATCGAATTATTCCGCTGCGATTTGACGGGGGCTTGCCTGGAGCGGGCCAATCTCCGCAATACAAATTTCCGCGGGACAAATATCCGCGGCGCCAAATTTACGGGCGCGGATATGGGCGTGACAATCCTTCGTGAAACCGACCTTGAGGGCGTGGACCTTAGTGGCGTGGACCTGACGACTACGCTGATGCCGAAGGGATATGCAGCCGCAAAACAGCAGGCCGCCACACAGAAGAACTGACTCTTCGTACTAAATCCACTGAATTATTTCTGAAGAAAACTCCCTGAAGAGGTGAATTACTTCCCGGCGCTATCGCCGTTGGCGGCGCGGCCGATGGAGCGGCGGCGCACTTCGATGCCCAACCGTTTAATCTTCTGGTTGAGGGTGGAAAGCGGGACTTGGAAGTGTTCGGCGGCTTCGGTCTGATTCCAGCCGGTGCGTTCGAGCATGTCCAGAACAATGCGCCGTTCAAATTCATCCACCATTTGAAACAGCGAGGGCCGCGGGTGATCGGCTCCGGCGCGCGCGCCCGGCTCGCCGGGCAGCGGCGGCATGAATTCGGAAAGCTGCAGGCGGACGCCGCGCACGATTTCCGTGCCGCGCAAATTCTCCGGCAGCAGGTCCACATCAAGCTGTTCGCCCTGCGCCAGCACGACGGCGCGCTCGACGACGTTTTCCAATTCGCGCACGTTGCCGGGCCATTCGTAATCCATCAAGAGCTTCATCGCCGCGTTTGAGAAACGCAGCGGGGCCTTGGCGTTTTCCGCGCAGAAGTGTTTCAGGAAATGTTCGATCAGCATGGGGACGTCGCCCGTGCGGTCGCGCAGCGGGGGCAGCGGCAGCGAAATCACATTCAAGCGGTGGTAAAGGTCTTCGCGGAAGCGGGCTTCGCGCACGAGGGTGAGCAGGTCCACGTTGGAGGCGGCCACGATGCGGACGTCCACCTTGATCGTGTCCGTGCCGCCCAGGCGCATGAATTCGCGCTCCTGAATCACGCGCAACAGTTTCGCCTGCGTTTCCGGGCTGATGGTCGAAATTTCGTCGAAGAAAATCGTGCCCTGGTCGGCGACTTCAAAGAGTCCCTTCTTGGAGGCGACGGCGCTGGTGAACGCGCCCTTCACATGGCCGAACAATTGCGATTCGAGCAGGTCCGCGGGGATGGAGCCGGTGTTGATGGGCACGAAGGGTTTATCCGCTCGCGGCGACGCGGAATGGATGGCCTTGGCGATCAGTTCCTTACCGGTGCCGCTTTCGCCGCTGATGAGCACGGTCGAGCGCGACGGCGCCACTTGCGTGACCAGATCCAGCAGCGCGAGCATCTTGTCGCTCTTGCCGATAATGTTCGGGAAGTTGTAACGCTCCTTGAGCGCGCGCTTGAGCTGAACGTTTTCCTCGCGCAGGCGGCGGCCTTCGACGGCTTGCGCCACCTGCAACACCAACTCGTCATTCGACCACGGCTTGGTGATGTAGTCCTGCGCGCCGCTCTTGAACGCCGCGCGCGCCATGTCGATCGAGCCGTAGGCGGTAATCAGGATGATGGAGAGCAGCGGATCGCGCCGGTGAATTTCGCGCAG
>JBGPHM010000088.1:0-9655 GCA_041484365.1 Terriglobia bacterium | reverse complement strand
TCACGCGATTCGCCGAGGCCCAGCATCATCCCGGTCTTCGCCGGAATCTCCGGCGCAAATTTTTTCGCGCGGCATAGTAGTTCGAGCGAGCGCTCGTAAACTGCGCCCTTGCGCACCTGTCGATAAAGCCGCGGCACCGTTTCGACGTTGTGATTCAGCACGTCCGGCCGCGCGGCGAGCACGGTTTCGAGCGCCGGCCACACGCCGCGAAAATCCGGAATGAGTACTTCAACTCTGCACCCCGGCACGCGCTGGCGAATCTGAGTAATCGTCCGCGCAAAGATTGTCGCGCCGCCATCGGGCTCGTCATCGCGATTCACGGAGGTCACCACCGCATACCGCAGTCCCATGTTCGCCGCCGCTTCCGCCACGCGCTCCGGCTCGTCTTCTTCCGGCGGGCCGAGCGGCCGCCCCGACGGTACGGCGCAGAACCCGCATGCGCGCGTGCAGATATTCCCCAGGATCATGAACGTCGCGGTGCGGTGCTCCCAGCACTCGCCCATGTTCGGGCAGCGCGCACTCTCGCAAACGGTGTGCAGCCCGAGCGTTCGCATGATCCCCTTCAAATCCTGGTAGTTTGGCCCGCCGAAGAATTTCACTTTCAACCACTCAGGCCGCGGATGCATTTCAGGTGACAGCACAGGCAGGCTTGGACTGTTTGCGTTTGGCAGGACGTTGAAAGGCGAAGTCATCGAATCCCCATCTTACGCCAGCCAAATCGGCTAAACAACCTTCGCCCGTTCCACCACGCAAGGCAAAAAGTGAAATTCCGCCTGCGGCCTCATTGACGCATGATATCGGGCACATTGTTGCGTAATTACCACACTTCTTCCAAACACATCGATTTACGCCTTTAAGTCATTGAAAACAAAAGGTAATTTGCGGGCTGCTTAGGCCTGCAACCTGCTAATATTCTGACTCTCATGCCGCTGCAAACTACAATCGCGCGTTCAGTCGAGACCTCTGGGGTCGGACTTCATACCGGCGTGAAGTGCCGGATGCGCTTTGAGCCCGCGCCCGCGGACACGGGAATTGTGTTCCGCCGGACAGACCTCGATTACTTTGCCATTGAGGCGCATGGCAGAAATGTTTCTCGCGTGAGTTATGCGACGTCGCTGATGAAGAAGGGGGTTTGGCTATCCACCACCGAGCACGTGCTGGCGGCTCTCTATTCGTGCGGAATCGACAATATATTTATCGATGTGGACAATCTCGAGCTTCCGATTCTCGATGGCTCCGCGCAGCCTTTCATGGAGATGATCGATCAGGCGGGTGTCGGACGGCTGCGCCGCCGGCGGCGCTATCTGAAAGTTCTGAAGCCGGTCGAGGTTCGCGATGGAGACCGCCGCATCGGCATCTATCCCGCCGACGAGTTGCGTGTGCACGTTTTTGTAGATTTTCCGCACCCGATGGCGCGCGAGCAGGAGATCGAACTGGTTGTGAACCGGGAGAGTTTTTCGCAAAAGCTTTCCACCGCACGAACTTTTTGCTTCCTTGACGACGTGGACCAGCTTCGCGCCGCGGGCCTCGCGCGCGGCGGCTCTCTTGATAACGCAATCGTCCTCACGCGCGATGGCGTGATGAACGGTCCACTGCGCTCGCCCGACGAATTCGTGCGCCACAAGGCGCTCGATCTAATCGGCGATCTCGCGCTTGTGGGACGACCGCTCCTCGGCCGAGTGGAAGCGCACAAGGCCGGCCACGCACTGCACACGTTGCTCGTTTCCAAATTGCTTGCCGACAAGACCTTGTGGACGGAAACTTCTTCGCCGGGCGCCGAGCATTCCGCCCACGAGCCTGCCGCAGCGCATGAAGAATCACCCGCTGTTTCCGCGGCGGATTAGCTTACTTTTCCCCACCACCCCGCGCTTTTTTACTGCTTAATTCGAAAATTCACTGTGAAAAACGTATCCACCTCAACTGGCTGGCCGTTGAGAATCGTTGGCCGGAAGCGCCATTGCTTCACAGCTTCTTCCGCGGCAAATGCAAGGATTGCGTCCCCGCTAAGCACCTGCACTTCCCGCACGGTGCCGTCGCGCGCAATCACAGCGCGTAGCTGTACCGTTCCTTCCGTATGTCTGTAGATTGCGATCCGGGGATAGACAGGTTCAACGCGGTGAATGAGCTGCGCCAATTCGGCCCCCTCGCTCACAGAAACCGGGTTAACGGGGGGCTTTTTCCCCGGTTCCGGCAATGGCGGTCGAGGGCCTTCCTCCGCGCCCGGTATTTGAATGATCCTGCTCTTGTCGGAATCGCCGCCTTTCGTTCCCCAAGGAGATCCCGGCCCGATGAGATCTGTCGGTCCCACATTGGTCTTATCATCATCGCCGTCTTTTGCTTTGTTCTTGTTCGTTGGCGGACGAAAGATTGGGACGTCCGGCGGAACGAGATGCTTTTCTGTTGTGTGGCGCGTCGTGTCTTTCGGCTTCTCATCCTGCCCGCGTCGAAGGGTCCCGCCATACGGAGCAATTGGCATAGCGTTCCTGACTGAGGTTAGCCGGCTCGTGGCAAGCAGCGGCACAATCAGAATTAGGGTCAGCAGGCAGGCTTGCGCGAGGGCGGAAATCCCGATTGCCCTTCCTCGCGCCCTGCCGGCGCGGGACGACGCTCTTGCGTCCGCGTCAACCATGCAGCCGGCCAAAAAGCCCTGCGGCACAGGTACGGTCTGCGACTTCAATGGATTTGTTGATTTGTTTACTTCCGGACTTGTCGGACGCATGGACACATCTCCTTTGTTTTCAGCGTTTTACTGGCATGTGCGCTGAGTTCCGGTCAGTCGAAAAGGAGACGCGCGCCTTCTATCCGGTTTGACACCATGCGGCTGCGAATGTTCCCGATTCGCCCTCAAATTCCTCTGGACGCCGGGGCGCGATTTATGCTAAGTAATGCGTGGGGAACAGTTTAGCGTTGGTTGGGGCAGGATTTCCTTCCAGATTTTGCATCCAGTCCGCCATCCAGTGCATCTGAATTGTTGGGGGAAGTTCCCAAGTCGCGAAAGGGATAGGTACCAGTATCATGAACCGCCAATCTACAGAAACTCTCGGAGTTCGCCAAACCGGGTGGGCCGCGCTGAACCGCGATCCACAAGAAGATATCGTTGAATTCACATGCCCGCATTGCGGGGCTGAAGGAACAAAGAACGCTCGCCGCGAGCGGTCGTTGTATCGCTTCACGGACGGGTTCCTGCAGGACCTGCAGGGCGAAGTCACCGTCTGCCGGAGCTGCAAGCGGTCGATGCGCGTCGTTCCGATCGTCATGCTGCACGACCAGGACGAAAAAAAGCGCTTTGAAGCCGTGTTTGCCGACGAGCTCGTGCAAATCGCGAGTTAAGCGCAAAGAGAAACGCAAACAAAAAGGCCGGCCCCGATTTGTGGGACCGGCCTTTGCATTTGTGGCTTGATGTTATTTACGGCTTAGCGCCAGCGGCGGCCGCGCCCGCATTCCCTCTGCAGACGACCCAATTCGAGCCGCTCTTCATTGGCCTGACGGCTGTAATAGCCGTGCTTGCGAATGGCGCGGTCCAGTTCCCGCTCTTCTTTGTTGATTTTGCGGTAGCAGGCATCGTCACGATCGCGGTCGTGATCCTTTGCCTGTGCCACCCCTGCGCCTCCGAACATCACCAAGGCGCCCAGGATCACTGCAAAAAGCCTGATTTTCCGGGTCATAAAGCCTCCTTGGCAACGAGGAAGGCCTGGGGCTGGACAGGCAGTTCGTTGTCACCTATTACGATGGCGCGGGGAGTCCCGCGGGTTGCCAGCAATTGTAAGTGTTCGCTTACATCTAGGCTGCGCCCCGGGGCCGCCCGGCGGCCCCGGGTGGCGCTCCGGCAGCTTGCTTTGCGCGCGGCACCGCGTGAAAATGACCTCCGCGGACCGGAGGTTTGACGATGACTGAGCGAATCAAGGTCGAGATTTACGGGCAGACGTATAACATGCAAGGCGATCTGGACGCCGCTTACGTCCAGGAATTGGCCGCCTACGTGGACGAAAAAATGCACGCCGTTGCCGACGCCGCCCGGACGGTGGATTCCGTTCGCGTTGCGGTGCTCGCCGCGCTCGCCATTGCCGATGAGCTCCACTCTCTCCAGCGAAACCAAAAGGATCAGCGCGGCGCTTTGCGCGACCGCGCGCAGCGATGCCTCGGCCTGGTAGAGCGCGCCCTGAAGCAGACGGCCTGACACTACCGTTAACTCAAAGGTATGGAACGGTTTGAGGCCCCCGCACGTCTGGAGTACACTAAGGCAGGTTGTTTCAGGGTGCCCGCAAAGGATCAATTCATGCAACAGCGGCGTACATCCCGGCTTATCTTTGCCCCGGCCCTGCTGGCCGCGCTGCTGCTTTTGGTGGTTCTCATCCTGGGCGGCGTCTGGCATACCCACAGTGGTTCATCCAGTGACGCCTGCCAGATTTGCCACGTGAGCCATCAGCCGGTGGCTCAGGACCTGGCCGTCAGTCGCGTGTCTGCTCCCATCTTTATTGACACAATTCCAATCCCGGCTGACGCTACCGGCTTTGCCGGTCCCTCAATTATCCTCGCTGTTCCCCGCGCTCCTCCCGCCGCATAGCCATCACAACGCGCGCTACTGATACATAGCGCCGTTCCGTCTGGGCGAAATTTCAAAAGTGTTGGGCTGTGATTCTAGTTTTCCGCGAATTGGGCGTGTGTTTCCCGCTCCATCGCGCGCGCCCGCTGATCATGCGCGGGCCACGAATGGCAGACAACGGAGCTGATATGCATTTGCAAATAGAAAGCGCTTCATCCGAAATGAAACTGCGCCGTATCCGCCGAAGAGCCACCCGGTGGGCAATGTGGCCTGGAATTGCGCTGGCATTCGTTGCTCTCGCGCCGCAGCCAGCGGCTGCGCAGCAAAACCAGCCAGCGCGCATCACCCTCGAACAGGCGCTCGATCTCGCCTCGAGGCACAACCATGCACTGCTCGCGGCGCGGAATACAATCCTGCAGAGTCAATCCTCTGAAATCACCGCGAATCTGCGACCCAACCCGACGATTAACTGGGATGCGCAATTCCTGCCGTTCTTCAGTCCCAGCAATTTCACGGGGACCTATCTCAACAACAGCGCGCAGTTCGATTTGGGCGTCGGGTATTTGTTCGAGCGCGGTCAAAAGCGCCAGCACCGGCTGGAAACCGCGAAGAACCAGACCTCCGTCACGCAATCAACGGTGTCTGACAACGAGCGGACGCTTGCCTTCAATGTCGCG
Organism: Terriglobia bacterium; assembly: GCA_041484365.1. Lineage (GTDB taxonomy): Bacteria > Acidobacteriota > Terriglobia > Acidiferrales > UBA7541 > DASTCZ01. Next base: position 4,435 of record JBGPHM010000088.1, on the reverse strand, counting down.
CAACAATTCATCTCCGTCCTGCTGGCTCAATCTAATTTTGATTTCGCCCAGCAGGACCTCCAGAGCTTCCAGAAAACCGTGGATATCGGCGAGGCGCAATACAAGGCCGGAGACATCAGTGAGGGCGACCTCCTAAAGATCAAGCTGCAATTGTTGCAGTTCCAGAGCGACGTCTCGGCTGCGAAACTTGCCAAAGTTCAGGCGCTGGCCGCGCTGCGACAATTGGTTGGCTTTGAGTCCGTGCCGGACAATTTCGATGTCCAGGGCGACCTCGAATACCTGCCGGTTCATTCGGGGTTGGATGATTTGAAAGCGCAAGCGTTGCACACGCGCCCGGATTTGCGCGCGGCGCAACAGGGCATCGCCGCGTCACAAAGCCAGGTTTCCCTCGCCGTGGCGAATGGCAAACGGGACCTCAATGCCAGCTTCAACTATTCGCACTTGGGTGGCATAAATACGGGGGCATTCTTCTTCAACATCCAGCTCCCGGTCTTTGACCGCAATCAGGGCGAAATCGCGCGTACCCGTTATGCGGTCACGCAGTTTCAGGAGCTTGCAACGGAAGCTTCAGAGCAGGTGATGTCGGATGTAGTGGATGCCTTCGCGGGCCTCCGTACCAACGACCAGATCATATTGCTATACCGCTCCGGCTATGTGGACCAAGCCAAAGCATCCCGCGATATCAGCGAATACGCATACAAGCGCGGCGCGGCCAGCCTGCTCGATTTTCTCGATGCCGAGCGCACCTATCGCTCAAACCAACTCGCTTACCGCCAGGCGCTTGCCAGTTATATGCTCGCGCTCGAGCAACTCCGCGAGGCTGTGGGAACCAGGAGCCTGCCATGAAAACAAACCGGCTGCTTGCCGCTATCTTGTTTGTCCCCGCCGGGGTGTGCGTCCTCTGCGCCGCCGGGTGCGGTTCCGGGCAGGAAGAATCAAAAATGACTTCCTACACGGCCGGCCAGGCGCAAGGTGAAAGCGCCTCTCTTTTCACCGTTCCACAGGAACAGATGTCGCACGTGCAAGTGGTGGCCGTGGAGAAGTCGCGCCTCGCCCACGTGCTCCGGCTGACCGGCACGGTTACTTTCAATTCGTTCAAGACAACTCCGGTTTTTACGGCGGTCAGCGGCCCGGTGCATGAACTCCTCGTTACGCCTGGTGAGGCCGTGTCCGTAGGCCAGCCGCTCCTCACCATCAACAGCCCGGATTATTCGCAGCTTCGCTCGGCCTACATCAAGGCGCGCGATGCTTTTCAGCTCGCCGAGAAAAACTACACGCGCGCTCAGGATCTCTTCGCGCACAACGCCATCGCCGAGCGCGATCTCCAACAGGCAGAATCCGCTCGCACGCAGGCGCAGGCCGACCGCGAATCGAGCTCGGACGCGCTGAAAGTGCTTGGGTTCGCTGATCCCGAGTCGCTGGTGAAGAATCCTCCTTCTCCGCAAATTCCGCTCCGCGCGCCCGTCGCAGGCGAAGTGGTCGAGCGGCTTGTGGGGCCCGGACAATTGCTGCAAGCCGGAGCGACGCAATGCTTTACGATTTCCGACACGAGTTCTGTCTGGGTGCTCGTGAATGTGTACCAGAGCGATCTGGCATCCGTGCATATCGGCGATGCCGTTGAAATCCACACTGATTCGTACCCCGAGGCGTTTCACGGGCGCATCTCCTACATCTCGCCGGCGATGGACCAGAACACGCGCACGCTGCAAGCGCGCATCGTCACGGATAATCCCGGCAGAAAACTGAAGAACAACATGTACGTGACGGCGCTGGTGCGGGCAGGCGCTATTCCAGATGCCCTGCTCGTGCCGGATTCGGCGGTGCTGCACGACACCGAAAACCAGCCGTTTGTTTACGTTCAAGCGGGATCCAACCAGTTCGCGCGGCGCCTTGTTACTTTGGGCGAAAGCAACGCGGGTCACACGCAGATTAAAAGCGGGCTAAAGGAAGGCGAGCACGTCGTGGGCGACGGCAGCCTGTTCCTGCAATTCAGGAATTCTTTGCAGCGCTAAGAATCGAAACGGAACCATGATCCATCGAATCGTCCAATTCGCACTGCGCCAGCGCTTCCTCGTGCTGATGGTGACGTTGCTCACTGTTGTTGCCGGCGCCATCTCCTTCCAGCGGATGCCCATGGATGCATACCCCGACCTTTCGCCGCCCAGGGTCGAACTCATCACCCAATGGCCCGGCCACGCAGCCGAGGAAGTCGAGCGGCTGACTACACTTCCGCTCGAGCTTGCCATGAATGGCACGCCGCGGCTTGTGGTGATGCGGTCGATCTCGCTTTATGGGCTATCCGACCTGCGCCTGACTTTTGAAGAGGGTACGGACCCTTACTTTGCGCGACAGGTGGTTTTCGAGCGGCTTTCCGATGCCCAACTCCCTTCGGGTGTCGCACCCAGCATAGCGCCGCTCTTCAGCCCGAGCGGCCTGGTTTACCGCTACGTTTTGGAGAGTCCCGATCGGTCGCCGCAGGAATTGAAGACCATTGAGGATTGGATTGTCGAGCGCGCTTACCGTTCGGTGCCGGGCGTGGCCGATGATTCTGGTTTCGGCGGCAGCACCATGCAGTACCAGGTTCTGCTCGACCCCGCACGGATTTACAACTACCACCTTTCCGTCGTGCAAGTGCTTGCCGCGCTCGCGGCCAATAATGCCAACACTGGCGGCGGCTTCTATTCGCAGGGTGGGCAGTTTTATTACGTCCGCGGTATCGGCCTGCTGAAATCCGTGGAAGACATTGGAGAAGTCGTTGTCGGCAGCTCGAACGGCGTGCCGGTGCGGATCAAGGACGTTGGCCACGTCGAGATCGGCCACGCTCCCAGGCTCGGCGAGTTTGGCTTCCAGAAGAACCCGGACGCCGTCGAGGGCGTCATCCTGATGCGCCGCGGCGAGCAAACACAGGTGGTTCTTCAGGGCGTCGAGAAAAAGACGGAAGAACTGAATCGCAGCATTCTCCCGCCTGACGTGAAAGTCCGGCCCTTTTATGACCGCAGCGATTTGGTCCGTGTGACGACGGATACGGTCGAAGGCAATCTGCTCCGCGGGATGATCCTAGTGATCATCGTCCTGATATTTTTCCTTGTAAGCGTCCGCGCCGCCGTCATCACCGCGCTGACCATTCCACTGGCTCTGCTCTTCGCGTTTGTCTTTCTGCACGCCACGGGCGAAGCGGCGAACCTCCTAAGCATTGGGGCGATCGATTTCGGAATCATCATTGACGGCACGATCGTCATGGTCGAGAACATTTACCGCGAGCTCGCGCTGCGCCGCGGCCAGCCCTATTCGCTCCACGACGTCATCCTGGCCGCCGCGCGCGACGTTGATCGTCCCATCTTCTATTCGGTCGCGGTCATCATTGCCGGGTATTTGCCCATTTACGCACTCTCCGGCCCCGCCGGAAAACTCTTTCATCCCATGGCGGACACCATGGCCTTCGCGCTCCTTGGCGCGCTTTTGCTCACGCTTACGCTGGTCCCTGTCCTTGCTTCCTACTGGTTCAAGAGCGGCGTCAAGGAAACGCGGAATCGAGTTTTCGACTGGGTGCGCGACCGCTATGCCGTGATTCTCAACCATTCCCTGAACTACCCCAAGATCACCCTGCTTGTTTCGGCGCTTATCTTCGGCGCGTCGCTGCTTCTGGTTCCGTCCATCGGCGGCGAATTCCTTCCGCATCTCGACGAAGGCGCGCTGTGGGTTCGCGCCACCTTGCCGTACACGATTTCCTTTGAAGAGGCGAGCGCCTTTGCCCCGAAGGTCCGCGACATCTTGATGTCGTATCCACAGGTAACAATTGTCGGCTCCGAGCTCGGCCGCCCGGACGACGGCACCGACCCCACCGGGTTTTTTAACTGTGAGTTCTACGTCGGCTTAAGACCCTATAAAGACCCGTCGTGGAACGCAGGTTCGGCTCACACCAAGGAAGAACTTACGAAGGCCATCGAGGAAAAGCTCGCTGCGTTTCCGGGTGTGATATTCAACTACACCCAGCCCGCGGAAGACGCCGTGGATGAAGCGCTGACGGGACTCAAGAGCGCGCTCGCGGTGAAAATTTTCGGCCCGGATCTCGCGGTGCTCGAACGGAAAGCTGTCGAGATCAAAAACGTGCTCGAAAGAACTCCGGGGTTCACTGAATTGACGGTGGTGCGCGAGCTTGGCCAGCCAAGCCTCATCGTGGAAGTGGATCGGCAGCGCATCGCGCGATATGGAGTGAACGTTTCCGACGTCGAAGCCGTGGTGCAGGCCGCCGTGGGCGGCCAAGCCGCCACTCAGGTCATTCAGGGAGAGAAACTCTTCGATCTCGTCGTGCGCATGGAGCCCCAATTCCGCTCCGGAGCGCACGAAATCAGCGGGCTTCTGGTTCCCACACCCGCCGGCCAGCAAGTTCCGCTTTCCGAGCTTGCCAACATCCACGAATCCACCGGCGCTTCCT
>JBGPHM010000087.1:0-10444 GCA_041484365.1 Terriglobia bacterium | reverse complement strand
TCGGTCAGCTCTTCATCGTCAAACTGGACGATTTCCTTGATGGAGCGGTTGCCCTCGCGGAGGTCCTGCGCGACGCCGAGCAATTCCTTCAGGACAATGGGGGAACGCGAAATGATTTTCAGGACAAGGTTCTGCCCGCGCTCGATGCGCTTGGCGATCGTGACTTCCCCTTCGCGGGTGAGCAGTGGCACGGTGCCCATTTCGCGGAGGTACATGCGAACGGGGTCGTTGGTTTTTTCAAGTGTGCCGGGAGTGAGGTCGAGTTCGCCCTCGTCGGCGGCGGTGCCTTCTTCTTTTTCCTTGGGCTCCGCTTCGGCGCCGCCACCATCGGCGTCAGCCGCGGCGCGCGCGGCCTTCGCGGCGTTCACGTCCTCGTAGATGTCAATGCCGTAGCGCTCAAAGGTGGAGAGCAGGTCGTCAATTTCTTCGGACGAATGCACTTCGGGCGGGAGGAGGTCGTTGACCTCATCGTAGAGAAGGTAGCCGCGCTCCTTGCCCATGCTGATGAGCTGGCGTACCTGATCGTATTTTTCTTCCAGTAGAACGGCCAAACTAGCCTCCCGCGAAACAACGGCCTGCCTGCCGGTCAGGCAGGCAATTCTTCATGCAAGCGGCAAAAAAAGAGCCTCTATATATAGGCGTCAAACTTGGTCGCTTTGCGGCGACAATTCCGGTCTGTGTAGACCGTTTGACACAAATTTCTATTACCAGGGGCCGCGGGGACACTTCGGCGGCGCCAATTTCCCTAAAACTATCAAGATGGTGGAAAGCCACCGGTGAGATAAATCCCCTCGTTGCCGCCTCGAAAAAGCCCGCGCCATGCCCGGCCTGCCTGCCGGATACGAGCCCCTGCGCACCCTAGATTAGATGCAGGCGGCCAGCTTTGGGTCACCAAAACCCTGCGAGGTTACAAAGAAGGCAGCCCTTAGTCAACTTGTTTATTCCCAACACCTTCAACTCTATAGACGCCGGGGAGGGCGTTTACGTTCCCAGCGTGTGCGCTGATTGGTGACCTAGGCCTGCGCCTGAGCTTCATCGGAATGTTCGTTGTCGTCGTCAGCTTCTTCCTGATCATCTTCCTCGTTAGTGCCTTCATCTTCTTCGTCGGCTTTCTCCTGTTTGCTCAAGAGTTCCGCAGGGACGGCGAAGCCGGCGCAGCGCAAAACTTCAAGACTTTCCTCGACTCTTTCGCGCCAGGAGGCATTCGGGTCCACCTTCGGGGCAGGTGTGGGCGCGGGGCGATCTTTCTTCAAATCCTTCTCGAGCCAGGCGCATACATCGCGAGCGATTGCATCGAGGCCGTGCTTGCCTCCAGCCTTGATGACTTCACTGCGGACAGGATCGAGAGTCTGCAAGAGCAGTTGACCGATGTAAGCCAGCACCGCGGAGTTGCGGACGGGAATGCGGTTTTGCGTGGTGACGACAAAAAGTTTGCCGAGGGCGCGGTTGATGGCGCAGGCGGAGCGGAAGTCGTCGAATGGGCCGAGGATTTCCTGGGAGACGGATTCCGAATCAAGAATTTGATGGTTCTGCCGAGCGTGGAAAGTACAGTAGGGCGTGTGATCCTCTGAGCGGGATTGCCCAGGCATTATGGCCATTCTGCAGCGACGGCCCGTCGGAGTAATATAGGTGCAGCGTAAGGGGACGCTGGCTTGCGGCGGAGTAGCCTTCTTCTTAGACATTGCTCAGATTCCTCGTACTGAAGCGTAGAAGATTGTCGGTAACGATTTGAAACAAGTCTCGCTTACCGCCTGCCCCCACCTCCTGTTTCTGAAACCTCATCAATCTAAAGGACTTCCATGCCGCGGATTGGGCGGAAGCGCTCCAAGAGATTGAAAGCAAAGGGGTTACATGCCGCGGCATCGCACGTGGAGATCGTTGAGGACGGCTCACTATGCAAATTGTAGAAGCAGAAAGACTTAGGTGCATGATGGCGGCAGATCCAATTCAGAGAGAACTAAGTTACATACATAGTTACCATAAGACGAAATTATTTGTCAATAAATACATCTCAATATATTTCTGTGGAAAACGATTCGAATTGATTTCGGTGAGGGGCCATTCGGGCGGGGTAAGGAAGAAATGGAGGCGGTCAGTGTTGGGCGAGGCGACGGAGCTCGGCGCTGGCGGCAATGAATTCGAGTGTGTGAGTTTGGGCGGTGTCCAGGGATTTTTGAAACTGCGCGGCGGCTTCAGCGGGGTTGCCGACAACCAGCGCATGCTCACCAACGTAAAAGTATGCCGCGCACAACTTGGATTTTTCCTTTTCGGGATCGGGATCTTTCGCCGCGAAGAGAAGGTCTTCGGGTGGCGCGTCGCCAAGGTTGAGACTGAGGATGGCTTTGAATAAAGAATTGGAATTCAGCCCGGCCATATTCTTTTGATACTCGGCGCGCGCGTCGGCGCCGCTGCGAGCTTTGGCAAGGTATAACCAGGTTGCGTAGAGGACGCCCGGTTGAAGCGCGAAGGCTTGCGCGAGATCTTTTTGAGCGGCCGCATACCGGCCGAGACAGAATTCCGCCCACCCGCGGTTATAGAAAGCGGAAGGAGATTTTTGATTCACGAGGATGGCGTTGTCAAAATCATGAATGGCGCGGTCAAAATCGAGCGTCGCGGAATAGGCATATCCGCGATTGATGACTGGGTTTGCATTTTCCGGATTGAGTGGGATGGCCTGATTGAAATCCTGAATGGCCCGGTCGAATTCGCCTTTCCAGGTATAAGCAACGCCGCGGTTATCAAGTGCCACTGAATCACTTGGATTGAGGCGGAGCGCTTGATCGTAATCCTGGATGGCATGGTCATAATCTCCCTTCGCTGCGTAAGCGAGGCCCCGATTATTAAAGGGCGCGGTACGATAAGGACTTAATTGGATGGCCTGATCGTAATCCTCAATCGCGCGATCTTCGTCGCCTTTTCTGCGGTACGCGTCGGCGCGGTCCTGCAAAGTGCGGGAATTGGATTGATCCAGGCGGAGGGCTTCGTCGTAATCTTGAATGGCGCGGTCATGATCGCCTTTGTATTCGTAAGCAATGCCACGGGTGATGAATGCCGGAGCGTAATTGGGATTCAGTTTGATGGCCTGGTCGTAGTCCTGGATGGCACGGTCGTAATCCCCTTTCCTGGCGTAAAGCTGGCCGCGGTTCTTAAGGATGATTGCGCTGTTCGGATTCAGTTGGACGGCGTGATCGTAATCCTGCAACGCGCGAATGTAATCGCCGTTCTTTTCATGCGTGATGGCCCGGTCATTAAAAATCTCAGCGCCTTTCGGTTTCAGCCGGATCGCCTCATCGAAATCCTGGAAGGCGTGAAGAAAATCACCTTTCGTTCTAAAAGCTTCCGCGCGGTCTTGGAAGAACAGCGCGGTAGTGGGGCTCATGCGGATCGCCTGGTCGAAATCCTGAATTGCGCGGAGAATATCTCCCTTCTTCTTGTAAGCGAATCCGCGGCTATTAAATGATGGGGCGTATGCCGGATTCAAACGGATGGCCTCATCGAAATCCTGAATGGCGTGATCGGGGTCGTCTTTTTGCGTGTAAGCAACGCCACGGCTGAAGAAAAAATAATAAATCTTAGGATTCAAACGAATGGCTTCATTAAAATCCTGAATGGCGCGGTCGAGTTCACCTTTCTTCAAGTAGCAATTGCCCCGGCTCTGGTAGGGGAATGGGAGCTTGGGATCTAGATGGATGGCCTGGTTGTAGTCGAGAATTGCTTTGTCATAATCCTGCTTGGAAAAATAAACATTTCCGCGATTGTCATAGGCATGGGGAAGTTTTGGCTCGAGACGGATGACCTGGTCGTAGTCCTGAAGGGCGTGGTCGACATCGCCTTTCAACCAGTAGGCGTTTCCGCGGTTGTTATAGGCGTCGGCGAGCGCGTTGCTATAGAGATTTCCCTTATGAATGAGAAGGGAGCAGGACAGGATCGCAGCGTCCGGGTTGGTGGAGTACTTGTTGCAATTCTGGATGTCGAGAGTGGACTGCGCCGAAGCGGCGCCCCCGAGCAGCGCGGGCAGGAGCATAGCGGCGCAAATGAGAGGAGATTTCAACATACAGGCATTCGATCTCTCCCAGATAAGTGTTGTTGCACGGCAGCGGCGGCCATGCGATGCGGAACGGAGGAAAGTTACGCCTGTGGCAAGTGTTGGGTCAAGACTGGTTGGCACAAGAAATGCAATACCATTGGCGATTGACAGGAGGAGACAGTCATGAAGATCCGACATTGCCTATGGCTGTTTTGCTGCTTCACACTTTTTGCGACCGAAGGCTTTGCGCAGAGCCCCTCACCAAACGCCCTTCGAACGGCAGCGCGGGGCAAATTCCAAGTACTACGAGTACTGAAGGAAATAGGAGTTGGAAATATTGGCGGTGGGCATGGGAATGCAACATATTACGCAATTGACGCGCGCGGAAGCGGGCCGTAAAATCGCGCTCACGCGTGGAGTCGGAGCCTGGCGAAGTAGCGATCTTGCAGGAAAACAAGGAAATCATGCTGCGCGGAGCGGGAAATACGCTGTGCAGAGCGGTGTGCGCGATGGCGCTGTGCGCGCCCGTGTGCACAATCGTGTGCACGGCCTTGTGCGCGGGCGCGTTTGCCCAGGCCTCGGTAGGGGTGGAGGCGCGGGCGGAGGGAAACGCTCAGGCGACATCGCGTGGCGTCACGGCGGAGTTGCGCGGAAAAGTGGTGGATGAAAAGGGAAATCCAGTCGCGCGAGTGGAGGTAAAAGCGAAGTGGGGCGGGCCGGCAGCGAGTGATGCGGGAAGCAGTGCGAGCGGGGGAGCGGACACTGCTGGACAAAGCGGGGGCGCAGGCGCTCCGGGACAAAGTGGGGCGGCGGTCGAGGCAAAAGAGACGACGACTTACACGGATGCGTCCGGGGAATTCCTGATCGAAGGGATTGAGGGCGGGCGAATCGCAATCGTGCTTTCCAAACCGGGCTACTTTCGAGTTGAAAACCCCTCGATTGAATTGAAGCCGGGAGTGAACGAAGCGACGTTCAAGCTGCCGCACGAAACCGAGCTGCAAGAAAAAGTGGAAGTGTTTTCCGATCCCGTGCAGATCGATCCCACGTCGACGAGCCACGAGTCCACTTTGGTTCAACACGAAGTGGTGAACACGCCAGTTGCGTCAAGCCACGACCTGCAACAAAACCTGACAACCTTGCCCAATGTTTTGCGGGACACGGCCGGACGCGTCCACATCGCGGGGGCGCGGCAGGGGCAGACGGAAATTCTGCTCGATGGGTTTGAGGTAAACGATCCGGCGAACGGATCGTTCGCTCCGCAGTTGACCGTGGACGCGGTGCAAACGATGATCGTGGAAACGGGCGGCTACGGAGCGCAATACGCGCACGCGAACGCGGGCGTGCTTTCGCTGAACACGATGACGGGCGACGACAAGTGGAGATTTGGAGCAACGAATTTTATTCCCAGTGCGAATTTTGAGCGAGGAGTTCACTTCGGGCAGTGGTTTCCGCGATGGACGTTTTCCGGTCCAATCAAAAAAGGGCGCGCGTGGTTTTCCAATGCGTCGAGCATTCAACATGCATACACGGTGATCAAGGGTTTGCCGAACGGGCAGGATGTGAGCACGGAATGGGCGGGGAACAACCTGCTGCGCGCGCAGATCAACGTGACGCCGAAGAATATCCTGCAGGCAAATTTCCTTATCAACCGGACGAGCGAACCGCAATTCGGGCTGGGCCCGTTTTCTCCGCTTTCGACGACGACCAACCTGCAGGCGACGCGCTACTTCGTTTCGCTGCGGGACCTGATTTATGTGGGGAAAACGCTAATCGAGCTGGGGATCGCGGGAGACACGGGGCACAGCACGACCACTCCGCGAGGCGCGGCCCCGTATATGGTGACGCCCTCGTCATCTTCGGGAAACTACTTTCAGACATTGGCGCAAACTCCGCGGCGACTACAACTCATCGGGAACATTACGTCGGATACGCTGCATTGGGGCGGTACGCACACGCTGACGGCGGGATGGAACGCGGCGGTACTGTCACTTTCACAGCAAACCGCGCGAAGCGAGATTGATTACCTTCGCACGGATGGGACGCTCTCGGAGCGGGCGACTTTCGCGGGGCCACCGGCATTCCATATTTCCAACACGCAACTCGGCGCATACGTACAGGATCAGTGGCGGCCGGTGACGCAGCTTGTGTTTGTGGCGGGCGTGCGCGTGGACTGGGACCGGCTGATTGAGGGAGAGGTCGCGGAGCCGCGCGTGGCGATGAACTGGGTGCCAAAGGGCGATGGACGGATGAAGTTCACCGTGTCATGGGGCGAGTACTACCAGCCGCTGAGTCTTTCACTGTTCGGGCAAAGTCTGGATGAGCAACGTACGAGCGTCTTTTTCGACAAGACGGGATTGATACCGATGGGAAGCCCCGTCTTAAGCGCGTTCCTGGTTCCGAAGGCGGGGCTGTTTCAGCCGATCTCGCAAAACACGTCGGTGGAATGGCAGGAAAAAATAGGCGAGCGCACATTTGTGGGCGCGTCATATTTGCTGCGCATCGGGCATAACAACATGGCGTGGGAGCTGCAGCCCTCGATGTCATTTCTGCTGCAGAACGAGCGGAGAGACCGGTTCGGGTCGGGCGAAATATGGGTGAGGCATGGGTTCGGTGACAAGGCCGAAATATTCGTGGATTACACGCGGTCGAGCACGACGTCAAACCAGATACTCGACCCGACACTTTTTGCGCTGCTGCTGAGCGCGCAACAGGGCGGGCCGCTGCTGTGGGACGCGCCCAATCGAGTGATCTCCCGCGGATGGGCGCCGCTGCCGATTTGGAAATTGCTGGCCAGCTATTTCATTGAATACCATTCGGGCTTTCCGTACAGCGCGGTAAACGAACAGCGGCAACTTGTGGGGCCGGCGAACGGTCTTCGATTCCCGGAATATTTTAGTCTGAACCTGGGCCTGGAAAAACAGTTCCGATTCCGAAAACACGAGTGGGCGATCCGCGTGTCGAGCATCAACATCACGGGGCACGATAATCCGGATACGGTTGTAAATAATGTGGGCGCGCCGGCCTTCGGGACGTTTTCCGGCGGGCATGGACGGGCATTCACGGCGCGGATCCGGTTGGTGACGGCGCACTGATGAAGAACGACTGGCGGCTCTTGAAAGAAATGGCGCGCCCGGAGAGATTCGAACTCCCGACCCTCTGGTTCGAAGCCAGATGCTCTATCCAGCTGAGCTACGGGCGCGTTTGAAGCCATTCTACCGTCAAAATGGGTGCGCCTAGGAATAGAAACATTCTCCGAGTCTATCCCAATTAATTCTCACTAACTCAAGTCCGAAGCGTCCCCACCAGCTGCGAGCTCGGCGAGAGTTAATGATCGCCGAGGCGTTTGCGAAGATCGTGCTTGCGGGCGAGGAGTTCGTTGAGCGTGGCGGCGGGTGACTTTCCGCGATCTTTGTCGGCACTACCGGAAGCAGCAGAGTCCCCAGTTTTGATGTCAGCGGAATTCCTCCATTGGGGCCCGACATGTTGCGCCAAAGCCACAGAGCCGGTTTGAGTTGAAAGTGTCTCAATCTCCTTTTGCACAATTGCTAATTCCTGCTCGACGCGGCGGCGGCGGAGCTGTGTGAGGCAGCTTTCGGCTTCTTCCCATGTGGACGGTGCGCCTTCCTCGAAGGCAATTTCAAAGAGCAGTTTGCTTGCGCTGGGTTCCAGGGTTGTGGCGAGAGTGGTGGCGTCCGGGCGGGCACCTTCGACGCAGGTGGGCAGGAGCGCGACGAAGACGGCTTCGGTTTCGAGACCCTTGTGCAGCTCTTCTGCGGTGAGAGCCTGGGCGAGGCGGGCGCGGAATTCGTCGGCGTCGATGAGCATCTGGACGAGGCGGCGTTCGGCTGGGCGCACGCTACGAGAGATGAGTTCCGGCTTGGTGTGAACTTCGCTGCGCCGCTCGGCGGCGGATTTGCGAAGCGCTTCGCGGAGCACCGGCTCTTCAATGCGCAACTGCTGGGCGATGCGCGTGGCCCATTCGGAGCGAAGCAACGGATTGGAGATGCGCTGGACATGAGGCATCAGGAAATTCACCGCAGCGAGTTTTCCCTGCGCGTTCGTAAGGTCCATTTGCTTCGCGCGCCCGATGAGATAGTCGAGGAAGGGCGGGGCTTTCGAAAGCAAATCACGATAAGCGTCAGCGCCTTTCTTTTGAATGAAGAGGTCCGGGTCGGCGGGCTTGCCGTCAACGGGAGGGAGCGCGAGAACGCGCGTGTCGAAGTCCTGCTCGAGCAATAAAGAGAGTGAACGTTCAGTGGCGGCTTGCCCGGCGGAATCGGGATCGTAATTTACGACGATTTGCTTTGTGAAGCGCGCGAGGAGTTTTACTTGCGGCTCGGTGAGGCTGGTGCCGCAACTGGCGACGACGTTGGCGATACCGGCGCGCGCGACGCCGATAGTGTCCATGTAACCTTCGACGAGAACGACGAAGTTGGCGCGGCGGATGGGTTCCTTGGCACGATCGAGATGATAGAGGACGGCGCTCTTCGAGTAGATGGGCGTCTCGGATGAGTTGAGATACTTCGGCATGTCGTCGCCGAGCGAGCGTCCGCCGAAGGCGACAATCTTGCCGCCGTCATTTGCGATGGGAAACATGATGCGGCGGCGGAAGCGATCGTAGGGGCGGCCCTTGTCGTCACGCGAGACGAGGCCGGACTGCGCGATGAGCGCGTCTGGAAATTTCTGCTTCAGGTGGCGCAGGAGCGATTCGCCACCGGAGGGCGCGTAGCCAAGGCCGAAGCGCTCGATGGCTTCGGCGTCGAGGCCGCGGTCGGCGAGATAGGCGCGGGCGGCTTTGCCTTCGGCGGTGTCGGCAAGCTGGCGCGCGAAAAACGCAGCGGCTTCGCGGTGCATCTCGACGAGGGCGTTGCGCTGCTGATTGGTCTTGCGCTCCTCGGGCGTGCGCTCGCGCTGCTGCGGAACTGGGATGCCGCATTTTTCAGCGACGGCGCGAACGGCCTCGGGAAAAGAGATCTTGTCCATTTCCATGACGAATTTGAAAACGTCGCCGCCAACGCCGCAGCCGAAGCAATGGTAGATCTGCTTGACAGGATGCACTGCGAAAGACGGCGTTTTTTCGGAGTGGAACGGGCAGAGGCCGGTGAAATTTTGTCCGGACTTGCGGAGAGGGACGTATTCGCCGATTACGCGGACGATGTCCGCCTGCTGCTTGACGCGATCCGCGAATGAACCGGGGTCAGCCATGCAAGGATTCCCAGTGAAAGCTGTTGTGAGTATATCGAGGCGTGCCTAGCTCCTCAAATCCACGATGGTGATGGCGGCGCCGCCGCGGTCGTCGGCTTCGTGGGAGATGCGCTCGACGAGCGGGTGGGCGGAGAGGAATTCGGCGAGGCCGCGGCGGAGCGCGCCCATGCCGTGTCCGTGGATGATGCGGACGCGGAGCTTTCCGGCGACGGCGGCCTGGTCAATAAATTTGTCAACGAGGCGCGTGGCTTCTTCGAGGCGCTGGCCGATTACGTTGATGTCGTCGGGGACGGAGTCAGTGGATTGGGTGTGTACGGTGATGCCGGATGCCGGGCGGGCGGATGAGGCGGGCGCGGCGCCGAGATTTCGGGTCTGCGCGGAGGGCGCGCCGCCGTGAGAAGAGAGCGCAGCAAGCGGCGCCCCTGCAGGTTCGATGATCGCGATTACATCATCAAGAGAGATTTTCATGCGCAGGGGGCCGGCTTCGATTTCGGCGGAACCGGATTCGCCGTGGCGCAAGTCAATGCTGCGCAGAATTACGGGAGACGGAAAACCCTTGACGCGAATTTTGACGCCCGGGGCAAGGCGCGTGGGCTCGACCGATTTTTCTGTTGGCGCGGCGGCGGGGCCGAGGTCCTGCTGCGAATTGGAAAGCGTTTGGACGATGGCGGCGTCCACATCGTCGCGAGCATCGGTGCGGGCTTTTGCGGCGGCGCGGCCGGTTTGCTTTTCGATGCGGGCGCGGAGCTCGCGGTCTTTGATTGTATCTAGCGCTTGTGCGAGCGCGGCTTCGTGCTGCTTAAGCGACGCGGTGAATTGTTGCTCGAGTTCGGCGATGCGTTTGCGCTGGCGCTCAATCCATTCGGTTTGAAGATTCGCTCGCTCGCGTTCGAGAGTCTCTGTTTGCTCATGCAAGGATGCGCGGAGGCGATCCACTTCGTCGCGCGCGGCGTGAAGATAGGCGATGAGGTCCGCGGCCTCACGCGCGGCGGGAGTGATTTCAGCGCGGGCGCGCTCGAGAACGCGGGCGGGCAGGCCGAGGCGCTCGGCGATGGAGATGCCGCTCGAGCCGCCGGGAACGCCGACCATGAGTCGATACGTGGGGCGCAAATTTACGGCGTCAAATTCCACGGCGGCATTGAGCACGCCCGGCGTGGTGCTGGCGTAAGCCTTCAAGCGGTCGTGATGCGTGGTGGCAAGCGTGAGGCAACG
>JBGPHM010000086.1:0-10581 GCA_041484365.1 Terriglobia bacterium | reverse complement strand
AGCCTGCCGTCCGCCGGCACGATGCCCTCGAAGTACGGCGAAGTCCTCACCTTCAACGTAAAAATGGGCAAGACGGATGAGTTCATGGCCGACGTCAAGAAAATCACCGATGCCATCAAGAAAACCAATTGGCCCGCACACTTCACCTGGCACGCCCTGCTGCACGGCGGCAAGGGGAACGTCTTCGTCCTGGTGATCGAACATTCCAGCTACGCCGATTTCGAGGAGCCCGCGAAGACTTTCGTGATGATGCTCACCGAAGCGATGGGTAAAGAAGCAGCCATGGCGCTCGAGAATCACCTTGACGCCATCACGGACAGCACCGAGTCTCAGGTGATCAAGTTCCGGCAGGACTTGAGCTACATCCCGGCGATGTAGTTTTGCGAGGTTAGAACAGAGTTGAACAACGGCCGGGCTGTTCGCGATTGCGAATGGTCCGGCCGCTTTGTTTTAGAGATTTTTACCGCGCGCCGCGCGCCATTCCGTGCTGGACAACGATACCCGCCGAATTAAACGTCACGCGAAAAGTGAAACTTGGCGTGCGCGCTCCTAACCGCATCATGAATCGCAGATCCTTGATTTCGATGGCGTCCGCGCCGTTCACGCGGCGGAGAGTATAAATCGGAAATCGCGCGAACCACAGGTAGGTCTGCGCGTCCGGTAGTTTGCGAGCGCTGTCGAGCAGCCCCGCTGGCGCGGAATCAGGATAAAAATCATATTCCACCGCTTCCGATGAAAGCAGATTCTCGTGCAGGCTGTACGCGCCCTTTTCGGTCCGGATTAATCCATCCCAATAGAGCAGCGAGGGAGGCATCGGCATCACGCCCATCGACTGCGCTGAAATCTTTTGCTTGGCCGCGAATTCCTTCAGACGCGCGAGCGCCACAAAATGCGCGCCGGTGCAAAGGAACAAGTAGCCGCTCGTTGCGATCAGCCCCGCGCGCGCCCAGGTCGAGCGGCGAATGCGCGAGCCGCGCTTGCCGCGCAGCGGAATGAAAAACAAGCAAGCGAATACCGCGCTCGCGACCACTACGACCCACCACGAAAACGGAAAGCCGAGTGTAGTTGTAAACCACCGAACAGCGAGCGCGAGCAGCGTGAAAAACGCCCACATCCGCGAAGCCCGCCGCGCGGCGCGCGCCGGATCGCGATGCACCCACGCGGCGACCTGCGGCACAAGCACAAGAGCCGTCATCGTGAAATCAATCAGCAGAAGGATGTCCCACGCCGGGCGCGCCCGGCTCACGGGGCTCCAGACCATCGTGCCGAATGACGTGATGAGGTCGAGAAAAATGTGGCTCGCAATCCCCATCACGCTTGCGAGCAAGAGTATCCAATACGAGGGCGGCGCCGCGCCCACGCGCCGCGCCACCCACCGCACCAGCCACGCAACCAGAATCGCCCAGAGCGGCATCATCACAATCGAGTGCGTAACGTAACGGTGATACTTCAGCACGGCCATGTCGTCGTGTGAAAGAATTCCATGCAAGAAGTCGGAATCTGGAAACGCCGACGCAATGGTCGTGGCGAAAATCGCCACGCGCGCTTGCGGCAGGTATTCGGTCTCCGGGTTCGGGCCGCGCCGGCTGAAAAATCCTTTTCCCAGTAACGCGCCCGCGAATGCGTGTGTGAAGGTGTCCATTATCTGGTTGCGTTCGTAGTTTGGATGAGCTGCAGAGGGTTTCGTTTCATTTTCAAGGGGGATTTTTCAGACAATAGAAATCAACGGCGAGCGTTTCTCCATCGCGCGCCCGATTTGCCGCGCTTCTGCTCCGCGCCGCGCCAGCGCGTCCATCGCCGCCTTCGCGCCTTCGGGCCCAATCGCCACAAGCAATCCGCCTGAAGTTTGCGGGTCAAAGAGCAGCAAGCGATATTCCTCCGGCACTGTCGCGGCGAATTCGACGCAATCGCCGATGAATTCGCGGTTGTTCTGCAGGCCGCCCGAGATGTTTCCCGCGGCGGCGCATTCCACGGCGCCGGGCAAATACTCAATGCGCGTGTGATCAATCTCCATGGAAACCGGAGAGATTCCCATTTGCGGATGGCCGAGTGCCATTTCGCGCGCGTGCCCGAGCAGGCTGAAGCCGGTCACGTCCGTCACGGCGTGGATGAATTTGCGATTCGGGTCGGCTTCGGCGAGCGCCTCGGCGGCGTCGCGGTTCAGGCGCGTCATCGAAGCCGTCGCGGCGGTAACACTTTCCGAGGATGCGCTGCCGCGTTTCAGCGCCGTGGCGATCACGCCCGTGCCGAGAGCTTTTGTGAAGAGGATTACATCGCCCGGCCGCGCGCCCACATTGCGCCAAACTTTATCCGGATGAATCACGCCCGTGACGGCGTATCCAAATTTCAAATCGTCATCGCGGATCGAGTGTCCGCCGATCACCGTGCAGCCCGCCTCCTGCATCTTCGCGAGGCCGCCGCGCAGAATCTCGCCGAGGATCGCCGGATCGCTCTTTTCGGGAAAGCCGACAAGCGTTAGCGCCGAAACCGGCCGTCCGCCCATCGCGTAAACGTCGCTCAGCGAATTCGCCGCGGCTACCTGTCCAAATAAAAACGGGTCATCCACGATGGGCGTGAAAAAATCCACGGTCTGCACCAGCGCGAGATCTGGAGAAAGTTTGTAAATCCCCGCGTCGTCGCTCGTCTCAAATCCGACGAGCACATTCGGGTCAGTTTGCTTCGGAAGTCCGCGCAGCACCGAGTCAAGCACGCGCGGACTCAGCTTCGCCGCGCACCCCGCCGCCTTCGCCATCCCTGTCAGCTTTACCGATTCCAAGGCCCCGCCCTCGCCCCGCATAATCATGAAACGGAAATAACGATTATAGCCCGGCGATTATAGCGCGCCTCGGCCCTCGCCTCTGTAGCCCAGGGCGTTTCGTAGCCCTGGGGATTTTGCTTATGCGCGCCCCACGCCCTCCCAGTTGTCATCCCGAGCCCGCCGCAGCGGGTGAGGGATCTGCTTTTCCAATTCATGTAGCGCCGCGTCTTCTCGTAGGGCTCACCTTCAGCCCGCCTACCGCCTGCCAGGCAGGGTAGGCAGGGTGTGCCGGGCTTTTCAGTGGCACAGCCACTCTTGGCTGTGCTTTTTTTCGATCTCCCGCGCATCACCGTCGAGCCCCCCGGCCTGCCCGCCGTGGCGGGCTCCCGCTCCAGCCCCCAGGCTCCCGCCTGGGGGCGACATCGAACACACGCGCCAAAATAACGTTGTCATCCTGAGCGGAACTCTGCGAAGCGCGCCGTTTGCGCCCCGATGCCCTTTATCGGGGAATCTCTCTTTCGTCTCTCGTAGGGGCGCCGCTTGCCGCGCCCGCCTCTTCTTGACCTTGCCTCGGAGTAGCACAGCCGCTCTTGGCTGTGCGCCTTTTCGATCTCCCCCGCGCATCACCGTCGAGCCCCCGGGCTCCCGCCTGGGAAATTGCAAATGCCCGCACCCTATGCGGCGCGGCTAATCCTAGTTGCGTTTTCGGACGCAGTGTCGTTCAACTGTGCGACCACAACTATTTTCCTCTCGATGAATAATGGCCAGTTGCCGTCGGTAAAGGTATCTCTTAACTGATTTCAAAGCGCTCCTTGAGCCGTCGCACTGTATATTCCCACTTAGGAGCACGCGGCCTCGCAGCAGTGTTCTGATTCCCAAACAATCCTTTCTCTTTTATAGCTTGACCCAGAGGAAGAGTCTTGAGCCAATTCACGCGGACTACGAACTCCGCTAAATCAGGGTCATTTGCGTCGCGGCCGAATTCCGAAGCATTGAGCGGCGCTTCCAAAATTGGGAGGCGACGACCGTTTGGACCAGTGACCACAAACCAGTCAACCCTTACCGCTGGTTCAGTCACTATCCCGACTCCGACATATCCCTTCCCTGGAATGCGGACCCAGATCCTAGAGTCTTTCTCGAGCATCCCGAGAGATCGGGAATACCAAGGGTCGCCGCCTCCACTCACGAATCCATACTTAATCGCATCTTCCCAGTTCCGTCTTGGGCCATGACCGAACGAAACGTAATACTCTCCATTCCATTCGCCTTTTTCTTGACGCCCGCTCGGCTTTTCCAATCCTTCCGGTACAGTGGGATCACGAAGCCATGCTCGCAGCAAATACTCTCGCTCTGCGTCTTTGAAAACCCTGAAAAACACCGCATTGATCCGCAGGTCATGATCCGAAGCCAAATAATCCACAATTCGTTCGGTCGAAGCATCGAAAGTTGCACCAACGATCACCAGTTCATGTGATTCGTTGAGATCTTCCGGTATTTCGTCGATTCCGAAACGCTTGCAGAACGCCTCGTCAATTGGAATCGCTGGTTCTTTTGGCCAGTATTTCTTACGGTACTCTTCAAAGATGCGTCGGATCTCTTCGACGGTCAGAGTGCGTACCCATGATCCGTAATCAAGGACTTGGGCAACCACCTCGCGTTCAGTCATGTTCCGCTTCAGTTCGATGACGACAAGATTTCCATCGCGATCCACGCAAAGCAGATCAATGAGCTTGTCATACGCTGTCCGAACCTGCCGTCCAATAATCATCCAGTTAGGAGAAAGGATTGAAATGTCTTGATGGAGGATTTCTTCAAGACGAGATTCAAGGTTGAGTCCACCCAAATCAACCCGTTTAAGACCAGCATCAACACGCCAGATTCCTAGCTCAAGGGGCATAAGTCAGAGCATAACAGTACATGTGACACTCGTTAAATGATCTTGTCTATGGGTAGTGGGTCAGTTTCAATTCTTGCCCATTGACTGATTCCGCTGGAAACCCACACGTCGTCTTCACGTGTGAGAATTTGTACTCGGGCTGCGCTTCTCGTCTTCTCATAGCATAATCACCCCCCTGACGGTTTCATCGAGATCCCGCCTCATCAACTCACCTCGAATCCAGCTTTGATTCGGCACGAGTCAAATACTTTCTCTCCACTCCCTTGAAGCTACAATTTGCCAAGATAATGGTTGATTTACATTAATCGCCGGTAGATTCTTGGAGCGGAATCCCCTCTCAGAGGATTACAAAGACTTGCGAAAAGCGACTAGCGACGATTTTTCTGTCAATCCGGAAAAGCCCGATCAAAATGGGTTCAATCCGAAGGCGCACATGCCTTTCGGCGTCACGACCGAGCACGTAAAACGGGCGATGGATGATTTTGTTGATTTCTTGGGTTTTGTAGATGGTCAGTTAGTAAGAAAAGGCATGACGCGATTTGAGGAGATGCTCATGCCCGCGAATTTTAGCAGCATGGTTGGGGAATTCGTGGCTTCAAGCATCCCTAAGTACTGCCAGACCGTTGTAAAGAACAACTACCATAATGGACACCCAGATCTGCTTCCCGCCGGAAAATACGAGCGAGATGCAGCGCAGCATGCCGGATCGGATGGCATAGAAATAAAAGCTTCGCGGTATCTCAATGGATGGCAGGGGCATAACCCAGAAGACGCATGGCTTATGGTTGTCGCATTTCAAAGCGGAAGGCCTACCGATAAATCAAAGGGCATTCAACCCGTTCGATTTCGATTCTTGATGGTCGTCGGCGCGCTCCTATCCAAAAAGGACTGGCTATTCGCTGGTCGATCCAAGACCAGCCGAAGAACTATCACCGCAAGTGTGACGAAGACTGGTCTTCAAAAGATGATGGCCAATTGGATTTATAAGTGCAAAGAACTACGCGAAGGCAAGATCACTTTGGTCTGAGGGGACGTTGACGAGTGATAAGTTCTTTACAGACCTCTTGGCCAAATCAAAATACCCTCGGTTGTTTTCAAGGCCAATGGCAGTAAGGCCAAGGGCTTCCGCCGCGGCAATTGTGGAGCCCGATCCCATGAAGGGGTCTAGGATCACGCCCTTACCAAGCGGTAGGATACTGTAAACAAGTTCTCTGAGAAACGACTGCGGCTTAATACTAGGGTGGTTTGCAATCCCTCGCTCAGCCTTTGATGTTCGCCCGGAGAGAATAAGGTCGTTGAATGGCAGCCCCTTCTCAAGACGACGCAAGCCTCCAGTGCCAAATTCCCGCAGGCAGTCACTTACCTTCATTCCCGAAGGGATTGGTTTCCTGAAAATACCCCATGGCTCGTAATTGCCCCTTGGCATGGAGCAGACATCGGGATATTCCTGTTCGGCATTTTTAGGACGATCACCGCCTCGAAGTGTCCTCACAACTCGAATTACCTGTCCCCGAAATTCCAAACCGCCCTCAACAAGAGAGTTGTAAACGAGCTGGCATAGAAAAGAATTGCAGGCGATGAATACATGCCCACCAGGACGCAACACGTGTAGAGATATTAAGGCCCATTCCTTAAAGAAACGTGCCAATTGCTCCCTTTCTTTTTGGTTCAAGGCCGTGAATCGCGGAAGCGGTTGCCGGGTCGAGCCATCGAATGAAGGTGGAATTCGCCAGATTCCCCCATTTCCATTTGCTCGCTTCTCGAGTTGGTCAAATTGATATTCTTTCACGCCATAAGGAGGGTCGGTAACAATTCCGCTGATAAGACCCTCGGGAGCCCTACTCATCCACTCAAAGCAATCGGCGTGGAGAATGATAGACTTGCCGATTTTTCGAGACGAATAATCAAACGCGATCTTATCGAGTGCGGACATTTGAAGTGAGTCGAACATAGCTATTATAGCTTGGATAGGTCAAGGCCAAAAATGGCGCTAACCTTCCGCATCACCACTCATGCAGACTGAGTGCCATACTTGTCGTTTGAACCGCTCAGGTGAAAGTAATACCAAAGTCCTTGCGTTCATTAAGTGTTAGATGAATCACAAGAACGAATCTCACTTACTTGGTGTTGTGACTGAGTTCCAAATCGGGACTGAAACGCCTACTTGATTTCCCTAATATGGTCGATAAGCAAATCCATACCAGAGCGCCCCATATTTATCCCGAAAGAGCGGGCGTGGGAGTTTTGGTGGGTGGCCGCGCCATTGTCCTAAGACTTGGATGTCGCCCGCCGCGGCGGGTTCGTGGGTGCCCATCTTTAGCGGAGAGACCGGAACCTGACCGGCTTTCGGACGCTCAGCCCTGGCTTGCGGCGTGGAACGGGATCGTGACTGCCTTGGTGGACTGCGAGGAGGTCGTCATGTGGCAGCAGCCGTCGAAGATGCCGCCCGGCTCGATCATTCGGCATACCCGTGCGCTTCGCCGCCGCCCCTCCCGCACCGATTGCGCGCAAGCGATCTCTTCGCCTTTAGTGGAGGACTTCGATGCGTGTAACGGGATGAACTTCATTCCAACCGTTGTCCCGGTCGGTGACGTAGGCGCCGGTGACGCGGATGCGATCTCCGGCATTGGGAAGCGTTATCTGAGAATGAAACGTGCCGCATGCAGCTCTGTTAGCCGCATCGTCTGGGGTGTGCTCGCAGATTACCTCCACCACGAGTTCGCCATGCGCGTGGATCAAGTTGACCAGATTCAAAACCGATTTGCGTTCGGGATCGAGCGCGATATGCACATCGCCATCCGAGTTGCGGTGCAGGGAGACCACGCGACCCTCGACGGCGGTGCACGCCTCAATTACTCGTAGCCTTTCCTTCTGATTAATGTGGTTCCACAGCTCAGAATCACAGTTTTGAGCCTGCAACTTTACGGGCGCCTTTCCTGCATAGCGAACTCTCGCCACAAAATATAAGGCGAATAGCGCCACCAGCACGGCCAGCGTGATTCGTGAGGTTCGGCTCAAGGCTGCCTTCCTTCAGGTTTTCCCGTGTGTTTATGGCATCTCTGAATTCTCACCGGCAAGGACAGATTGCGGAGAGGGCTTGCCTTTGGCTCTAAACTGACCCACTACCCAAAAATCAGCCCTGGCTGGCGGCGCGGAACGGAATTGTGACGCCTTTTGTGGATTGCGAGGAGGACGTCATGTGGCAGTGGCCGTCGAAGATGCCGCCCGGCTCGATCACCAGGCACGGCGAGTGGATCTCGCCCGAAACAACACCCTGAGACTGAATCTCTACCCGGCCCTTGGCAAAGATCACCCCGTCAAACCGCCCGGCGATGACCACGTGGTTCCCTTCGATTTGACCTTCAACCTTGGCCCCCTCGCCCAGTACAAGCGTCTGACTTGAGAGGATATTCCCCTTTACCTGGGCCTCAATCCGAAGTGTTCCCGAGAATTCGAGGGTGCCCTCAAACCGCACCGTCCGGTCAAGGAACCCCGACCACTCGTTCTGGGACACTGGTTCGCGCCGACGGTCACTGAAGGGCCATGCCATGGGGAGCTCCGATAAACCCTACTTTAGCAAGGTGCTGGACGCAGTCAAGAACATTACGGTACTACCCGCACTTAAAACTACATATGTAGTCTAACTCATCAACTTCTCATAAATCTGACTGGCTTGTTCGTCGCTGTAAAAATCTATGATCAACTGGCCCGGCCGGTTCCGGCTCTTGTCACCAATCCTCATCGTAACCTTCGTTCCGAGGTGCCTCTCCAGCTCCTCAATCGCCGCTCGCATATTGGGATCCAGTTCATCGACTCTCTTTACGGACGATTGCGCCCCGCGACTCTTCCGCACCACGAAGCGCTCAAGCTGGCGAACCGTCAGTCCTCCGCGAGCGATGCGATGCGCGAGCTTGTTGCGAAGCTCGGCGTCCGGGACTCCCAGCAATGAACGCGCGTGCCCAGCAGACAACTTCCCTTCTTCCATCAAATCCAGAATTGGCTTGTCCAAGCGCAGCAAACGCACCGAGTTTGCGATCGTCGTCCGGTCTTTCCCGGTGCGCGTGGCGACCTCTTCCTGCGTCAAATGAAATTTGTTCAATAGCGAGTCAAAAGCCCGCGCTTCTTCAACCGGATTCAAATCCTCGCGCTGCAGGTTCTCAACGAGTGTCAGCTCGAGCGCTTGCTCTTCAGCGACATCGCGCAGGACCACGGGTACACGCTGCAACCCCGCGCGCTGCGCCGCGCGCCAGCGCCGTTCACCGGCGATGAGCTGGAACCGGACGCCCATTTTCCGCAGCACAATCGGCTGAATGATCCCGTTCGCCGTGATCGACCGCGCCAACTCTTCCAGCGCTTCTTCGCGGAAGTGCGTGCGCGGCTGGTACGGGTTCGGATCAATCAGGTCGATGTCCACCTGGTAGCTGCCCATCGACGTCACTGGCGACAGTTGTGGCGCCAGCGCTGGCGCTGCTGCTGCCCCCGCTCCCTGCGGCTGCTGCACCGGCTGCTGCGGCTCGGGCTCCCGTATCAGTGCTCCCAGACCCCTGCCCAGCGCGTTTCTGGTCATTGGCTATGACCTCCTTCGCAAGTTGGATGTAGCTCTCTGCCCCTTTACTATGTATGTCGTAGAAGATGATTGGTTTCCCGTGGCTTGGCGCTTCCGCCAGCCGGACGTTCCTCGGCACCACGGATTCAAATACCTGGCTCCCAAAGAAGCTCCGCAGGTCCGCGGCGACCTGCTTGGAGAGGGTCGTCCGGTCGTCGTACATCGTCAACAGGATCCCCTCGATGGCCAGGTCGTGATTCAATGATCGGCGGATGCGCATCAGCGTGTCCAATAATTCCGAGACGCCCTCGAGCGCCAAATACTCGCATTGAATAGGGACCAGCACTGAATCGCTGGCCACCAGCGCGTTCAATGTGAGCAAATCCAGCGCCGGCGGGCAATCTATAATTATAAAATGATAACGTTCTTTAATAGTACCCAACAACTGTTTGAGCTGGTATTCGCGCTCCTCCGCGCCAACAAGCTCCACCGCCGCCCCCGCGAGATTCTTATTCGCGGGAAGCAAATCGAGGCCTTCTACCTGTGTTTTTTGAATGATCCTGTCAATCGGCTCTTTGAGAATCAGCGCGTTGTAAAGACTTCGCCGTGCGGGGTCCTTCGGAAAGCCGAGCCCGGCCGTCGAATTACTTTGAGGATCGCAATCAATTATCAGTGTGGGACGTTCAGAAACCGCGAGAGAGGCCGAAAGATTTATTGCAGTGGTTGTCTTCCCAACTCCACCCTTTTGATTCGCTATGGCGATGATTCTTCCCAAGGAAGCCCCCTGGGACGAAAATCCTATCAGATTGTGCATTCCAACTGCAATATGTTTCACGTGAAACATTCCGTCCCACGATCCAAGCCTGAAAGCCATCAACCATGTGGCTACAACAGGGTGGTGTGGATCCTCCTTGACAGGGCATTACGGTCAGGAAACATGATCATGCCTTCCGAGCAGGAGTGTTTCACGTGAAACAATTGTGATTGCACTCGTGATTGAATCTCCCTGCTCAGGTTGCCCAGTCGAGAGGGCGGCCCCAGGTTTCAGCGAGATTGGTTAGACTTTGGACGGGATCTGCTCATTTTAGATGGAATTGGGGAAAGATGCGAAATTGTTTCACGTGAAACATTTCGAGCGGCCGGAGGTTGGCCAAGATGACCGAATTGTTTCACGTGAAACAATTTAACTCTCATTTGGCGCTGGCGATCACGGAACTGGGTGTCCTATAAGGATGACACGCCTCTGAGAATGGGGGATTTGAGTCGGTGGGTCCCAGCGCCAAGCCTTTGATTGCGAAAGCTTTGTGGAGTCTTGTTCTCCCAGCCATAGCATGATTTCGCCACCGGTGGAAAGTCTGGCGGCTGCCCATCGAAGGAAGT
>JBGPHM010000085.1:0-10974 GCA_041484365.1 Terriglobia bacterium | reverse complement strand
GATGGAGTCGCGGCAGAGGAAATCCACTTTGATCTGCATGGGGTAGCCGAGCCAGCCGAAGATGTCGATGTTGTCCCAGCCTTCTTTGTTGTCGCCGCGAGGCGGGTAGTAGTTGATGCGCACCTTGTGGTGGATGTGACCGTAAAGCGCAGGGTAGAGCTTCGGTTGCAAAATATATTCCAGCACGCCGAGCTTCGATTCTTCCTTCGTCTTGAACGAATCCGGATCGTCCAGCACTTCGCCGTCGCGATTGCCGAGAATGTTCGTCGAGAACCATCCGTTCAATCCGAGATACCGCGCCTTGAATCCGGGCGCGAGGATGGTCTTCATCAGAGTCTGGCCGGTTTTGTAATCTTTGCCGCAAATGGGTACGCCGTGCTTCGCGGCAAGCTGCTGGATCGCGGGGATGTCCACGGTCAGGTTCGGCGCGCCGTTCGAGAACGGTACGCCGCTCGTCACCGCGGCCCAGGCGTAAAGCATCGAAGGGGCGATCTCCGCGTGATTCTCCTTCATCGCGCGCTCGAACTTCTCTACAGTGGAATGAACCTCGCCCGGCCTCAGAAAAATTTCCGTTGAGCCGCACCACGCCATCACCAGCCGGTCCGCCTTGGACTTCTTCTTGAATTCCGCAATGTCTTCCTTGATTTGCAGCGCGAGGTCGTACTTGTTTTTGGCTTTCTTGATGTGCTTGCCATCGAGGTTGCGGACGTAGTTCCGGTCAAACGCGGCCTTCATCGGCTTGATGCCGCCGAGAAACTTTTTCACTTTGCCGAGGTGCACGTGATCCAGCACACCGGCTTTTGCCGCGGCCTCGTAAGCATTGTCCGGGAAAACGTCCCATCCGCCGAAAACCAAATTGTCCAGCTTCGCCAGCGGCACGAAATCGCGCACCAGCGGCGTGCGGCCCTCGGTGCGCTTGCCGAGGCGGATCGTCCCCATCTGCGTCAACGAGCCGATGGGCGCCGCCGCTCCGCTCCGCACCAACTCGACGCCGGCCATGAACGTCGTGCTCACGGCTCCCATTCCCGGCAGGAGGATGCCGAGCTTTCCCTTCGGCGGTGCGATACTCGTCGGACGGCGCATTCACTTTCCCCTGTTCTGGCCCCGGATGACTGCGATTTCTGCGAGGCAGCGCGTATCGAGCGGCAAAAACTTCGCGCGTGAAATTCAATACTATGCGCGAAGGCGGAGCATTTTGCAACGCGGGCAATCTCGTCAAGCAGGACAACTCACCGCGGTTCTCTTGCATCGCACTGCCGTCAGACCTTATTTGTAACTGTACTTGGAGGAAATTATGCGAAACATCGCGAAAGCGTTTGGGATTGCTGTCGTCGCGCTATTCATTTCCGGCGCGGGTTCGGCACAATCGAAAGTTGATCTTTTTGCGGGATACTCGTACGCGCGTATTCCGGTTGTCACTTTCGTCGCACCTTCGTTCCCTTGTAACCCCCCCTTGATCCCGTGTCCAATCCCCGGGCCAGCTTCGTTTTTCTCGGGCAACGCCAACGGTTGGGAGATTGCCGGCGCGTGGAAGTTCTCTCGCTGGATTGGCGTCGTGGCGGACTTCGACGGACATTACAGATCTGCTGGAGGTGGCATTTTCAACCCGGCAAATCGTCAGGACAATTTTCTCTTTGGCCCGCAGGTCGCGGCTCCCATGCGCATTTCCCCATTTGTTCACGTTCTCTTCGGCGTCGCCCATGCCGCAGTAGGCGGGTTGTCCACAAACTCCTTCGCTTACGCCATCGGCGGGGGAGTGGACTATAAGGTTGCGCCCCACATCGCTGTTCGATTTGCGCAGGTCGACTTTTACATGACTCACTATGGGGCCGGTTCTCAAAACGAAGTCCGCATCTCGACCGGAATTGTCTTCCGCTTCTGATCAGCCGCGTGCCTTTTCCAGAAGGGGAGCGATTGCCGCTTCGGAAGCGCGGAAACAATCGATGGGGGATCTCCCTGTCGGATTACCCGGCCCGCAAAACTTCAACGCTCCTGCTATTATTGATTTATCAGGATATCCAAGGGCATGAGGCATAGGGCAGTGCGAAAGAGGGTCATCAGGGGTCCAGCAGTGTGCGCGCTGTTTGCATGTTGCGCGGCGCTTCTGGGAGTCGCCGGCGCGTCATCTCCCTCGCCACGAAAGAAACCCAAGCAGGCTGCACAGGCGCCAGCGCAGCAAGGCCCCACGGTTCGCAGCGAGGTCAACCTCGTGCCCGTGTACTTTACGGTGCGCGACGACAAGCGCGCGCTCATCGCCAACTTGCCGCGCGAGCAATTCCGCGTCTTTGAGGACTCGCGCGAACAGCCCATTGACGCCTTCGGCCACGAAAGCGACGTCCCGCTCAGCCTGGGAGTCGTCCTCGACACCAGCACGCGCCTTTCAACTCTTCTCAGCGCGGAAGCCGACGCGGCCAACATGTTTCTCGCGCAGGTCGTGCGTCCGACCGACCTCGCGTTTGTGCTCAGCTTCGACGCGCGCGTGAACATTCTTCAGGAGCCGTCGCAGCAACTCGACGCGTTGGAAAGAAGCGTTTTCAGCATCATGAAGGGCGCGCGATTTGGCGAATCGGGAAATCTGGGCGATATCGGCCCAACGGCGACCGGTGTCCCGCAGCCGGCCATCCCGTCGCGCGCCATGCCCAATCGCGAGGCGCACATGTTTGACGCGGTCGGCGTCGGCGCGCATCGCTATCTCGCGCACGAGGTGGGCCGCAAGGCCATCGTGATCCTCGCGCTCGCCGATGACGCGCACAGTGAAACGACCATGGAACAAGCGCTCCGCGCGTTGCAGGAAACAAACGTCATCGCGTACGTGCTGGAATTTTCCCACGCAGGCAACGACGATTGCGACGTGCTGCACATCTTCAACACCGAAAGCCCGCACAACGCGGGGCGCCTCGCGGAAGAGACCGGCGGGCGCGTCATCAAAGTGAAGGGACGCGACAAACTTCGCGCCGCGTTCGCGGAAATCGCCGAGGAGCTTCACAGCCAGTACTACCTCGGCTACTACATGCCCAACCCCGCGCGCGATTCGCGCTTCCACAGAATCGAGGTGAAAGCGAGGGATCGCCGCTATCGCATCCAGGCCCGCCGCGGCTATTACGCCACCCCGCCCGTCGCGGAGCAGTAGTCGAATCCAGTGCGCGCCACCCTAAGAGTAGCAGTCCTTTTCCGTGCCCCTGCAACAGCGCACGTCCATGCCCCGCGGCCGGATTTGTGGTAAGATTGTCTTACCATGCAAACCAGAGTTTCCACCAAGGGGCAGGTTGTCCTCCCCAACCGAATTCGGCGCAGGCTCGACCTACAACCGGGAGATTTCCTGGAGGCCAGGCTGGAAGGCGAGCGTATCGTCCTTACCCCGCGGCGCGAACGCCGCCGAACCACGCGAATCATCAAGGATCCTGTCACCGGCCTGCCCGTCTTGAAGG
This sequence comes from Terriglobia bacterium, assembly GCA_041484365.1. GTDB lineage: Bacteria > Acidobacteriota > Terriglobia > Acidiferrales > UBA7541 > DASTCZ01. The sequence goes on along the minus strand of JBGPHM010000085.1, from coordinate 7,546 downwards.
CCGGCGCCAAAGGACTGAAGCTCACAAGTCAACAAGTCCGCGAGATTCTCGCCGATTTTCCATGAGATATCTTCTCGACGTGAATTCGTTGCTGGCGCTTGGCGTTTTCGATCACGAATTTCACCCGAGGGTTGCTTCCTGGATCGATCGCCTTTCCACGAATGGAAGGCCTGAGGTCGCTACATGTTCAATCACCGAATTGGGATTCGTTCGTGTTTTGGGGCAGGCGCGGCAATATGGTCTCTCGATCCTGCAAGCGCGCGAGTTATTGCTCCAGCTCAAGAACAGCAATGCAGTCGACTGGACGTTCATCCACGATGATCAGGATATCTCGCGCCTTCCCAAGTGGGTCAAGAGCCCGAAGCAGACAACCGATGGCCACCTCGTTGAATTGGCAAGGGCCCACAAAGTAAGGTTTGCAACTTTGGATCGCGGCATCCCCGGCGCGTTTGTAATTCCCTTGAAGTTTTGAAATTACGTGGCCGGACACCCCACGTTCGCCACGCAGAAAGCTTGCCGAAGTATGGGGTCTTGGACTCTGATATTCCAAAAGACAAACTCCCCACGTTCGGTTCCACCGAAAGTGGGGAGGCCGTCTAGAACCGAATCACAATTCCCGCCGAATACGAGAAATTGTTCTGCGTTGCTCCGCCGAAATGCGTCAAGAAATAATCAGCTTCCAGCGGCCGCAATGCGAAATGCGGGGAAAGCTTAAAGTCGATCCCGCCGCCGAGTTTCATCCCGAACGCATTCGAAGTAACCGTCGTCGTTACGTTGCCCACCGTGACGCTGTTCCTTGCGTACACGCCTCCAAACATGGCATGCCCGAAAATATTGTAGTGCTCCTTACGTTCAGTAAGCTGCACGCCAAACAAATATGGATAGAGACTGCTCGAGGTGTTCACCGGCGAGCTGAGGTGCCACAGGTACGAGAACTCCCCGCCGATCCCCACGTGCTCGCAGGGATTGTAAAAAAAAGTGCCGTCATAGCCGACATAATTCTCTTGGGATTCCCGAAAGTAAGTAAAACCTCCGAAGTATTCATAGCGTGGAAATTCCCCAAGTTTCGACCTGCCCGTGCCGATTCCAGTGGATGGATTCTGTTGGCGAACGGTGTGCGTCCCTTTGTCGACGATCAGCGAATAGCCTCCGCCTATATATCCTCCGCCGATCTTCTTTTGTTCTTTGCATCCATCGTCTTTCGGGATCTGTCCATTGCCGACGACGACATACTGCGTTTGCCCGTCCACGCAAACTTCTTCATATACGTCCACGTGGATCTTGCCCATATTGGACATATCCAGAGGATTGACGAGCATGCCCCTGTTGTCCGTGGTCGTCGTCGTATGGATGGGCGGGTTCCCGATTTTTCCGGGATTCGCAATGTCGAAGACCACCGAAACATTGCTGGCGCTTGCGCCGTTGTTCTGCACGCTCACCTGCGCTCGCCCCACGCTCACAAAACACAATACCAGGCCCAACACGATTGCGAATCTGGCTGAGTTTTTCATGCGTTCCTCCAATTTAGAGTTTGGTATGAAATCGTCCGCATCCGAATCTGTCCTACTCTTCCGGTTGTGCCCCACTGCGTCCACCTCTGCCACCCCGGCCTCCGCGCCTTCCCTCGGCGGCCTTTTCAAGATCCTGAGCCTCTTTCAACATTTCCGAAATATCGCCCCAACGGCCCGGCCCAGCGTTCCGCAATGTCGTTTCCATTTCCGCGGTCCACTTCACTTTCAGCGCCTCCGCGTTTTTCTTCGTCCGCTCGATGAAGTGTTGAATAAACTGCTCCAATGTCCATCCATTCATCTTCACCCATACGGCGTATTGCATGATCGCGTCGTTGTAGGCCGCCGGATTGCTGTCCGGATGGAACATGTTTTTCTGCTTCATCTGCGCGCCCGCTCCAGATAGATAACGCAGGGACCGGTACTTTTGTTGCGTTTCTTCATCGGCGATGCGGTACATCGTTCCCTCGGCCGGCGGCTGCTTCTCAAACTCGAGGCAGAATCCGTTCAAAGGCTGCGTTACCAAATTCGCGCCGCCCCGCGCCGTCACCGGCTGCGTCACACCGGGACGGATCGCTTCCAGCACCGTCCCCTCTGGCATTCGCACCGATTTCACTTTTCCCGTCGAATCTACAAGTTGCAACTGAAACGCTTCGCCCGTGGATTTCCCGTTCGAGACAATTGAGTATGGGAATCCCTCAGTCGGCATTCCCCGTGGCTGACGCGGTCCGCGTCCCTGCGTCGGATCTTGTCCGAATGGGATATCTCCCGACGGTGACCGGCCATCCGCGCCGGCGGTTCCGCTCCGGAGCGAAACGGCCTGTAGCCGAGCCCGGTCTGTGGCTGGCACGCTGCGGCTCGCAACCACTCGTGGCGGTTTTGAGGGTCTGCACGCCGTGGTAATTCCAAGCTGTTTTTGCAACGTGTAAGGAAAATCGTTGTCGCAACGATCGCCGAAGAATAACCAGCCCAAATAATCCATGAGTTGTGAGTAGTAGTCCCTGTAAATCACCGGCCGAATGTAGTCGTACCGCGGATTGATAATCCGTGCACGCAACCTGGGATAAGCCGGATTGATAAACGTTCCTCCACCTGAAACCGGTGGTGTTGGCGTCACCACCGGTGGAATGACCCAGGTCGGCACGCCGTTCTGAAATGGAGGAATCGTCCCGTCCACGCCGCTCCATGGGATCCCCAACTCCAACGAGCCGTCCTGACCGTTGAGGCGGCACGGTCTAGGTTGGAATACATTCTTGTCAGGCTGGAGTTGAAACTTAGGATCCCCATACCAATTAAATCTAAGCCCGAATTCCATCTTGTATTCCACTTTCAGTGGTAACACCGTGCTCGACGTCGTCCCATCAAGGCATTCCACCCGCGTGCTGTTTGCTCCGCGGCCACCGCGCCCGCCGTTCCCTGTGCCCGTTGGGGTTCCAGTCGTCGTGCCTGTTGTATTTGGGTTCGTCGTGGTTTGCACGGGGACGCTCGTCGGCGGACAGGCTTTCAACTTTTCCGCGCAATCGTCAGATGCCTTCCGCGCGGCCGCTGCCGCTTCATCGGCGGCCTTCGCGTTTGCTTGCGCATTCGGTAATTTATCGCGCAGCGCTTTGGCCTGTGCGCGTTTTGCTTGGCCAAGCTCGACTCTATCGGAGGGGCGCATGTCCTTGGCGAGCGGGCTGGAGGGGAATTCTCCCTCGCGCTCCATTTGATTGGCCGTTGCGAGATCCTTTTCCCGGTCGGCCTGCGCCTGATTGGCGACGGCGTGCGCCGCGGCTGCGGCCGCGGCCGCCGTGTCGGCGATTTGTTTCAGCCGGTCGCAATCCGCCTGTGTCGGGCAGGAAGCCTGTGAGGAGAGACCTACTCCGTGGTGGGGAGAAGCGTGTGTCGCCAATAACGTGCCCGCACCAGCCAACACCGCTACAATCAGACCGATGCTAAACGTTCGATAGGGGGCCCAGGTGAGATCGTTCCCGGTTCGCATCGCATTTTCTCCTGCTTGCGCCTTACATTATGACTGCACTTGGGCTCGAAACATTTTGCAATCTGCCAATCTCTTTAACGCGCCTCACGCTCTTTCATTTCCAGTGGCTTCACTTGTCTGCATCAATTCTCCATACGCAGTCTGTGTCTCCTGTTGTTTGTAGGTCATCTCTTGACGCGAGACTCTACACCCCGAATCCGTTGCAAACAATACCGAGCTTAGTCGGGCGGCAGACCCATTAACCCCTTCCGCGTGGACGGAGGGCTCATTGTCTAAGCGTTCCCGGAAAGCCCATGCTACAAGCAGCGAAGGGCGCGCGGCCAAGAGTGGCTGTGCCACTAGAGGCGCCAGACAAGACTTGTGTCGGTGCTCACTTCTTAGAGGACGCCGGGAAATTGTTCGGGTTTCCAGTGATGATTGATCCGTCGGTCTGAATCGTGAAGACGTGCCCCCTCGCGACCACGACATCGGGAACTAATGGCTTCTTGCTCAAAACAAAAAAGACGTCGGTGTCGACGGGAATGTCGCTGAAGATGTCGGTGTGATAGGCGCTGGTCGTAGTTATTTTTGAGTCTCGAAAATCGAATTCAAGAATTGATTTGTGAAACTGAACTTTTTCAACGATTTTGAAACCGTCGTCAGAAATGAGGTAGCGGACATCACCTCCGAACGGATACACCTTTTCCTGGGTCTGGCCGGGGAAGGCATAAACGTAGAATTGCCCCGCATCAGCGGGCAGCACTGAGAAATTGTAAGGACGATTCTCGCCATGAAAATCCTTGTGGGCAGTGTCCAATGCCAGAGCGGCCTTCCAATAAAAGCCGGTATCTTCACGGGGTGGCTCAAGCTTTTTCACTTCGAATTTTTCAGGCGAGCTTCCTTGCGTGGCCTCATACGCAATCAAGTAGCGGTCGCGATTCGCGGAAAGTTTTCCGTACGCGACGACCCAACCTTTGTCGGTCTTCTGAGCGACATAACCTTCCACAGCGCCCTCGGAAGGTTTTGTGTCCTGCACCGCATCGGTCGAGTGCCACGCGGCCACGTCATATTCGGCGAGCATTCGCCCGCGCGTGGTGACCGCGGCCAACTGGTCGGCAAGAGACGGATTGGCCGCCGGAGCAGGCGATTGCGGCGCGACGGAAATCGCGCAAAGGCCCACGACGAAAATGACTGTCAACAATCTTAGTGTGCGCATGATTGCCTCCCCTATGAATTGCCTACACGCCCCAGCGAAACGCCCGAGACTGAGATTATTGATGCAGAAAATACATCAAGCGTTTCCCGAATGGAAGGTGGTGAAGGCAGGGGCGGCTGTTCTACGAAAGGCAAGCGAGCAGCCGAGGTATTACCGTGACTTCGCGGCCTTGGCGCGCTTGTGCGCGGTCGCCGATCCATCGGTCTTGCTGCGACTATGCCCGCCGGATTTCGGGCGCAGCGCGGCGAGGAAGGCGTCGAGGTGGAGCGTGTTGATGACGTCATTCTTCTCGATCCAGCCTCGGCGCGCGGTAAGCACGCCGTAGCGCATCCACGCGAGGCTGCGCGTGCTGTGCGCGTCCGTGGAGATGACGATCTTTACGCCGCGATCGCGCGCGAGGCGGAGCGAGGCGTCGCGGAGGTCGAGTCGGTCGGGCGCGGCGTTGCATTCCATGGCGACGCCGTGGGCGCGGCAGGCGTCGAGAATTTTCTCGAGGTCGTAGGCAAACGGCTCGCGGCGCAGAAGCAGTCGTCCCGTCGGATGCGCGATGATTTGCGTGTGCGGATTCTCGATGGCGGCGAGGAGGCGGTCGGTCATCTCCGCGCGCTCGAGATTCATGTAGGAATGGACGGAGGCGACGACCACGTCAAGTTGCGCGAGGACTTCGTCCTCAAGATCGAGCGAGCCATCCTTGCGGATGTCCACTTCGATTCCGGCGAGAAGGCGGATGCCTTCGACTTTGCTCTGCGCGGCGCGGATTTTTTTGATTTGCTCGAGCGTGCGCTTCTCGTCCATTCCGTTTGCGACGGTGACGGCCTGCGAGTGATCGGTCAGCGCGATATATTCGTAGCCGAGTTCGCGCGCCGCCGCGCCCATCTCTTCGATGGAGTTCTTCCCGTCGCTCGCGACGGTGTGCATCTGGAGGTCGCCGCGGATATCGCGCTGCTCGATGAGCTTCGGAAGTTTGTGCTCTTCGGCGGCTTCGATTTCGCCGGTGTTCTCGCGCAACTCGGGCGGAATGTAATCGAGCTTGAGCTTGGCGTAGATGTCTTCTTCGGTCGCTCGCGCGACGGGCCTTTCGCCTTTCAATGTTGAAAGCGCGTATTCGTTGAGAGTGAGGCCCATCTTGAGTGCGCGGCTGCGCAGCGAGACGTTGTGCTCCTTTGAGCCGGTGAAATAAAGCAGCGCGGCGCCGCAGACTTCTTTGTCGAGCAGGCGGACGTCCACCTGTAAGCCGCTCCTCAATAGAAAGCTGACTTTGTTTTCGCCGCGCGCAAGCGTCTGCTCGATTTCCGGATAGGCGAGGATGTGCTCGGCGATGGCTTCGACGGATTTTGGCGTGTGCTTCTTGCCGAGCGTGAGGAGGAGGTCGAGGTCGCCGACGGTTTCCTTGCCCCGGCGCAGCGATCCCGCGGGCGTAACGGATTCGACTTGCGCTCCGAGCTTCATGATGTGCGCGATGAGCTTCTGCGCGGTTTCGTCGGCGTCATTCAAGTGGAAGCGGCCTGCGGATTTCTTGAATGTTTCCGCGGCGCGGAGAATGTTCTGCTCGCTTTTTTCGCCGAACCCCTCGAGCAGGCGCAGTTTTCCCTCGCGCGCGAGTTTCTCGACGGCTTCGACGGTTCCGGCCTTGAAGATCTTCCAAAGCACGGCAACTTTCTTGGGGCCGATGGACTGTAGCTTCAGGAGGTCGAGAATCGTGGGCGGATATTTCTTAAAGAGTTTCCGGCGCGTGGCGTAGTCGCCGGTGCGAAGGATTTCCTGGATGTGCTCGGCGAGGCGGTCGCCGATGCCGGGCAGCTCGGTGAGCTTGGCAGTGTCCTTGGCGATTTCCTCGATAGGCTCGCCAAGGCTTTCGAGCAATTCGGCGGCGCGCTCGTAACTGCGGAAGCGGTTGTACATCGCGCCGTCAATCTCGAGGAGCTGGGCGGTCTCGCGTAGAATGCGGGCGACTTCCCGGTTTTCCATGAGAGGGATTATACGGCGAATTGTGCTGGGACTGCTGGCCAGCGGGTTCCCAACAAGATGGGTTCGGTACGCGGCCCCGCCGGCCGTAAAGGTTGAACCGTTTTGGCGGAAAAGGACTGGTCAGGCTTCTGACTTCTTTACGTTGGCCGCCTGAGCCCCCTTCGGCCCTTCCACGATCTCGAACTCAACGGAATCGCCTTCCTGCAATGAACGATAACCGTCGCCCGTGATGGCGCTGTAATGGACAAAAACGTCAGCACCGTCGTCACGGCCAATGAATCCGAAACCTTTCGAGTTATTGAACCACTTGACCTTGCCGAGCAAACGAACGTTCCTCCTTTTCTAGCAATCGCCCCATAACCAAGCATGACCACCCAAAATGGGTCCCACCCCTTGTGAGAGGCCGTGTGGCAGGTATATCAAGCGGAGTGTATCAACGAGGTACTTAGCGTCAATGAGCAGACAGGGAACGGTCAAAGAAGGGGGTTGGGCGGTAAAGGGAGAGGCCGGAACGGTATAACGTTTTACTTACATTCGCCATTTACGCGCGATGCGGGGCCAGAAAACGGGCGTAATAGAGAACGCAGGCGACCGTCTTCATATCGTGGATTTTGTCCTTGTGGATCATGTCGAGCAAGGTCTTGAGGGGCAGGGGTTTGTTCTCGATGCGCTCATCGGCATCCGGATTTGTGGGGCCGGGCGTGAGTCCGGTGGCGCAGAAGGCGATCATGCGCTCGGTGACGAAGCCGGGAGTGGGAAAGACGTTCATCATCTTGACGAATTTCTTCGCGCGGTAGCCGGTTTCTTCGGCGAGTTCGCGGCGGGCGGAGGTGAGCGGGCTTTCGCCGGGCTCCATGCGTCCGGCGACGACTTCGAGAAGAAAATCGCCGGTGG
>JBGPHM010000084.1:0-11289 GCA_041484365.1 Terriglobia bacterium | reverse complement strand
GATCCACCACGACTCCGGGTCCGATTACTGCGTGCTTTCCCGCTCGAAGCATTCCGCATGGAATGAGCTGGAGCACAAACTTGTGGTCGCCAAAAATTACCGTGTGCCCCGCGTTATGTCCGCCGGCGAAGCGCGCGGTGATATCGAAGCCCGCGGCAAGATAATCTACGACCTTGCCTTTGCCCTCGTCTCCCCACTGCGCACCGACAATGATGATTGCTTTGGTCACGTGAATTGTGCCGATTCCTCAGAATTCAGGCCGCACGCCGCCTATCCAGTCCAAACTTAGAAGGCGAATCAGGGCCGCGCGGAATCAGCGGATTCTTCATCCTACGCGGCGACAGTGTTCAACGCAAGCCGCTGTCAAGCTTCGGTAGTGACTGATTTTGATTTTCGGTATCTTGTTAACAGAAATGAGGTGATGGTGAAGAGAAACACATTTACAAGGACGGCGATCGCACCCAGCGTCCAGGGGGACCAATTCGCTCCGACATTGGCACGCCAAGATAATGCGATCGCGGCCAGACTTCCAGGCAACAACAGTAGCAACGGTACAAGCACCAACGATGGGAATTGTAAAAAAACGGCATTGAAAACACCCATCGTGCCGACCGCCTGTATCACGCCGAAGATCAACCAATATTTACGTTTCAAGACGCTCCCACAATTGCTTGCGCGTCAAATCATCCCACGGGTTGTTCTTGCGTGTAAACGTGAATAACAACACCCCCTCAAGCTTCTATCAAGCTTGCCTCAAGGTGCCAATCTCCGCTTTTCCAGAGGTGTGCGGGCTAGGGTTTCAGTTATTTAGTTTTTTAACTCTGAGGAGTTAAAAAACTAAATAACTGGGTACTGGGCCATGGTTTGGTACTCACCTTCTGCTACCTCATTCCCATTTTGGAAAATCCATCAAGCGCCTCAAGTCTGTTTCCACACAGCACCTCACGACAGTTCGGCGTGGCGGAAGCAGTCAACCCGATGGTCATTCACCATGCCGGTGGCCTGCATCATTGCGTAGCAAATGGTTGACCCAACGAAACCGAACCCGCGGCGCTTCAGCTCTTTGCTCAGCGCATCCGATTGCGCCGTGCGGTTGGGTACCTGGCTCGGCGCGCGCCAGCGATTTTGCCGCGGCTTGCCGTCAACAAATTGCCAGATGAATTTGTCGAACGAGCCGAATTCCTTCTGCACCGCGAGGAACGCGCGCGCGTTTTCAATCGCCGCGCGCATTTTCATTCGATTTCGGATCAGCTTGGCATTGCGCAGCAGCGAGCGGGCTTTTTTCGCGCCATAGCGTGCCACGCGAGCCGGATCGAATCCGTCGAATGCCACGCGATACGCTTCGCGCTTTTTGAGGATCAACTCCCAGCTCAATCCGGCCTGATGTCCTTCGAGAATGAGGAACTCGAATAGTTTTCGGTCGTCATGAAGCGGCACACCCCATTCCTTGTCGTGGTAAGGGATGCTCAATTCTGTTTTCGCCCAGGAACAGCGCCGCTGCATGGATGTGAAATTAACCGAGGTGGGGAGCGAGGGCTCTCGTAATCTGGTCCTTCGGAAGCGCGCCGACAATTTGTTCGGCGATCTGCCCGCCCTTAAAAAGAATCAGTGTGGGAATCCCGCGGACATTGAACATTCCCGGCGTATTGATGTTGTCGTCCACATTCATCTTCAGGACCTTCAGCTTGCCGGAGTATTCATTCGCAATTTCGGCGACCGTAGGCGCGAGCGCGAGGCACGGCCGGCACCATATCGCCCAAAAATCCACCAACACAGGCTGCGTCTTGCTCGCCTCGATCACTTCGCTCTGAAACGTATTGTCGGACACGCTTGCGACGTTATCTGCCATGGATTCCCTTTCCCTGCGAATCGGCCCCCGCGGCCGCGACGTTTTGTGCCACTGAATTAGATGATGATTCCAGACGAAGGTTTCTGGCCTTGCGCGCGACGTTGTAGAGCTCGGCGTATTCACCGGCCGACGCACGCCACGAAAAATCGCGCGCCATTCCATTGGACTGCAACTTCCGCCAGGCCTGTGCATTCGCGTAAGTCTTCAGCGCCTGCCGGATGCAGGCAAGCAGCGCCTTCGCGTCATACTTCTCAAACTTGAATCCCGTTCCGCGCCCGGTCGCCGCGTCGAACGGTTCGATTGTGTCGTCAAGCCCGCCCGTGGCGCGCACAACCGGCACCGTGCCATACCGCAAACTGTAAATCTGGTTCAGTCCGCAAGGCTCATAGCGCGACGGCATCAGGAACATGTCCGAGCCGGCTTCGATTTTGTGAGCCAGTGTGTTGTCATAGGCGACTTTCACGCCAACCTGCTTCGGATATTTGCCTGCCAGTTCGCGGAACAGCGCTTCATAGCGCGGCTCGCCCGCGCCGAGCGCGACGATGGTCACGTCTTCTTTCACAAGATCCGCGGCAATCTCTTCGATAAGGTCAAAACCCTTCTGCGCCGCGAACCGCGAGATGATGCCGATGACCGGCCGCTGCAAGTCGCTCGAATCGAGCTTGAATTGATCAAGCAAATCCTTCTTGCAAGCTTTCTTGCCGGTGAAATCCTTCGCGGAATATCTTGCGGCAATCAGCGTATCAACTTCCGGGCTCCAAATGCTGTAATCCACGCCGTTCAAAATTCCGCGCAGACGCGTGCCGCGTTCGCGCACGACGCCATCGAGGCCGTGGCCGTATTCCGCCGTCTGAATCTCCCGCGCATATTTGCGGCTCACGGTGGTGAGATAGTCCGCGAACACCAGTCCTGCTTTCAGGAAATTCACCTTGCCGAAAAACTCCATCGCCTCCATGCGGAAGAGGCTTTCCGGCAGGCCAAGATCCGCGAGAGTGTCTCGCGGAAAAAGTCCGTGATAACCCATGTTGTGAATCGTGAAGACCACGGGCACAGTGCGCAGTAGTGGGTCCGTCTCATAAAGAGTTCGCAGCAACACCGGCACGAGCGCCGATTGCCAGTCGTGACAATGGATCACGTCCGCGGGCCAGATGTGCTTTGCGATTTCGATGGCCGCGCGGCTGAATTCGCCGAAGCGGTCGGCGTTATCCGGATAATCCTTGCCCTGCACGCCGTAGAGCTGGTCGCGGTCGAAATACTCGGGGTCGTCAACGAAAAAATAGCGCACGCCGCTTACGACAGTGCCATCGGCAATCGCGGGAAAACGCAGCCGGCGGCCGAGAGGAATTGTCATGCTGGGCATGATTACAGTGGCGGCCTTCGTTCCTCGATAGCGGGGCAACACGACGGCGACTTCGTGGCCCAGCTCGACAAGCGCCTTCGGCAGCGCTTCCACAACGTCCGCCAATCCGCCCGTCTTTGAAAAAGGGAGACCTTCGGAGGCAACAAAAAGTATTCGCATATTTGTTTGCGCGAATCACGTTACTGGACGAAGCGAGCCGCGTCAAGCGGCGTCACGCGACGCGTGCATAACAATGTTGTTAGAATGGCGGTGAATATGTCGCCATCGCGATTGGGACAAAACTTTCTTGCGGACGCCGCGTGGCGCGCGCGCATAGCGGCGCTTCTGGACGCAGGCGCGGGCGACACGTGGGTCGAGATCGGCGCGGGCCATGGCGAAATGACCGAGCTGCTCGCGAATAGCGGCGCGCGCGTCGTTGCAATTGAATTGGACGCGGGCCTGGCCACAACATTACGCAAGCGCGCTGCGGCGTGGCCGCACGTGGAAGTGATTGAAGCGGACGTTCTTGAAGTGGACCTCGCGCAGATTGCGGGCGCTCGGCAGTTCAAGGTTTACGGCAACATCCCTTACTACATCACGTCGCCGATTCTGCACAGAATCTTTGAGGTCTGCGAAAAACATCCAGGCGCCATTCTTTCTGCGCATCTGGTGATGCAGCTCGAGGTTGCGGCGCGGCTCACGGCACCGCCGGGAAAAGGCCCGGGTAGAAAAGAATACGGCTATCTTTCCGCGGCCACGCAATTCCACAGCAAGCCGGAAATCCTGCTGAAGATTCCCCCCGGCGCATTCCGGCCGCGTCCGAAAGTGGCTTCGGCGCTTGTGAGGTTGAGCTTTCCGGGCGAAGGCATACATCCTGACGTCTCCAATTCAAACAAATTCATGAAATTTGTTCAGGGATGTTTCGCGCAAAAGCGCAAGACGCTTGCAAATAATTTGCGCACAATGCGGCTCACATCGATCGCTGAGAAGAACCGGCCCACCGGCGACCCCGGCGCTCAGGCGGTTATAGAAGTGATGAGCGAAGCGGGAATTGAAGCGGGCGCGCGCGCGGAGCAATTGACCCTCGCGCAATTCGCCGCGCTTTACCGTCTGATTGGGAATTCGTAAGCCAGGTTGCAATTTCACCCGGACAGAATTTCCCCGAGACGATCCGGAAAATCCGAAATAATTCCATCCACTCCCCTTGCGGCGAGTGCGCGCATCTCCTCTGGCTCGTTCACTGTCCACGCGACGAGCTTGAGATCCGATTGACGCGCCGCGCGAATCAGCTCAGGAGTAATTGTATTCGCGCGCGGCAGAATCTGGCGCGCGCCCACCGCGACTGCGTTCTGAATCGAATCGAGCCCGGCGCGCTCGACGAGCAAGCCTGTCATCGCCATCGGCTCAATGCGCCGCAGCGATAGCAGCACCGCCGGATCGAATGAGATTACCGTTGTCCGCGCCAATTCGCCTGATTCCACAAGCGCTCCGGCCAGGGTGCGCTCCATCGTCCAGGATTCGCTGGTTTTCAATTCCAGATAAAAAGTAACGTCCATCTGGCGAGCGAACGCCAGGATTTCCTCGAGCGTCGGCACGCGTTCTCCGGCAAACGATTTTCCGTCCGCTCCTTCAAACCAGCTTCCTGCATCCAGGGCGCGGAGTTCCGCCAATGTCATTTTTGAAATGTGGCCGCGGCCGTTCGTCGTGCGGTTCACAGTTTCATCGTGGATCGCCACAATCCATGCGTCGCGCGTGACCTGCAAATCCGTTTCGATGAACTTCGCGCCCATCTCCACGGCGATGCGAAAGGCCGCGAGAGTGTTTTCCGGCGCGTGGCCGGAAGCTCCACGGTGCGCGATGTTCCACACGGATTGGCGATTGCTCGTCTGCATATTCAGGCAGCTTATTTCTGAATCTGATTCAGTTCGACAGAGAAGGAGCGCCGAGTTGTCGGGTAATCCTTCGCGATGCTTCTCGCGCGAGTTCTGCAACGCGTGGAATACTTCCCGGATCGAGATGCGACACTGTTCCGCTTAAACCAATCGCCGCGACCACGCCCCCGTTGGCGTCAAATACCGGCACGGCCAGGCAGCGCGCGTCCAAACTGTTCTCCTCGTCATCCACCGCGAATCCCTTTTCGCGCACGAGGGCAAGTTCCGCGTGGTAGCGCCGCGGCGTTGTAATTGTTTTTGGCGTACGCTTCACCATTCCGTGTTCGCGAAGGATTGCGTCCACCGCTTGCTTCGGTAGATTTGCGACAAGCGCTTTGCCGACGCTTGTGGAATGTACAAACATGCGCCGGCCAACCCACGTGTCCATTTTGATGAATCCCGGCGCTTCCACTTTCTCGATGTAAACCGCCTCACCGCGATCGAGCACGGCGAGGTGCGCCGTCAGTCCCGTGCGGTCCACGAGCACGCGCATCGCGGTGATCGCAATCTCGCGCAGCCCGTAACCGGAAAGCACGCCGCGGCCGAGATTCAAAAGTTTTAGCCCGAGGCGGTAGCGGCCGCTCTCCTCTTCCCGGCGCAGGTAGCCGCGGCGCTCGAGCGTACGCAGAATGTAGCTTGCCGAGCTCTTGGGAATGCCGAGACGCCTGCTGATTTCCGCGTTCGTGAGTCCACCGCTTTGGCCGGCGGTCGCTTCCAGAATGGCGAAGGCGCGTTCGACAGCGACGGAGGGTGAGATATTTTCTGGCATGTCGCTCCACCGGAAGCCCGCCGCCTTGATGGGCATGCGAGCTATGAATTTCAGTTCAATATATTGAACACGGAAGCGGAAGCCGTGTCAAGACGGTGTACGCATACCCTGAATACACGTTCAATATGTTGAACAGCAAGCGGTTCCGTGGAAATCAATTGTCCCATGATTGGAAATTCTAATCACATTCCTGCCCCCGGAGCGCGCCGTGGCCCCCATTCACGCGAGTCGGTATCCCGTAAATACAACGCAATCAACAAGTTAAAAGCAAAGCCGTCTGTCCTGTTTGGAACAGTGTTTGCCATTGAATCTACAAGTCTCGACGACGCGACTGGCACCTGAAACCTCAGCTTTCGGCCGGGAGGAATGGCTTTGACGCAATCTGTTCAAGGATTTGAACTCGAAGGTTCGCGCGAGAATCCGTTGAGTGCAACCGCGGGCGCCTCCGTATTGATGGATCGCGTGGTTCCGGTCAATTGCACTCCATCATCTTTCGACTCCGGCGCGGATCTTCCCGAAGGCTTTCTCAAGTTTCTGCTCTCGCTGCATCGCGCGCTCGGCCCTCTGCAGGGTTCGTTGATTGCGCGACGAGCGACTCGCCTGATCGCGGCTGACCACAATCAATTGCCCGACTATCTGCCTTCCTCGCCCGCGACTTCGGAATCATGGCGCATTGAACTTCCTGAATGGTGCCAGGATCAGCGCAACCAGATGACCGGCCCTGCCGACGATGCCGAGCTCGTCGTCAAGATGCTCAATTCCGGCGCGCCAGGAGTCATGCTTGATTTGGAAGATTCCATCGCGAACGCGTGGCCTAACATCCAGCGCGGTATTGAGAACATCATTGCCGCGTTGCATGGAGAGTTGACTTACCACGACCGCAAGCGCAACCGCAAAGTTTCCATCTGGCCGAGCTCGACCGTAATTTTCACGCGCCCACGAGGATTGCACATCCGTCAGGCGGGGATCGTCGCGGGTGAGTTGATTCCCGCTTCGCTCTTCGACGTTGCTCTGGTCGCCTGGAAAGTGAACGTATCAAAACTGAAGCACCCGCTTTGCTTTTATATTCCCAAGTCCGAATCCGCGGAAGAAGCAGTTTGGTGGAACGCTCTCTTCGACGCGATCGAAAAGGCGCGCGGCTGGCAACGAGGCTGGATCAAGTGCATGGCGCTTGTGGAATCGCATCCGCTCGCATTCGAGATGGAAGAGTTTGCTTGGAATCTTCGGGGCCACATTCTGGGATTGAATCTCGGCCGATGGGATTACATGGCCAGCCTGATTCATTTCAATCTCCACAATGCGAATTGGGTGCTGCCGGATCGCAACACCATTCCGCACGACGTCCCATTCTTTCAGAATCTCCGGCTGCGAATGCCAAGCGTTTGCCACCGGCACGGAATGCTGGCCATCGGCGGAATGACGGCTCTCTATCCAAGCCGCGAAGACGCCGACTTGAATTCCCGCGCGCTCGCGGTTCTTGCCGCTGACAAGAAAAACGAAGCCAATTGTCTGATGGACGGCGCGTGGACCGGACATCCCGACCAAAATGAGATCGCCGTCGCGCAGTTCCCTTTTCCCAATCAGCTATCGGCGCCCGGTTCCGATTTGCCTGCGCGTCCTGATTTGCGGCCTGTGCCGGTGGGTATTGGCAAGCGAACCATCGCGGGCACACGCGCAGCCGTCCGCACGGTGATCCGCTACCGCGCCGGTGTGCTTGCAGGTCGCGGAGCGAGCCTCCTCGATGGCTACATGGAAGACCTTGCCACCGACCGAATCTACCGGCTGATGATCGCCCAGCGAATGCGGCATTTCGCCAAGGCTCCGATTGTGGACGAACACGGCATACCTGTGGCGCACACACCCAGTTTTATTTCCCAGCTTTTTGATCGGGAGCTTGCACATCTCGTGGCCCAATTGCCCACCGGCTCAGAACAGGAAGCCGCCACGAGACTGCGGGAAGCACGCCGCGTCAGCGAAGAAATGATTCTCTGCGGCGAATTCACGCCAGCTTAAGTCTATCCAGGTTCAGTAGAGTTTCCGGCCCGATTTCATTTCACTTTGCGCGAGGGAGCGCAGGAGGAATTAGATGGCAAAGCACACGAATGGCAACGGACACTCCAAGCCCGCGGCAACGCAGAATCCGTGGGAGAGCCATCCGCGGTGGGCAGGGATCACGCGCCCTTATTCCAACGAAGACGTTAAGCGTCTGCGCGGGTCCTTTGCCATTGAGCACACCGTCGCGCGACTCGGCGCTGAAAGACTATGGAAGTTGCTGCACGAAGAACCCTATGTCGCGGCGCTCGGCGCCATGACGGGCAACCAGGCGCTTCAGCAAGTGCAGGCGGGATTGAAAGCCATCTACGCGAGCGGCTGGCAGGTGGCCGCGGACGCCAACGACGCCGGTGAAATGTACCCCGACCAGAGCCTCTATCCATCGGATAGCTGCCCGAACCTTGTGCGCAAATTGAATCGCGCCATGCTGCGCGCGGACCAAGTGGACTCCGCCGAAGGCCGCAACGACACCTACTGGCTCGCTCCGATTGTCGCCGACGCCGAAGCCGGTTTCGGCGGCTCGCTCAACGCCTTTGAATTGATGAAGGCTATGATTGAGGCAGGCGCCGCGGGCGTTCACTTTGAGGACCAACTTTCCTCCGCGAAAAAATGCGGGCATCTTGGCGGAAAAGTTGTCGTCCCCACGCGTGAGTTCATCGAAAAACTGATTGCCGCCCGCCTCGCGGCAGACGTGATGGGCACTCCGACAATTATCGTGGCCCGCACCGACGCCGATAGCGCGGGACTTCTGCTTTCCGACGCCGACCCGCGCGACCATGCTTTCATCGCAAGCCACGAGCGCACGCCCGAGGGCTTCTTTCCATTCCGGGGAGGAATCGAAGCCGCTATCGCGCGCGGCCTCGCGTACGCGCCTTATGCTGACATGCTCTGGTGCGAAACCTCGACACCCGATCTCGATGAAGCGCGGCAATTCGCCGACGCGATTCACGCAAAATTTCCGGGCAAGCTGCTCGCATACAATTGCTCTCCGTCGTTCAACTGGAAGAAAAAACTCGACGCCGCAACCATCGCGCGCTTCCAGCAAGAACTGGGCGCCATGGGCTACAAATTCCAGTTCGTCACGCTGGCAGGCTTCCACGCGCTCAATCACTCCATGTTCGACCTTGCGCGCGGCTATCGCGCGACAGGCATGAGCGCCTACTCCGAATTGCAAGAGCGTGAATTCGCTTCGGAAACCGACGGGGGCTACCGGGCCGTGAAACATCAGCAGTTCGTTGGCACGGGATACTTCGACGAAGTGGCGCAGACCGTCGCAGGGGGCAAGTCGTCGACAACCGCCCTGGCTGGCTCAACCGAAGCCAAGCAGTTCGGCCATGCCAACAGCAATGGAAACGGCAATGGGAATGGTCATCACAAGCCTAAGGTGCCGGCATCGCCTGGCAACAACGCCTCGAGTTTCGACGCCGTTTCGGCGACATAGTTTGACTCCTTGAGCCCGCGTGACAAGCGCGGTCGGAACCTCATCCTGCCCGGTTTTGGGACGACGCTCCCCAAAACCGGGCAGTTCCATTTTGGAATAGGGTATTAAGCGCCTGCATCTCACTGAAAACACAAGACCTACAGCAATGGTAAGTGGCATCAGGCCTGCCATTCTCTTTGCGAAGAGAGATGGCGACCCAACCCATTACCGCGAACCGCCATGACCCGTCGCTATTCGAGCGTGCGCGGTCGGGCGATTCCGACGCCTTCGTCGCGCTTGCCTCCACTTGCGACGCGGCGGTCTATCGAGTGGCACTCCGCATTACGCGGAACCCGGCCGACGCGGAAGACGTCCGCCAGCAGACACTGCTGAAGGCATTCGCGAAGTTCGATCAATTCCGGGATGGTTTCCGATTTGCGGCATGGATCACCCAGATTGCGGCAAATGAATCGGTGAGCCTATTGCGGCGGCGGCGCGATTCGCGCTGGGTAAGCCTGGAAGAAATGACGTCGGATCACGATGGAGTGAGATTAATGCGGGAGCCGCGCTCGAAGCGCGAAAACCCGGAACAATCCTGCGCACGCCTTGAACTCCGCAATCGGCTGATTGAAGAACTCCGGCGGCTGGATCCCTCATTGCGCAGTGTGTGCCTGCTGCGGGATGTGAATAATCTTTCGACCGAAGAAACCGCTGACCAGCTTGGTCTGACGCCGCAAGCGGTGCGTACACGGCTATTCCGCGGCCGCCTCAAGCTGCGCGAACATCTGCGCGGCATGTTTAGACCTCAGCAAAACGAAACTCGTTCCGCGCTTCCTGAAGCGGCCTGTGGCGATTAGTTTTTTTCGTTTCGCAAGAATTCCCAAGAACTAATTAGGATTCTTCGTCTTTGGAGTTGCAGCCTTTGGCGGCGCGGGCGGCGGGATCGTATAGTCGCCTTCCACGTCAACCACCCCGGTCCCATCCGCGTTTGGCGTGATCGTGTACGTGCCCTTGCCCGTAATCCCTTTTAACTTTCCAGTCCCGCCTGTGTATGACCATGTGCCATGAATCGGACTCACCGGCATGCCACCCTTCACTTTGGCGGAATCATGGAAGCTGACAAAGAATTTGTCGCCGTTGTCCATATTGCCGACGTAAGTCCCAGTGGTTGTGGCTTGCGTGGACCACATCTCGGCATTCGCAGTGGATGTGCCGTCTTTTGACTTCAAGCCGGCCATTTCCATGCCCGAGGACCAGGTGCAACTTTGTTTCTGCAATGTCATTAAGTGTCCCGCCCTGTCTCCAGGATCGGCTGTTCCAACCACTTCCGGTTTGGCACAAGTCTGCTTTCCGGTGATTTTTGTTTGCGCTCCCGCCGCTGACACGAGCAAGAACGCCAGCCCTGCAAACATCATGATGCGTGATTTCATCGAATCTCCCTCTCATGTTTGGAATGTCTTGAGATTTTACTGACTCACACGGTGAGACATCATGCTGAATTCGCTTTTGTACGTCCCGCCGGGGAATCGTTGTGCGCATCTTCCGCCGATTCATCGGGCAAGTCAACGGGCGCGTTTAGGATTCCATGCGGCCAATGGGTTGACTGCTGGTAAATCCAACTTGACGCAGTGAAGAGGCGCGGCTAGATTGGCGGCGTTTTCTTAAGAGGCCGCAAATCCGCGCGGCCGACTTTTGGCCTAATAAAACGGAATGACGGAAAAACGCGATGTCTTCGTAACGGGAAGCACGGGCTTTATGGGCCGCGCGCTAACTAAATTACTCGTCGAGCGCGGCCACCGCGTGCGCGCGCTTGTGCGCCGCGGCTCGGAGAAGAAAGCGCCCGCGGGTTGCGAAGTGGTGGTCGGCGATCCGCTTGACGCTTCGACATTCGCCTCCGCGGCAGCAGGTGCCGACACATTTGTTCAGCTT
>JBGPHM010000083.1:0-11523 GCA_041484365.1 Terriglobia bacterium | reverse complement strand
CGAAACCGAAGAGCAATTGAAGGCACATGCAGTCCTGATATTGAAGAGCACGAAGGCCAGCATTTCTCCATCGCGCGTGGTTCTGCAAAAAGGGCAGACGGGGCGATTGGCGGCGATTATTTATGTGTTTGACAAGAAGGCGGCGAATGGCGAGCCCGCGTTTGCGACGGATGAGAAGGGCGTTGATTTTGTAACGCAGGCGGGGAAGACAAAACTAAAGGTCAGCTTCGATTTCACGAAGATGAAGGACAGGCAGGGATTGGATTTGTAGCGAATTTCGCAGCGCGCTGAGAACAGTCTTTCCGCATTTCCACCCACGACAACAGAAACAGAGAAACCCGGCGTTCATGGGAACGCGGGCTACATGCCCCTCGCGACGTGTATCTCTTTGGATAAACCTGTACTTGCGGGCCATTTATGCCAGGCGAAATAGAAGGGGAGGATGGGTGTAGGTAGCGAGGGAGGGAATCGTGATTCGCCGTCATCTTTCTACAGTGCAACTTCGTTCTGCAATGCCACTTCGTTTTGCAATGTTGCTCATTCTTGGTGCGGGCGGCCTGAGTGCCGCGGCGCTGTGTCCTGCGGCGTGGAGCCAGAGCGCATCGAATCAACAAGGATCGAACCAACAGGGAACCGGGCAGCAGGGAACGGCGCAACAATCCTCTTCGCAACAGGCGGGGCAGCAGACCTCGCCACAACAGACGGCTCAACAGCAAGGCCAGCAGAGCCAACAAACCCAACAGAATCAGCAAATCCAACAGAGTCAGCAAACCCAACAGAGTCAGCAAACCCAACAACCGCTGTCACTCGCAGATGCGGCGCGAAAATATCGCGAGGAAAAAGCGGCGAAAGAGAAGAATCAAGCGCCGCCGAAGAAAGTGTACACGAATGAAGAAATTCTTCCCGCTGGCGGCGCGAACCCGCTGGGGATCGAGCCGATAAGGCGCGGGGCAGCGCCAGGGTCAGCATCAAGCGCAGGCTCAGGGTCACGGTCAGACCCGGGTTACGCGGAAGCGCTGGTGAGCCTAAACAACGCGTGGGAGAAAATCAATGCGCTGGGAGGGGTGGATCGCGAGACCCTGATCAACACCATCCTGAATGGGTATCCCTCGGATTTTCCCGGAAGAGCCCAGTGGGAAGCGAGGTTGATCGCGGGGCGTGATTACTACGTGACGCACGGCCAGCAATTGATTCTGGAGATGAAGCAGTTGATGGGCGAAGCGAAGGCGCTGCACGACGCGGAACCGAATTTGGGAGAGGATGACCCTCGCGTGCAGTCATTGATGACTCGAATCAGGGCGGGGGCCCGCGACGCCGCCAAGACGGGGGAAGATTTCAATAAGCTGGTCGAGCGCGGAAGAGAACTATTGAAGCAGGCACAAGCCAAACAGAATTGACGCCAGCAAGATTCATCCAATAGATCAGGAACGCCCGATGGGTTGAGATTGTTCGCTGCGGCGATTTCAGTACACGGCGGCGCGGGCTCCGGGTAGCGCAAAATCCCCGAAATGAATTATTGAAGCGAAGCGCAAACTGGTGGTAGTGTGCGCGGATGACGCCTGCAATCTAAGCGCAGGCGAAAAGACTGATTGTTGTCCGGAGGGAAACAGAACATGACGAAGCAAAGAATCGCGATATTCCTTGTGTGTGCATTGGTGGCGATGTCGAGTTTGGCTCAGACTCCGCCGGCGAAGAAGAGCGCGGCAGCGGCGAGTGGGCCGGGAACAATGCCGGGAGCCGAACAGTGGATGGACCTCCCGGCGGCGGCGATGGTGGGCACTCCGTCGGTTGAGATTGGCGGGACATTGAAGCTGGCAATCCTGCAGGGCGATCCGATGACGGCTGGGCGGTCGTACGTCGTCCGGCTTTCGTGCACGGACGGCGCCAAGATTGCGCCGCACTGGCACCCGACGACGGAAAACGTGACGGTCATCAAAGGCGGGTTTCTGCTGGGGATGGGGGCGAAGTGGGATGCGGCGTCGATGAAAGAGTTTCCTGTGGGCGGATTCGTTTCCGCGCCGCCGCAGATGAGGCACTACGCGCAGTGCAAGGGCGACTCGGTTCTCCAGATAAATGGAATTGCGCCGCTGGTGATTAATTTCGTGGGGCCGGATGACGCGGGTCCGCCGAAGAAGACGAACTAACTCCTAATGCGGAGGAGCGCCGGAACGGCCGCCACGCGGGGCTGGAGGTGGAGTCTGCGGCTTTGGTGTTGCCGGCGGCACAGTTTTCGGCGGCTCGGATTCGCCACGGCGTCCTCCGGTTGCGGGAGGCGCGACGGGCGCTACAGGCGAAACGATCGGGCCGGGAGCAGTGGGAAGTCCCTGCTCGGAAGGCTCGGTGGGCGCGAGGTCGGGCGTATCCACGCGTACGGGATGCGTCGCGGCCAGCGTGTCCAGCATGACGACATTCTGAAAATCCTGTGTGGGAGTGCCGGTCGTGGCGCTCTGCATAAACTGAATCCAGACAGGCAGCGCGGCCATCGCGCCGGTTTCTTTTTTGCCGAGTGAAACTCCCTTGTCATCGTTGCCAACCCAGACGCCCGCGGTGAGCGTGGGCGTGAAGCCGATGTACCAGGCGTCGGTGAAATCGTTGGTGGTGCCGGTTTTTCCGGCGGTGGGGCGCTCCAGCGTTTTGGCTTTGACGCCGGTGCCGTGCTGGACAACGTCTTCGAGCATGGAAGTCATCGTGCGCGCGATTTCAGGCGAGACGACGTCGTGCACGGCGGGGCGCGCTTCTTCGAGGAGCGCGCCGTCGTATGCGGTTACGCGGCGGACGAGGTGCGGCTCAATGCGGATGCCGTCGTTGGGGAAGACGGTGAAGGCGGAGGTGTGCTCGATGAGGCGCATGTCCGCCGCGCCGAGCGCAAGCGGCAGGTAAGGTGGCAGCGGCGAGGTGATGCCGAAGCGCTTGGCCATCTCCACAACTTTTTCGATGCCCATTTTCTCGGAGATTTTCACAGCGGGAACGTTGCGCGAACCGTCGAGGGCGCGGCGGAGCGTGATGACGCCTTCAAAATTGCCGTCGTAATTGTGCGGGGAGTAGGCTTGGCCGCCGCTCATGGTCGTGAAAGGCTCGTCGAGGACGGTGTCAAAGGGGCTGAAGCCGAGCGCGAGCGCTTCGGAGTAAACATAAATCTTGAAGGAGCTGCCGGCCTGGCGGACGGCTTGCGTCGCGCGATTAAATTTTGATTCGTCGAAGCTGTAGCCGCCGACCATGGCCTTGACTTCGCCAGTGGCATTGTCAATGGCGACGAGCGCAGCCTGCGCGACGGGATGCTGCTCGACGTCAACCTTCACGCTGCTGCCATTGATTTCGCGGATGCGGAACACTCCGACGTCGCCGGCCTGAAAAAGTTGCGTGGGCGAAGTGCGGCCGGTCCAGGTGAAGTCTTGCGAACCGACGGCGGCGCGATAGGGGCCGATCTTCACGACGGCGGCGATGTTGTCCACGGCGGTGACGAGGCCGGCGACGTAATCACCTTTTTCGATGGTGTGGTGCCAGTCATCGTCATCGTAATTGGCAAGCGTGCCGAGGTGGTTGCGGAAAATATTCGGCAAGTGGCCGCGCCAGCCGTGGCGGCGGTCGTAGGTGTGGAGGCCGTCTCGGACGGCCTGATTTGCGGCGCGCTGCATGTTGATGTTGAGAGTGGTGTAAACACGCAGGCCCTGCGCGTGAACAGCTTCAGTGCCGTAGGCGCTCTCGAGATACTTGCGGATCTCCTCGAAGAAATAGGGAGCGAGATCGTTGCGCGGATATTGGAGATGGAGGCCAAGCGCCTGGTGTCGCGCGGCCTGCGATTGCGCAGTGGTGATTTTTCCCTGCTTGGCCATGAGGTCGAGAACGATGTTGCGGCGCGCGAGCGCTTTGTCGGCGTGGAGCACGGGCGAATAGCTTGGGCCGCGGATGATGGCCGCGAGTGTGGCGGCTTCGGGAAGAACGAGTTGGCCAACGGGCTTGCCGAAATAGAATTCGGAAGCCGCTTCCATTCCATATTCACCGTGGCCGAGATAAATCTGATTGCAGTACATCGCAAAAATCTGCTGCTTGGTGTAATGGCGCTCAATCTGGATGGCGAGCAGCGTTTCCTGAATTTTGCGGTGCACGCTGATGTCGGAGCGGTTGAGGAAAAGCGAGCCGGCCAGCTGCATGGTGAGCGTGCTCGCGCCTTCCGGGCGGCTGTGCGGGCGCGTGATGTCGCGCCAAGCGGCTTGAAGCACGCGCGGGAAATCGACTCCCCAGTGTTCAAAGAAGTGCTGGTCTTCGGCGGAGAGAATTGCGTCGCGAAGGACCGGCGGAATTTGTTCGTATGTGACAAGGATGCGGCGCTGAAGAGCGAAACTGCCGACCGCGGCGCCGTCATCGGCGTAAAGCTCGGTGACGACGTTCGGGTGGTAGTCCTCGAGCGCGCGGACGGCGGGGAGATCGCTCGAATAAACAAATATGAGTCCCGCAGCGACGCCAAACAGGACCGACACGATCAGAAGAAATGTAAATGCGACCCTGCCGATAATCGTTCGTCCGCGGAGGCGGAGTTGGAGCGGAGGAAGATTCATTCATTCACCAAGCCAAGTAATTGTAACGTATCCATGGTCCTTCCCAAGTGTGGCCGAGTGTCGCGTAGCGCTGTAAGGCACGCACCTCGGCAGTATATGAATGGCAAGACGCGGGCCAATGGCAAAGATTAGTCGCGGGGAGTGTAAATAGATGGGAAGTTGTTGGATGAACACGAGTTAGCTCAGGAACACGGCATTCCGCTGCGCGTAGATATTGTTCATGAGAGGCCTGATCGTTGTGGCACGCCTGAAACAGCATGTGGGTGAATTTGGCCGAAAATAATCGATACGGGATGGTTTAATCAGAAGGAAGATTTTTCCGTGGCGCTGAACGATTCGACAGCCCAGTGGCCATCCTGTTTGACGGCGTGGTAGGCGCCTGAGGCGCCCGCGCAATTGTCGCCGCATTCGTAACTTCCCTCGACATCCGCCTTCAAATCGGAAACCCACTTGATGCGTCCCACTCGAAAAATAATTCCATTTTGCCCGTTCTTCTTGCTGACCACTGTGCGGATTGGTTTTTTCTCGATGTGCGATTCCGAGATTGGCCGGACGGGTGGGTCATCATCCTTAAAGCGTTTTACGAAAGAGTCCGAGGGACTCTTATCGTCAATGGCGATGAAATGGTACGAAACGTTCAGGCCGGTGTTCTTAAACTGAAAGCGAAATACTGCTTCGCGGATGTCGTCTTCTTGAGATCCGCGAGCGGAATCGTCCGCGCGTTTCTGTGCGGGGAGCGCAGCCGCCGCAGCGGTCAGAAGCAACGAAAGAAAGACCAACCGTCTCATGCCGGGGGACATTCTATTGCGAAACTCACCAAATAGAAAAGAGAAAGTCCTGTCGAAGGCCGTTTACGCACGCCGCCGTGACATCAGGAAAGCGCCAGCGACGATGGCGAGTGCGAGCGCCAGCAGGGCGCCGTCGCGCGCGAGCGTGAGAGGCCCGAGTTTTTCGCCGAATCCAAAGCAACCACAACTAATCGCGTCGGTGCGAGGATTCTTGATATAGGTGTAGAGCATGAGTGAGAAAAAGAATGCCAACAGTCCCGCGGCTGCGGAGGAAAACCAGCGAAGTTTCCATCCCAGAATGAGAAAGAGTCCCAGCGTTAGCTCAAACCACGGCAAACCCCGCGCCACAATGGTGACCGCCCACTCTGGAAGGACTTGGTAAGCATTCACCGCGAAGGCGAAAAGCATCCAGGGTTCACGCAGCTTTGTGTACGCGGCGTAAATAAACACTGCGCCAAGAATCACGCGGCCTGCAAGCAGGAACCAGCGAAGCCAATTTACGCGCGAAGTTTGAGAGGCGAGTGTAGCGGCATCCGCCATTTAGTTTCTTAGGAGATAATCGAAATACTGCTTGAGAATGCCGTAGGACGCACCCCGCGTTGGGATTTGGTTCATCTGGCCGTTGTGGGTGACAAAAATGCTTGGCGTCTCATTGATATTGCGCTGCTTTCCCAATTCAACGTCTTGGTCAATTGCTGCCTGGACTTCGGGCTTGGCCATCAGGGTCTGCACGCGCTTCAATTCCGCGGGGCTCAAAACTGTGGACAGGACGTCCCCAATATTGCCTGTTGCCTCCCACTTATCCTGAGTCGTATAAAGGGCTGTCTCAACTTCCTGGAATTTACCGATTTCCGCCGCAGCGTTCGCCCATCGGGCGGCTTCCTTCGAGTGCGCATGCATGTCCAAAGGAAAATCGTGATGGATGATGTAAACCTTATTCGTTGTCACGTAATCTTTGATTACCTGTTGGGTTGTGGTCATGAAAAAAACACGGCACATAGGACATTGAAAGTCGCTGAAAACTTCAAGCAGGATCGGAGCCGATTTTGAGCCAATCGTTTTCGCCGCGCGGAAATCAAACTGCGCCGGCGCGCTTTTCGGGCGCGGCTGCGATTGCTTGCCCCTGGCGGAGAGCAATCCCACTGAACAAAGCAGAAGTGCCGCATACACGGCGATGAGTGATCCAAATCTAAACGATGATCTCCGACTCACGGATTCCTCCCACGCCTAGCTTATACCCTCGCTTCAACTCGCGCTATTTTACCTGATTCGCGGAGCTATGCGGCAATCCGCGCAAGCACTCGACAGCAAATCCACCACTGGAATTTGGATGCGGGACTTTGGAATGGAGTGGGCTCCGAAGAATCGCGGTTGTTTCACGTGAAACATGCTGATCTTCTCCTGGCGTAGGCGAGGGGATTGCATGCCAAGGCAGGCCCCTACTGACAGCCTGCTCCGCATCATTTAGTCAGCGATGGTGGACCGTAAGGTATTGCAAATACAACAGATACAGTAACACTAAAATTAGTTGACTATGGAACACTCAAGTATTATAATGGCCTTCGATTCGTGCCAATGCGGATTTGAGCGAACAGGATCTAAACCCGTCGGGGGAGGAATTGCAGCAATGAGCAAGATCATAGGAATTGACCTAGGAACAACGAACTCGGTCGTCGCCGTTATGCAAAGCGGCGAGCCGGTTGTGATCCCCAATCAAGAAGGCGGACGGACAACTCCATCCGTCGTGGGCATCACGAAGTCTGGCGAACGACTGGTGGGCCAGGTGGCAAAGCGCCAGGCGGTGACAAACCCCGAGAACACAGTTTATTCCATCAAGAGGTTCATGGGCCGCCGATTTGACGAAGTCAACGAAGAATTGAAAATGGTCCCATACAAGGTGGTGAATCGCGGGGACGGCGTCGCCGTGGTCGCGCACGGCAAGGAGTACACACCGCAAGAGATATCCGCGATGATCCTACAAAAGTTGAAAATCGCGGCGGAAGATTTTCTTGGCGAGAAGGTCACCGAGGCAGTGATCACCGTGCCGGCATATTTTAATGATGCGCAGCGCCAGGCAACGAAGGATGCAGGGAAGATCGCGGGCCTGGAGGTAAAGCGGATTATTAACGAGCCGACCGCGGCGGCGCTTGCTTATGGTCTCGACAAGAAGAAGGACGAAACCATCGCAGTGTATGACTTCGGCGGCGGCACTTTTGACATTTCCATCCTGGAGGTCGGTGAGGGCGTAATTGAAGTAAAGGCCACGAATGGCGACACGCATCTGGGAGGCGACAACCTGGACCAGCGCATCGTGGACTGGCTGATCGATGAATTCAAGGCAGAGCAGGGACTTGATCTGCGCGCCAAGGGAAATGAAATGGGATTACAGCGGTTGCGTGATGCAGCCGAGCGGGCAAAGGTCGAGCTTTCGACAACACTCGAAACGGAAATCAACCTTCCGTTCCTTACCGCTGACGCGAGCGGCCCAAAGCACATGGTAAGGAAGTTGACGCGCGGAAAACTCGAAGCCATGGTTGAGGACATAATTCAACGGTCGATCGGTCCATGCAAGCAATGCATGAAGGACGCGGGAGTTGAGGCAAGCAAAATCAATGAAGTCGTACTTGTCGGCGGGCAGACGCGGATGCCGCGCATTCAGGCCATTGTAAAGGAGCTGTTCGGCAAGGAACCGCACAAGGGCGTGAATCCGGACGAAGTTGTCGCGGTCGGCGCGGGCATTCAGGGCGGCGTGCTGGGCGGGGAAGTGAAGGACATTCTGCTTCTCGACGTAACGCCACTCTCTCTCGGCGTGGAAACGTATGGCGGCGTTATGACGACGCTCATCACGCGCAATACGACGATTCCCACGCGCAAGTCGGAAACTTTTTCAACGGCCGCGGACAACCAGACCTCCGTGGAAATCCACGTGATGCAGGGTGAACGGCCGCTGGCGCGCGACAACCGCACGCTCGGCAAGTTCCACCTGATTGGAATTCCACCGGCTCCCCGCGGGATGCCGCAAGTCGAGGTGACATTTGATATCGACGCGAACGGCATCCTAAACGTCTCCGCAAAAGACATGGCGACGAAGAAGGAGCAGAAGATCACCATCACCGCTTCCACGGGGCTCAGCAAGGACGAGGCCGAGCGGATGCGGCACGACGCCGAATCGCACGCCGAGGAGGACAAGAAGCGGCTCGCGGAAATCGAAGCCCGCAACCAGTGCGACAACCGCGTCTATCAGGCGGAAAAGCTGCTCAAGGAAAACCGCGACAAAATCAGTGACGCGGATGCGAAGGCCGCGGAGGAAGCCATCGAGGCGGCGCGCAAAGCGATGGCCGACAATAATCTTGACGCCATCAACGCAGCGAGCCAGCAGGTCGAGCAGGCGACTCATCGGATTGCCGAGGCGATGTACAAAGCCACGGCAGCCCAGGCGCAAGGCGCGGCCGCGTCGGCAGGGCCGGGAAGCGAAGGCGCGTCGACAGATCATCAGGGCGGCGCGAAGCCCGGCCAGGGCGACGTGATCGACGCCGAATTCGTGGACGTGGACGAGACGAAGAAGCCGAACTAACCCGAAGCCGAAACGAGGAGCGCGCGTTGGCCACTTTTGAAGGTGTGAAGCGCACGGGACCGCCGCTGGCGGTGCAGAAGCTGCGGGAAAACTTTTACATGGTGCACGTGGCGATCAGCGAATCGCCGAGCGCCGATTGGAAGCGGTTGTTTTATGACACGCAGCAGGCCCCGCCACCGGATTTTCTGCCGCGCGCGGTTGAGATCAGCGGCGCGGTCCTCAAATTCCGCACCGAAAGTGCAAGCGTCGAGGCGCGGCTCGGGTGGATTGACAAGTGGATTGAGCGCGCAAATCAGAAAGAGTCCGCGATGAGCGGGAGGATGGATGAAGAACGCCGGCACAAGCGCGAAAAACTGGCTCACGAGCAGCAAGAGTTAAACGAGTTGAACGCCCGCTGGGCAAGGCTGTAGACGCGTAGCGCGGCGCGCAACCCTGAAACACAATCTGAAGTCACACCATGGCGACCACAACTAAACAGGACTACTACGAACTGCTAGGCGTTCCGCGGAAGGCGACGATCAAGGAAATCCGCGCGTCCTACCGCAAGCTCGCGCGCAAATATCATCCCGACCTGAATCCCGGCGATAAATCCTCGGAAGAAAAATTCAAGCAGGTGCAGGAAGCCTACGATGTCCTTTCCGATACCAAGAAGCGCCAGATGTATGACCAGCATGGTTTTTATTCGGAAAGCGGGCAGGGCGCAGCGGGCGCTCCGGGACCTGACCCCAACGGACAATTTGATTTCGGCGGATTCGATTTTGGCGGCTCGGGCGGCACGAGCTTTCGTGACCTATTCAGCCAGTATTTTCGGGGTGGCGGTGTGGAGGGCGCGGGGTCGATGCGCGAGCCGGGCAGCGACCTCGAGTATCGAGTTGAAATCGGCTTCTGGGACGCCGTGCGCGGCGCGGTAAAAAAAATCACAATTACGCGCCTGGATAGCTGTCCGAAATGTCACGGTACCGGGGCGGAAGGAAACTCGCAGCAGGTGTGCCCTGAATGTGGCGGCACCGGGCAGACAACTCGCGCGAGCGGCAACATGCGCTTCAATATGAGCTGCCCTCGCTGTGGCGGCACTGGGCGCTTGCGGACAATGTGCCGCAACTGCCGCGGGGAAGGGCGCGTGCCGCGAACGGAGACACTCGACATCCGCATCCCAGCGGGCGTGAACACCGGCTCGCGCGTTCGCGTTGCAGGCAAGGGCAATGCGGGCACGCTCGGTACGCAGGCAGGCGACCTC
The DNA here is from genome assembly GCA_041484365.1 of Terriglobia bacterium. Lineage (GTDB taxonomy): Bacteria > Acidobacteriota > Terriglobia > Acidiferrales > UBA7541 > DASTCZ01. The sequence continues at coordinate 1,368 of JBGPHM010000083.1, read as the reverse complement.
TATATCGTTCTGGATGTGCAGCCCCATCCATTTTTCGAGCGGCGCGGCAACGATATTTACACGCGCGTGCCGATCACGGTGAGCGAGGCAGCGCTCGGCGCAAAAATTGAGGTGCCGACGATTGACGGCCGCGCGATGCTGCGCGTGCCTCCTGCATCGTCGAGCGGGCGCGCGCTTCGCCTGCGGGAAAAAGGGGTCCCGAGCGTCAAGGCGCCGGGCAAGCGCGGAGACCAGTACGTGGAGTTGCAAGTGGTAGTGCCTGACGCGGTCGACGAGCGCGTGCGCAACCTGCTCAAAGAGCTGACCAAACTTGCTCCGGAAGATCCGCGGAGCGATTTGTTTTCACGCGCGGGCGTATAAGGAAAATTGCGATGGCAGCCAAGACAAAGAAAAAAGCGCGCGCGGGCTACATGATCAGCGCCGTCGCCACGCTCTACAATATCCATCCGCAAACTCTGCGGCTTTACGAGCGCGTTGGACTGCTGAAGCCCTCACGATCGCAGGGCAACACGCGGCTTTACACCGACATGGATCTCGAAAGGCTTGAAGTCGTCCTGAATCTGGCGCGCGAAATGGGCGTCAACCTAGCGGGCATCGAGATCATCCTCAACATGCGAGATAAAATGCACGGGATGCAGAGGCAGATGGAGCAGTTCATGCGCTTCGTGCAGAACGAACTTGCACCCGTGGTGCGCTCGGCGCAAACGAAACCTTCGCGGGATGCCATCGTGCGCATCGGACCGCCGCGCGCGATTCGCGTGCAAAAGTAAATGTCTTTCCGGAAACTTCAGAGCTTCGCTTCGATCAACTTCAAGAGAGCCGTGAGCGTGTGATTCACAGGCGTGGGCACGCCAAGCGCCGCGCCGCGCCGCACAACGTAGCCGTTCAGGGAATCAATCTCCGTGCGCTTGCCGCGCGCGATGTCCTGCGCCGTGGATGACATGACCGGCCCCATCTTCATCGCAAATTGGATGAGCCGCTCGAGAATATCCTTTTCCGGAAGCTCAATGCCGGACGCGCGCGCAACAGCGATGGTTTCTCTTGCGGCGGCAAGCGTCATTTCGCGACTCCATTCATCCTTGGCTACGGCGCCATAGCCCACGTGAGCGATCGCGCTTGTGGCATTGAGCGCGCAATTGAACACAAACTTGCTCCACAAATCCGCCTGAATGTTGTCCGAAATCTTGCAGGCAACACCTGCGTTCGCGAAAGTTGCGGCAATGCGTTCCAATTCGGCGCGGCGATTTGTCGGGCCGCCGATGGCGAGGTCGCCGCGCTCGGAATGTTTAATGCGCCCCGGCTCCGGCACCGACGCCGCGACATAAACGACCGCCGGAAGCGCATGGATTCCCGCGGCTTCAAGCTGCT
>JBGPHM010000082.1:0-11569 GCA_041484365.1 Terriglobia bacterium | reverse complement strand
CGCTGCCACTCCCGTTCGCGGCACCGATTCCGTTCGCGCCGCCCACATTAAAGTTGTCATCCTGAGGAGTGTTTTTCGCGACGAAGGATCCGTCGGATGGGAACGCTGAAGTAGCGTCAATGGCTGGGTTTGTAGCGTTTGACGGAGATCCCTGCCTGCCGGCAGGCATGGCTTCGCTGCGGCCGAAACGGCCTCCGCTCAGGATGACATCATTCTCTTTATTGCCAGGCTGGGCTGCATCCACCGGCGTTTCGTGGCCGCACTGCGGGCACACGTACGCGTCTTCGCCGAGGCGCACCAGCGCCTCTTCGACGATGTCCTCGTTGTGCCAGCCGAATCGCTGCGCGTCGGAAACGTAGCGGACATAGCCGCCGATTTTTCCGTCGGTCCAGAGGTAGTAGCCGACTCCTGTGAGGAGCTGCTGCACCTTATTATTTTCTTCGACGAGCGCGGCAACGTCGCTCGCGGCGCGCGCGGCGGCGACGTCAATTTCGCTTTGCGCGGACTGCGGATAGAAACGCGTCGAGGGCGTGTCCTGGCTGACGAGCGCGATGAAGCTGAGCCCGAACGCTTGATAGAGATTCGTGACGAACTGGTAGCGCGGCATCTCTGCGAGTGATTTGTCGTCCGCCGATTGCGATTCAAACGGCAGATGCCAGCTCATGTCGCCGGGATTCCACCACGCGTATTGCATGCCCTGCCAGAAAAGCCGCGCCTGCTTGATGCGGCGGATTTCGTGGCGGCGCGCGACGATGCCCTCGCTGCGGAATTGCAGCATGAGGTCGCGCAACGCGGCGACCACGCGCGGCTTCAGTTCGTCGAGGCGTTCGTTGTTCGGACCAAGTGCGGCTGGATCGTTTGTAACGCCGACACTCTTGTCGGCGTTTTGCGAAGGCGAATCCGCCGACAAGAGTGTCGGCGTTACAACTTCGGCATCGCGCGGACCTTCTTTTTCGACAATCGCTCCGGGAACCGGCGTGATTTCCGTTGTGCTGTTCGTTGCCATGATTTCCTTTTTTGTGCGCGGCTTACGCGCGCGGATTCGGTTGGCGTGCAGCTGCTGCGTTACGTGATAGCGCTTCCAACGATTGCGCGATCTGCGGCCACGAACGCCGCCGCGTCGGCATCGCAACAGGACGCGCCGCGCCCTCGCCGCCGGGAATTTCGAGCGGCGGAATTCCCGCCGTGCCGAGCAGCGAGTTCAGCAGCGCGCGATTTTCCGCGCGCAGCCGCGCGACTTCGTCTTCAAGCGTGTCGACGTACCGCCCGCGCATGACATTGCTGAGGACGGCCCGAATTCTATCTATCAAGTGAGTCCCCTGATTCGTCCCCTAGTTCATCCTATTGACAGGGGGACGTTTGGCTGGTATTATCCTGTTGATTCCATTGGGCTAATCGGCCCGGATAGAGAAAAACCGACATGGCCAACCATTCTACGCGCCGCAAACTCTCGACGACTATCGCTCCTGAAACACAGGCCTACTTGGACCGCATGGTTCGTGAAGGCCGCGCCGGGACTCTCGCAGAGGCAGTGGACCGCGCAGTCGCTCGCGTTCGCCAGCTCGATAATCGCAGCCGCCTTGAAGCCGCAACGGCCGCATATTTCGCGGGGATGAGCCCCGAAGCCGCCGCGGAAGAAAATCAACTTGGAGCCGACCTTGCGTCAGCCGCCGATGAGGTGGACTTCGATGCTTGAGGCCTCGCGACTACCCTTCCCCCGGCGCGGTGAAATCTGGACAGCAAATCTGGGCGATCCGCCAAAACAGCACTGGGTGATCGTGGTCTCGGTCGACGCGCGCAATCAGAGCGATCGCGTGGATACCGTTTTGATTGTGCCGTTCAGTTCAGCTGCCGCCGAAGCGCCGACCACTCTGTCGATGCCGCCGGGGGAGACGGGGCTTCCGGGGCCTTCCTGGGTCAAAGGCCACTTCATAACTACTCTGAAGAAACAGCGATTGCTCGAACGCCTTCCTCGCGCGCTTTCAACTCGCCGGATGCGCGAAGTGTGTCTTGCAATCAGGCGCGCATTCGATCCCGATACACCCTATCCAATAAAATAGGTCTTCACGCACTTCGTCGCGCGCGTAGCGCATTGCCAATCCGTTCGATCATTTCCCCCAAGGAAATCATTGGCGGCTATAGCCTCCACCTTCTCGGCGCGGCGAAGCCGCCCTGTTTCCTCCGCACATCTGTTTCCACCTGGCGCATCCAAATCGCGCGGCTTGTGGGGTCCTCGGCGGAGATGCGTTCGCCGCGGCGCGCGAGTTGCGCGGCCAGTCCCGCGTGCGGCGAGTGCCGCGGATCCAGGCGCGATTTAATTCCGTAGCGCGCAGCGTCGGCGACGTCATCGCCTGCGCATTTCAACACGTCCTCGATATTGTCGTCGTCACGTGTGAGCGTGGGCAGCGTCTCGATGAGCTGCTCGCAATTGCTCGTGATGAGCCACGCGTCTTCGCGCAGCATTTCGTACATCAGCATCCAGCCGCCGACGCGATCGTTGTCGGCGGGATCGGGGCGCGGCAGGCCTTCCATTTCCAGGCCGCGCGCGAGCTGCTCTGCGATGGTGTCGTCCGCGGAGCGCTGCGCGAAGGCGTCGGGCGAAAGGTAGGTCGCGCCGATGCGTTCCCCCGCGCAGCGCTCCGCGATCGCCGCGGCAAGCATCCGTGGCGAAAGCCGGTTCTGCACAAATTCGCGATACGTAATCACTGCTCCGTCGGGCGTTGCCGCGTGCCACAGGACGGCGCTCGGATGCTCGAAGCCCCAGTCAATCGAAATCCAGCGCGGCCACCAGGGTTCGAGTTTGATTTCGCCGGCGCGCGGCGTGTGCCGCTCGCGGTCGAACACGTCAAAATATTGCCCGGCGAAAACATTCCAATCGCCTTCGAGAAACGCGCGTCGCAAATGCGTGGGCAGCGCGTCGAGCGTACGGCGGTACTCGCGGTCGTCGGCGTAAATCGGATTGTCGGCGACGGTGGCCTTGATGAAATCGTAGTCGCGCGGATCGTACTGCTCGGTGCGCTCCATTCCCGCGGGCGGACGCTTGTCAATCCACAGCGCCTTCACCCACGCGTGGCCGATGTTGCCGGGATTCGTCGCGCCGGCCATGTTCGGAAAAGTGCCCGGCACGGGACACCGATTTCTGCTGGTGAGAAATTGCCACTGCTTCAGCGTGAAGTGCGTCAGCTCGTCGAGCCCGATGAACAGATATTCGGCGCCCTGATACTGGTAGATGTCGTCCTCGTGCGCGCAGTGGCCGAAGCGCGTGGTCGAACCGTTGTGCCAGGTGACGAGGTGCTTCGATTCGTTGTAGCTTTTGTACAGTTCGCGCGGAACGTCGCGGCGAAAATATGCGACGAGCGACGACTCGAGCTCGGGAAACGTGCGGCGCAGGAGCAGCGTGTCAACGCCGGGGTGATCATGAGCAGCCAGCGTAATCGCCTCCCACAGCAAAGCCTTTGTCTTACCCGGGCCCGCCGCGCCGCCGAATAGCCGATACTTGGCCTTTGACTTATGAAAGTCCTGCTGACGTGGAAAAGGTGAGTAGAAATCTGAGGTGACCAATCGGCGCGAGTCGAGTTTTGCTTTGGATCTCATTACAAGAGCAACTATGTCGCGCGGAGTTTCTTGCCGATGAAAAATGCCGCGGCGCCGCCGACAACGAACGCAGCGATCGCGTAGTGATGAATGCTCAGTACGGCTCCGGCGAGAAACGCGCCGAAGCCGGCGAATTGCACGATCTCTCCGATTTTTGCGGTGCTTGGATTCGATGCTGTGGCTGTCATGATTCCTCCTGGGTTTAATCCTGAACTGATCCCCTGTCTGGTCGGGGAATGTCCCACTCAATTTGCGGCGGCTCGTCTGCGCGCGAACTCTTGTTGCCCCACAGGCGCTCGACAATCGCTTCCCACATACGCAGTTGTACGCCGGCGCCCTTTTCTCCGCAGCCGTGCTTCAACAGGTCGCTGCCGACTTCGACGAGATCGCACTTGCCGGCGATCGCGGCGGCAAGGTCTTCTTCGCTCGCGAAGTCAGGCGTGGGTTTCGAGAGCACGGCGTCTCTGCGCGCTCTTTCCTCGGCGGCGGCTGCGGCTTCGGCGGCATCTTCGCGCGCTTTCTTTTCTGCGGCCGCGGCTTTCGCGGTTTGCTTCACGATTTTCTTTGCTTCCTTCTCGGCGGCTTTGGCTGCTTTCACGGATTCTTTCGCCGCTTGCCTGGCCGCTTTCTTTGCTTGCTTCGCGGAGTCCTTTTCCGCCTGCGCGGCTTCGGCCGCTTCTTTCCGCGCGTCGCTCGCTCCGGGGATCAGGTCGAGTTGCGTATCATCGTCAGCGGCGGCGCGAGATTTGGGAATGCGCGTTTCGTTCCGGGATTTGGAATTGGATTTCATGTGTCGCCCGCGCGACCGCTGCTTTACGGCAAAATCTTCGCGGTGTAGCCCGATCCCCCCGAAGCGGAGTTGCACTTCACGCGCAGGAAATTCGCGCGGACGTTCGCGACCGTGCGCGCTTCGCCGGCCGTCGCGGTGCTCGTGTCGAGCGTCGAGTATTCGGAGTCCACATCGGCCGCCGCGGCCTGCAGCGAAAGACTCACGCTCGATGGCGCGCTCGAAAAAATTGTTTGCCAGCGCACGGTGCGGCCCTGGTCGGGAAATCCCGCGGGGTTCGGCAGCGCGAACTGCGCGCCCGCTGTGCCGCCCGAGGGCGTCTCGTTCGAGAAACTGAAGCCGGTGTCGCCCGGGAAAAGAGCGAGCGGCGGATTCGTGTTGCTGTAGCTCGGCATGTTGCCTCCTGATGGATGTGAGTAGCACAGCCAATCCTGGCTGTGCGCCTTACACTGCCTCATAAAATGAAAAACCCGCCACGATGGGCGGGCTGGATCGCGCTGAAAAAAGATGACTCAGTAGTGCGCCCACTCTTAAAAGCGCAGTTTCGTTACATCCAAAAATGAAAAACCCGCCACTTTGGGCGGGCTTGCTGCGCCGCTATGCGGCGCGACGAGTTCTCAAAACTCCATGCTTTGCTTGGACTTACGAGGAAAACAGCCTAAAAATCAAAACGCCCGCCGGTCGGCGGGCTTGGCTTCAACCACTCACACTTGTATTCCGTTGAGTACGTTACCACATCCTTAAAATTTGTCAAGCATTATTTTGATTTATTTTTGGGGTGCAGATCGCGCCCGAATTCCCTGCGCGCCGTTTTCGCTCTTTCTAAGTGCTTCCGGACTTTTTTTGGCATTCGGGCCGGGTGTCGCGCCATCCGTTGTGAATGAACGAATACGCCATGTCCGTCAGGTCCTCGATCAGCTGCTCCTGTTGGTCTTTCGTATAGGAGTGGGCCGTGTTGAAAACGCGAACCTGTCCTGCGCCCCCCCAGTCCGACATGCTCAGTGTGCCGCTATTCTCGGCGTTCTTTCCGGCGATTATCGTAAGCACAAGCCGGATATCGAACGACTTCCCGGTGGGAGGCGTACTACCATCAAATGTGTTTCCATCGGGTTTCCCATCATCCATCAATCTAAGAAAGACAAACGTCATCGCCACGTTTTGGTCACCCACCTCCATATTCTTGGAGGCGGATTGAATGTCAACCACAATGGTCTTGTTTCGGACGGGGGCGACCGTGGATATGCACGGCGCCGCCGTTTGTGCTTGGCTTGCCGGCGCAAAACCAAGCAGTGTTGCTGAGACCAAAAGTGCGGTCCCTATCTTTATCATCTCTTTTCTCCGATCCCCTTTCGGGAGCCAGGCGAATAATACCCCACTTTTGAATTATTTTTTGGGGCGCCGCGCGCGCGAGAATCAGCAGTTTTCCAAGAGCAGGAGAAAGGCATCCCGAGTGATGCCCGCAGTGCGAATTAGGTTGAGAATGATGTCGATCCCCACCTCGCTGTACCGCGGAACGATGAGCGGTCTCGCCGTTCCGGGCTTTTCCAGCTTGATGTGGCTCCCCTTCTGTCCCGCGCGGCGAAAGCCGAGCTGCTCAAATACGCAAACAATTCTTTGCCAGGGGAGCGGCGTCAGGCGCGGCACAGGAGATTCTTGTCAAACTTCATTGGAATGGGGACCGAAATTGGAAATGCGTGCGCCGGCAGTCCGTTGGGTTGCTTTTTGGTGGGAGCGAAGCCCAGCTCCCGCAGCGCCTGGTCCAGAGTTCCGCGCTCAAGGCAACTCGTCAAGAAAAGTTCGGACGCTTCGATCAGATTCTCTTTTGCCTCAGACTGCGTGCGGCCCTGCGTCGTGATGTCCAGAGGAGGACAGTGAGCGATGTACAAAGCGCCGCTGCGTTTCAGCACGCCGAACAGTTTGAATTCTGCCTGGATGATTCCCTTCGCTGTCGCCATATAGAGGTGCCCCCGTGGGAGCCATTTCAAGCATACACCACCGAGAGGTCTCGGTGCTCAATGTTGTCGCCACAAATTGTTGCCAAAAATCAAAACGCCCGCCGGTCGGCGGGCTTGGCTTCAAATGCCTACATTTGCATTTCGCTCACTACCTCACGACATCCGTTATTTTTGCCAAGCACTATTCTCGACAGTGACCCATTTTGACGAAGGCGTGAAGCTGATTACTTCAGGATTGGTGATTTGTCGTCGGCTTTGAGAGGATTCTTGACCCAACGCTCATTAAGCCATTGGAAGTCCTGAAACAATGTCTTGAACCCCTTGATTCTTCGGAACTCCAAAACAAACCCACAGAGCGCATCCCAATCTTTCATTAGGTTATAACAGCGCAGTCGTTTATAGGTTTTCTCGTCCAATGCACCCTGACGAATTCCAGCCGCAACGAATTCATACGCATTGAGCACTAGCAAAATAGATTGGAATTCTTTGGAATCAGTGGTTAACAGAAATTTTGCGAGGTTTTTCTCACCATCATCATGCAATTTGTGCATGAGTGTCCGGGCGGCTTCAAGTTTTTCGTCACGCTTTTGATGACTGATTAGGTCAACTGTGGCGCGGCGTTTCTCTTGCGTCCCTCTTGCTCTGACTATCCAAAGAGCCCCGCCTGCGGAAATGGCGAGAACAACTGTCTGAGCCCAAAAACCGAAGGTTTCGCCGAGCCAATAATATGGCTCGGCGATGACCGTCGGACTCATTTACTTACCATCCCATCCGTCGTTAAATAGTCTCATATCGCGCCTCCGTAGCGTCGCACCACCACGGGCACAGTTCAGCACCTGTAGACCTGTAGCGTGCTACTCCACAGGCTTACGGGCACGGCCGATGCCAAACGGAGTACTCCCCCCTCAGTTAGATTAGATGCTGTTAACCCTAATAGTGTTGCGGAGATAGCGCACGTCGCATAGGCTTGGGACCGATGGGACTGGGCGCGCCCTCCCTGACCAGGCGCGATGGTAATGGATAGAGATTACCCAAATCAAGCATTATTTTTCAGTGGCCGATAGGACTAGTCAATCCTGAAAATAGGGCCCCTATTCCTTGGCAAGGCGTTCCAGTGCGCCGAAATTCATCGCGGCAGCAAATACAAGTGCAGGATTGGGTTCAATGCCCGCGGCGCGGAGGCGCTTCTCTATGATCGGAGTGTTTTTTTTCACTCTCCGAGCCAACTGAAGCAAGGCTTTGCGCGTGCGCGCATCAAGCTTCGCGGTCTTCCCGTTTGCCTTACCATTCGGCTTGGCACGCGACTTGCCGTTCGTGTTCGCGTTGAGTCTGCGTTTGCGTGAAGTTCGGCGTTTGGTGGCGGCCATATCCAATCTCCCTCTGTGGGAGCTATTTCAAGGATACACCACGTCGCGGCTTCTCCGCTCAATCTTGTCTTCGCAATTTGCTAGAATATCAACCGAGGAGTTCATTCATCTCTGAAAACGCATGGTCGCTTGCACAAATGAGAGGGGTCGAAGATGGCTAAGATTTGGGTACCGGCTGGAAGAATCCCCACCAAGAGTAGGTCGTTTCACTCTGTTGCCGCCGATGTTCGCCATGCGGTCTTCTCAGTCCATAGGCATCGGCCAAATGTAACTGGCTTGTTCGACGTGACGTCACTCGGATCTGGCTTCTTCGTCACGTCACAAGTATTCCTCACGTGCTGGCATGTTATTGACGGCCCTGGGGCACCACACCAGCCTGGTGACCTTTACAGGCTCGTTAACAATCTGGATGGACAGCACGGGATGGTTCATGAGATCAACGGGGGCGTCGGAAATGACATCCATCTATTTCCTGATCACGATCTAGCCATAATGATATCGAAAACGAAGCCCGATCAAGCGTTCCTACCCGTAAGCTATAGGGACGTTCCAGTTGGGGCGGAGATCGGCGTAGCCGGATATCCCCTCGCTCAGCTCTCGACAGACGCCAACGGAAATATAACCATAGGTGGGGTCGTGTACCGCGTGGCAAAAAACGTCGTCAATGCTGTCTACAAAACGGACCTGAACACTGGAGACGGACATCCCCTCCAAGGAGTGACTGTGCTAGAGGTAAACTTTTTGTTCGTCCCTGGAAACAGCGGTGGACCAATTTTTGAGGCGGACACTGGGCGGGTTGTTGCATACGTGAAGGGGTTCCTCCACCACAAAATCGCCGAACGTGAGGAACAGTGCAATTTGATTCCTGTCCCCGCCGGATTGCAAGCCAATTACCTGGATAGTATTCGTGCGGTCTACTCGATCGGGCTTACGCTCGACCGCGTGCGGACCCCTCTCGAACAGTTTGGGGTAAATCTTTGACCTTGTCGTTGATCCCGCTGATTTTCCCAGTACTCCGGACAGTAGTGAATTGAGCGGCGGATTCAGAAGACGTAGAAATGCACGAGACCGAGAAGCGAACCGTCGCCGCTTTCGGATCGCGCGACTCGAAATTCACCCATGTGCCTCGCCGTTGCTTTGACATAGCTTTACTCCCTCGACTAGCGTCAGCCCGTCTCACGCTTAGATGCATCTTCGTTAGGTACAGTTTCGCGATACTGTCCCAAGGGACAGTCATAGTACCACACTATCGTAGCCGTGACCGATTAAGGTGGTCAATGGTACTCCGCGATAGGCAAAAAACCTCGCATTCATTATCGATAACGGCAGCATTCACGACGCCACCTTGTCGCTGCGGCGCGGATCGCGGACGGTGAGCGGCTCTCCGACTTTCGCCGACTTCGCAGAATTCGCCAAGGTGCGAGAATCGCGCGCTGAATTCGCGCTGACCGAGTTTGCCGCCCGGCGCGGCTCGCTCGCGCTGCGGAAATAATCGCGCGGAGGAAAAATGCGGCGGCGCAGCAGCTCGCGTCCCACACGCGCGCGGACCTCGTCCGACCACTGCTCCCACGTAAGCTCGCCGATGCCGAGATGCGCGCGCGCGGCGTGCAGCTCCGCGTTGCCAAGATAAAACACGCGAAAGAGCACGAGGCGGCTGGCGAGATGCGGCGACGCGAGCGCGCGCTGGCCGGCGAGCGCGAAGTCCGCGACATATTCCGCCAGGCGCGGACGCATCCCCGGGCGCCACAGATATTTTTCGCGCGACGCGAGGTCGGTAGAGCGCAGACTGCCATCGAGCACCTCGCGGGCGGCGCGGTAAAGTCCGTGGCAGACGTCGAATGCGAAGGCCGGTTTCATAGGCACGCTTTCAGCTACTGCGTTCCACTTGCGACTGACTCGCTTCCACGCCTGCCACATTTCTTCTTGATGGGCAATGCCTCATCAATACGTTGTCCTTGGGCTGCTCCACCACAACGTTGTCATTCTGAGCGGAGTCCCGATGCTTTTTATCGGGACGCAGCGAAGAATCCCGAGCCGTCACTACAAATCTCGCCAATGGCTCTGGTCTGTGGTTGCAGCATACGGATCCTTCGGCCGCAAGACGGCCTCAGGATGACAACACTTTTTGTGGCGCGTCACGTTTGAACTTTTCCGCGGTGGCGGAATCGCTCGACCACATCCGCGCGCATCGCGGCGCCGTTTGCGGACGCGCTTGGTCCCACGCCCACGCGCAATTCGCGGCGCACGGATTCCTCGCGCGCGGCGCGTTCCGCGGCCCACGCCGGCGCCGCAACTGATGTGCGTGTACCACCGGCCCTCCCTGCCGCAGCCGCGGTGCCCGTCATCCCGAGCCGGTTCGCAGGCGAGGGATATCCCGCGGCGCAGTGTGACGCGGGGGTTTCTGTGGTCACGAGTGCCGGGCCGCCCGAATCGTACCGCCCCTCCAAAACTTTCACGTAGTTCGTGTCGTTCGCGATGATCCAATCGAAATTCGCGCGCCAGCCCGCGGGCCCCGAGCCGCAGAGAAACGGAGTCGCGGCCGCGCGGCGCACCGCTTCGCGGAAGTCGTCGAGGAATTGTGCGATCGCTGAATCACTATCCGCGCCGGGCGCGCCCCGCGTCTCTCTGTCGGGTGCCCCACACGTCGTGGTTACGTGTGGGGTCTTTGACTTTGAATCCTCACGTGAAACGACCGCGCCATCGCGCGCCGCATTCCGCAATCGTTCGCGGCACCGCGCCACGCGCTCGGGCGTCATCGCGCGCAACTCCGGCAACGACCCGCGCTCCTGCTCCCAAATTTCCGCGAGCGTTTCCGCACTCGCCCCCACTCTGGCGTTGACGGCGGCGCCCACTTCTACGTTGTCATCCTGAGGAGCGTTTTCCGTGACGAAGGATCCTGCGGCGGCACCTAAAACGTCGCCCGTGGCCTGGATCGTGGCGCGCGACACGGATTCTTCGCTTCGCTCAGGATGACAACCCACAATTGCGCCCGCCCTCGCGTTGTCACCTGCATCCGCTCTCACATTGTCATCCAGAGGAGCGTTTTTTTCGACGAAGGATCTGCTTTTGCTGTTCGCTGTTTCTTCTTCAACAGGAATTGGTTTTGTATTTATTTCTTCCGCAAGAATGTTTTGTTTGTTTTTTCCTTCCCCAGAAGTCAGTGAGGCACTCTCACACACGCTTTTGCTTTTTCCGGTCTGTGAATTCTCTGCCGCAGTCCTCAAGAGTTCCTCAAGCTCCCGCTCAAGGCTGGGGTTGTGTGTCTCCACACCCCTCTTCCCTTCCCATTCCAAATCCAAACCCAAATCCAAACCCTGTGCTTGAGCCGCCTCAAGGCATGGGTTGTCGTCTTTGCCGACGGGGTCCGGTGTGCTGGAGCCCCGCGGCGACTTAAAGACGCTGCAGCCCCGCGCCAATTCAAAAAAGTCGTCTTTGCCGACGTCTTGTGCCGGGACCTGAGGGTTTTTCGATACACCACCCTCATCCGCTCGAATAAAAAGAACGTTGTCATCCTGAGCGGAGTCGCGATGCTTTTCATCGGGACCAAGCGAAGCCTGCCTGCCGGCAGGCAGGGATCTCTCCGGCAAGCCCCGCTCGCGTCTCTCCAACGCTTCTTCGTCATCCCGAGCCGGTGTGGCGGCGAGGGATATCCCGTCCTGCAGTTTGGGACGGGGGTTTTCGTTTTCGGGTGTCCCACACGCCGTAGTCGCGTGTGGGGAATCTGTGCTGCGACGCATGTGCGTCGCAACATATTCCTCGAGCGCCGCTCGCGGCACCGGCGGGGCTAACCGCTCCAGGCGGTTGCGCCAGCTCGGCGGCGGAAGCCGCCCGGGAACATCGCTGCCCGTCCAGTGGCCGTAGCGTTT
>JBGPHM010000081.1:0-11827 GCA_041484365.1 Terriglobia bacterium | reverse complement strand
TACTCTCGCGGCGTTTTGGTGGGTGAGAAATGAGTTTCGCGGCCATCTACTACGTCTCGTTTATGGGCGGGCTATTGCCGGTGCTGTGCGTCCGGTCGTACTACAAGCTGAAAGCCGGCGCGCCATTTCCATCGAAGCGGGCGTTCCTGCTAAGCGCCCTATTCATGCACGGGATGATGTTCGTGCTGGCGTATTTCACCTGGCGATCCTTCGGCATTCCCATGTTTCCGCGGCCTTCGATTGGGTGGAAAGAAGCTGGTTACGGCCTCGCGACGCTGATCGTTTTTCTGGCCGTAATGATCCCTCTTTGGAAAAGAGGGGCCATGTTGAATCCGGTAAAGACATACCGGAAAATGCCGCAAAAAAACAGCGAGCTCCGATTGTGGGCGGTGGTTTCTCTTTCAGCGGGATTCGTCGAAGAGATTGCGTATCGCGGTGTGCTATTCGGGATTCTGGATTACTGGCTCAATAACTGGTGGCTAGCGGCGATCCTGTGCGCGCTGGCGTTTGCGCTGGGCCACGCCATTCAGGGCTGGAAGGGCGCGGGAATCATTTTTGTGATGTCCGTCATATTCCAAGGGCTTGTTTATTTCACCGGCACGCTCTATATCGCCATGGCCGTCCATGCCATATATGACTTCATTGCCGGAGCGATGTACCTTTATTTCTGGAATCACGGCGCGAAGGACCGCATGCCCGCGGCTACGCCTTCGCCCAGCGCGGTGTAGAATCTGGGCGGCACTGCCATGAGAACCAAGGATCCGATTCATCCATGAGAATTGAATCGCGCGCGCCGACACGGATTGATCTGGCTGGCGGGACACTGGACATCTGGCCGCTTTATCTTTTTCACGATGGTGCGCTGACGGTCAATTGCGCGATTACGCGATACGCGCAATGCGTGATTGAACCCGCGAAATCAGACCGCCGCATCACTCTCATTTCGCGCGATACGAAGCGACGCGAGTCTTTTGCATCCCTGGCGTCGCTGGAGCGCGCGAGGCGTTACCATCTCCCGCTGCCGGCACACCTCGTGCGGCTGTTCGCCCCGCAGCAGGGATTCACGCTCACCACGAATTCTGAAGCGCCTGCGGGCGCGGGCATTGGCGGATCGAGCGCGATGGCGATTGCAATTTGCGCGGCGCTCTCCAAATTGACGGGTGCGAAGCGAGGCCGCGAGGAATGGATCAGCATCAGCCGAGACATCGAAGCGGTGGTGATCCATGTTCCAACGGGTACGCAGGATCACTATCCGCCCGCCTTTGGCGGCGTGAGCGCGATTCATTTGCGCGCGGGGGGCGAATATCGCGAAGCGCTTCCGGTAAACGCGGAGAAGCTCGAGCAGCGCATTGTGCTCTGCTACACGGGCGAGCCGCGACAATCCGGAATCAACAACTGGGAGGTTTTCCAGGCACAGATTAATGGAGATGACCGCATTGACCGAAATCTTGAAGAGATTTCGATAATTGCGAAGCAAGTCCGCGAAGCACTCCTCGCCCGTGACTGGAGCGAGTTGGGTCTACTTGTCCGTGCGGAATGGAATGCCCGGAAGAAAAACCTGCCAACAATCTCGACTCCCACGATCGACGGAATCATCTCCTCCGCGAGGCGCAACGGCGCGCTGGCGGGGAAAGTTTGCGGGGCGGGCGGCGGCGGTTGCGTGACTCTGCTGATTGAGCCGGACGCGCGACAGCGCGTGGAAGCTGCCGTCGCGAAGGCCGGCGGACAAATCTTGCCGATGAAGATTGACCGCAGCGGCGTGCGCGTCACCGTGAGCCGTTAGGGCACGCCCGCGAAGCCTTTTCTCGAACCGATGCCATCTGAACCAAACTCCGGCGCGGGCGGGCATAAATCTCCTGAACGAAATCCGATTTTATTCGAGCGCGCATTTCTCGGCGCGGATGGACGCGTGCGGCCAATTTTGCGCGCGATCGTTTTCGCGATGGGAGTCGTGGTCGTTAACTACGGTGTCTCGCTCGCGCTCTCCGAATTCACGCAGGGCTTTTCACAGCAGGCGCAACGCATTAGTGGTTACTTTGCTTTGGCGGCCGGCCTCCTTCTGCTGAGTTGGATGTTCCTTCGCGTGGGTGACGGTGAGAAATTTTCCTCGCTCGGCCTGACCCTGAAACGCGGCTGGGGCAGGGAACTCGCAATCGGGTTCGGCGTCGGCGTAACTTTGCAAGTAATTGTCGGCGCGATTTTCTTGGCCACGCGAGCGGTTCATTATTCCCGCGGCGCCAGCTATGACCTGCAATTCTGGCAACGATTGGGAGCAAATGTGGCGTTGTTCGCATTAGCGGCTTCGGTGGAAGAGCTGGCCTTTCGCGGCTACGGCTTTCAAAAACTGATCGAATCCATTGGCGCGCCGGGCGCGATGTTGCTCACAGCTTTGATTTTCGGGTTACTCCATTACGGAAATCAGAATTCTTCAATTTTTTCTACCATCAACACGGTTCTCGCGGGAATCATTCTTGCGATTCCCTACATTCGGACGCGATCCATGTGGATGCAGATCGGGCTGCACTGGGCATGGAATCTCACCATGGCGACACTGGTGTCATTGCCGGTCAGCGGTATAAATTTTGAGCCCCACCTTTTTTCAACGCACTCAACCGGTCCGCGCTGGCTCACCGGCGGAAGCTATGGCCCGGAGGGAGGAGTGGCCATCACAATTGTCACCGTGGCGGGAATCGCCTGGCTGCTTTGGACGCGCAAACTCTCCACTTCCCCTGCGCCGCGGGAAGATTTACAATAGCCGATAGGCAGGGAACCAATGACTCGCCTTGCATTTGCCGCAGGAACCTTACTTCTCATTTTCGGTGCGGACAACCCGCAAGTAATGCCCTGGCGCACGCCTTCTCCCAAACCACCCGACATTCTTTCGGGAGCAACGATTCCGCTTTTCCCTGACACGAATTCATCCTCACAGGCTTCACAAAAGCAATCCGCGGGCCAGGATGCAAAAGACGTAAAGAAAACTGATGGGCCACTGCAGTCCTCGGCGGAGCTGGCGCTCGTGCGTTACGTGGATGGCGAATTTGCGCACGCCGTGAAATCCCTGCCGGGCGGCAGAACAGGATTGACACTTCATGCGGGACAGCCGTTGAGCGAAGAACAACTGAAGCGCGCTTTGATGAACCACGGAGCGGCCGTCAACCCCGGCGATCAAGTTCAAATTACCGCCATTCGATTCAAGAAGACGCAAATCGTTTTGCAAATCAACGGAGGCGGGAAGGGAAGGTTCAACTGGCGGGACCACATTCAGGTTGGCATCGGTGGCATGCCCACCACCACAGCCACGAGCAACGTCGCGGACCAGCCCGAGATCGGCCTTGGCGCGACGATCGTGCTGGATTTCGGCAAGCCGATTCCGAACATGACTCCCGAGGAATTGAAGAAGCTGCTCTCGCCCGTATTGAATTTTGCCACCGACCAGCGCTCGGCGGCCGTGCTGTGGACGGAGACGCTGCCCCCGGAGATGAAGCAGGCCATCAGCGACAAGCGCGCGGTGGTTGGGATGTCGCACGAAATGGTGGAAGCGGCCATCGGCAAGCCGGATAAGAAGATCCGTGAACGCGACACGGAAGGCGCCGATACTGAAGACTGGATTTACGGCCAGCCTCCGGCGAAAACGATATTTGTGACCTTCCTTGGTGATAGGGTAATCCGCATCAAGCAATACCCCAGCGATCCAATTGCGCAGCGGTAGATTTGCAAAATTCAGTCGAGAAGAACCCCATCCCAAATCACTCCTGGTGCAACTGTGGCAAGGAAGATGGGCCCGCGCTCGTTGCGCACTTTCGCTGAGTACATATCCAGCGCTGCACAAAGAGCCGCGCCGCAAGTTGATGCTCCGAGGTTTCCGCAGGACTGAGCGATGAAAGGGACTTTGTCACGCGGCAGCTTCGCGCGCCTGAGGAGAATCTCCATCACTCGATGATTCGGCTGATGCATTGCAAATGCACTGGCACTTTCGCGGCTCTTTCCCGACCGGATCTCAAGTTCCCCCAGTGTCTTTTCCAGGAGGTCGATGGCAGCCTGAGCCAAAGCCTCTCCGCGGAAATTCAGAGAGATTGAATCGTCCGCGCGCCGGCGCAATTGCAAAGCGGAAGAATACATTCCCGCGCACCCTCCAACGCATGAATGAATTGAATAGGGTGGAGTGGATGTAGCCGCGGCATCCCGGTTTATGAGGAATGCGCACGCGCCATCGCCGAACAGCCCGCCGAATTCTCCAGGCACCTTCCCCGGAACGAGAATGCGGCTATGGACGTCGGCCGAAACCACCAGGACATTGCGCGTTCCCGGGCGGGAAAGGAACGCCTCAGCAATGGCGAAACACTTTGCAATACCCGTGCAGCCTCCGCCGACATCGAGTGGCCGGCAAGATTGAGGCGCGAGAAGCGACGTGTGCATGCGAGCGGCGAATGACGGAAATCCTTGAAATGTTTCGCTGGTTGCCAAGACCCAGTCGAGATCTTGAACTGACAAGACCGATTTCTGGAGCGCGTCATGTGCCGCGTTCCTCGCAAGAGAGATTTCATCCTCTTCCTGAGTGGCGCGACGCAAAGTCTCAATACCCGCGCGCTCTTTCAATGTGCCGGCTGGCAGTCCGAATTCTGCGTCGGCGATCTCGGATGTGATAATAGTTCCTCCAAGTGACGCGCCCCAGCCCGTGATAAACGCGGCTGCACTGGAATTTTTTTCCGGCATTGCGCGTGTGGCGGTTCCTCCGGCAACCCCGTATTCAGCACGTGAGATTGCCGCGCCGGCAATTTCAACTGCAGAACGAATTGTTCGAGGCGGTGCAGATCCTTTTTGACCAAACAAACTTGGCAGCCCGAGCGCTCTTTCTACACAGAGTAAGAGCTCGACATGCGCCATCGAATCGAGAAGTCCGCTGGTGATCCAATTCTTTTCATCCGCGGGAAGCTCGGAATCCACGGGAAGAATCAATCGCAGACAATTCCTGATTGAATCGCGTATCTCATCCGGCGTTTTGGGATTGGTGTTCATTTCCGCCGCATTATTTCTCCAGGACAGGTATGGTTAGCTAAAGGCGTCTCGCCACTCCGGCCGAGGAAGCGGGAAGAGTGAATCCAGCATCAGCCAGCAATGGCCTTCACGCGTTGGCCTGGTCAGACCGATTCTTGCAAACCGAATTGGGCTCAGCAGGATTTGTTGCTCGATAAACGTGCCGAAGAACGTGTCCAGCCTGCGGGGAAGCTGCTTTCGATTGGCTTTTTGTGTCGCCAACGAATCAACAAACTCACACCAGTCCCGGTCAACAACAGGCAGGCTCGGAAGGACTTCTCCGGAATTCAAAGTAAGTGACACGCGAATTGAATCTGGATAGAAGCGTAAAATGAACTGTACGGATCTTATTCCACAGCCACTGATTGACCGTTTCGCCGCGTCCGGAATTGCGAAAACAGAATCCCCACCAGTGGGGCTGGGATGCAAATGGCATCCGAAGAGATCTTCAAGAATGTCTGCGACCTCAGCTTGCTTGAGGGAGTCGACTAGGCCGCCTTCAGGCACTGTCCCAAGCTTTCGATGGCTTGAAGCAGAACAGTCTTCAAAGTGGGGCCGGGACGAAGGAAATTTTACAAGACTAAAGTCAACCCTGTCGCCACGGCTGTATGGGAATTGAGGCCACCTAAATGTGTGCAGAGGTACCGGGCGGACGGATCGAAACCCCTCATTCTCCTTCTTGATGCCGATTACGCAGAATCCCCCGCGCATCCGGGTGATTTCGCTGATCAGCAGTTCCGTCATTTTTCGACTTGCGAGCGCGCTTTGATGCTGGCTTTGCCACTTCCGGCGTTACCAAATGCGATACCTTCACGTCATGACCCTGGGCGCGAAGGTGCTCAGCCAGGATGTCCGCCACCAATCTTCTGTGACACTTCTCGGGACCTGGTTCAGAACAAAGCAATGCGACGGTCCCAGCAAGATCCAATGACTCCAGGGATCGCGGAATATCCCGGTCGCGCATCAGCTGGAGAAAACAAGTCTCGTAATCCGGCCAATCTTTCGTCGCGCGGTAGGACTCGCGAATCTCCTTACTTGGTGCGAGTCGAGGTTCGTGAACATATACTATTCCGGCTATAACGCGCAAGAAATAAGATAGGTCGGGATGCTTTGCAAATGCGGAGAGCTGGCCGCCTCTGTTTTCCCGGATATCGATCAACTTCTTTACGCCGGCTGCCCGGAGGAGATCAAAGAATTCTTCCGCGGTCTTGCCTGCGAATCCGATGGTTGTGATGTTGATTTCCACAGACGGCTACCAGGGTTCGAGGACTCGGGGGTCAATTCGGAAGGCACACTTTTCAGCTTGTGCGATGTACGCCTCTTCGAGCGCGGCCTCGCGATCCGACGAAAACAATGAGCCGCTTGCAACGTCGCCAAACCGCTGCGTTTGCAACAACCGATCTTCGGCATCCCGCTGCGTTTCGACAATACCGCCTTTGCGGATATGCGATGGCTCGATGCCCAATGTGGTGAGTTCCGGACAGATCATCAGAAACCGGTGGCAGGTGAGGGGATCTTCTTCGGCACACATCAGCGCAATGCGATTCTGTTCCAACTCCATTTGAACGCGATCAATACCCATGCGGAATCCGGCTGATTTTCTCCGCGCCCGGTAATCCACAAGCCCGTCGCTTCGATAAACTTTGGGATCATCCGGCCTGCCCCCAAGTTCTTCGCCAAGAAACAAGTATCGAATGCCCGCGGCAGGCAGAGTTTGCGCCAGCTCAATCCCGTCAAAGTGCGGAAATCGTCCGCTTTGCGGCCTGCTCCTTACGTCGATGACCAAATTGATGTTTGATGGACGGAGCAAACCCAGAAAGGCGGAGAACTCCGCCGCTGAGTGTCCCACCGTGAATAAGAGGCCAGCCATGATTTGTGGAGCATGACGCCAAAACTACCGGGAGCGCAACACAAAAAAGGTGCGGTCTGGAGGCGTGGAGGGTGGGAGGGGCGCGCGGTCACAGTTTGTCATCCTGAGGAGGCGGTGTTGCTTCATGGCGACGTGAGGATATCCCGACGCGCGTTTTACGTCGGGGGTTTTGGATCAAGTGATGAAACCCCCGCGTCACACTGCGCCGCGGGATATCTCTCGGCTGCGAATCGCCTCGGGATGACGGCAAGAAACACCACGAAGGGCGAAGCGTTGACAAACTTTTACACGCAACCTAGCATCTTTCATTCGTGAGAAGATGCACATGTTGTATGACGTTTTAAGTACACGCGCAACTTTGTGTTATCTTGCGCGTGTTCGCGCAAAAAGACACACCAACCGGATCGGGAGGAAACATGCCAGTAAAAGTGGGGATCAACGGCTTCGGCCGTATCGGGCGGAACATCGTCAGGGCCGCGCTGGGAGATCCGGAGATCGAAATCGTCGCCGTGAATGACATCACCGACGCCAGGACGCTGGCCTATCTGCTGAAGTACGATTCGATCCTCGGCAACCTCTCGCACAATGTCACGCACACGGAGGATTCCATCTCTGTGGACGGGCGCAGCTTCAAAGTTTTCAAAGTGAAAGATCCCTCGGAATTGGATTGGGCTTCGGTTGGCGCGCAAATCGTGATTGAGTCCACCGGGCTATTCACCAAAGGGGCCGACGCGCGCAAACATATTCGCGGGCCGGTAAAGAAAGTCATCATTTCCGCGCCGGCTACGGACCCGGATTTTACGGTCGTGCTCGGCGTAAATGAAAAGGCATACGACGCAGCGAAGCACGACGTTGTCTCGAACGCATCATGCACGACGAACTGCCTCGCGCCGGTTGTCAAAGTGCTTGTGGATTCATTTGGAATTGTGCACGGCACGATGACCACGATCCATTCCTATACAAACGACCAGAAGCTGCTCGATTTGCCGCACAAAGATTTGCGCCGCGCCCGCGCCGCAGCGCTCTCCATGATCCCGACATCGACAGGCGCAGCGAAGGCGCTGCATCTTGTGCTGCCGGAAGTGAAGGGCAAGCTCGATGGCTACGCGATGCGCGTGCCGACGCCGAACGTTAGCGTGGTGGACTTGACGGTCACGACGGTGAAGCCCGCAACGGTCGAGTCGGTGAACGCCGCGTTCAAAGCCGCCGCCGAAGGCCCGATGAAGGGAATTCTGGGATACAGCACGGAAGAACTTGTCTCCATCGATTTCCGCGGCAATCCGCTTTCGTCAATCGTGGACGCTGAATATACAAAGGTCGTGGCCGGGAACTGCGTGAAAGTTCTGGCGTGGTACGACAACGAGTGGGGCTACTCCTCGCGCGTCCGCGACCTGATCAAATTCATGGCCGCGAAGTTGTAAGAGCCGGCTGCCAACACTTCTGTTCTTGTGAATAAACTTTCCATCCGCGATCTCGACCTCGCAGGCAAGCGAGTCTTCATCCGCGTGGATTTCAACGTGCCGCTTACGGATGCCGCGCCGTGGCAGGTCACCGACGACACACGCATTCGCGAGACACTCCCAACGCTGCGCTTCGCACGCGACCGCGGCGCGCGGATTGTGCTGGCGTCACACCTGGGGCGCCCAAAAGGGAAGCCGAACGATAAATACAGTTTGAAGCCCGCTGCGGCGAAGCTCGCGGAATTGTTTGGCGCAAAGGTAGAGTTCGCCACGGATTGCGTTGGCGCCGAAGCGGAAGCGAAGAGCAAGGCGCTCGCGAATGGAGCGGTCCTCCTTCTTGAAAACGTGCGCTTCCACGCGGAAGAGGAAGCAAACGATGAGGCGTTCTCACGGCAGCTTGCGGCGCTTTGCGACGGCTTGTTCGTCTGCGACGCATTCGGCTCCGCACACCGCGCGCATGCGTCGGTCGTTGGAATTACACGCTTTGTGAAGCAGGCCGCCGCGGGGCTGCTGATGGAAAAGGAGCTCACGTACCTCGGGAAGGCGATTACGAATCCCGAGCGGCCGTTTGTCGCCATCCTCGGCGGCGCGAAAGTTTCCGACAAAATTGAAGTTGTCGAAAATTTGATGAAGATTGCCGACGCGATGCTCATCGGCGGCGGCATGGCTTACACATTTTTCAAGGCGCAGGGAATCGGCATCGGCAGATCACTCGTGGAAGACGACAAGCTCGACCTGGCGCGCAAGATTATGGCGGATGCGAAGGCGCGCGGATTCCGGCTGGTGCTGCCGAGTGACCACGTGGTCGCTTCGGAATTCAAGGCGGACGCGAAAACGCAAACTTTGCCGGTCACGCAAATACCCGACGGCTGGATGGGCCTCGACATCGGGCCGCAGACTGTTGTCACATTCCGCGCGGAACTCGCGCGCGCAAGAACAATTGTGTGGAATGGCCCGATGGGCGTATTCGAAATGCCCGCGTTTTCGAAGGGAACGCTGGCAGTTGCCGAAGCGGTCGCGGCAGCAACGGACGGCGGCGCGACGAGTATTGTCGGCGGCGGCGATTCGGTTGCGGCCGTGCATCAAGCGGGAGTGTCGTATAAGATCAGCCATATTTCCACGGGCGGCGGCGCTTCGCTTGAATTTTTGGCGGGCGAGAAGCTTCCCGGCGTGGAAGCGCTGACCGACCGATAGGATTTGTTTCGCTCAGTACACGAAGGAATAAGAATGCGCCGCCCCGTAATTGCCGGAAACTGGAAAATGTTCAAGACGCGCGCAGAGACGCGCGCATTTTTCGCGGCGTTGAAGCCACTTGTCGCGGGAGCGACGCATTGCGACATTGTTGTCGCGCCGCCGTTTACGGCGCTGGCCGCGGCCGTGGAAGCGGCAGCCGGAATGAATGTCGCTATCTCTGCGCAAGACATGCATTGGGAGAAGCAAGGCGCATTTACCGGCGAAGTCTCCGCGCAGATGATTCTCGAGGCGGGCGCGCGTTATACGATCCTCGGTCACAGCGAGCGGCGGCAATTCTTCGGCGACACCGACGAAGTCGTCGCCAAGAAACTTGTGGCAGCGCTCGAAGCCGGTCTCACGCCAATCGTTTGCGTGGGTGAATTGCTTGCCGAGCGTGAAGCTAATCAAACGGAGGTGGTCCTTTCGCGCCAATTCCAGGGCGCGTTCGGCGCGTTGACCGCCGACCATTTTTCCCGTATTCTGCTTGCTTACGAGCCCGTCTGGGCAATTGGCACCGGGCGCACCGCCACGCCGGAAATGGCGGCTGATGCGCACCGGTTCCTGCGAGGGCAGGCGGCCAGCCGATTCACTCCCGCCAGTGCCGCCGCGTTGAGGATTCTCTACGGCGGCAGCGTGAAGCCGGACAACATCCGGGGATTGATGGCCCAGGTGGAAATTGATGGCGCGCTGGTGGGCGGCGCGAGTCTCGAAGCGAATTCGTTTGCCGCAATTGTGAATTTCTAAAAGCGAGGGAGTTGCGATGCCAGGGCAAGTCAAATGGGTGATTTCATTGGCGTTTGGAGGGCTGCTGCTACTCCTGGGCTTCAAAGTTCCCACGGTGCTCATCGTTCTCCACGTGACCGTTTGCTTCCTGCTGGCGGTGGTGGTCCTTCTGCAGAGCGGAACAGCTGCGGATCTCGCGGGCGCATTTGGCGGTGCGGGAAGCCAGACCGCATTCGGGCCGCGCGGTGCGGCAACATTTCTCTCGAAGGCAACGACCTGGTGCGCCATCATGTTCATGCTGACGTCTATGCTGCTTGTCGTTCGTCAGGACACCGCACTTTCGGGCCGGTCCGTGCTCGAGAAATACAGTAAGCCGGCTACGCCGGCGCCTGCGCCAACAGCACCAACGACGCCGCCGGCGCAAACGCCACCGCCTTCAACACCGCAACCAAATCACTAGATTATTTTTCATGTCCGCTGCATCAGGAATAATTTCCTTGCGGCTTGCTCGTTTTCATTGCGCCAGCTAGAATCTTTCTCTCACCACCCGTGCGGAAGTGGCGGAACTGGCAGACGCACCATCTTGAGGGGGTGGCGCCGCAAGGCGTGAGGGTTCGAATCCCTCCTTCCGCACCAAAAGTTCTTTCGCAACTCATTCTTTTCGATTCGCGCCAAGAACTAAGTTAATCATTACACACGCAGAATCTCCACGGCGCATTCTTCCAATTCCGAAAGGGATCGCGTTCAATCTGTAAGGCTTTGGGTGTCCCACACGTCGTGGTTACTTGTGGGGATTTTGACTTTATTCGTTCTACTCTTGTTCCCTGGCTAGTTGACCCGGTCAATCGAAATCAGGCCTTTCTCACCCTTGGCATAAGACAAATAACTACTCCAGATCCACTCCGCCGGACTCTTCACAAGTCCTCGCTTCACCGGATTGGCGTGCATATAGACAAGTTTCTCTTTGCATTTGCTGGCGCTGTGCACGTTGAAATCGTAAAACCGCGGCTGCCAGAAGTGGCGCTACTCGCTGTCCCCCGATGCGAACCTCAGCAAGAGCTGTCCATTTGGCATGTGCCGCTTCTTTCTGCGCAAATCGCGCGCAACGCGCTGTTTCAGTACCTGCAACATCGTAGAAGGCGTGCCCTTTACCGGCTCGCTGATCAACAGATGCACGTGATTGGGCATCACGACGTACCCAACGAGCAAGAACTGGCAACGCTCTCGTATCTTGCCTAGTGCGTGGACGAAGAGATATCGAGATCGTGCGAATCCGAGGAGTGGCAGCCTCCGATAACAACTGAACGTGAGAAAATGCAGATGGCCTTCGAGGTAGTAGCGTTCGAGATTCCTCGGCATGATGCGCGATTCAAAATCCCCACACGTAACCACGACGTGTTGATTGGATAAGAGCGAAGGCTCCGTTTACATTCTGAGTGAGTTTTAGGTTGAGGACTGAAACTCTCAGAAGGAAAGGAGCCTTCGATGGTTCTGATTGGATGCGATT
>JBGPHM010000080.1:0-12339 GCA_041484365.1 Terriglobia bacterium | reverse complement strand
GGCAGGATCCCGTTCTTAAAGCAGTTGTTGTAAAAAATGTCCGCATAGCTCGGCGCGATGATCACTCGGAATCCGTAATCGAGCAATCCCCACGGCGCATGCTCGCGGCTCGAGCCGCAACCAAAATTGGTGCGGGCCAGCAGCACGGACGCGCCTGTGTACCGCGGAGAGTTCAACTCAAATTCCGGATTCAGTTTTTCCCCAGGAAGATAGCGCCAGTCGTAAAAAAGAAACTTCCCGTAGCCCTCGCGAGTCAGCCCCTTCAGGAATTGCTTCGGGATCATCTGGTCGGTGTCCACGTTCACGCGATTCAGCGGAGCAACAAGTCCCGTGTGTGCGCTGAATGGCTTCATCGATTACTCCGCCCTCGCAACATCCAATTCGCGTACATCCACAAAATGTCCCGCGATTGCCGCCGCCGCTGCCATCATCGGGCTGACGAGATGCGTTCGCCCGCCCTTGCCCTGGCGGCCTTCAAAATTTCGATTGGACGTGCTCGCGCATCGCTCGCCCGACGGCAGCACGTCGTAATTCATCCCGATGCACATGCTGCAGCCGGCGTCGCGCCACTCGAATCCCGCGTCGGTGAAAATCTTGTCGAGGCCCTCTTTTTCCGCGGCGGCCTTCACCACGCGCGACCCGGGCACGACAAGCGCTCCCTTAATATTCTTCGCGATGTGCTTTCCCGCAACCACTTGTGCCGCCACGCGCAGATCGTCCATCCGCGAATTCGTGCATGAGCCGATGAACACGCGGTCCACGGAAACGTCCACAAGTTTTGTGCCGGTCTTCAGGCCCATATACTCGAGAGCGCGCGCAACTGCTTTCTGATCGTCGGGATCCTTGTAAGTGGCGGGATCCGGCACCGCTGCCGTCACGGGAGCCACCATCCCCGGATTTGTGCCCCAGGTGACCTGCGGCGCGAGGTGCGAATCATCCAACTCCACAACGGAATCGAATTTCGCATCAGCATCCGACGGAAGCGTCTTCCAGTAATTCACCAGCTTCTGATAATCCTTGCCGCGCGGCACGAACGGGCGCCCATCCAGATAAGCGAATGTCGTGTCGTCCGGCGCCACCATTCCGGCGCGCGCGCCGCCTTCGATGGACATGTTGCAAATCGTCATGCGCCCTTCCATCGAAAGTTCGCGGATCGCCTCGCCGCCGTACTCAATCACGTGCCCATTTCCCCCGGAGATCCCGATTTTGCCGATGATGGCGAGAATGATGTCCTTGGCCGTCACACCGCGCGGACGCTTGCCGCTCACCACCACGTGCATCGTCTTCGACCGGAATTGCGAGAGGCACTGCGTCGCGAGCACATGCTCGATTTCGCTCGTGCCGATGCCGAATGCGAGCGCGCCAAACGCGCCGTGCGTCGAAGTGTGGCTATCGCCGCAGACAATCGTCAGCCCCGGCTGCGTAATGCCAAGCTCCGGCCCGATGATGTGAACAATCCCCTGGTTCGCACTGTGCATATCAAACAGGCGCACGCCGGTTTCGCGGCAATTGCGCTCCAGCGCGGAAAACTGCGCCGCGGCATCTGCGTCCACGATGGGGAGAAATCGGTCTTTCGTGATGGTTGGAACCGAATGGTCCATCACCGCGAATGTCAGGTCGGGGCGGCGTACCTTGCGCCCAGCGGCCTTGAGCCCTGCAAACGCTTGCGGGCATGTGCCTTCGTGAATCAAGTGCCGGTCAATGTAAATGAGGGCTGGCTGGGCGGGCGGCTCGGCCACGACGTGAGCTTCCCAGATTTTTTCGTACATCGTGCGTGCGGGCATGTTTGAAATCTTATTGTAGCAGAGACCGTCCGGCGCGCAATGTGCCGGTCAACGCTTCTCTCGACCCTTCTGCGACGCGCCGATTCACGCAACGCAATCTCGAAAACTCTCATCTAACTCGATGGGCAGAGTTTCCATCGGGTTCCGGTAAGGTATCTGGGGCGCGAATAGTACTCTTTGTGCCGCTCACGTTAACGGAATTTTTGCGTCTAATTCATGGGGCGCGGAAGCGGTGTTATACTCTGGCTTATTGCCGAATTTGGTGGGAGGAACGGGAAAATGAACGAGCTTGTAAATTGGTCGAAGTCGCGGAAGCCACTCGCGATGGCGCTCATCGCGCTGACGCTTGGAGTGGGCATCGTACTGGGGACTATTATCTCCGGACACGTCGGCGCGAGCCGGGCAACCTTCGAGGGCGGCGCAAAGGCGCTGAGCATCCCGGACCCGGTAATCATGTCAAACGCGTTTTCCGGAATTGTGAACAAGGTTGAGCCCGCGGTTGTAAATATCTCGACTGTGCAGACGGTTCAATCGCCGCACCAGCGCAGTTACATAATGCCGACGCCCGCACCTACTCC
Source organism: Terriglobia bacterium (assembly GCA_041484365.1). Taxonomy (GTDB): domain Bacteria; phylum Acidobacteriota; class Terriglobia; order Acidiferrales; family UBA7541; genus DASTCZ01. Next base: position 9,977 of record JBGPHM010000080.1, on the reverse strand, counting down.
TCGCGGACGAGGCCAAAAGCCACCAGACGCCAACAAGCAGCAGCCGGATCAGGACCCCTTTCAGGATTATTTTGACCGCTTCTTCGACGGCAGCCCGGATTCGGTTCCCGCGGATCGCTCCGAGCGCAGCCTCGGTTCTGGAATCATTGTGGATTCCAAAGGATTCATCCTGACGAACAATCATGTTGTGGATCAGGCCACCAAGATCAAAGTACAGTTGAACGGCAGCTCTCAACGATACGATGCAAGAGTCGTCGGCGTTGACCCCGACACAGATTTGGCCGTCATCAAGATTGATTATCCGCACGAATTGCCGGTTGCAAAGCTTGGAAACTCGGATGGCGTGCAAGTGGGCGACTGGGTATTGGCAATCGGGAGCCCCTTCGGCTTGAACGCAACCGTCACGGCCGGAATCATCAGCGCAAAAGACCGCTCCGGTATCGGCGAAGAGCAGCGACAGTTCCAGCGTTTCCTTCAAACAGACGCCGCTATCAATCCGGGCAACTCCGGCGGCCCGCTTGTGGACATGGCCGGTCAGGTGATCGGCATCAACACCGCGATTCTCACCGGCTCGCGCAGTACGGGGAATGAAGGCGTCGGCTTTGCGCTGCCATCGAACATCGCCATCAACATTTACAACCAGATTGTTCAGAACGGGCATGTGACCCGCGCCTCGATCGGCGTTCGCTTCCAGGAAGAAATCAGCACGAACCCAATCGTGTTGCACCGCCTGGGCGCGGAATACGGTGTCGTAATTCAGATGGTCGTGCCCGGCGGGCCCGCGGACAAGGCGGGCTTGCGCGTGCAGGACGTCTTGACCAAAGTAAATGGCAAGCCGGTTCACAATTCTGCGGAACTCGTGGATCCGATCATTCAGACACCCGTTGGCAACAAGGTTCGCATCTCTTACATCCGCGACAAACAAGAGCACGAAGTGACCATCGCGGTGGAAGATATGAGCAAGATTTTCCCGGACACCGCACGCAATAACGGCGATGACGAAGGCAGCGCACCCACCGTGCCTGCCGCGGCTCAATACGGAATGCACGTCGAGGAATTGACTTCCGATATCGCCAAGAAATTGTCGATTACGGCGAAGGGCGGCGTGGTCGTCCAGCGCGACCCGGAGCCGGCAAGTTTCGGCGAGGATCTCAACCTCCGTCGCGGCGACGTCATCGTGGAAATCAACGAGCAAACGATCAACAACCTCGCTGATTTCAAAAGAGTGATTTCGTCGCTGAAGCCGGGGCAGGAAGTTGTCTTCAAAGTCCTGAAGGGCAACGGGAGCAATCCGCAATTCACGGCGCTTTTGGGCGGCGTTGTGCCGGCTTCAAACCAGTAAGTGCGAAAAAAAGGAAGCGAACTCAAGTCTTGACCAAATTGCAAAAAGCGATTCACGGGGCTGCCGTCGGGCTGATGCTCGCCGGCAGCATCGGTGTTGCGTGCGCCGCGGGATTTGCGCAAACTCAAACCAAGCCTCCGGCAACAAAGACTCCTGCCACAAGCACGAAGACAACAGGATCCGTTTCTTCCCACAGCTCCACTACCGGTTCATCTTCTCACCATAGCTCTACTACCAGTTCGAAGATAAATTCCAAGAAGAAGGCCGGCAGCTCAAGATCCTCACGCGTAAAAATGCAGACCGCCCCAACTGCGGATCGCATCCGCGATATTCAGTCCGCGCTTGCAAAGTCGGGCACCTACAACAGCGAGCCGACAGGGACGTGGGACGCGCAAACCATCGCGGCGATGCAGAGGTTCCAACAGTCGAATGGCTTGACGCCTTCCGGCAAGCTGGACGCGCTCACCCTGCAAAAACTCGGCCTCGGCTCAGACACCACAGGCAAGGGCGCGCCCCGATTGGTTCCCGCGCCCGCGGCAACAGCAGCTTCCACCACCGGAAACCGTCGATAGTCTGAAATCATCTAATCTGGAGTCATCTGGCGGGCATTCGTTCACTATGAACGTTTGTCATCCTGAGCGAAGCGAAGGATCCGTATGAACATCTCAATTGTTTCACCATCGTGCCCAATCCTTACATCAATCGAATTGCCTGCCTTCGTTGACGCTCACGGAGCCCTTTGCTAAGTTTGTTCGTCCGCTATTTGTATTAGCCATTTCCCCAGGAGGCAGTATGACCACCGCCGTCGCGCCGAAGCACTACAAGAACTACATCCACGGAGAATGGCAGGAGGCGCGTGGAGGCAAGGCGCTTGAAAACCGCAACCCCGCGAACACGGATGAATTGATCGGAATGTTTGCCGCTTCGAGCGAAGAAGACGTCAATCTTGCAGTTGATTCTGCCGCCGAGGCCTACAAGCACTGGCGCCTCACGCCAGCGCCGCGCCGCGCTGAAATTCTTTATCGCGCCGCCGAGCTGCTTGTCCGTCGTAAGGACGATTTCGCGCGCGACATGACCCGCGAGATGGGCAAGATCCTCACCGAAGCGCGCGGCGACGTGCAGGAAGCCATTGACATGACCTATTACATGGCCGGCGAAGGCCGCCGCCAATTCGGCGTGACCACGCCTTCCGAGTTGCCGAATAAATTTGCGATGACCGTGCGCGCTCCCATTGGCGTCGCGGGAATGGTGACACCCTGGAATTTCCCCATGGCTATCCCGTCATGGAAAATTACTCCCGCTCTCATCTGCGGAAACACGGTTGTGATCAAGCCCGCGGAAGACACTCCGCTTTCGGCTTACAGCTTCGTCCAAGCGCTCGACGAGGCCGGCCTCCCTCGCGGCGTCATAAACATCGTCATGGGCGATGGCCCGTCAGCAGGAGCGCCGCTGGTCAGCCATCCCGGCGTCTCGCTCGTCAGTTTCACGGGTTCGAGCGAAGTCGGCCGCCTCGTCAGCCAGGCCTGCGCTCCAAGCTTCAAGAAGTGCTCGCTCGAAATGGGCGGCAAGAACATCATCATCGTGATGGATGACGCGAATCTCGACCTCGCCATTGATGGCGCGGTGTGGGGCGGCTTCGGCACCAGCGGCCAGCGCTGCACTGCCGCAAGCCGCATCGCCGTCCACAAAAAAGTTTACGGAGATTTCGTCGAACGCTTTGTCGAGCGCGTGCGCGCATTGCGCGTCGGCGACGGTCTTGACCCGACTACCGATATGGGCCCGGTAATTAACGAAGCCGCGCTTAACAAAATCATGGAATACGTTGGCATAGCTCGCAACGAAGGCGCAAAGCTCGCTTGCGGCGGTCACCGCCTCGACAACGGCGCGCTCGCAAAGGGCTGGTTCCACGAGCCCACTGTATTCGTGGATTGCGATTCAAAGATGCGCATATCTTGCGAAGAAGTCTTTGGGCCGGTCGTCGCGGTGATTCCATTCGACAGCTTCGGACAGGGAATTGATATCGCAAACAGTTCGAACTACGGTCTCTCGGCGTCGATCTACACGCGCGACGTCAACAAGGCCTTCAAGGCCATGCGCGAACTCGAAACCGGAATCGTCTATGTCAACGCGCCGACAATCGGCGCGGAAACGCACCTCCCATTCGGCGGCACCAAGCAAACCGGCAACGGCCATCGCGAAGCCGCCACCGCAGCGCTCGATTTCTTTTCCGAGTGGAAGACGCTCTACATCGACTACTCCGATCGCCTACAGCGCGCCCAAATCGACACCGAAAGCGTCGAGAGCGAGTAGTTCGACTGAGTAATCCACGCATTCCCATCTTTACGTTGTCATTCTGAGCGAAGCGAAGAATCCGTCTGCGACTACTCATATTCGTCCAAAGTAGCAACGGGCGGTGCACCGCGCGGTTGCTTCCGCTTCGCGGCGTGCTTAGAATGAATTGAGGAGTCCTCTCAGGGCATGAGGGATACTGACCTACAGGAGCGCCGAAGCCGCCAGATTCTGGCGGATCTCGTCCGCACTTACATTGAGACCGGCGAGCCTGTATCTTCGCGCGCCATCTCGAAGGGCCTTGCCGAGCAGCTCAGCCCGGCCACAGTCCGCAACGTCATGGCCGACCTCGAAGAGGGCGGCTTTCTGATCCAGCCGCACACCTCCGCTGGTCGCGTGCCAACCGCCGCGGCGTACCGCATCTTCGCGCAAATGGTTTCCGCGCAGGCGAAGCTCACGGCTGAAGACGAGCAATGGATTCGCACCGAACTTGCCGCCGCGCAAAGCCCCGAAGAAATTGCCGAGCGCGCCGGCCGCGTCCTCGCGAAGATTTCGCGGGGACTTGGGATTGTTATTGCCCCGCCCATCGGCAAGGCAGTCGTCGAGCACATTCGCTTCCTGCTTTTGCCCGACCACCGCGTGCTTGCCGTAGTCGTTGGCCCTGGCGGCGCCACGCGCGACAAAATTGTCCAGACCGAGCGCGCGTTTGCGCAGGACGAACTCGACCGCACCGCGGAGTATTTGAACCGCCACTACACTGGCTGGACGCTCCGCGCCATCCGCGAAGATTTGCTCGCTCGTCTCGCCGACGAACGCGAACGGTACGACGGCCTCGCCGCCGCGGCGCTCGCGCTGTGCGGCCCCAATCTTCTGGCGGACACGCCCGCGCGCCAGGTCTATGTGGAAGGGGCGGCGCAAATTGCCGCCGCGCCCGAAATCGCCAGCCAGAGCCAGCTCCAGGATTTGCTTGCCGCCATCGAGGAAAAACACACGCTCGTCGCGCTCTTGAACCATTGCATTGATTCTCCAGAGCCGGTGCTGGTGCAAATCGGTTTGGACGAGATCACCGCAGGCGGCGGAAACCTTGCGCTCATCAGCGCGTCTTACTCATTGCATGACGAGGTGCAAGGCTCGCTCGGCGTCCTGGGCCCCACTCGCATGCAGTACGAGCGCGCAATCACAGCAGTCGCATATGTCGCGCGGATCTTCAGCGAGAATTTGGACAGAAGTTGAGGTTTGGAAAGAAGTTTAGATTTGGACAGGAGTTGAAGATAGTGACGGCACCGCACCAAAAGAAAAACGCGCCATTGGAACCGGAAGAGAGCGACACGGTCTCTATCCCGGCCTCGGAACCTCCTTCGGATCCATCTCCGCTCGACGATCGCTTTGTGAAGCTCGAAGCGGAGAGAGACGAACTGAAGGCCACGCTCGTCCGCCGTCAGGCCGATTTTGAAAATTTCCGCAAGCGCACCGAGCGCGAGCGCCACGAAGAATCGCGCCGCGTTATGGGTCATTTCATCCAGCACCTGCTTCCGGTGCTCGATGGATTTGAACGCGCACTCGCCGTCCACGATAATCCCGCGTATGAGGATTACCGCAAGGGCTTCGAGCTGATTTACAAGCAGCTCTGGGAATCGCTCGCGAAGCAGGGCCTCGAGCGCATTGATGCGCATGGCAAACCATTTGACCCGCACGTGCACATGGCCATCGAGCGCGTGGAAACGGACGAGCATGAAGACGGCGCGGTAATCGACGTACTGCAACCGGGTTACGTTTTTCACGGACGCGTGCTGCGCCCGGCGACGGTTCGTGTCGCCGCTGCGCCCGCCGCGGCATCTCATAAAAATCAAAACTGAGCCCAGCGATGCCCACACGCCATCAAAAACGTGATTATTACGAAGTCCTCGCTCTCTCGCGCACGTGTTCCGCCGACGAGATCAAGTCTTCTTATCGCAAGGCCGCGCTGAAATGGCATCCCGATCGGAATCCCGAAAATAAATCCGCCGCGGAAGATAAGTTCCGCGAAGCCACCGAAGCCTATAGTGTGCTCTCCGATAATCAGAAGCGCGCCGCGTATGACCGCTTTGGCCACGCCGGTGTTTCCGGCATGGGCAGCGATCCCGGCTTTAACCATTCCATCTTTGAAGAATTTCAGGACATCTTCGGCGACTTCTTCGGATTCGAGGATCTTTTTGGCGGCGGAGGAGGAGGACGTCGCGGCGGACGGGGACCGCAGCGCGGCTCCGATCTCCGCTATGACATGACGCTCTCCTTTGAAGAAGCCGTCAGCGGTGTCACTACGAAAATAAAAATCCCTCGCCTCGAGTTTTGCGAGCCTTGCAACGGCACCGGCGCCAAAGCGGGAACTGGAGTCGCCGCGTGCGAGACCTGCCGCGGTCGCGGCCAACTGATTTACCAGCAGGGATTCTTCAGCATTTCTCGCACCTGTCCAACGTGCAAGGGTGCGGGCCAAATGATTCGTGAGCGTTGCCCCCATTGCCGCGGCGAAGGCAAAGTCGAAAAGCAAAAGATGATCGAACTGCGCATCCCCGCGGGCGTGGACTCAGACACGCGCCTCCGCATTCCCGGCGAAGGCGAGAGGGGAAGTCCGAACGCCCCATCGGGAGACCTCTACGTAATTCTAAAAGTGAAAGAGCATGTCTTTTTTGAGCGGCGCGGCATGGACCTATTCGCTACGATTCCTATCAGCATCGCGCAAGCAGCGCTCGGTGACGAAATCGCTGTCCCCGGGCTCGTCGAGGAAGAGCAGCTTCACCTTCCTGAGGCGACTCAGACCGGCACGACCATCCGCCTGAAAGGGAAGGGCTTGCCCGACCCGCATGGCGGCGGCAAGGGTGACATCTACTACACCGTGAAAGTCGTCACGCCTCAAAAACTCACGCGCGAGCAGCGCAAGCTCCTGATGCAACTCGCGGAGTCGCTGCCCGCGGAAAACCGTCCCGCGGAGCGCAACTCGTCGTTCTTTGAAAAAGTGAAAGACATCTTCGGCTAGCACCGAAGGCATTTTTCGCGTCACATTTCCCGTGCTTCCGAATTCCTGTGCGACAATATCCCCGTGCGCCGGCGATTCTTCACGGACAAGTTCGAGAGAGATTCCGCCTTCCTTCGCGGCGAGGCCGCTCACCACCTGTCGCGCGTCCTCCGCTGCGGGCCCGGGCAGGTGTTTGAATTGAGCGACGGTAATTCAATCCGCCTCGGCACAATCATTCGCGCCACCCGGGATGAAGTTGAATTCACCTTGGCCGAGGCGGTCCCATGCGAGGCCAGCCGTCTGAATTGCACACTGCTCCTTTCCGTCGTCAAATTTGATCGTTTCGAGTGGGCGCTGGAAAAAGCAACGGAGTTAGGTGTCAACACGATTGTCCCGCTCGCAGCAGGGCGAAGCGAGAAAGCGCTTATCGCCGCTGCCCCAAAGCGCGCCGCCCGCTGGGGAAAAATCCTCGTTGAATCGGCTCAGCAGGCAAGACGATTGCGCCCGCCCGCGCTAATGCCGGTTTCGTCTCCGCTGGAGGCTTTCCATCAATCAAGTATTCCCCGGAATGTTCAGGCGGGGGGACAAAACGGCGTGCGCATTCTGCTTTCCGAAAGGCAGTATGTGCGTCCACTGCGTGAAGTGCTGAGTGAATTGCCAAGCGATGTGCGGAGCGATCCTTCGCATGAAGCGCCACGGAAAGCCGTTCTCGCCATCGGCCCCGAAGGCGGCTGGACGGATGAGGAGTTCGGCATGGCAACCGCCGCCGGGTTCGCCGAAGCCTCGCTAGGCCACACAATCCTGCGCACGGAGACCGCTGTCACCGCCGCCCTCGCCTCCCTAAACTATGCTCTTGGCGGCTGACCCAGTCTGTTTTACGATACCCGTTCGGCCTTAGGGTTAGAGTAGGTTTAAGGTTGTCATCCTGAGCGGAGCGCGATGTTTGCGTCCCGATGAGTTGTATCGGGACGAAGGATCCGATTATTCAGTCTCACGCTTTACATCTCGAATGAGCCGTTCATCAAAACTCGTCAGCCTCGTCCGCACGCGCCGAACTCTTTTCGCCGCCCTGGCCCTCGTGGTGGTTTCCGCCGCCTCCACCGCCACCCGCGCACAAGACCGCCCCTTGCAAACCGCCGACGCCGAAGTCGTCGTGCCCGGTTCGATCCGCGCGCAAGTAGGTTTTGATTTTCTGCAGGAGGCAAACTTTCCGCTCTCCGCCCTTTCCGGCGACCTCGCGAACTACGGCGTCGTAAACATCCGCATGGGTGTCGGCCGCATCATCGAGGTCCAGATCCAGGGCATGATCCAGCAGTTCCTCACCATCAAGAGTCAGGGCGCTTCATTCGTCCCCCTCAATCTCCCGAGCGCAAATTCCACTCACGACATCGGCGACTTCATGATGTGGACAAAAATCCGCCTGCTGGACGAGAGCGACCGCAGGCCCGCGCTCGCGCTCCGGTTCGGTTACGGCATGCCCAACTCGAATCAATCGCGCGGCATCGGCCTGAACGCCACAAATATTTTCGGCGAGGTTATTCTTGAAAAACACTTTGGCAGGCTCGCCGTATTCGGCGACCTCGGCCTCGGCATTCTCACTTCGCCCAACGCGCTCTTTTCGCAGAATGACGAAATTCTCTACGGCGCCGCGTTCCGCTACGCAATCAACCGGCGATACACCGTGGTCGGGGAAGTGGCCGGACGAATGTCCACGCGCACCATCATTCCCGCGCTCGTCGGCACCGAAAGCCATGGACAGGGAAGACTCGGCTTGCAAATCAACGCTGGCGGCTTAATCTGGGATTTCGCTGGCATCGCCGGCCTGAACAAGAATGACGCCCGCGCCGGCTTCACCTTCGGCGTGAGCAAGGACTTCCAGCTTTTCAATTGGAACAAAATGTAACCGCGACTCGCGAGCTCCTCAGCTTTATCCATCCGCACGTTTTTTCGTCCATCCACTAGTTTTTGGGTTGTCATCCTGAGGCCGCCTTGCGGCCGAAGAATCCTTCCACTACAACCCAGACCGAACCCAAGTCGTTTAGTCTGCTTACGATTCCGAAGGATCCTTCGGTCCAAGACCCGGTCCTCAGGATGACAACCAAAATAGCTCTTTCACCAACAACCCATATCTCCCCTCCCCGCATCTAAGTAAGTGGAATACAACCGCGCCTGCTCATGATTCCAAATGATTCACAGTCCCGCGTTGGCTCCGCACTCATAGCGTGGTATAAATAACCTTTGAGCCAAATTCATGCCGGTAATTGAGAAACCCGCTCCGCAGGATGGCGCCCCCGCGCGAGAGCCCAGCCATTTTCATCGCGAGCTACGGATATGGTCGCGCGATCTTCTTCTTGCTCTCTGTTTTGCCGTGGTCATCATCGTGTTCCTCTACCAGCCCGTGAAAGTTGAGGGCACCAGCATGTCGCCGCTCATTTCGGACCAGGAGCGGATCTTCATCAACAAAATTGTTTATCGTTTCGAGCCGATTTCACGCGGCGACGTCGTCGTTTTCTGGTATCCTCTCGACCGCTCGAAGTCCTTCATCAAGCGCGTCGTCGGGCTGCCGGGCGAAACCGTGGACATCCGGCAGGGCCGCGTGTACGTTAACGGCGATCGGCTCATGGAGGCTTACGTCCCGCCGCAATATTTTGACGCGAGCAATTTTGGCCCGATGCGTGTCCCGCCGGGCGAGTATTTTGTGATGGGCGATCACCGCGATAGCTCGAACGATTCGCGCGTGTTCGGAACGGTCCCGGCCAGTTACATTTACGGCAAAGCGGTTTTCGCTTACTGGCCCATCGATCATTTCGGATCGCTCACGGCTTCGGCCGATTCGTCGAAATGATGGGAGGAATTTCCGCTGTCACCTAAGATTGGTCAGCCCGCCCACCTTGCGCTCGAGGATGGACGCATTTTTTCAGGCCGCGCCGCAGGAGCGAAAACCCGCCGTGGCGGCGAAGTCGTTTTCAATACCAGCCTCACCGGATACCAGGAAGTTTTCACCGACCCGAGTTACGCCGGGCAAATCGTTTGCCTCACCTATCCCCACATCGGAAATGTCGGCGCGAATTCCGAAGACGAAGAAGCCTCGCGGCCATACATTGACTCGCTGATCGTCCGCGAGTTTTCCGCCATCGCGTCGAACTGGCGCGCGGAGGAATCCGCGCAGGCCTATCTCGAGCGGCACAACATTCCCGTCCTTTGGGACATCGACACTCGCGCGCTCGTGCGCCACCTCCGCAACGTCGGCGCTTTGCGTGGCGTTGTCTCGACGGATGGCACGCCCGAGAAAAAACTCATCGACGAAGCTCGCGCGCTCCCCACCATGGCGGGGCAGGAGCTTGCCAGCCGCGT
>JBGPHM010000079.1:0-12405 GCA_041484365.1 Terriglobia bacterium | reverse complement strand
GGGTCACCCCGCGGGCACCACAAACCGCATCTCAGATACAGGCTTTGGCTACGACGTGGCGGGCAACATGACCTCCGGACCAGACCCGAATTCCCTGGGCACGCTCTACTATGCCTTCGACGCGGAAAACCGCATGACGTCCGTGAGTGGCAGCAACGCGGGCAGTTACGTCTACGACGCCAGCGGCCAGCGCGTCCGCAGGATCGCCAGCGGCGTAACGACGGACTACATCTATGACGCTTCGGGCAGTGTCGTGGCCGAATGGAGCGGCAGCGCATGGTCCAAGGGCTACGTCTATTCGGGTGCAGGCCAGCTCGTCGCGCAATACAACGGCGCGCTCGGTGCCACAGGCGCAACAACACTTTTCGTCCACAAAGACCATCTGGGTTCGACGCGCGTAATGACCACGTACAGTCAATCGCAATACCAGATCGTGCAGATTTCCGACTCAATGGACTATCTGCCCTTCGGCGAACTCCTCTCCGGCGGCTCCTCGACCACCCACAAATTCACCGGCAAAGAAAGAGACGGCGAGTCCGGGCTGGATGATTTCGGCACGAGGTACATGAGCAGCAGCCTCGGTCGATTCACGAGCGCCGACTCACCCTCGTATTCCAACCACAAGAACCCGCAGAGTTGGAACCTGTATACTTATTCGCTAAATAACCCGGTGACATTCAGGGACGCAGACGGACATGACATCGTCTGTGTGAATAATACAACGCAATGCGGGAAGGACGCAGCTGGATCAACTGGGAATGCTGAGGCTGCAAGTAGGGTAAGAACGCATACTGAAAGCAAGAAACACGTCTGGCTTGGCATTAACTGGTGGACGTCATCAAAAACTACGATCGTAATTACTGGCGACATCAACAGCTTTAGAGCGCTCAGCCCGAATGCTAACAGACTCGCAGACTTGGTGACTAGCAGTAAGACCGTATACGTGGATTACTCCGGTACGAGAGAAGGCGGGCATGGCGAGTGGGGACAAACGTATTACGGAGCTTCTGACAGTCGCACTCCTTCGAAGGGATGGGACCCCTCCACAGCATGGATTGATCCAAATCGGTATGCGGGCAACGTATATGACCAAGATGCCGTAAACCAGCATATTCCTCAAGCAAATACTGCCGAGGAATTTGGTCACGAAGTCTTAGGACACATCTGGGGAGAGCTATATGGGAATCACCCTGCTGGAACGCGAGCAAACATGCGCGACTCGATCACCGGCGAAAACGCAGTTAGGGCGTTGGATCCAACCCGGGGCCAAAAGGGCCTTGAAACCCACCACAACTATTGGGAGATGCCTCCGGACCCTCCGAAGCATTAGTAGTTGGTGTCAAACACTGGAAAGGAGCGTAGAAGAAGATGACGCGAGAAACTTCTTCCCGCATGGACAGGAAGATTGCGAAATTGTTTCTGGTTGCAAACCTCTGTCTTTGGATCTACTTTTGGATTGGATTTGCGCGGGCATCGTATCCATACGAACCGAACCCATTAGGCCACGTGTCGGGAACGGGATTCACGTTCTGGGGACATGCCATCGCTGTGGCCGAGTCAGGATTCAAATACAAGTTCTTCAAAACTACATATTACGTGGAACTGCCGTCAGTTTTATTGGTGACACTTTTTGCGCGCATATTTGATCCTCACCTAGTTAGTCCACTTTTTTTCGGGGGAATCTCCATGGGTGGTTGGATCATAATCGCAACAATGATGTTGTCGTTCTTTCAATGGTATTTCATCGGCCGGGCAATTCAAAGACTTGGGCACAAATGGTTCAATCAACCGACTGGGGCGGGTGGCCCTCAGATGACGCGCTAGGGGTGTCTTCAGATTTTCCTTGGGCGGGTGGCCGCGCCTTTGCTCGTGGGTGGCGCCTGCCTGCCGGTAGGCACGGCATCCTTTCCGCGAAGCGAAAGGGTGCGGCAGTTGACTTGGCCCATGACACTCTGCGGATTTGGTCAATCGTCATGCCCATCCCCAGATTTCCCTTGACTTCATCTATAACCCTGTGGTAATCTACGCCGCAGATTGCGACAACCGTTTCGAATTGAGTGCCAAAACGGGAATCGTCGCCCTGCCGAAAGCGGAAATCGCCTGATTTGACGGCCTCCCATAAGTGATAGAGAGCATTGGACTTTAAGTCCTTTAGAATCAGCACTTACAGACCATCGAAAGCCGGTTTCCGTAAGTCATTGAAAACACTAGGGTCTGTTAACCATTGAGTACACGACCTAAGTCCTTTGATTGCAACACTTACAGAAAATGCGCCTGTAAGTCCTTTATCTCCAACACTTACAAAAAAGTGGGGAGGGGGAGTCGCGAGGGGCATAGACCGAGTGCATTCCTGCCTGGTGCGTGGCGGACCGCACCAAGAAGTCTTATGGTGAATGGGTTAAGTCTTTCAATCAATGAGCTGTCGCCGCGCTCTATAATCGGAGGCTTGGCGTCTATGCCAGTCGCGGATACAATACTTCGGCCCACCGGGGAAGCTCACCTTGCTTGGGAATCTGACGTGGAACCGATACTAAAGACCGAGAACCTATGGAAGGTTTACCGCACCGGCCGCGTCGAGGTGAATGCGTTGTGCGGCGTGAACTTTGAGGTTCCGCCCGGCCGCTTTGTTTCCGTCATGGGCCCATCCGGCTGCGGCAAGTCCACGCTCCTCTATCTTATCGGCGGCCTTGCGCGCCCCACGCGCGGGCGCGTGCTTGTGGACGGCAACGATCTCGCCGCTATGACCGACGGCGAGCGGACCAAACTCCGCCGCCACAAAATCGGATTCGTCTTTCAGCGTTTTAACCTCTTGCCCACGCTCGACGCTTACGGCAATATCGCCATTGCACAGCACATTCACGGCGATGGATTCGATCCGCACCGCTTTGACGTTGTCACCAAAATGCTGGGTCTTGGAGACCGCCTGCATCATCGCCCTTCGGAAATGTCCGGCGGAGAACAGCAACGCGTCGCCATCGCGCGCGCGATCATCAACGAGCCGAAGATCGTTCTTGCCGATGAGCCGACGGGAAATCTCGACACCAAGAATTCGGAGATCGTGCTCGCCATGCTGCGCCAGTTGAACAGGGAATTTGGCCAGACCATCGTTATGATTACGCACAACCCGGAAGCCGCCGCCTACGGGGACACCGTCGTTCACATGCGTGACGGCAAGATCGTTGACGGAGTGCCGGCTGACTGACATGCCTTCGCCCGGGAGCATACTCTCGCGCATTATTTTCTGGTCCTATGAGCGCGGAACTCTGCCCTACGACATCGCAGTAGCCGCAATCGTTGTCTTCGTCCTGCTCACCCCGCGCGGGTGGTTCCATGACCGGCCGCAAATGGAACCCACGAAACAGGAAGCGCGCGCTGTTCTCGTAGCCGACGACGAAAAAGCAGGGACCCAGACTTTCCAGGTAGACCCGCGATTGCTCGCCTCGCCGCTCCCGAAGACGGAGCTCGAGCATTTATTGCATGACGCTATTCGCAAGAATGTTCCGGACCTCAAAGGGCGCCAGTTCACTATCGTAAAAACCCAGGCGGTGCTCGCCAATGATGGAACAGTGGTTTATTTCGTGGTCTCCATCAAACCCTGAAATTAGGCTTTTTGTCCATTGCGCTTGGAAACGCGGTACCCGACACCGCCTTCGCCGCATCTTACCCGTATGGTAGGATGCTCGAGCTTCATCCACAGGGGACTCGCTGCATCATGTTGAAAAGGCATAGCCTTCGGCGCAATACACGTGCGTTCGCTGCACTATGCAGTGCCCTGTTTTTCGCCGCCATTGGCCTCGCCGCCGCACAGGGCCAGCAACACTGGACGCTGGACACCATTCTTCGTCAACTCGACCACGAAGCAAAAAGTTTTCATAGCCTCACGGCAAACATCGAGCAAACCAAAGTCACCGTCGCGGTGAATGACAAATCCACGGAAACCGGCCAGATCGCCGTCCGCCGAGATGAAAAAATGCGCATCGAATTCACACAGCCCGATGCGCGCACCATTCTTCTTACCGGCAACGACCTGTATGTCTACAATCCAAAGATTAAGCGTGTGGAAGAATATGACCTCGGCAAGCATCGCGTGCTCGTGGACCAGTTCCTGCTTCTGGGCTTTGGCACCTCCGGTTCGGAGTTGCAGAAGGGCTACCTCGTCACTCTATTGGGGGAAGAATCGCTCGACAACCACCAGGTGGTGAAGCTTGAATTAACTCCCAAGTCCGAGGAAGTCCGCAATCAAATCGCCAAGGTCCACATTTGGATTGACGAATCCACCTGGCTCGCCGCTCAACAGCAGTTTTTTGAAACGGGTGGTGGCGATTATTTCATCATTCACTACACGAACGTCGTAAAGAATCCGAATCTAACTGATGACCATTTCAAGCCCCGCTGGCCCAAGGGCGTCACACGCGTCAAGCCTTAGCGAATCAGGAATCTTCCAAATATATCTATCGCCGTCCCGCTGCATGCGCTCTAGCCGCGCTCTGCTCATGCTCGAGCAGCGCCTTCTTCCGGTCCAATCCCCACCGATATCCCGCCAGCGCACCGTCTTCGCGGATCACGCGGTGGCACGGCACCACGATGGAAACTGGATTTGTCGCGCACGCCCGGGCCACTGCGCGCACCGCCGACGGACGTCCCATCGCTCGCGCGACCTGGCTGTACGTCCGCGTCGCGCCGTAAGGAATCTTGCGCAGCTCTTCCCACACGCGCCGCTGGAACGCTGTCGCTTCGACGTCAATCGGCAGATCCAGCCGACGTTCGCCGCCACGGCCGAGATGCATCACGATCGCCCGCACCCACGGCCCCAGTGAATTCGCGTCGCGCCGGAGCGCCGCGTTTGGATACTCAGCCTTCAGCTCGCGCTCGAGCGGCTGCTCCTCGCTTCCCAGATAAACCGCGGAGACCCCCCGCGCCGTCGCCGCCACCAGCACTTTCCCGAGTGCGCATTCCTCAATCGTGTAAGCGATGTCCATTCCCTTGCCCCCTTTTCCGTAGGTTGCGGGCGTCATTCCAAGCTGCGCATTCGCGCGCTCGTAAAGCCGGCTCGCCGAGCCGTACCCCGCATCGTAAAGCGCCGTCGTCACGTCAACCCCGAGTTGCAAACGCCCTTTCAACCGGCGCAACCGCAGCGCATCCGCGAATTGCCTCGGCGTGATTCCCAGCACGCTGCGGAATGCGCGATGTAGCCGGTGAGTTGTTGTCCCCGCCTGTTGTGCCAGCGCCGCAAGTTTTGCCGGCCTGTCGGGGTCTTGTTCAATGGCCCTACAAAGCGCCACGACTGCCGCCGCCTGTGCGTGCCGTCCATTGCCGGCCGCCAAATTCGGTTTGCACCGCCTGCACGGACGATATCCAGCGCGCTCCGCCGCCACAGGCACCGCGAAGAATGCCACTTGCGCGCGCCTTGGCCGCCGCGACGGGCACGAAGGCCTGCAATAAATTCCCGTCGAGCGCACCGCATAAACAAATTCGCGGTCGCGACTCGAATCGCGGCGCAACACGGCGCGCCATTTGGTGTCATTCAAAATAAGTTTGGGTTCGCTTGCCATCTCGTTATTGTCCGCGCACTGAAAATCATCACCGAGGGCCAGCATACGGATCTTCCAAACATCGCGCTATCCGATTCTTGCGATCAAATCTTATTCGGTTCAGAACAAGGACCAGATGAATTAGTCCGGCACTACCGGCTGTCCGCTGCCCTCTTCCGGCGGATGTGTCGCCGTAATCACCAACACCACCGCCGCGAGAATTACAGCCGCAGCCACGGTCATCCTCGCTGTTAACTTTTCGCCTGCAATCGCGCATCCCATGATCACGGCCACCACCGGATTCACGTACGCATACGTCGCGACTCTCGCCGGAGGCTCCGTCACCAGTAAATAGGTGTACGCCGAATATCCGATGATCGATCCAAACACGACCAGATATCCCAATGACAGCCAAGACCGCAGCGAAATATTCTGCACGTGCAGTTGGCTTCCTTCACCCAGCGCCAGCGCCACCCCACACAGCACCACCCCGCCCGTAAGCGTGATAATCGCCGCCGCGAGCAACGGCGATTTCGGCATCTCCAGGTGCCGCGATAAAACCGATCCAGCCGCCCACGCAAGCGAGCCGCCAAATAGGACGAGCGCACAAATCGGATTCACCGCGCTGCCCGCCGTGTGCAAGAAAGGATCTTTCGGGCTGACCAGCAACCCCACTCCAAGCAGTCCGATCGCCAGCCCCGCGGCAATCCGCAAAGTCGGCCGCGGCCCCTTAGGGCGCAGCCAATCCAAGATCGCCATCCACAGAGGCACCGTCGCCACCAGTACGGCTGCCACATTCGAGGGTGTCTGCTTCGCTTCCGCCCAGGAGATGGACGCGTTCCCACCCGCAATCAGCAGCACGCCAATGATCGCCCCGTCAAGCCACTGCCTCGGCGTCATCTTCTCCTTCGAGTGCATCCGCGCCAGAGGATAAAGCGCGATTCCCGCCAGAATCTGCCGCATCGCGACCAACAGCAACGGTGGAGTTGTCTCCACGGCATAGCGGACCGCCAGGAACGTGGATCCCCAGAACGTGTACACCATTGCGTATGCAAGCATCGTCTTCCGCGCGCTCTGGGGGCGCTCGGCGCCGCTGTCTGGCATCGAAGCGGCCGAACGCGGGTCCTTCGACATTCCATTCTCTTGTCCGGAAGTTACGGCGGAGTCTATTTCTCGCACGATTCCCGCGATTCCTTTTCACTCAACGGAAACTATGCACACAGGTTAAAAGATTGCCCCCCACAGGTCGAGCGCCATATTGGCGAGCCCTGCCGACTGCGTCTTGCGCCCACCAATCGCGAGTCTCGCGCTGGGCGACGAGTGCGCCGTTGCCCTACAGGAAACCGCGCACTACCTCGCCGTTGACGCACTTGACCGCTCCCGTCATATTGTTCCCGCCGCGCCCGAAGCGTTTTTGAGAACAGGTGGAACTATGCGCACGGCGCGCAAAACACGGCAAGATAAGCACACCTCCGTTGGGAAACCCAGCGGATCATCCCGCATCGCAACGGCCCAAGTCACTGAAACACTTGAAATTTCCGCTCCTAGCGCTGCCCAGAGCAATATTGCCGCGCCGCGAGGCATGGCTCGCGTGCCCACGCACGCGGTCACGGTACCCAACGAGCGCCGTCAATACCCGCGCGCCCGTTTGCGCTTGCCCTTGAAGGTCGTCCGCATTGCGGGCCGCCGCGAATCCGAACCGCAAGTGCTCTACACAGCGAATATCAGCTCCAGTGGTCTCTACGCGCGCTGCCCCTACGAGTTAGATCCGGGCACGCCCGTGGACCTCGAAGTCGAACTCGTGCGCCGCATGGCCGGCCGCGGTATGGTGCGCATGCTCACGCAAGCGCATGTCGTCCGCCTCGAGGGGGATGCAAAGAATGGCTGGCATTCCGTCGCGTTCACCTTTGACGACATCACCTTCCAGCGCGACGATATTTTGCCTCCGCGCTTCACCCACTCGTAGACGCCTGACGCGCGTATACTTCCTATTATTATTGGAGAGAGGCCAGTCCTCGTCCGTCTGCAGGAACCCCGGTCACCCCATCTGGAGGAATGAATGAGGAATCGTCGCAGCCGCAAATTTCCGGTGTTGTTCATGGTCTGCTGCTTGTGCGGCATATGTATTTCGACCGCTCTTGCGGTGGATGTGCCAAACAAAAAAGAGATCATCGCCAAGGCCCGGCAATCCTATTACAACCTGCATACGCAAGGCCTGGCCGGATTTCATTGCGACATCTCTCCCAACTTGGATCTTGTGGTCGCAGATCAGAGGAAGACGGACCCCGCCGGCGCGGATAGGTCCATGTCGAATTTGAAGGGGCTTCGGATCTCCATGTCTCTGGATCCCGAAAATAATGTTCAAGTCACGCGCGGCGACCTTCCGCCAATGGATACTCAGGCGGCCAGTGAACGGGATCGGATTTTCGGCGCGCTTCAACAGGTGGTCACTGGATTCTATCAAACGGCAACTCCATTCATTCTTGACACTGCCTTTCCGGAGGTGAATGGCGTATACCAATTGGAAGATCAGTCGGGCCAGTACCGTTTGTCCTACAAGGATGGAAATGCGGACGCCGTTATTCTCATGGACAAAGACCTCATCATGAACCGAATGGACATCGGCACTCCGGATTTCACGGCCGTCATCCAGCCAAGATTCCTCAAGAATCCAAACGGGTATTTGTTGTCGGGTTATTCGGGGATATACAAGTCCAAGTCGGAGGGGCAAGATATCAAGTTGAATGTCCAGATCACTTATCAGGATGTCGGTGGCTTGCAGTTACCCCAAAAACTCGGCGTGGCAGGCTCCAACGGTAGCGCTACCTTTGCGCAAGAGGTTTTTTTTTCCGGTTATCAGGTGACCAAGAAGTGAATCAGCGATTGGGATGACCGCGCCCTTCCGGGATGTCCACGCCATCCTCTTTGACTGGGACGGAACGCTCCTCAATTCTTTTGAAGCTGACGCTGCAGCCTATCTCGCGATGTTCTGCGCGCTGCACATTCCCTGGACGCTCGACGACCTCGAGCGCCATTATTCACCCGATTGGTATCGCGTCTATCGCGCCGCGCGTCTGCCCCGTGCGCAATGGCAACGCGCCGACCGCCTCTGGCGCCTGCACTACGCGCACCAGCAATCCGCGCTGATGCCCGGCGCCCGCCGCGTTCTTGATGCCCTCGCCAACCGCTTTGCCGTCGGGCTTGTCACCAGCGGCGATCGCTCCCGCGTCCGCCGCGAGCTTCGCCACTTCGGATTGACGTACCTTTTCCGTGTGCGCATCTACTCCGAATCCACACGCCTGCGCAAACCGCATCCCGCGCCTCTCGAGCTTGCCTTGCGCCGCCTCGGAGTCGCGCCCGAATCATCGGTTTACGTTGGTGACGCGCCGGAAGACATTGCAATGGCCCGTCGCGCAGGCGTGCGCAGCATCGGCGTGCTCGGCTCGTTTCCCACGCACACGCGGCTTCGCGCCGCTCGCCCCGATGCGCTCATCGAGCGCATCGCACATCTGCCAAAAATGTTCTCGATGCACACCAATGGCTCACCATCCTGAGCGGCGGCGTTCGCACGCAGGATCCGAGGTCTACAGCGAGCAATGCGCAATTGCCTTGCAGAGGCTCTATAACTCTTGCTATTGCACGGCGGAAGTTCCGTCAATCATTGGCCGCAACTCTCCAATAAACTTGTCCGTGTTGTGGATGCTCCGCAGAACAATGTTAACGGCTTCGTCGGGATAGCCCGACTCCAGCGTGAAGTTAAATGAAGTGAACACGTCGTTCGTGTCATCCGCGCCCCAGAAGAGGAAATTGGTGTCGTTATACGAGAGCAGCTTGCGCATAAATCCGTTCGCATCCTTCACCTTATCCAGATTGATGTAGCCGTGGTTGTAGTGAGGATACACGCGCACGCTGATGGTGCTGTGCTCGGTTACGTTCAGCACGATCTCGAGATAATCCGCGTTCTTTATCCCTGTAGTCATCGTCCCGGAAAAGTTGTAGGGCGCCTTTTCACTCTGCTTGAAGGCAGTGCTCACGCCATCCATCGGGCCATAGGTGTTTAGCGACTTGCGCAACAGCTCGCGCGTGTCGTCCCGCGTGGGAGACTTGTCCTGCGCGAACCCCGGCGTCGCCAAAAGTAAAATCAACATCAAGAACCCTATGCGCTTGCTCATCTTTTCCTCCAACGAAATCGTGGCCCGCGGTTTTCATGGCCCGAAGATTTTGAGGCCGCTCCCATGCATGAGTCGTGCGAATCGCGCTACAAGCGATGATAAATTCCTTCGCGCACATTCCGCAAGGATTTCAACTGCGCCCTGCGCCTTCGTCGCCACCATCCTCCGAATTGTCATTCTGGAGGGAGGGGGAGGTTAGTCTTTCACCACACGCTAAGTTCAGATTGTATGTCGACGCATTACAATTCTCGCCAAGGAACGCGCGATTGGAATTTAACCGGCGCATTCCGCGAATGGAGATAAATGGGCGGCCTGGACATCGTCGTGTATCGGAGCAAGGAATCCATAGATCCTGAATCAGCGCTCATACGCGCCAAAAAAGATCCATCCACAGGCCGGTACTATTATTATTTTGATTCCCGCAAACCAGAAAATCAGATTCCGCGGAATCCGGTTGTTGCCACGAAATTGCGGATCGGAAACACCTGGGACGTTGTGGAACTCAGGGAAGATCTAAAACAGGCTGCGGGCTCCACTGGCTTGCCTCTTCTCGAATGGTGTATGCGCGACGGAACTCACAGTGGTGACATGATTCGTTTCGATCTGCTCGACAATCTCGAGCATGAAATCCAATATTTGTTCAAAACACGAAAGGTTCATTTCTACATAAACCTCTACGTATTTCTGTCCAAAATGCTCGAAGCAATTGAAATCGCGCGCCAAGAGAAAAAACCCATCGTTTTTGTGTGAAGCGCTGCCGCCGCCGATGGTCGGCCAGCTTTCGCCGCGACAATGAATTAGCTTTTGACCGGGACTCGTTCACTCCATGAAGACCAACTCCATGACCGTGACTACCTGTCTGTGTCGTGATTCATCCAAATCGGTTTAATATGACGGATGTGATTACTCTGGTTACTATCAACGGGGAATGCTTCCAAGCCGAGTTTAAGCTAAAGGAACCTGGTATAGACCGTCCCGGGACTTACTACTACTTTCGCCTCAAAGATCTGACAGAAAAAAACCGTGGTGATTTACTCGTGTCGCTATTCGTGTCCGAGCGAATCAGTCTATTTGTTCAGGACTACGAATCTAGGATTGAAGTGGCACGTCTTACCTTCATTCGCCGAGCATTTGACAACGGAAAGCTCAGCTTCAATCCCCCCAACAAGCCCGACCAGTACCAAATCCTTTGTATGGAATCTGCCGACTTTCTTAGACGACTGCCGGTCAACGATGTGATGATTCGGCAGTATGTAGTCCACAAGGCATACTGGCTTGGTTACCGTCACGGTTCAAATGCCAGAAAACTCTTCGTTCAATTCGATGAAGAAAATGATCAAGACTATTTGGGAGGGTCACCAGATGACATTGGACGGAGCGTTTGGTTATTGCGAGAACAGGGGCTTCTTCAGAAAACAGAACTTCCCGGCGTGAGTCTTCCGACTGCAAAACTCATTCAAGAGTATGGATCTAAGAATGGTGGGACACTGTCGATTTCTGCTGGAGAAGTAATTGCCGCAGATCCCTCGCAGTTAGATGCTCTTTTGGGCATCCCGCTTCGGGGACAACTTGAGCAAAGACTTTTGGAACTTGTGGCAACGGCCAATAGTGGCTGCCCTTTCAGCGTTTTGTGGATTGACCTAGACGACTTCAAGCCGATCAATGATACATATGGACACGCGGTAGGTGACGAGGTACTCCAGAAGATCACATCTGTAATTAAGACAAACTGTGACGGTAAAGGACAACCTTTCAGGTACGGTGGAGACGAATTGATCGTAATTCTTCCTAACCACAACCTACGTGAGGCAACAGCAACTGCAGAGAGGCTTCGAGAGGCGATATCACAAACGTCCTTCGTCAACTGCCGCGAGAAGATCACCTCGAGCATAGGCGTGGCCTGCTGTCAAGATACGACTCGGGAACCCAAGCAGATACTGGAGGAGGCAGATAAGGCAATGTACGAAGCAAAAGGATCCGGCGGCGATGGAGTAAGCGTTTCCAATGCCCTCGGATTAGAAGCATTAGCCCCCTCGAATACTGCTGCGAAAGCAAATCGAAGCGATATTGCCCCGAGAGTTGACGCGGCTGAACTTTGGATGACATTGCAGACCGGATACCACAGCAACTTCGTTTTGATTATCGAAAACAGGTCAGATGATGAGGTCACAATCGAGAGTATTACCCTCAAACATGGGACCGTACACCTTTGCCCACCCAGCAAACCATCAAAGTTGGAAGAGCTAGTGCTCCCGCCACACTCTAAGAAGCAAGTCTCCTCATGGACACCCTCCGTCAGTCCAACATCGACTCTGAGAATGAAATTGCCCGACCTCAAGAACGGACAAATCACCGAGATTGAAATCGCGGTTGGCGCGAAAGTCCTGGGAAGAAAGAGATTTTTCTTACAAACAATCCTCGTAACCGTCGATTACGTGAACCAACATATTACGCAGTTTGGAGGTTAGGCTCAGCGGAGTCATGCGCGGGACCATCCTTTGTGCTCATGAAGGGCTTTGCGGGCACTACACACCCAGGTTGACGCCCCTTGCAGCTCACCCTATAATGGATGTTTCCCTAGCAGGCTTGGAGGCTCGATGTACGCGGTCATTCGCAGTGGAGGCAAGCAATACCGGGTCACCCCGGGAGACACCGTCCGGGTGGAGAAGCTCGAAGGCAAGGCCGGCGGCAAGGTCACCTTT
>JBGPHM010000078.1:0-12928 GCA_041484365.1 Terriglobia bacterium | reverse complement strand
GTCGAGCACAAGCGCGACGTCGTCGTGCTGCTCGACTCCATCACGCGCCTCGGCCGCGCTTATAACGCCGTCACGCCGCCATCCGGAAAAGTTCTCTCGGGCGGCATCGATGCCAACGCGCTGCAGCGCCCGCGCCGCTTTTTCGCCGCCGCCCGAAATGTCGAAGAGGGCGGCTCGCTCACCATCATCGCCACCGCGCTTGTGGACACCGGCAGCCGCATGGACGACGTCATCTTCGAGGAGTTCAAGGGCACCGGCAACATGGAAATCAACCTTGACCGGCGCCTGGTGGACAAGCGCATCTTCCCGAGCATTGACATCCTTCGCTCCGGCACGCGTAAGGACGAACTGCTGCTTCCCGCCGATGAGCTCAATCGCATTTGGGTGCTGCGCAAGGTGCTGAGCCCCCTCTCGCCCGTGGAAGCGATGGAGCTGCTGCTCGGGCGTCTGGCAAAATCCAAGAACAACGCGGAATTTCTTTCCTCGATGTCCGCCCCGACTTAGTCCTTTACCAATCGCTCTTTTCAAGCGAATGCAAAAGAGATTTGTCATCCAGAGCACCGACGACTTATGTCGGGGCGAAGGATCTGCTTTAGGAATTTAATCGGTGGGAAATCGCGGAGTGTGTCTGCTACTGCACTTCGCGGTCACGTGCGAGCTGTGCGATTAGCCGCGCGGTTTCTTCGGCGTCCATGGCGGTGTTGTCCACCAGCACGGCGTCGGCGGCGCGGACCAGCGGCGAAGTCTCTCGCGTGCGGTCGCGTAGGTCGCGCTCGCGGATCTCGTCGACAACCTGCGCGAACGTAAGCCCGTCGCCCTTTTCCTGATGCTCGCGCCAGCGGCGCTCCGCGCGCGCTTCCACCGACGCTTCGAGAAAAACCTTCAGCCCCGCATCCGGAAAAACCACCGTCCCGATGTCGCGGCCTTCCATCACCACGCCGCCGCGCGTGCCCGCGCGCCGCTGCTCGGCCACCATCACATTCCGTACGCCGGGAACCAACGCCACCTGCGAAGCCGCAAGCGAAATCTCCGCCGTGCGGATGGCTGCGGAAACGTCTTCCCCGTCAAGAAGCACGTGCTGCCCTTCCGGGCCGCCCTCGAGGTCAATGTGTGTTTCACGCGAAAGGCGTTCGAGCGCCACGGCATCATCGAGCGCAACGCCGCGCCGCTGCGCCTTCAGCGCCACCGCGCGATACATCGCGCCACTGTTCAGGCACGTGTAGCCGAGCAGCTCCGCCACCCGCCGCGCAACGGTGCTCTTCCCTGAACCGACCGGGCCATCAATTGCGATGATTAGTTTGGGCATCAGATGCGGTGGAACGCGCGCTCGATCTCGCGCGTGGAATAGCGCAACACCACCGGCCGCCCGTGCGGACAGCTCATCGGCGCGTCGGTATTCGCCAGCTCGGCAAGCAACCATTCCATTTTCGTTTGGTCGAGCGGCATGTTCACTTTGATTGCCGCGTGGCACGCCGTTGTGGCCGCGATGCGCGACTGCAGCCAGTCCATCGAGATCGCCTGATTCTCGCGCTCGACCCCATCCAGAATTTGCAGCAACAGTTTCTCGGCGTCGGCGTTTGAAATCCCCGCGGGCGTCGCCTGAATCGCCACGCTGCGCGGGCCCATCGGCGAAACCTCGAAGCCATTTGCGGAGAGCTCCTCGGCGATCTGCTCGAAAATCACTTCCTGTCGCGGCGAAAGCTCCACGATATGCGGCATCAGCATCCGCTGACCGGTCATCTGGCCTTCGCGCCGCGCGCGCAGGTGCTGCTCGAAAAGAATCCGCTCGTGCGCCACATGCTGGTCAATGATCCACAAGCCTTCTTCATTCACCGCGACAATAAAGCTCGAATTCACTTGCCCGAGCGGCTTCAAATCCAAAAGGCTTTCGGCTGTCGCAGGATGCTCCGCAAGCTGCGCGCCCGCTGGCATTTCCGCAGCGCGGCGGAATTGTTCGGCGATTTGGTTTGCGAATGGTCCCTGCCCAGGATCTGCCCCGATTCCAATCGCCTCACCCGATTCAAACCGCAATCGCTGTGCTTCAGGTTGCAGCGGCGCGCCTGTTAATTCAAATCCGCCGTCTGAATATGGAACCAGCGGCGCGGCGGCATCGAACGGCGTTGCCATTGGCGGTATCACCGCGCGCGGCACGCCCGCTATGGGTTCGAGCGGCGCCTGCAGCGAAGGTGTGTACGACCCATAGCCCGCGCCCGCCGCGGCAGCCGCGAGCTGCGCGGTCGCAGCAGTACCGGCGGGAAAACTTGGAATCGGCCGCGCCTTCGTGAGCGCGTTGCGGATGGCGTCGCGCGCGAAGTCATGCACGAATTGTGAATGCCGGAAGCGCACTTCCACCTTCGCGGGATGAACGTTCACGTCCACCTCGACGTGCGGCAGATCCACGAACAGCAACACGGCCGGAAACGCGGGCGGCGGCAAAATATTGCGGTACGCTTCGTGGATCGCGTGCAGCAGCACGCGGTCGCGCACCAGCCGCCGGTTCACGAATACGTAGATGCCGTTGCGGTTCGGCCGCTGCACATGCGGCCGCGAAGCGAAGCCGGAAACGGTCAGCAGAGACGAACGCTCGGACTCTTCCAATTGCTGTTCCGTGATGGCCGCGCGCACAGGGCCACAGGTCGGCGGGATCTCGAGCAGCTCGTCGAGTGCCGCGCGCCCGAATAATTGATACACGCGCTCGGCAAGGCCGGGAATGCCTTGCGGCTCCTTCGCTGGCGCGCCATCTCCATTTGCGGGAATATCCGAGGATGATCCGGCACTCGATTCCGCGTTCGACCCTGGCACGCGGTCAACGGCCGGCGATACGTTCAGGATCTCTTGAGACGGCGTCTTCAATATGAATTGTCTATCGGGATGCGCCAGCGCGTAATGCGTCACGAGCGAAGCAATGTGCCCCAGCTCGGTCGTCTCCGATTTCAGGAACTTTCGCCGTGCCGGAACCGAGTAAAACAAATCCGAAACCGTGATCGTCGTTCCGGTCGGAACGCCCGCGGGCTTCACGCTGAAAAGTTTTCCGCCGCCAAATTCGATGCGAGTTCCCTGCTCTTCTTCCGCCGTGCGCGTTTCGAGCACGAGGCGCGATACGGATGCAATCGAAGGCAGCGCTTCTCCGCGAAATCCGAGTGTCGCGATGCTGAGCAGGTCGTTCGCCGTGCGCAGCTTGCTGGTCGCGTGCCGCTCGAATGCCAGCAGCGCGTCGTCGTGCGCCATGCCGCTGCCGTCGTCGGTCACGCGGATGAGCCGCTTGCCGCCCGCCTCGACTTCAATGCGAATCGAGCGTGCTCCCGCATCCAGCGCGTTTTCGAGCAGCTCTTTCACGACCGATGCGGGCCGCTCGACAACTTCGCCCGCGGCGATTTGATTCGCCACTGCTTCCGGTAATATGCGTATCCGACTCATCAGCCTTTTCGTTCCGGGTGTTCAACGACTTCCACTGCAAACCCTGTTCTCTTGTCTCGATGTTCTGCCCTCCAGCGCCCCCAAACCGGCAGAACTTCAATTGGGACCTTCTTATTTGGACACTCAAGTTTGGGGTAGCCGCCAAAACCACTACTCTCAGCCCAAATCTGCCAGTCCCCTCCGCAAACACAAGGGATTTCATACCTCGGAGGGACGACCGATACTCTCAGATCCCAGAGTTGATCGTCTGGCACTCCTGATGGCGCCTCCGCCATTAAGTCTTGCGCCGCGGTGGTCTTCGGGAACGCGATCACCTCGCGGATGGACTTCTCGCCCGCGAGCAGCATCACCACGCGGTCGAGCCCTAGCGCGATGCCACCGTGCGGCGGCGTGCCATACGTCAGCGCGTCAAGAAAAAATCCAAAGCGCTGCTTCGCCTGTGCGTCGCTCAAACCAAGTGCGCGAAATACCTTTGACTGCGTATCCTGTTGATGAATTCGGATGCTGCCCGAGCCGAGCTCGACTCCATTCAGCACGAGATCATAACCCTTCGAGCGCATTTCGCCGCGCCGCTCCGGATCATCCAACTTTGCGAGGTCTTCCTCCACGATTCCAGTAAAAGGATGCTGCGCCGGCACCCACTGCTTTTCCGTCTCGCTCCAATCAAACAGCGGGAATCCTGTGATCCACACGAATTCCCAGCGGTCTTTGGGAATGAGTGAAAGTTTTTCAGCAAGATGCAGCCGCAATTGGCCCGCGATCAACGCCGCGGCTTCCGTACCGGGAATATGCTCTTTAGCCGCAGCACAAACGATCAAATCTCCCGGCTTTGCGCCCGTCGCGTGCGCAAGTTGCCGCAGCCCCTCCGCTCCAAGATTCTTTTCAAGCGCAGAAGTAACTCCCTCCGCCGCAACCTTCGCGATGTAAACGCCGCGCGCTCCAAGCGCCTTCCCTTTCTCCGCAAGCTCGTCGAGTTGCTTGCGCGAAAACACCGCCGCGCCAGTCGCCGCCATCGCGAACACGTTGCCGTCAATGTGCATCACCTCGCGCGCGGGCAGGAAGATGGAGGTTACGTCGTGCAGCTCCATCGCGAAGCGCAGATCGGGCTTGTCGCTGCCGAAGCGATGAATCGCCTCGCGGTGCTCCATGCGCCGGAATGGCGCGGACACTTTCACGTCCGCCACCGCGCACGCACGCACCATCACTTTTTCGAGCGCTTCAAAAATCAAGTCCTGCGTTGGAAATGACATCTCGACGTCGAGCTGCGTGAACTCAGGCTGGCGGTCCGCGCGCTGGTCTTCATCGCGGAAGCAGCGCACGATCTGGAAATAGCGGTCCAGCCCGCTAATCATCAGGATTTGCTTAAAAAGCTGGGGCGATTGCGGCAGCGCGTAAAACTGCCCGTGATGCAGCCGGCTCGGCACCAGATAATCGCGCGCGCCTTCAGGCGTGCTGCGCGTGAGTATGGGTGTCTCGATTTCGTAAAAGCCCATCTCGTCCATCGCCTTGCGAATTTCGAGAAGGACCTTGTGGCGCAACGCGAGATTGCGCGCCGGGCGTGAGCGCCGCAAATCCAGATAGCGATAACGCAGACGGGTCTCTTCGCTCGCCGTCGCTTCCTCTTCAATCTGGAAAGGCGGCGTCTTCGCGGTATTCAGGATGTGCAACTCGCTCGCAATGACTTCAATCTCGCCCGTCGCCAGCTCCGGATTTCCCTTTTGCCGCAGCGCAACTTTGCCGCGCACCGCCGCGACATATTCCCCGCGCAATTCCTCAGCCTTCGCGTGCGCCGCTGGCTGATGCTCTTTGTTGAACACCACCTGCACCAGTCCCTCGCGGTCGCGCAGGTCAATGAAAATCAGGTTACCGAGGTCGCGGCGCCGGTGCACCCAGCCCATCAACACGACTTCGCGGTCTTTGTCCGCGCCGCGCAGCGCGCCACAGTAATTTGTCCGCTTCAGATTTCCCAATGGATCAAGCAATTCCCGCCCCTCAATTCCCAGTTAGCTCGCTTTCAACTCATCAACCAATTCCGCTTCGCTCAAACTCTTTTGCACCGCATCCGATAGCCGCTTCACCGTAAACTTCCCCGCCGCGATTTCGTCCTCGCCAATGATGACCGCGCGTTTCGCGCCGAGCTTATCCGCCAGTCCCAGCGCCTTGCCGAATTTCATTTCCACCGCGGGCACTTCCACTTTCACCCCCGCATCGCGCAATTTCCGCGCCAGCGCAATCGCCGCAGCCTGCGCGCTCGCGCCCATCCACACGATGAACACGTCCACTCGTGCATCTTCTACACTTACACTCACGTTGCCAGGTGTCGCCTTCATCCCAACCCCAGCCAATAGGACTGTCACATCCTTTCGCAGCGACAGCATCAACCGGTCTTCGCCAATGGCAAAGCCAATCCCCTTCGTCGGTGGCCCGCCGAGCAACTCCACCAGTCCGTCATACCGACCGCCGCCGCACACCGCGTTCTGCGACCCAAGTCCCGGCGCGGTAATCTCAAATGTCGTGCGCATGTAGTAGTCCAGCCCGCGCACCAGCCGCCAATTCTGCTCGTAGGCGATCCCGCGCAAATCGAGCTGCCGCCGCACCTCCGTGAAATGGTCGCGGCATTCCGCGCACAAATGTTCTGAAATTCGCGGCAGCTTCTCGATAATCGCCTGCTCTTCCGGCACCTTCGAGTCGAGCACACGCAGCGGATTCGTCTCGATCCGCCGCTGACTGTCAGCGCCCAACTTGTCTTTCACTTTCACCAGCTCAGCGCGCAGCAACTCCACATATTTCGGCCGGCACTCCTTGCATCCAATCGAATTAATTTGCAGAGCCGCGCCTTCGAGTCCCACCTTCCCGAAAAACGCCATCAGCATTTCGATCAGCTCGGCGTCAATCCCCGGCGCGTCCGACTGCCCCAACACCTCCGCGCCAATCTGATAGAACTGCCGGTAGCGCCCCTTCTGCGGCCGCTCGCGCCGGAACATCGGCCCCATGTAATAGAGCTTCACGTTTCCCGGCAACGTCTGCATCCCGTGCTCGATGTACGCCCGGCACACGCTCGCCGTCGCCTCCGGCCGCAAAGACACGCGCTCACCGAACGTGAGTGTGGCCGCACTGGTATGAACGTGCTGAACATACAAATCAAACCGCGGCTGGTCGATGGTGGATGTCTTCGGTACAAGAGATTGGCAGAGCACATCTCGACCGGCACGAATCTGCTCAAGCGCTCTCTGATTATCAGAGGTCCTTGGCATCTCCCCCAATTCAAGGGCTTCAGTGCTTCTCCCAATCAACTGGTCAAGTTGCTCAATGAAGAGACTGATGGCCAGCGGCTGATCGATCGAAGGACGCCGGAGAATAATATTCGTTTTTAGTGCCTCCAAATCCCAAAGCTGGTGGTCGGGGAATGTGTACATTTCCTTGCCAACAACATCCGTGTCAAATCCAACAGACCTTGCAAACAATTCAGTCTGCTCAAAAATCGGCAGCCGTATCTCGCCATAACCAAATCCCGCGAACACCTCATGCGCAGCCCGCTCCACGCGGTTCCACGCCACCGACTCCGGCGGCAAAATATCCCGCACGCCCTTAATCGCTCGAATTTGTTTCACTTCGCTCATAGTTCAGGGTGGCTAGTGGTTAGTGGCTAGCTCTCGCCGCTCGTAATCTACAATATCTCGACCACCGGCGCGCTCCCGCTCGCTTCCGCGAGCCGCGCCATCACCGCCCGCGCCATCGCGTACGAACTCTTCGCCTCCGGCGCATTTTCGCCGAGCAGCGCCACGGGCTTCCCTGTATCTCCGCCAATCCGTATTCGCGGATCAATCTCAATTTCGCCGAGCAGCGGCACGCCAAACGCGTCCGCGGTCTTGCGTCCTTCCCCATGACCGAACACGTCCACGCTTTTCCCGCAGTGCGGGCAGACGAAAGTACTCATATTTTCGATCACGCCCAGCACTTCGACGTTCACCTGCCGGAACATCTCAATCGCCTTGCGCACATCAGCCAGCGCCACTAGCGACGGCGTCGTCACCACCACCGCGCCCGAAAGCGGCACGGTCTGGATCAGCGTCAACTGCACGTCGCCCGTCCCGGGCGGCAAATCCACCACCAGGTAATCCAGCTCGCCCCATTCGACGCTCCGTAGAAATTGCTGAATCACGCTGTGCAGCATCGGCCCGCGCCAGATCACGGGCTTGTCGCCCGGCGAAAGCAGCCCCATCGAAATGACTTTCAGCCCGTGCGCCTGCACCGGCAGAATTGTGCGCTCGCTCGTTGCGCGCGGCTCCTCTGTGGTGCCCAGCATCAGCGGCACGTTCGGCCCGTACACATCCGCGTCAAGCAGTCCCACGCGCGCGCCCATCTTTGTCATCGCCAGCGACAAATTCACCGCGACGGTCGTCTTTCCCACGCCGCCCTTTCCGCTCGCCACCGCAACAAGATATTTCACGCCCGGAATCGGCATCTTCGGCGGCTGCGGCGGCATTCCCGGTCCACCCGGCCCCGGTCGCTGCGGCCCTCCCGACACTGGATTCCCTCCACCTGCTGGCGGCATGTAGCTCCTCTTCTGCTTTTGTTTGGCTAAGAATGCGGCGTCCCGCGCGCGCGACGAAGAATCATCATAGCCCGCGCCGCAGCACCGGGCAAGGCGCGCCCGGCGCGTCACATGCCGGCCCAATTCCGCCCCACGCCAACGCATTCGGGCGAATTCCCCATGAAAGTTGCCGAAAACGCAACCGACTGCCCTTGCGTACCATTGCCCGATTGACTGGGCGGTGCTTACCGTAATTGAGTGGGGGCCTGCGCGCCCTCCTATCCGTATGAGCGCCGATAGCAAAGTCACGGCGGCCCGCGCCTTTGTGCGCAGCCTCAACATCCTGCTCAAACTCACTCGCCTTTACGGCTTCGACCACGACCGCGCCAAAAAGCAATTCGCCACCGCGTGGGACGAGCTCCGCGCCGCCATGCCTCACGGCAGCGAAACGGGTCTGCTCCTCGGCTCCGCGAATGGCCAGCTCCTGCTTGACGGCATTCCGCTCGGCGGCTCGCCCGTCGAGCGCAGCTTCGCACAATTGCTCACCGCAGCGGGCGTCGCAAGTTTGGCCTTCACGCCACGCGTTACGCAGGATGAACTGTCGCGCTTCGTGTGCGGATTCCCCGCCGGCGGCGCAAAACCATCCGACCTCGCCGCGCAATTGAAGGCCTCACTTTCCGGCGCAACCGGCATCCGCGTCAACGAAATTCGTTTCGTCGCGGAAGACCCCGCGTTCTCCGATGTCCGCACCGCCGCGCAGCTCACCGCGAGCGCGCTTGGCGCGGGCAGCGATGAGCTAAAAAACTGGCTTACCGACCCGCAAAAACTTTTGCAATTGATCGCCGCCGCTCAGGGAGCGAACGCGGGCCCGTCGGGCCACACAGGGGCGGGCACGGGCGGCGAAGGCTACAGCGGCGAACCTCTTGCAGACATCGTTCGTGAAAGCCCCGGTGGCGGAGTCGAGTCTTCTAGTGTGAACGCATCCTCACAACCACCGACGGCCGCGCCGAAACCACCAAATTCGATTTCGTCCTTGCTCGCGCGCCCGAGCTCGCCAGCATCGCAAGCCGTCGGCGAAGATGACTTGCTCGGCATACTCAAGGTACTCACTCAGCTCGGCAGCCAAATCGGGGATGCCTCGGCAACGCCCGCCGGAACCCTCGGCCTTCAGCGGCAATTGACGGATATGCCCGCGAGCAATCAGGAATTGTTGCGGCAGGCGCTCGCGTCATTCGCCGCCAAAGCGCCTTCTGCCAAGCCGGACCGCACCATGCTCATCCAGCTTGCCGAGCACCTCGCGATCCGCTTCGCGCTCGACCGCTACGAGCGCGGCGAAGTGAAAGTCAACGCCGTTCGCCAGACTCTCGAGCGCATGAACAAGGAAATTGACTCACTGCGCGCCATCCTCGGCCAGCACGAAGATAAAATGGCCAAGGCCGGGATGGAAGTCGAGTCGCACGCCGACGTGCTCGACCGCCAGTTCTGGGCTTCGGTCCCCGAGAAAGGCAAGCGCAGCGTGCTGCTCTCCGAAGACGCCTGGTGCATCCCCGCGCGCAATGTCCGCAGCTTCTGCAAGGAACTCGAATCGCGCGGAGAAACTTCCGTCGCCTCAAACATTCTTGCGCGCTACGCCGCGTGCATTCACAGTCCGGAAGGTGAGGCCCGCCGCCGCACCGCGATGGGCATGGCGGAACTCGCCGACCTTTATGCGGGTGATACGAAGGCGCTCATCGCCGTCATCCGCCTGATGGGTATGCAGATGACCGTTGAGCGCGACCCCGAAATTCAGACGCACGTGACCGCCGCTTTCGTTCGCCTGTCTCAGGAAGCCGCGGCGTTGCATTGTTATCCGGCAATTCAGCAGGCCCTGATTTCGCTCGAAGGCCTCGAGAATCAGCGGCCCACCGCGGCGCTGGAAATCCGTCCGCGCCTCGGCATTGAAGAACGCTTCCCCGAATTCATCGAAGCCGTGATTCGCGCCAACAAATCCGTCGAAGACTCCCCCGAGGGCCTCGCCGACGTGCTGCGCATGCTTCCGCACGCTGCGATTGCGCAAATCCTCACGCGCTTCAATCGCGCCGGGCAAAGAGCCGCCAATGACCGCTTCGTGATGATCGCGCGTGAAATCGGCCCGGAAGCCGTCACGCATTTGAAGGAATCCGTCCGCATCGCCGCGCCGCAGGATGCAGCGGAAGCCGTGGGTTTGCTGAGCCGTCTCGAGCCTGAGAGCGTTGAGCAATGGCTCGCGGGCCGCATTGTGGAATGGCCGCTCGCCGCGCAGGATCGCTGCATTCGCGTGCTCGCGTCAGCGGGAGCACCGGAGCGCGGCGCGCTCTTGCTCGGCATTTTCGGCTCGCTCGATCCCCTCGCCAAGACGCTCGCGCTCGACGAAATGGGGATGTCCGGCGATGCAAGCTCCGGGCTCACCGATATCGTGTCGCGGCTCATGCAAATCGCCGAAACTGAGATTCACGAACCCGGAGCGGAATTCCTCCGGCTGAAAGCCATCGAAGCTCTTGGCAGGCTCCGCGCTGTATCCGCAAGTAACATCCTGCAACGCGTCGTCCAGCAGAAGCACAACTGGCTGCGCACCTCCGTGGATGAACTGCGCATCGCCGCGCTACAGTCGCTGGCGAAGATTGACTCTGGCGTGGCCGAAACCACGCTCCCGCACGCGGCGCTGGAGGGTTGGCAGGTCAGTTTCCCTGCTCTCGACGCCGTCGCCGATTCGCAGTGGTACCGCCAGCGCCGCTACCAGCGGCTGCGGATTGCGCCACCTCTTCCCGCGCTGGCTACCTCTTCGTCCGAATCCGCGAGGATGGAAATCAAGGGATTGAGCCTCAGCGGTGGGATGGCTGCGTGTGACCGTCACATTCTGCCCGGCACGCTCATCACCATAAAGATCAAACTCGGTATGCGTGGAATCGTCGCGCAGGCGCTCATGCGAGACGTCCGCACTCACGGCGTCGGCTTTGAAATCGTCTCCATGACCCTCGAAGATCGCTCCCGACTCCGCCGACTCCTCTTTAGCCATCTCCGCCCCGAAATCAAGCCGCCTTCCAAGTCGCTGCCCGACCAGCAATCGCCCCTCATCCCCAAGAAGATGATTGTCTGACACCGCGATCTACCCAAAACTACGGCAGGCCCAGTCACTTCATCTAATGGTCTGCGCGACGAGGCTGGTCTATAATCTTCAATCAGAGAGTGCGAACAAATCGCGATGCGCTCAATTGTCATCTCGGCGCTCCTGGTTCTTGCATTATTTCCGCCAATTTCGGCTGCGCAAGACTGCTCGCAGGGCGCGGTCCAAAACGCAGCTCAAGAGACTAAATCTATTCAGACTCGTTTGTTGGCGGTAAAAATCGGAAGTAGTGGCATGGACCCCACGGTCACTCCTCCAATGCAGGAGCTAATCCGCAAGATAAAAGACGCGCTGGCATCGGCTGTGACCGAATACATGCGGTGCGAATCTGCAAGCTCAGTCGACGCCAAGAAAATCGAAGCCGGATTGGCTTCACTGTTGGGAGCAAACAAGCCGGAGCCTGCGCAGCAAAATGTGACAGGCGATGAGCCCGAGATAGTAGACCAAGTCTACGGCGCATATTTGCAGATTCGAGTCACTCGGCCCGATTCCATTCCTCGAATGATTGCCGTGAAAGCCAGTTTTGGCGTGGACTGCGGCATGGATGCGATGCTGCTGATATTTCAGCGTCAGGACGGAAACTGGAGACAAACACTGCGCTGGCAAAG
Source organism: Terriglobia bacterium (assembly GCA_041484365.1). Taxonomy (GTDB): domain Bacteria; phylum Acidobacteriota; class Terriglobia; order Acidiferrales; family UBA7541; genus DASTCZ01. The sequence continues at coordinate 1,227 of JBGPHM010000078.1, read as the reverse complement.
CGGCAATTACGATGAGGTTTCAGGCGCCTTCGGAGACTTCTTCAAATACACCGTACTTCCCGGCGAAGCACCTGCCGGGTGGCTCGTCGTTGTGGCTCACGGAAGCCCTTGGTGCACGTCTCGCTGGAGTGCATTCGACTTGGATGTGATCGAGCCGGCCGAGGACTCTTCGCATCCACAGGTCATCTTTCATAAGGAAACCGGCTACGTGAGAGACAAAGACCCTGTCATGAAGGCAAGGCCAAATGGATTCGAGATTCGGGTGGAACAAGGGAGCATTGACGTCGAAATCATGACAAGGCCCGGTATCTACCGTTATCGCGTCGATGGCACAACCGTACAACGTGTGCAACCAGTTGCCATGAACGGGCGCGACTTCGTCGATGAATGGCTGTTAACAGACTGGAGCGATGCTGGGCACTGGATTGCCGCAGCGAATGCGAAGAGTTTGCAAGAGGAACACGCGAGATTTGACGCTCTAAGAAATCCAAAACTCCGACCTTGGCCGGACATAACTTACGGCGCAGTCCGCAGTTGCTCCGATAGCTTAACGCATTTTCAAGTCGAGGCCAATCAAGACCCCGACATTCACACCTACTACCAAATATCGCAAGGCGAGAACTCATTCACAATGTTGTCCGCCTCGCCCACCCCCGACCCGCGCTGTAGGGGCGCCGATTTGATGCAAAAGAACTAACAGGATAGCCGATCCTACTGGGCGCGACTCGTAGGTTGTTCAACCCACACCATTCTGTTTTGTACAAAATCCTGCCGGTCGCATTTTTCCATTGACTTTCTCTATAACTCTGTGGTAATCTCCATTGCAGACTGCGACAACCGCTTCGAATTGAGTTCCAAAATGGGAAAAGTCGCCCCTGCCGGAAGCGAAAATCACCTGTATTGAGGCCTCCTTGTAAGAGTATGATTCTAAACGACTTTAAGTCCTTTAGGCACACACTCTTACGGGGCATTGCAACCTCAAAAACGTAAGTGATTGAATCTAATATCCTTAGTGTACTAAACATGAATCACCGTAAGTCCTTTGTTGCGCTACTCTTACCGCACCTTTTCGCTGTAAGTCCTTTGTTGCACTACTCTTACAAAAAGATGGGAATTATATACTTGACTCCCTCAAGGGAGTAAGGTACAATGCCGTACATGAGCAAATCAACCATAAGCACCTTCAAGCTGTTTGAGATGTATCCCGGCGTGGAAACGGCCCGCAAG
>JBGPHM010000077.1:0-13033 GCA_041484365.1 Terriglobia bacterium | reverse complement strand
TGCAGTGTTGCCGCTCGTGAGTGTCACCACCGCGCCGCCCGCAGGTGCCGCGGCACTCAAGGCCACTGTTCCGGTCGATCCCGTTCCACCGGTCACGCTGGTGGGGTTCACCGAGACCGAGGAGATCACCGGGGGGGTGACGGTGAGCGAGGCGTTCTCACTGCCATTGTAAGTACCTGTCAGCGTCACTTGCGTCGTCGTTCCCACAGAGAGTGTTGTGACTGGGAACGTCGCAGAGGTAGAGCCAGCCGCCACGGTCACGCTTACTGGAACGCTGGCCGCTGCAGTATTGCTGCTCGTGAGTGTCACCACTGCGCCACCCGCTGGTGCGACACCACTGAGCATCACCGTCCCGGTCGATCCCGTTCCACCAGTCACGCTCGCTGGGTTCACCGAGACCGAGGAGATCACCGGCGGGTTGATCGCGAGCGAAGTGGTCTGACTTCCGTTGTAAGTACCCGTCAACGTAACTTGAGTCGAAGTGTTTACTGCTGAAGTTGTTACAGTGAACGTCGCGGAGGTGGCACCGGCCGCCACAGTCACGCTTGCAGGCACGGCGGCAGCTGCAGTGTTGCTGCCTGTGAGTGTCACGACTGCGCCGCCCACAGGCGCCGCTGCACTCAAGACCACCGTTCCGGTTGAAAAGGATCCGCCCACAACAAGAATTGGATTGACATGCACAGAAGATAAAGCGGCCCCTGACGGCATCACGGTAAGTACCGCGGTTTGGACACCGTTGAAACTAGCGGAAAGTGTGACTTGCGTTGACACACTCACCGCTGAAGTTGTCACGGTAAACGTGGCGGAGCTTGCGCCCGAAGGAACCGTCACTCCGGAAGGGCTTGTCGCTGATGATGATGAGCTACTTGAAAGTGAAACGAGAACTCCACCCGCCGGCGCAAATCCATTTAGCGCGACGGTCGCTGTCGCGGAAGTCCCACCAGTTACGCTCGTGGGGTTTATGCTCAAAGACGATACAGCGAGTGGAGGAGGATTAACCTGTGGGTTGCCGCCACCGCCCGCACAGCCCGATAGAAAGAAAGCCAGCGAATAAAAAACGAAGGAAAGCAATCGCAGAGAGTGCCCGTGCTGCCTATTCTGAAGGGCACAACTCAAGCGACTGCGTTGACGAACTAGCAGGGAACTGTACAACAATATGCTCCTAGTACTAGAGGACGCACCCCAACACTTCTTGGACAGTGGCATTTGGGAAGCCAATTCCCAAAAGAGAACCCCTAATTATTGAAGGTAAGTGCTTTCTTTTCAATCAATTACAGTGCGTAATTGGGGTCGCCAAGGATCGACCCAGGACTTTGGGCTGTTCGAGATAGCTAGTACCCAATGTGGACAAATCATTTCCGTTTTATGCCCCGACGCAGCCATTCAATCTGATGTGTGCGAGGCATGGTCTTGGCCATCGATTCGTTCCACGCTGATCTCGGTTCTGTAAATCCAGTTTCACCTTTTATTCGATCTGCGGACTATTGCGCCCTGAGTTGAAACCACTTTTGACAACGCGAATGATTTGATCCAGACGCAAGCATTAGATGGACGCAAGACCACGCCACTTGGAACTGTTCTTGGGTCGTGATTAACCGACCTCAATTTCATAGCGGAGAGTGGGAGGCATCGGTAAGCAACGAGGACCAACGATGAAGTCGTGCCAAATCGATAGGAAGTTATACTAAGTTCCACGCGAATCCGGTAACTTGTGATCCACGGAGGCTCGGGCAAACCACAGCGTGCATATCCTACTGTTGAATGAGTACTACCCGCCCGATACCTCCGCCACGGCAAAGATGGCAGCGATGGTTGTCGAGACTCTTGCCTCACGGCATCGCATCACGGTCATTGCAGGGCGTCCCTCTTACGATCCCACTGAGAAGTTTCCCTGGCGTCTGTTGCGACGCGAAACCCACGGAAACATCACTGTCGAGCGAGTCGGATCCACTTCGTTTCCACGGTTCAAGATGCTTCGGCGGGTGACCAACTATCTCACCTACCTCATCCTTGCTATCCCGCGTGCAATCATGATTCGCTCGGACGTCATTCTGACCATGACCGACCCGCCGATCGCGGGAATCGCCGGCGCGATCATCTCGACGCTTACTGGCCGCCCCTTCATGTATAACATTCGCGATCTTTACCCGGACATGGCTGTTGGCGGCGACATTATGCATCCGGGACTCACCGCCCGGGTTTGGGAGCGGGTGCACCGCTGGGCGTTGCGCCGCGCTACGCGCGTAATCGTTCTGGGAGACGACATGCGCGAGCGCATCATCAAAAAAGGCGTCAACCCCAACCGCATTTCCGTCGTCCGCGACGGCGTCACCGTCCCTGCGGAATTGCCTGACCCAGAAAATTCAGTCACACAAGAAATCCGCAGCGGTTTCAAATTCGTCGCGGTGCATGCTGGCAACATTGGTTTCTATGGAGCGTGGGACACCCTTATTGAAGCCGCACGCAGGCTTGGTGGTGCTGGACAGGGAATTGTATTTGTAGGTGAAGGTGCGCAGAGGGCTCGCCTTGCTGCGGCAGCCGAAGGTATACAAGCAATCCGTTTTCTTCCTTTCCGCCCCGCGGGCGATATTCCTTATGTCCTCGCTGCGGGCGACGTCCACATCATCACCGTTAAACGGGGACTCGAGGGAGTCATCGTGCCGAGCAAGCTCTACCCAATTCTTGCCGCTGGCAAGCCTGTGCTCGCCGTGTCCACGCAGGAGACCGACGTCGCGCGCATTATCACCGAGTCAGGCTGCGGCGTTGTCGTGGATCCCGACGACCCCGGTGCCGTCGTCGAAGCAATTCGTGACCTCGCCGCGCAACCCGAGCGTGTTGCAGACATGGCACATCGTGCCAGAGCCATCGCGCACAACTATGATAAATTTGCTGAGCTGAATCGCTTCCTTAACCTGATCGAGGGGGTCATCCAGGAATGACGGGAAATGGTTATTGGTCTGGGCGGAGTGTGTTGATTACAGGCGGTTCGTCTTTCATCGGTTCAAACATCGCTGACCGCTTGATTGACCGCGGCGCCAAGATTCGCGTTGTGGACGACCTTACGAGTGGGCGCATCGAGAATATTCGTGGCCATCTTGCGAGCGGCAAGATTGAATTCCTACAGGCGGATCTCCGCGAGCCCGGCGTCACACGCGCGGCAGTGCAGGGAATTGACACCGTTATTCATCTCGCCGCCGACCATGGTGGCCGCGGCTATGTCGATTTGCATCAAGCTGGGCCCGCGTCGAATTTTTTTCTCGACGGACTCGTCTTCGCCGAATCATTGAAGGCCGGGGTGAAGAAAGTTGTCTTTGCGTCTTCCGGTTGCGTCTATCCGAATTTCATGCAGTCAGACACCAAGAAGGAAATCTACCTCACCGAAGACCTTACAAAAGGCCCCAACGACGCGGACAACATGTACGGTTGGGCGAAGCTCATGGCGGAGTTCACTCTCCAGGCGTACGCGCGTGAGCACGGGATGAAGGCCGCGTCGTGCCGATACTTCACGGTTTACGGTCCCCGTGGGGTCGAGAATCACGCCGTCATCGCCATGATCGCACGCGCATTCATTAAGCAGGATCCCTTTGAAGTCTGGGGCGACGGCACTCAAATTCGCAATTGGACTTACATTGATGACATCGCTGAGGGAACCATCCTTGCCGGCGAAAAGATTGACGATGGTACTGCCGTAAACCTCGGCACCATGGAACGTGTGCGCGTCATTGACGCCGTGAACATGGTCTGCGAATTTGCCGGTGTCAAGCCGAAGATTAAGTTGCTGCCGAATATGCCCACGGGCCCGCTCAATCGCGTTGCGGATAATTCGCTTGCGAAGAAACTTCTTGGATGGGAGCCGAAGTATGCCTTCCGGGAAGGCTTGAAGCGGACAATGGACTGGTATTTTGCTACCAAAGACCGCGAGCAAGTCGCCAAGCTTCTGAACAGCCAGCTCACAACACGTTAGGAGAGAGTCCGTGCGGCGAACGGGAACCATCGAATGACCTCTGGCGTTCTCGCTTTCGGTATCGCGCTGATGGCCTCACTCCTTCTCACGGTTCCCGTGCGTCAGTTGGCTCTTCGCGTCGGCATGGTGGATCATCCCGGCCCGCGCAAAGTTCATCTCACTCCGATGCCGCTCTTGGGCGGACTTGCAATGTATTGCGCCGTCGTCATCGCCCTCCTAATTGCGATGCCGCCTTCCATTCGCTCGCAATCCATCGGTATTTTTCTCGGAGCCACGCTCGTTGGCCTCGTCGGAGTAATGGACGACAGCGGACTGCTCCATCATCAGGTCAAACTATTCCTCGGTATGCCCGCGGCCGCGCTGATCCTCCTCGCGTCCGGTGTGCGCGTTTTGTTTTTTGAGACGTTTCGTCCGGGCCCCAATGCCACACTGGCCGACGGCGCACTCACAATACTTTGGGTCGTCGGCATCACTGCCTCGTTCAGCATATTCGATCACATGGACGGGCTTTGCGCGGGCATCGCCTCAATCGCATCATTCTTTTTCGCGGCTTATGCGTATTGGGAAGGCCAGTCACTCGTGTTGACCCTCGCCGCGGCGGTGATGGGGGCCGCACTCGGCTTCCTGTGTTGGAATTTCAAGCCCGCAAAAATCTTCATGGGTGATGGCGGCGCGATGCTGCTTGGTTTTCTGATGGCTGCGCTCGGCGCGAAAATGCGGTTTGAAAATCTTCATCACCGCATTAGCTGGATGGTGCCCCTCTTGATCCTCGGCGTGCCAATTTTTGACACTTTGCTCGTTACCGTTTCCCGGTCACGCCGCGGGCTTCTTCCATTCGCCACGCCCGGCAAGGACCACGCCTCGCACCGCCTCGCAAATCTAGGTCTCGGACAGCGCGGAGCTGTACTCGCGCTCTACGTCACCGGGTTCATCTCCGGGGCCCTTGCTCTCCTGCTCGGAAGACTCTCGATCACCGGCGCATATTTTCTCGGCGGAGCAACGCTTGCCGCCATCGGTATCGCCGTTTTTCTGCTTGAGCGCGCACCATACGAACGCCAGCACAAGAAAGTCTCTGTTCCCCGTTAGGCTTCGCTGAGCTTCTGTTTTTCGGCGACTTTTGTTTGCCCGGCTCCGCGATTCAGTTATACTCACGCTCAACTTCGTCGCACCGCGCCGCCTTTGCTCACCTTCTCGGTGAAGGACGGCAAAAATTGAAAGGGGAACGGTGGCGCAGGCAAACGTTGCCTCAAAAACCGTTGCAATTGTTGGCGGCTCGGTAGCGGGCTTCTATACGGCCTCTCTGCTGGCTCGCCGTGGGACGCGCGTCGATCTCTTCGAGCGCGCCGAGCGCCTCGATCCCATTCGCCGCACCCTTATCGTCACCAGCCACATGCGCGACATCCTCGGCGCGGCTGGAGAATCTTCGGTTCTAAATCAAGTCGGCCGCTTCGAGCTCTTCACCGACGGCCGCGCCGCCACCGTGGATCTGAAGCGCCCCGACCTCATTATCGAACGCGCCGCTCTCATCCGCAGCCTCGCCGCGCAAGCGCAATCGGATGGAGTGAGTATTCACCTCGGGCGTAAATTTGTCGGCCTCGAGGGCACGCAACGGGGCGTACGTCTGCTCACCGAGACGACCAACAATGGCGGCGGCCAGCAAGCGCACGAAACAAGCACGCTCGTCGGCGCCGATGGCGCGAACAGCAAAGTGGCGGAAGCTGGCGGCTGGCCGCGCCAGGCCACTGTGCCGCTCGTTCAGGCGATCGTGCGTCTTCCATCCGATTATCCCGCGGGCACCGTTCGCGTCTGGTTTGTCCCCGACGACACGCCTTATTTCTACTGGCTGATTCCGGAATCTGATGGACAGGGCGCGCTCGGAATCATCGGTGAAGATGGCGCGCGCACCCGACTTGCGCTCGAACGGTTCCTAGAGAAGAAGCACTTCGATCCCATCAGCTTTCAGGGCGGACGCATTCCGGTTTATACCGGTTGGGTACCCGTGAAGCGGGCCGCTGGCGCGGGCGAGGTCTATCTTGTCGGCGACGCAGCGGGCCAGGTGAAGGTCACCACGATCGGCGGCATCGTCACCGGCATACGCGGGGCGGAGGGCGTTGCCGAAGCCATCCTCAACGGCGGCCGCAGTCCCAAGCTCGCCGCTCTTCGCCGCGAGCTCGGCCTGCATCTACTGATTCGCCGCGCGCTTCATCGCTTCCAGCAGCCCGATTACAGCCGCCTCGTGGATCTTCTCAACTCCACCGCGAAGCAGTCGCTCAGCGTGTATACGCGGGACGAAGCCGCGCGCGTCCTCTGGCACATCTGCAGAAATCAGCCGCGGCTGCTTCTCCTGGGGATGCGAGGCCTGTTGATGCGCGGTTCGCTCGCTCCGGCCGCGCGCTCTTAGACTTTTGCTAGCGCGTTGCCTCGCATGAACTTTCTTGTGGAATATCTCTTTCGCCCGCGCTCCGCTTCGGCGAAAATGCTCCCGGGGCTTCCTGCTTCTTCGCGGAAAGAGGATTGAGCTTGCGCATCACCGTCATCGGCTGTGGTTATGTAGGGTTGGTTTCCGGAGCCTGCCTTGCGGGCATCGGCCACCACGTCACCTGCTGCGACAATGACGAATCAAAGATTCGCCGCTTGAACGCCGGCGAGATTCCCATCTACGAAGAACATCTCGACAAGGTAATCGCCGAAGCGCGCGCGGCCGGGCGACTTTCGTTTGCCGCGACCGTCGCCGAGGCCGTTCATTCCGGCGACGCCATCTTCATCTGCGTCGGCACTCCGCCGCTCGAAAATGGCGACGCCGACCTCAGCGCCATCGAAAACGTTGCGCGCGTCATCGCGTCCGTTGCGTGGTCGGCCAAGCTCATCGTTGAAAAAAGCACTGTCCCCGTGCAGACCGGCCAGCAGGTCAAGCGTGCGCTCTATGTGTACGGCAAGAATCACGGCGCGGCATTCCGCGTGGCCTCCAATCCGGAATTCTTGCGCGAAGGCACCGCCGTTTATGATTTCCTCCATCCCGACCGCATCGTCATCGGTGTCGAGGACGCCGAAAGCGAGCGCCTGCTGCGCGAAATCTATCAGCCGATTCTTGACGGCAGTTTCAAATGCCCCGTGCATGCGGACAAATGCCCGCCGCTCGCGCCCGCAAAGTTCGTCGTCACCACCATCAACAGCGCCGAGCTGATTAAGCACGCGTCCAATTCTTTCCTCGCGCTGAAAATTTCCTACGCCAATCTCGTCTCCGACCTCTGCGAAAAACTCGGGGCAAACATCGAGGAAGTTACGCGCGCGATGGGCATGGACCCGCGCATCGGCCCGCAATTCCTGCGTGCGGGCATCGGCTTCGGCGGCTTCTGCCTGCCGAAAGACGTGCAGGCGTTCATCCGCCTGGCCGAAAAATCCGGCGTGGATTTCGCCATGCTCAAGGAAGCCGAGCGCGTCAACAAGCGCCGCATTGACGCCTTCGTCGAGCGCGTGCGCCACGCGCTGTGGATCGTCAAGGACAAGCAAATCGGTGCGCTGGGCCTCGCCTTCAAGGCCAATACCGATGACATCCGCTTCTCGCCCGCGATCGAAGTGATCGGACGTCTCCGCGCCGAAGGCGCACGCCTCGCCGCCACCGACCCGCAGGCCATCGAGCGCGCCCGCGTCCTCTTCCCGGACGTGCGCTATTCGGGCGATCCCTACGATGTTGCGAAGGGCGCCGAAGCGCTGCTCATTCTCACCGAGTGGCCCGAATATAAGGCGCTTGATTGGGAGCGCATCAAGCGCTCCATGGTTCGCCCGCTGCTCCTCGACGGCCGCAACCTTCTCGACCCCGTGAAGATGGAAGCGCTCGGCTTCGAGTATTACTCCTTCGGTCGCCCCGGCGCCGCCGTCCTCACCGCCGCGAAGCAGTAAATCCCCACACGTAACTACGACGAGTGGGGCACCCGCGTTCGACGCACTTGGTGCAATCTGGTGCACTGTGGTGTATACTTGCAGCATCATGGCTCAATCTGAAAAATCAGTCCGTCAAAGTGTCTCAATCCCTTCGCGCGTTGCCCGGCGCGTGCGCGCGCTGGCGGAAAAGCAAAAGACAAGCGCGAATCGTGTTCTTGTGGACCTCATCGAGGCCGGCCTCCAATCCAAAGAAGTAGAGAAGGAGCGATTCTTTGCGCTGGCCGGCAAGCTCACGGAAACCACCGACCCGAAGAAAAGAAAGCGATTGAAAGAGGAACTCGCGCGAATGACTTTTGGCGGCTGATAAACCGCCGCGAAGCAGCAAATCCCCACACGTAACTACGACGAGTGGGGCACCCGGCCGCTGTAATCAGGATCTGAGCCTCCAGGGGATCGGCTCCCCTTCCCGATAAGAAGCATCGGGATCCATGAACCGGAGACGCATTCCCCGTGCACCCCCCACCCCACTTTTTTGCATGTGATAGAAAACACATGTAGTTACCGGAAAATGGCTTCGTAAGTGATAGAAAACGTTGGGGTCTTTTCGGGGCATCCGCAGGTTTGTTCGCAAGTGATAGAAAACACTGGTGGTTAGGGACGACAAGTTCGTATGAAATGGAAAACAAAGGAGTTAGAAAGAGGAAAGAAAGGGCGACGTTGTGCGTTGTTTCCGAAAGCATCGAAGCATGGCTCTCTCGCAACGCTTGCTGGCGATTCAAGGGTTTGACCGCCGAATGCTAAGGCTACGTTATGGACAATGCTGCCATAGATGAGAATGTTTGTCAATAGGTAATTGCGTGAGAATCAAAGAAACTTCGGAGAAAGCTCTGAAAGTTATTCGAATGGAATTGCGAAAGTGTTGTTCAATGAGAGGGAATGCAAGCCAAGAATTGCTTGCTTTCATGTCTCCGTCGAAAAAGCAATCGATTGCATGAAAGCTAGCAGTGGTAGTATTAATGGAGACATTGGAGACATGAAAGGGCTGCCTTCGTGACCGCGCCATATAACAAACTTTATGAAGAACCCGCGTACGGGGTTACCGAGGCCGCAGTCTATCTAAAGGTTCCCTACCAGACCTTGCGCTACTGGCTCAAGGGCCTCCGAAACATGCCTCCGATAATTCAGCCTGCGGAAACGGACCCGGTGAGACTTTCTTTTCTGAATTTGCTTGAATGCCATGCCCTCGCGGGAATGAGGAAAATCTACAATCTCAGAGTTCCAAAGGTGCGGAGCGCTTTGCGGAATCTAAGCAAAGATTACCCACAGCCCCATCCTTTGATCAGCCAGGTTTTTTTGACCGACCGAAGAGATTTGTTTATTGAAAAGTTGGATAGGGTCATCAATGTGTCGCAGAATGGCCAAATGGGGTTGGACTTCTATCACATGCACCTGGAAAGGGTGGCCGTTGATCCCGAAGGACTCTTTCGATTCTTCCCATTTGTGACGCAACCAGGACTCTCGGAGCCGAAAACGATTGAGATCAATCCGATGGTCGGCTTCGGGAAGCCGGTACTCGCGGGTACAGGTATCTCTACTGCTATAATCGCGTCGCGATTCCGCGCACGCGAATCCGTTGTGGACCTCGCACGCGAATATGACTGCAAGCCGGAACAGGTCGAAGAAGCCATCCGGTGGGAGCAAGCGCTCCCCGCCGCAGCCTGAAGAATTCACTCTTTATCTCGACGAAAACCTCTGTAATTCTGCTGCCATTCTCGAAACCCTGAAAACGATTGGTGTGCGCTGCGAACAGCACCTTGCTCATTTCTCTCGCGGCGTGCCCGACGAAACATGGTTGCCGCTTGTCGGAAAGAATGGCTGGATTCTGCTCACAACGGACAAGCAGCTCCGTTATAACTTTCTGGAGAAAAGGGCGCTTCAAAGAAATGCCGTCCGGGAGTTCGTGTTTGCCTCCGGCAATATGTCCGGGCAAGATATGGCGGCTGCGCTGGCGCTCGCCCTTCCAAAAATGCGGAAGCTCTGCCGCAGGATCGCGCCGCCGTTTGTTGCGGCAATTACCAGGATAGGTGAAGTCCATTTACGCTGGCCGAAAAAATGAGATCTGTAAGGCCCCACCCTTTGCGTGCCGCAAAGGATTGGCCACCCGCCGTCCATCTTTCTCATCATCAAAGGGTCTAGCTCGGATCAGGCTCTGTAGTCGCCCTCTCAGCTCGGGACTTTTCCTCCATCTCTCTATACTTCTCCCCGAGAGCCATGGAGGATTTGCCTTCAGCCGTATTCTCCCAAGCATCCATAGGGAGATCACGTTGTTCGAACCATATGCTATTAGTTCGACCGTCTTGAGTCACAAAATACTCGTGCGAGAAGAAACGGGTTAACCTGTTAATTTCATTTATGAATTGTTCGTCAGCCCGGAAATATCCCGCGTATCTCGCATCGTGCGTCAGAAGCAACACCGACTTCGGACTCAGAGGCAAGATAATCTGGATGTTTGGATAGTTCAGCGCGGGATTGCGAAGTGCCGGCGGCCTCCGAAGGCTATCAGTGTCATTCCAGACGCACGGATTGTCAGACGTGATGAAAGCGTCGCGACTCTCGGCATAGTAGATACCAGCACGCATTTGAAAGAGCATTGGCGTCAGGACACTAAGGGTGGCTTCCACCCAACGCGGACTTGCGTTGTGGACGAGATCATCTAATTGCAGTGATTTCAGTTTCCTTCCCTGTGCATGAGCCAGTCGGCTGGCCTGCGAGCGAACCTTATCCCAGACTTTCGTCAATTGATCCCCGGCACGCTTTGTACGGCTGCACATAGCTGCTACAAAAGCACACAGCAGGAAATGATCGTCTGCGGGAATCTGGTGAACCGCCTCAAGCTGTTCACGAATGCGCACAAATCTGGTTTCGATGTTGGCAAGGGTGTCCTCGACACGCAGGTCACGATCGCCACTGCCTGACTCAATTGTGTATCGGTCCGTCTCGGTAAATGATTTTCGCGGCGACTTTCGTTTAGGCTCACCGCCTCCAGCGGGATGGATCCAGATATAAGGTTCCTGACCGTCCGGGGTCGACGGATCACACCAAGCCTTTAGATAACAGTTCGGAATTAAATGCTGCTTCTTCTTTTCCATTCACTCAGGGTACCTAAAGGCTCGGTAGAGCGCCACCGGTGGAGAGTTGACGCACACCAGGGAGTCCATCAGCCAAGCGACGGAAGGCCTGTTGTGTCACACAGAGGTCGGAGCAGGTGCCCCACACGTCGTAGTTACGTGTGGGGGTTTTCTGTCTTCAATCGCGAGTCAGTGATAGCCAAAAAACCCCAGACGCGCAGTCGGCGTTTGGGGCACCCAAAACCTCTCTAGTGTCCTACGTCTGTGCCACCTGCCCACGCGTCCCCCTCCACACCCGTCAGTCACACTTTTGTAGAGTAGGTGTGGTGGGCACTGTGACTCTGACTGGCTCGGAGCGAACTGTGACCCAGTGAAATTTGGCAGGCTTGCCCGTTTGCTTAACCGTGCCCTCAGTGGGAGCGGGGCCAGTCAATTTGAAGTTCGTTTCGACTTGAACATAATGATCACCTGCGCCAACTGTTCCGGAGAACGATGGTGGGTCCACCTTATAGATGACAAGCGCGAAGTCGTCTCTGATCGACACAGACTGCCCGGGTTTGAGAACTACCTTCTTCTGCTTGGATGGGTCGCTTCCAAGCATGTATTCTCCTGATTTATTGGCTGGAAGAACATGGGCATAATTCACAGCTTCAAATCTGCCTGCGACCATGTCCTCAAGTGAATGAGCCACTCGCATACGCCTGGGATATTCAACCCCGAGAAACACAGTTAGCGTCTGCTTACTCCGATTCGTTAACTGACCTACTGCTTCAAATACTTCTGAATACAGTTGGTCATCAGCATTACAAGATTTGTGACTTTCGATGGTAAGGGCAAGCTCCATACCTTTTCCCTCGTCGTTTGTTGTTTGCGGTGGGGCAGGATTGGGCGCCTCTATATGTAGCCCGAACGTGACAATCACCAAGAACGACGCACACGCTTTGTGGATTGAGTCCATTCCCCTCTGCCTAAAAGCCGCAGGCTTTCATAATTCTTTCTGTTTGTTGAATGTTAGTCGTGTCGTTTGTACCAGTGTCCGGGACGGGTGGCCCGGAGGCCGCTCGGAGCTTTTCTCCACTGATTCACAATCGAAGAATACCACTGTTGTAACTCACCCGAGCGTTAGAATGCGGAGGTTTGGGTGTGGTGGGTGCCCCACACGTCGTGGTTACGTGTGGGGTTTTTGAATTAAGAATCATGCCAAAAGTGAGTGGCAGAAGAATCTAGAACCAAATCTCAAAAGTCAAAAACCCCAGACGCGAAACCGGCGTCCTGGGGCACCCAAAACATTCTTGACATGTCACGTGTGGGCCACCCGCGCTAGTTTATCAGCACCTTTACGTCCGGGAGGCCCATCAGCTTCAGGATAAAATAATTGACTGCCGCTTCTCCGGGATCATCGGAGAAGCAAACAAGCTCCGCATATCTGGGGACTCCGGCCTTGGCCAGGATGGTCCAGATATCTTTCGCGGCTTTGGGCGTGCCGTCTGCATTCAGAAGGTCCGTGTACGGGACATGAACCACTTTGCCGTCCGGAGCTTTCGCCGGCACATCACTGCCCGAGGCGATAAACACCTTGGGATAAACGCCCTGTGTGCTCTTCGCGTCCGCGATGATCACTTCCATGCGGAAATTGGCAGGATAAACCGCGGGAACTATGGATCCGTCGTGGGGTTCTTTGTGGGGGCCCACAACCGTTGCATCTTTTGCCAGGGTGAAACCAAGTTTTGTCCATTTATCCATGGAGTCCATGAAGACAGATACTTTTGTCTGTCCCAGTCTTTCCAGCATTACGTAGGCCAGGGCCGAGTCTTTGGTCAACCCTGCGCCTGAAATTATGACCGCTTCGTCAGACGCATTGACGCCGGCTGGCCCCAGAATTTCAGCCAGCTTGCCGGGATTGGCGATGTTATTCCTGAACACGTCTGCAGAGATGTTCAGCGCAAAAGGCACGTGTCCCTGATTGAACGCGTCCGCGGGCCGCAGATCCACCACGCTGATCGGAGGCGCCAGGAAGGTTCGTATCATCCGGCTGCTCCAAAACTGCAGCCATGGAGTT
>JBGPHM010000076.1:0-13896 GCA_041484365.1 Terriglobia bacterium | reverse complement strand
TGGGAGATGCTGACCAAGATCAAGGAGCAGCGGCGGCTGACCATGCTGATCACGACGCACTACATGGACGAGGCGGACCGCTTGTGCGACCGCATTGCCATCGTGGACCACGGCAAACTCGCCGCCCTCGACACGCCGGCCAAACTAAAGGATTCGATTCCCGGCACCGAGGTTGTGGAGGCGGAATTCAGCGGAGCGCCGGCGGACTGGCTCGACCAGCTCCACCGGCTTCCAGCCGTGATTGACGTAAAAGATCAGAATGGCGTGATTCACATCTCATCACACGACGGCCCTGCGCTGGTTGGCGCACTCATGGACCTTGCGCGAGCAAAGGGTGTTGTCATCCACCGCGTCTCCGTGCAGGGAACGACGCTTGACGATGTTTTCCTGCATTACACAGGCAGGCAATTGCGTGACGAAATTGCCAGCGGGGCGCGCCTGGACATTAAGCACCTCTACAAATGATCAGTGGGGCCGGGGAATACTCTGAATGAAGCTCTATCGGATCTTCGCCATCATCGAACGCGATATGCGGAAATTCTTTCGCAGCCCCGCATTGATGATGACTTCCATGGTCTTCCCCCTGATGCAGCTCATCGTGCTCGGCTACGCCTTTGGGGGGAAAATCAAGAATGTCCATGTCGCTCTTGTGGATGAAGATCGCAAGAGTGAGGCGAGACTCGTTCGCGAGCGACTGAATGGCATCATAACCGGTCCTCAGACGTTCCATCTTTATGAGTATGACCACCTGACGGACGCAATGACTGACCTCCGGGCCGGCTTCGTCAAAGCAATTGTGGATATTCCGCCCGATTTTTCCCGCCGCGTGCTCAAGAATGACCGGCCGCGCATCGCCTTCATCATGGACAATACGGATAACTTCACGGTGAGCGGCGTGCTCGAGCGCATCCAACAGATGCAGGTGGATTTGAACGGCCCTGTCTCTCCCCCTTTGTTGCCGGGACAACTGTTCTCGCCGGGATTGCTGACAGGCCAGCGCCTGCCCGCATTCATTGACGTCCAACAGATCGAGGTTTATCCCTACATCGAGTACATCAAGTACTTGCTCGCGGGTTCTGTTTCGATTGCGATCTTTGTGGTCGCGATGATCGGCGGCGGCATCACTTTTATTGACGACAAGGCGCGGGGACTGCATGAAGGTTACCTCGTTACACCCATCGGAAAGGCGGACTTGATCCTGGGGCTCGTCTTTTCCGGAGCGATAAAGGGCCTGATGGCCGGGCTTACCATCACGCTGGTCGGGGGCCTTCTCGCCGGAATCGATCGGCTATGGGATCCCGTCCGGCTCGTTTATCTTGTTATCGTCCTCGGCTCAACGGCCCTGGCGATGATCAGCCTGATGTTCCTGCTGATGGTGCGCGTGAGCGACCCGCTCGTCCCCCGCGCAATTTTCGGCGTACTCAACGTTTTGCTGTTTTTCCCTTCCGGCGCAATCTATCCGAGGGAAGGTTTTCCGTTTTGGCTGCGCTGGATCTCCACCGTGGACCCATTTACATACGCGGTTCACGCCCTGAAAAACCTGCTCTTGAAAAACACGGGCTTCGCGGGCATTTACAGCGATGTCGGAGTTCTGTTAGCTTTCTCCGTGGTGTTTATCAGTCTCTGCATCACATTGTTCAAGCGGCAACTCTGAGGGGGCGAATGGGATTATTTGACTCAACCAGCGAAGACCCGCACGCAAAGATGCGGCGGTACGCAATCATGATGATTGCAGGCGTGGTTCTGGCCGGCGCTGCAACTTGGTGGCTCGTCTTCGGTTACCTTCACATCCCGGAGCGTAGCGCCGCCAGCCGCTTTTTTGACGCCCTGAGTGCAGGAAATACGGAGCTCGCATATAAACTGTGGCAAGCGGAACCAAAACACTATCCCTACAAGGATTTTCTTGATGATTGGGGCGGGAACGGAATTTACGGCCCCGTAAAGAGCTACCAAATCGAATCCGTCAGCTCTCCAACCAAGGGAGGAAGCGGCGTTGTCGTAGTCGCTGAAGTCAGTCCCTACCAGCCGTTTCCGGATTCCAATGACTTGCCAAAGAGCCGCAGCACCAAAGAAGTTCGCATTTGGGTCGAATCAAGCAATAAGTCTCTCAGCTATCCGCCTTTTTAGTTCTCTCGCGTGGACTATTTCCAGTTTCTCGAAAGACTATTCGATTCAGTAAGCCTTTGAGGGTGGGTCCGGACCGAATCGTCAAGAACGCGAAGGTACGTTGCGTGTGGGGGCGCTGGCTTCTTCGGGAAGCATTACCGGGAAACCATCGCGAATCGGATAGATGCGGCCGCAGACCTCGCACTCCAATCCCTTGTCATCTGGAAGCGCGCGGACTGGTTTCAGACATTCCGGGCAGGCAAGAATCTTCAGCAGTTCTTCATTGAGCGGCATTCGAGTGGTCGCCTCCGAGGCTTGAATCTAGCAGATGCTTCAAATCCGAAGCAAATCCGCGGGCGAGACAAATCTTGCGTTGAATCTGCGAAGAATCACTTATGTGATTTGCTCACGCTAAGTTGCCAAGTGCCTGTCCATTCACCGCCGTTTGCGAGTTCCACCGGACAGAACCCGAGAATTTGCGAGCCCTGATAGACGCGCTCAAAACCGTCCTCCGATTCCGATACGGTCTCAATCGGTGCAATCCAGATCTTGCCACCGGGGGACATCTCAAGAACAGCCTGAATGTTTTGCCAATCGTCTACAACGCGGAGCTTCGTTTCCAGAATCTCTCCGCCCCAGCCTAGCCGCTGCCTTTCAGGCTGCGCGTTGTGCTTGTATTCGAAATACCGGTCCGGCTCATTTGGCGCGAGGAAGTTCAGGGCAATCTCAATTCCTGCCAGCATTCGAACAGCCCCTGCCCCCGAGTTCCCGGGCACTCGAAGGCTCACAGCGCAGTTCACTTTGAATTCTTCGCCCCTCTCTTCAAAACGAAACACTTTTATCGCAGTGATTCGTGGACGGGAAGAGTCAAGGCTTTGCCATTCCAACGGTGCTTCCAAAGCAAGTGCGATATCCTCCCCGGCTGATTTCTTGACCATGTACAGGCCGGCTGCAAATGCCGTGCTTTCTTCAAGCTTGAGTTTCTCGTAATCAGACCATGCCTTGTACTCAGGGAAAAGCAGCAATCGGAATGAATGCCGCGGCCAGCGGTCGTAGCGCAGCCTTTGCTCGAGTCCCGGTTCCTTCACACGCACGCTATCGTGAATGGAAGCAACGCCTCCGGCATCGCCATGTGCAGCGTCGACCAACCGCGAGTGGTATGCCTCCGGCCGGCGCTGCAAAGAATTGATCAGTGCAACAGCCGTTGGACGGAAATCGAGCGCCGCCACCGTGGCGCCATCCGAAGGCTTTACGATTGCCGAAAAACTCCGTCCGGCAACGCAAATCTCTTCCACTCCATCGAGGTCAAAATCCATCGATTCAAAGCTGATTTTGTGAGAGCGCGTCTTGGCTGGCGCATCCAGCAAGCTCTCAGCGCGAATCAGTTCGCGCCAAAGCTCCGTGCGCAGGTGTGGCGAATAGAGCCCGCCGAAAACACCGTGCCAATAGGCATCGTTGCACTGCGCGCGAAGGAGATGTGTGTACGCCTGTTGCACTTTGCGGCGCGCCGGCGGCGAAAGCCTCCCCTTACGCGCCTCCGCCACCTTTCGCGAAACATCCAGCATCTTTTTGTGCAGCAGGTTCACCTCGGGGTACTTGCTCAAGAATCCCCGCCAGATTCCACCGCGCAGAAACCGGAGCACGTCCGGTCGCGCCGAGAATTCCCGCTCGACTGCGTGAAGTTGCTGACGCGCCTCCGTTGGCAAAACCCATTCCATCATTTCTGTGTAGGAAGCGGTGGGCAAATCGGCGCGCCCTAGCGGCGCGTGCTCGCGCAGATATTCGCCCGGCGGCGTGACGGTAAGCCATTCCTGATCGCGCTCCAGCGCGGTGAAAAACCGTTCGAGCCAGCCGTTGCGGTAACAGTGGTCGTGCGTGCCGGGCCAGGCGCCGAATTTCTCACAGTCGTCACCCATCGCAGCCATGCCGCCCGGATGTCTATCCGCGGCGTTTCGCAAAAAACCGATCGTCTCTTCCACGTCACGGAATGGAACGAGGTACCTCAGCGATTTCAGGCCCGGAATCACCTTGACCTTTGCACCGAGATCTTCCGCAATGTAGTAGCCGAAGAGATCCTCGGCCTCGATTCCGGCCGAAGTAAAATGCACGTCATCGAGGAGCGTGAAATCGATCTTTGCAGCCTCCAGCTCCACGGGGAGGTGCGGTTCCCAGACGCGCTCCGCGAGCCACGCACCCGCAGGCGCGCGATGGAAGTGCTCTTCAATATATTCGCTCATTCGGCGAATTTGCTCCTGCTGGTCCTCCGGAGGAATGGCAACGAGGATCGGCTCGTAGAAACCTCCGCCGAGGATTTCCACCTGGCCACGCTCGGCCAACAAACCTAATATCTCAAGGAATTCCGGATGATGGATTTTGAGCCATTCTAAAAGCGATCCGGAGTAGTGCAGTCCGATTCGCACGGAGGGATGCCGCGATAAGTGCTCCAAGAATGGAAGGTAAGATTGCTGATAGACCTTCTCAATCACGGAGTCGAAGTTCCCGACCGGCTGATGCGCGTGAATGACCAGAACGAGGTGAATTTTTGCCAAGCGTAGACTCCGCCAGTGGGTGACGTCACCGCGGATTGCGGTTTGATAGCGCCGCAGCTTCGTGAGAGGCAATCCGCCGCGGGAGAAATGCTGTGCATGCCCGGTGCGCTGGGCTTTGGTATTATGCCGGGACTTGCGTGTGAAAGCCAAACCGGCCCGGGGGACACGGTCGAAACGTAAGCAGAGTTTGCGCGCCCATGCGGCGCCACCGGCCAGCAAGTACGCCAAAGAACAGGCTATTTTCCACCACGGCGTCATGCTCTTTAATGACAGGAAGTTCTTTGAGGCGCACGAAGCGTGGGAAGAGATCTGGCTCCACTCGAAGCTTCCGGAGAAAACTTTTCTGCAAGGGCTCATTCAGATGACCGCCGCGTTCCACCATCACTCACGCGGAAATCTTCAGGGAATGCAATCATTGCTTCGCAGAGGGCTCGCAAGGCTTGACGAGTTCCCTGCTACACACCGCGGCCTGCGGATCGGGAACCTGCGCTCCTCCGCCCGGGCATGGCTCGCGGCGCTTCATGGCAAGGACATGACCAGACAGCCGCGCTTGCCCGCCCTCAAGCCTCAATTGTAATTTTTTTGATTCTTTCGACCGTGCGAATACCATGCGAACTTGAAGCATCAATGCGAAGACGAATCCCCCATAGAATTCAACATAGAAGATCCAAGGAATGTGCGGAAGCCTCCCGAAACGCCCAGCAAATGCGAGAAGAGCCGCGGGGTAGCGGCCATCGCTCGAAATGCATTCCGTGCCAGCCGGGGACGCGAGGCGAGCCACAACATCGCGCCAGTAAGTATGCGGTAGTCTCGCAGGATGGCGTTTCGCTCGCGGTCAAAGGCATCGAGCCATTGATCTTGCTTCGCGAGACCGCAAGTCGCCACATATCGAGCGAGAAGTTCGGCGCTCACCAAAGCCTGCGCCATGCCCCCCCCCGTGATGGGGTCCACAAATCCCGCGGCATCCCCTAAAAGGACAAGTCCTCTCGCCACTCCGCTCCGGGCCCGTGACGTCAATGGCGATCGCCCCGCAATTGCCGTGACTTGCTCGGCGCCATCAAGCCGCTCCGCAAGTACAGGCTCGGCGCGCAACCAGCGCGAATACGCTTGCTCGGCTGGCCCCTGCATTGCGCCTGCCTCTACAAGCGCAGCCACAAGCACCTCACGTGCGGGGAGTGGAGTTACATAAAGCTCGTAGCCCTTGCGGACAAAGACGTCCACCCAGGGCGGTTGCTCACGCCCGTCGGCCAAGCGGAAGTGCGCGCACACTCCAAATCTTTTTCTGCGCGGCGGCAGGTCAAGCCCGGCCGCCTTGCGGATCGGCGAATCAATTCCGTCGGCGGCAACGACCAGCGAACCGCGATGTGGATCGCCGTCCACAATCAAACCCACTGCTCGTCCGGATTCCATGAGCGGCCCGTCTACGCGCGCACGAATGTGTGTGGTCACTCCGGACGTGCTGGACGCGGTCCGAAACAAAGCTTCATCGAGCTTTAATCGGCGCTGGCCCCAGCCCACACTCGGATGGCCATCCTGACTTGGAAAGCGGCCTTCGACTGCAAAATCTCCGAAGTGATAACGCACTCCGTAAAATGGCTCGCCGCCGATTACCTCGGCCAACCCCATGCGCTCGACGACGGAGACACCAGCGGGCATCAATCCTTCACCGCAAGGTTTTTCGTGCGGGAAGGCTCGTCGCTCAAAAAGTTCGACCTCAATTCCCTGCCGCCCAAGCAGAATCGCGAGCGCGGACCCAGCAATTCCTCCACCGCAAATGAGGACGCGCGTCATGAACTCTTGTCCGTCTGAATCTCAAACCGCGGCAGGAGCCTCGGGAAGAACCTTGGTTTGCCGCCCATCGCGGCGCGGTACGCGGGATTGGCAAGCAGCAATGGTTCCTCGATGGCCAATCGTTCGTGCAACACCCACAAATGACACAAAGACGCAGAAAGCGCGGTGATCCACGCTGTATAAATTAGTGGCAGTGCAATCAATTCGACAAACACTGCCAGGTAGTTCGGATGCCGAACCCACTTGTAAGGCCCCGCTGTCACTATGCCCAACCGCGCCGAGTCAACAACTTGAACATTCCAATGTCCGCGGAGCGTGTGGATCACCCACCAACGCAACGCATTGGAAAGCACAAAGAGAATTGCCATCGGGATTGCCAGGACGGGAATCAATGGGCGGTGCAGGAAAATTACTTCCGCTCCCGCGCCAACAAGCACACCAGCATGAAGCGCCACCATCCAGCGGAAATGCGGCTCCGACACTCGCGAAGCTCCTTCAGAGAGGAGCCGCCGCTGGTTCCGCCGTGAAAGACGTATTTCCGCGAGCCTGCCCGCGCCGGTCGCCGCCAATAACCCGAGGTATGCGATTTGGTTTACATCCACTGGAGCAACGCCATATCCGTGCTGAAGCCCGGCCCAAATGCGGCAAGAAAACCGTAATCTCCCGGAGACATCTGCGCCTTGTTGATCCATTCATTCAACACGAATAGCACGGAAGCACTGGATTGATTACCATATTTCTTCAAAACGTCCCAGGAGGGTTGCGTCTGCGTACGGCGAAGGCCGAGCTCTTCTTCGATATAAACCAGGAGTTTCTGACCGCCGGGATGCAGGATATATGCGGACAAATCGTCCCGCCGCAACCCGTGCCCCGCAATCAATTCATCCACCAGGCCCGCGATCTCTCCCCGGACGAGCTGCGGCATATCTTTTGACAATACAATGTGGAAGCCTGTTTCCTTCAAATCGAAGCCCAGCGCGTCCAATGAATTTGGGAAAAGGTGGCTTCGTACATCAACAATTCGAGGTCGCAACACAGAGCCCGGCGCTACTTCAGTGGAGCTTTCTTCTGGACTCGACCGGCGCGTAATCGCCACGGCCGCGGCTCCATCCCCAAATAAGATCGCGGAAATCAGGTTTGCCGGTGAGAGATCACGCCGCTGGAAGGTAAGGCTCGGCAGCTCCACTGCGATGACCAGGACACTCCCGTCCTGGACGCCGCGTAGATAATCCCACGCACGGCCAAGCGCTGCCGCGCCGCCTGCGCATCCCAACTCCGTGATGGGCAGTCTGCGCACATCCGGACGAAATCCCATCTGGTTCGCCAGGTGCGCCCCAGTGGATGGAAGCAAGACCCCGGTGCACGAAACCGTGATGATCAGGTCGATTTCCGCCGGAACGAGTCCCGCTCGTTCCAAGCATTCTTCAGCCGCGCGGCGAGCGAGAGCTACCGCGTGCTCCTGATACTCGCGTGTAATTTGGCTGAGAGGCCGCGGCTCAATCAAGTAGTCAACGGGAAATACGCAGTAGCGTTGCTCAATCTTGGCGTTTTCGATGACCTCGAGCATCATCGCCGTCCGCGCCTCGCTTAACGGGAAAACTTTGTTCAGATAGGCTCTGACCTCCTCGCGCCCAAAAATGTGGTGAGGGACCGCCGTGGCGATGCCTGCAATGGTTACAGGAGATTCTGAAATCTGCAGATTGGAACTAGCAGGATTTTCACTTGTGGAGTGCTCCTCCACGGATTGGAATGCAGCGACAGATCGCATCTGGACAGCCCTCAGTGGCCCAAAAGGAGCAAGCGGCGTTCGGCTTACTGCCCTGCGAGCATAATGTCGAAATCAATTTCGATTTCGTCTTTCACGTTTACCGTGCCGCCGGCTACGCGGATTGGCGTAATCCCGTAGTCCGTCTGTTTCAACAAAACCTTTCCTCGATAGTGGCCGTTTTCAAGCCGCGTCTCCACGATGATTTGCCTTGTTACGCCGTGCAGGGCGAGCTTGCCATGAATGCGCCAATGCGAATCATCTTTGCGTTCAACGCTCTCGGATACGAAATGAATCTCGGGATACTTTTGAGTGTCCAGCACCTGCGGCCCGAGCATCGCTTTCTGTACGTCGGCGCGCGAGGATTCGGATTCCTCCGGATCCTGCACAATCATTCGTGCTGTCTCGACCGTGAATTCCACGAATTCCGGGGCGGATGTCGCAACCTCTCCATGTGCAATCGGCGCCGAAATTTCGTGTTCGTGTCCGAATACTGAGAAGAGCCCCTCTTTGCCAACGTGGACCGTCAGGCGGGAATGGCCGGTATCAATCGGCCGCCTTTGGTTGGTGCCCGGAATCGAAGCAACCAGCATCATCGTACAAAGACCCACGCACCAAATCATCCTTGGAACAAAAAGCATCAATATCCTTTTGGCTGGCTTTACTTGCCTAACTATCTGATTCCCGGGGTATCTCGAAGGTTGCAGGGCCGATCCTGCATACATACTTTGCCTTTCTATGGGGTCAATGTAAACTGAGCATCCACATTACGCAGTTCCAATGGACCTGGCCGGGCGTTTCGTGGAAAGGGACCTATATGTCGGATGCACTAGAAGAAAAAGTGATTTCCACGCTGGCATCGGTGAAGCATATTCCACCGGAAAAAATAACCATTGAAAGCTCGCTGGCCGAGCTGGGATTTGATTCGCTGGATACGATTACCCTCCTCTTCGAGCTCGAAAACTCATTCCAGATCTCCATTCCCGACGATCGTGCCCGTTCCATCCGCACGGTTCGCGAAATTGTCGAAGGCGTGCGTATTCTCAAAAACGGCAGACCCATCCAACCGGCTTCCGCTGACTGAGCAATGCCTCAACGACGAGTTGCGGTAACAGGCCTCGGAGTCATCTGCGCCATTGGGAAAAATACCGCGGAAGTATGGGAATCGCTTCGTAATGGTCGAACCGGTATCGGCCCGCTCACAATTGCCGATACTGCCCGGCTCCGTTTTAGTAACGTCGCCGAAGTCCACGATTACGACCCCAAAAACCATTTCACCTCCTCGCAAGTGGATCATCTCGACCGCTTCGCCCAATTTGCGCTGATTGCCGCACGGGAGGCTGCGCGCGACTCCGGAATTGTCTGGAATGACGATTTGCGCGAGCGCGGTGCTATTGTCACAGGTTCTGGGATTGGCGGCCAGGGAACGCAGGATCAGGGATTTTTGGATGTTTACGCGCGCGGCCGCGAGCGTGTCCATCCCCTCACCATTCCTCGAACGATGGCAAACGCCGGTGCAAGCCACATCTCGATGGAATTTGGACTGACGGGGCCTGCCTTCACTCTTTCCACGGCCTGCTCCTCATCGAACCATGCGTTCGGACTTGCCCTGCAGCTCATCCGCAGCGGCGGTGCGGAAATCGCATTCGCTGGCGGCAGCGAGGCGCCGCTCAGCTTTGGCATGTTGAAGGCATGGGAGGCGATGCGGGTGATTGCGCCTGACACCTGTCGCCCGTTTTCCCGCGATCGCCGCGGGATGATCCTTGGCGAAGGCGCTGGGATGCTCATGCTCGAACCGCTCGACGCCGCGCGTGCGCGGGGGGCGCACATCTACGCGGAACTTGCCGGCGTTGGAATGTCCGCCGATGCCCACCACATTACGCAACCTGCTTCCGCCGGGCCTGTGCGCGCGATGCGCGAAGCGCTTCGCGACGCGGGTCTTCAACCGGAACAGATTGGCTACATCAACGCGCATGGAACCGGAACCATTGGCAATGATGTGACGGAAACTCGTGCGATTCGCGAAGTTTTCGGCGCAGCGGCGGAAAAACTTCCGATCAGTTCCACCAAATCCATGCACGGCCATGCGCTTGGCGCTGCCGGAGCCATCGAAGCGGTCGCATCACTGCTCGCCATGAAGCACGGCGTCCTTCCGCCCACCGCCAACTTCAACGAGCGCGATCCCGAATGTGACCTCGACTTCATTCCCAACACAGCGCGCCCGGCACGGGTGGAAGCAGCGCTCTCCAATTCCTTTGCATTTGGCGGACTGAACGCCGTCATCGCTTTCCGTGCCGTGTAAATCTCTGAAATAACAAAAGCGGCGAGGGTTGAATCCCTCGCCGCCAAAACCTCAAGAAACGAAATCGCTCCTCGTTTACGCCTTCTTTGTGTACCAGTCCGCGTTGATCGCCGTAAAATTGTTCCACTTTTCCGGCAAATCCTCGAGGGCGAAAATCGCGGTCACCGGACACACCGGGACGCACGCGCCGCAGTCAATACACTCCGTGGGATGGATGTAAAGCTGGGTCTCCGATTCGTAGGTTGCCTCGTCCTTCCGCGGGTGGATGCAGTCCACCGGGCACACATCCACGCAGGCGGTGTCTTTCGTTCCGATGCAAGGCTCAGCGATTACGTAGGCCATTCTGTTTCTCCTTGGGGTGTATTGACGCCCGGTGCGTTCAAATTCGCCGCGCCAGCAGAAATTCTATCAGAAATTCTAGATATACCACCAAAGGCCGCGCGAGACAAGCGCCCCTCACTCAGGGTCGTTTTATGGATTGAACGCTCCGATTTGAATCCATGTGCCGCCCGCGAATACAATGGTTTCTATGCGCTCAACGCAAATCACCACTTGTGCCAGGAGAACTCCCGTGAGTCCCTTGCAGGCGCTCTTCGTCCTGGTCGCCTCCGCAATTGCTCTGGCTGCCCATGGCCAGACCCAGAATCCGCCGCCCAAGAATCCGTCAAGACCGGGTACTGCCTCGCATGCTATGCGTGCCATGGAATTGCCAATCATCGATCTCGAAGGCTACAAAAGACTTCTCGCTGACCATCGCGGAAAGCCGCTGCTCGTCACATTTTGGGCCACCTGGTGCGAACCCTGCCGCGATGAGTATCCTCTGGTGAATCAGCTCGCCAAGGAATATGCCTCGAAGGGCTTGGTGGTCCTGGGCGTGGATATGGACGACGACGCGGAAATGACTCTCGTCCATCGCTTCCTGGATAAGTATTCGCCGGTGTTTCCCAATTTCCGCAAAAAGATGGGGCATGAGGATGAGTTTGTGAACGGGGTTGACCCGCGCTGGCACGACGTGATGCCCGCTAACTTTTTTTATGCCGCCGACGGTCACCTCGTCAGCTTCATGGTTGGCGAACACCCGAGGATTGATTTCGAGAAATTGATTCAGGTTACGATGGCGGCTTCACCGCACGTTGCGACGCACCCATAGGATTCCCGGAGACCCCATGCTGAACACTCGCGGAAATAAGATCACCTGGCTCGGCCACTCCACCTTCACTATCACAACACCCAGTGGAATGGTCGTGCTCATCGATCCCTGGACCGTCGGAAACCCTTCCTGCCCAGCCGCGCTAAAGAACTTGCCGCGCGTGGATGCGATCCTCATTACTCACGCACATTCGGATCACCTCGGTGACGCAATCGCCATCGCCGCCCGACACAAGCCGCAGGTGGTCGCGATTTTTGAATTAAGTCTGTGGCTTGCATCCAAGCACGTCGCCAACGTGTTGCCGATGGGCAAGGGTGGCACGCAAAAGGTCGGCGAAATTGAAGTCACGATGGTCAACGCACACCACTCCAGCAGCATCATGGACGGCGAACGCCTTATCTACGGCGGCGAGCCTGCCGGTTACATCGTGAAGTTTCCCGGCGGGTTCACCCTTTACCATGCGGGTGACACCTGCATCTTCGGCGACATGAAACTCATCGCCGAACTCTATAAGCCCGAGGTCGCATGCCTCCCCATCGGTGACATTTTCACCATGAGCCCGCGTGAAGCCGCTCACGCAATCCGTCTGCTCGGCGTGCAGCACGTCATTCCCATGCACTACGCCACGTTCCCGATGCTGACCGGCACGCCCGAGGCTCTGCGCGACGCGGCGAAGGACATAGCAGGTCTTGAAATCCATGTACTGAAGCCAGGCGAATCCATCGGATAACGTGTGGATCGCGGGAGAAAATGAATGGCCATCAAAAACATCACCAATCCTCAAGTGGAAAAATATCTCTACGGAATTCTCCCGAAGCGCGATCCCGTCCTCGCCGAAATGGAAGCCCACGCCAAGAAGCACGATGTCCCTATCGTCGGCCCAGCCGTGGGACGCCTTCTCGCTTTGCTCGTCGAGATCAGCGGCGCGCGGCGTATTTTCGAGATGGGCTCCGCCATCGGTTATTCCACGCTCTGGATGGCTCACGCCGCGGGGCCTGACGCGGAAGTTTTCTACTCCGATGGCAATCCCGCGAATGCCAAGCGCGCGCAAGACTCTTTCAACCGCGCCGGAGTCGCGCCGCGCATCCGCGTCCAGGTCGGCGACGCGCTCGCTCTCCTCGATAGAACGCCCGGCGAATTTGATCTCATCTTCTGCGACGTGGACAAGCACCAGTATCCCGACGCATTCCGCAAAGCCGTCGGCCGCGTCCGCAGCGGCGGTCTTTTTATCGCGGACAACACGCTCTGGTCCGGCCGTGTCACGCGCAAGCCCAAAGCCTCCGACCGCGCCACGCGCGGCATCCTCGAATTCAACAAGCTCTGCTACGCCTCGAAAGAGTTGTTCCCGGTACTGGTCCCTCTCCGCGACGGCGTCCTCATCTGCCGCAAGAAGTAGTGCCAAACCACCGTACGTCATTGATACAAAATGGTTTAGGGGACCTCGAAATTTATTTGGTGGGTCATTCAACTAAATTCAGTAATGAAAAAACGAAGAAAAAAAAGGACAATAATTATGCGACATTGTGGCGAAGAGTGATCGGGGAGTACTAGGACATTCGAACGCGACACGGATCCATCTCAGGGCGCGTCCTCGCGTTGAGTTCTGGAATAGTGAGGTTCGCGGAGGGAGCCGCTCCCCGTTGGTGCCATCCCGGATTCTGGCGTATGCCCAAGCTGGCGCAGTGTCGTATGATCCCATGCGCCGAGCCAAGTCAACTGCCGCACCCTTTCGCTTCGCGGAAAGGATGCGCCACCCACGAACAAAGGCGCGGCCACCCGCCAAGTCTACTCAGAAGGAGGATCTGACAATGTCATCTAATCAGCCGAACATCGTTGAATCAGCCTTCCGAAAGAGCTCATCCGCCCCGAAGTACAAGAACTAGGGGCTTCGCTTTTTTATCAATTCTTAGCTCCATCTCAACCCAATTCGCATACTGCCATTTGATGAGCAAGTAGTTGACGCCTTTGGGCTTTACCCCTTCAAATTTAAACATTCCCTTCGAGTCGGTTAAGACGGTAACCGCGCAATTCTTCCACTCTTTCTCACAAAGTTGAACAGTTACTCCCTCCGCTGGCATACCCGGATCATCGAACTGCACTTCGCCCGCTAACTCAGGGGCCTTAGCCTTCATGATGACAATCTTTACGCCAGCCATGGCAAACTGGCATGTGATCGCCACCACTACAACTAACTTTGTCAACACTAATGTGTTCGATCTCCGCTTCATTTTTT
>JBGPHM010000075.1:0-13986 GCA_041484365.1 Terriglobia bacterium | reverse complement strand
GTCTGCCCTCAGGACACTGCGGAAGTGGCGCTTGCAGAGTTCGACAAAGTGGTCCGCTCCACCGTGGCAGTCCAGGCCCCTGGGCCAGATTTCCACCCAAAGGAGAGTTCCGTTCCGCCACAGATCTGGAGCGGATTCGATAACCTGCGCTTCGAGTCCTTGTGTATCAGACCAAACCAGCGCAACTTGGTCCGGGGTTATTCCTCGCGATTTCAATAGACCATCGAGGCGGACTGTTTTTACTTGCACCTGCATAGATTGTGCGCCGAACCCATAGCCGACTCTGGATTCTTCTCCCAGAAGTTCAGAGTTCGCGGCATCTGGATACACAACGAGCTGCGCCAATCCCTCCTTATCCGAAATGGCAAATTGCAGGCACTCGATTCGCTCATCCAGGTTGTTCTGGCGGACGTTTTTCTGAAGTCTGGCAAACGTTTTTGGATTGGGCTCAATTGCCACGACGCGCTTTCCCGTGCGGCTGAAGGGCAGCGCGACATCGCCAATATGCGCACCGATGTTGACGATCACAGTTCTCTCGGCGTTTAGATACTTCAGCAGTAGTTCAATGAATGCGTCCTGGTAATGACCGCTAAGGAAGATAGATTCTGAGACAAGGCAAAATGGGGATCCAGTCCAGGTAAATCCGTTTCGGCGAAACGTCATTTCCTTGCGAAAATGGCGCAGGAAAAATAGAGCAATTTGTCTGCGGGCAAGAACACGCGCTTCCTGTGGCCCAGGAAGAAGAGATCGCAGTCCAAGCTGTGATCCCCTCTCTATCCAACGGATTAGCTTATGCATCGCGATCCTGGACCCTCGGTGAGCGTGTGGCCGGATGAAAGAGATCTACAAAGTCCGAACCTGGCCACACGCAAAACTGCTCGGGCTTATTTCGCCTTGCCGTTCGGAACCGCGACGCAAAACGCCTCGCGCCCGCGCCGGCCCGCAAGGGATACGTTGTAGCCAAGGGAACCCAGAAGATCTGTCACTTCCCCGCTTGTTGAATCGCCCCAGCCGTGAATTTCAAGCAAGACCGTCGGGCGCATTGTCCGAAGCGTTTCGGTGGCTCCGCGCAGCACGTCAATTTCTGCGCCTTCGACGTCAATCTTGATCACGCCCGGCCACAGATTTTCGCGGACCAAATAGGAGTCGAGTGTATCCATTTGGACTTCCACCTCCTTGTGTCCGCCTTTCACCGCATAGGCCCGCGCCGATGGCGTAGCGCTGAATGTTTCGGATTCTGACCGGATTAACTTCATCACACCCGGGCGTTCGCCCAGTGCGGTATCCACAACCTGGATGTTCGTAAACTTGTTGATCGCAATGTTTTCCCGGAGCACAGCAAGATTCTCCGCGACAGGCTCGAATGTAATTACGCGGCCTTCGGGACCAGTAAGCCGCGCCATCAGAAAGCTGTAGTACCCGAGATTTCCCCCCACATCCACGCAGATGTCGCCACGTCGAATATGTCTGCGCAGCGCCTGTAAAAAATCCGGTTCGTAAATCCCGAGCGCATATTCCGTGTGCGACTGCCATTCCATTTTCATGAGAAATCGCGCGCCGGAGGGGCCCGCACGGCCCACGACGATGTCGCGGGGCTCGAGCCGAAACAATATTCCCAGCACAAGCTGCCGGTGCCGCTGAATCAGCCATGCCTTCACCCGCATTGGTTGCGCGGCGATCAAACCTACAACTAAATCGCGAAGGACCTTGTTTCCCAATGTTTCCTCTCAGGCGAGCGAATCCCCGGTAAACATTCCAAATTCATTGCCACGCTTACTCAGCTCGGCAAGCAAACTACGCTTCTCCTTTTTTCAAACCCAGTCTTGTTTTCCACGCCACTCGCAGGAATTCCAGGTCCTGCTTGCGGGCAAATCCAAAAACGCAGGCAAGCGCGGCAAATACTGCCACCGCCAGGATGGGACGAAACCAATCACCCACGGGAACCAAGAAGGATAAGCCTGTGACCGCTAGTGCGACCGCAGTGAACGGAATGAGTAGACGGAGCCCGATCCTCACCATCTCCCTGCATTCCCGAAAAGGCAAGAAGGCTACCGTCCAGCAAGTCCAATATGCGATTACTGTCGCCCACGATGCCCCCCAAGCCCCATAATGGGGAATCATGTACAAATTGAGCCCAATGTTTACCACCGCGCCTGCGATTGTGGGCCAGAGAGCAATTCGTTGAAGGCCAGTCGCGAGTAACCCGTTGGCAAGCGTCGCTCCAAAGAAAATCGGAATTTCCGACCAGATCAGGATCGCCAGAAGTGGCGCAGCGGCGGAGTACTTCGCCCCATAAAGCAACCCCAAAACCGGCCTCGCCCCCGTGCAGAAAACAATGCTAACCGCCACAGACGCAAGGACCATGTACCGATATCCAAAGTCCAGATGCCGCCTGAACCGCGGCAAATCCACCGTAGAAATAACCAGTAGTGTAAAAAGAGATGATGCGAATGCGACCGGAAATGCCTCGAATAATTCGCTGACTCGCACAGCGGCGACGTATTGGCCCAACGCGGCGTCAGTTGCCATCCGGTGCAGCATGACCTGGTCTATGCGGAGATAGATTGTGGATGCAACCGTTGCCATCGTGACAACCAGACCACCACGAATCAATCGTTTTGCCAGCGGGGAAAGAAAAACCGCAGGACGCGCAAGACGGCGGCGGCCATAATGCCAATTCAATCCTGTTTCGACGGCTGCGACTCCAAGCCTACCAATGATTATGTAGAGCAGCGGCGCCCCAGCCATGTAAGCTGCAATCACCACACCGACCCACAATACCTGTCGAATCACATTGAATAGGGAGGGATACCACTGCCGCAGGTCAATCTGAAAAATCAGACTGGGAAGACCAAATGGCACCAACAGAAGAATCTCCACTGTGGCTATGCAGAGAAGTGGATAGAGTTTCCCACTGAGATGGGCAACTGGCGCAAATGCAAGCGCCAAGAGAGCCGTCGCGCCCGCGAATACCGCTGAAATGCAGACTCCCGTGAAGACGAAGCTTCCAGCCTGTTCCCTATTTAGGGCTGCCTCTCGCGCAATCAGTGGTCCGACACCCAGCGACGCTAGCCAGACAAACAGGCCAAGATATGCGTAAATCGCCGCATACTGACCCCAACGCTCGGGGCCCAGGCAA
Source organism: Terriglobia bacterium (assembly GCA_041484365.1). Classification (GTDB taxonomy): domain Bacteria; phylum Acidobacteriota; class Terriglobia; order Acidiferrales; family UBA7541; genus DASTCZ01. The sequence continues at coordinate 10,847 of JBGPHM010000075.1, read as the reverse complement.
CGCGCCAACCAGACGCTTGCTGTTCCTGCGAGGAGCATCGCGATGCCGCGGCCAATCAGCAGAGCGGCTGTGTTCTGCATGGCGCGGACGCCGAGTGAGTGCCCGCTGGCGGGCGCGGAATTCAGATCTCGTTCTTCATGATTGCTTGCGTCAGCAACTGCGCTCGCCAATAAAAGATCCCTTTGTCCGGCCGCAGCCTTCACACCAACACCCACATTGGAGCGAGGAGCGCGGCCTGACGTGATTCTTCGTATCGCCATCCATAGGCTTCGTTGAGGTTGGACTCAACTGCCAACTTTCATCCCCTCCTCAATCGCAAACTCGCACGGAACGTTCAAGACTCCATTCCATTCGTCGCGCGCGTGCTGATAATTCTCCGTCGCCACATTCATTGCGGGCATGCAATCCCACGCGTCCAGTTGATCGCCTTCCTCATACAAACTAACGTGCCAGGAATACGCGCCCGGCCGCACAGGAAGCGATGGAAAAGTGTAGCAAAACTCCTGCTCGCCAACTTCAAGGTCAATGTGATCGGTTGCCAAAGCCCAAATGAGCTGATTGTCGCTGTTTCGGAGCGAGACGCCGTGTTGCGCCATCTTCACCGGCCGGCGGACTTGAACCACAAACTTGATTTTCACCTCGCCCATCGTGCGGAGCACGTTTGCCTCATCGGATCGAGGCTCCATAATTTCCCAGCGGACGAAAATCGCTTTCGCGTTTTCTGAGCCGTGGATACTCGTGTCACTCTTTGATGTCATCGCCGCTTCAAAATCTCCGACGGTCGTCGCCGCTGGGCCCGTCTCACGTATCTTGCCGCCTTCCATCCACAGAACCCGCCCGCACAGGCGGCGGATCTGATTCATTTGATGGCTCACAAAAACGATGGTGCGGCCGGTGCGCGCAACGTCTCCCATCTTTCCCAGGCACTTCTTTTGAAACGCCAGATCGCCCACGGCAAGGACTTCATCAATAAGAAGGATTTCAGGCTCGAGATGCGCGGCCACCGCAAACGCCAGCCGCATCTGCATTCCGCTTGAATAATGTTTAAGTGGTGTATCCAGAAATCGCTCGACCTCGGAAAACGCGACAATCTCATCGAATTTCCGATCGATCTCCGCTTTTTTCATCCCCAGAATCGCGCCGCTCAAATAAACATTTTCGCGCCCCGTCAATTCCGGATGGAATCCCGTGCCCACTTCCAGAAGACTCCCCACTCTCCCGTGAATTTCCGCCGAGCCTTCCGTCGGCCGCGTGATGCGCGCCAGAATTTTCAGCAGCGTGCTTTTCCCCGCGCCGTTGCGTCCAATCAGACCAACAACCTCTCCTTCTTGAATATCGAAGGAGACGTCTTTCAGCGCCCACACAAAATTCTTTTCCTTGCCGCCGGATCCGTTTCCATTTTTTGACAGCATCCGCGCGGGCGCGCCCAGCGCGCGCCCGATCAGATCGCGCAATGCAAGGTAAGGCTGGCGCTGACCAATCCGGTAGCGCTTGCCCAATCCGTCCGCTTGAATAACGACCGGTCCCATCGGCCTTCTGATTCCTCACTCACACCACGTCGGCAATCGTTGTTTCCATCCGCTGAAAATACGCCACACCACCAGCGAGCACCGCGAGCACCATCAGCGACGACGCGATTATCATTTTCCCCGGCGGCTCGCCCCGCCCGGAAAGCGACCATCGGAATCCCTCAATCACGCCTGCCATCGGATTCAATCCGTAAAGCCACCGCCAGCGCTCCGGAACAATCGAACTCGGATAGACCACCGGCGAAGCGAACATCCAGAATTGCATCAGGAACGGCACCACGTACCGCACGTCGCGGTATATCGCGTTCATGGCCGCGAGCCACAGTCCAAAGCCCAGCGCGGTCAGCAGCGCGAGCAGCAGGAACAGCGGAAAAAATAAAATCGCGTAGGTCGGGCGGATGCCGTAATAAATCATCATCGCCACGAACATCAGAAATGAAATCCCAAAATCCACCAGGCCCGACAGCGTGGCCGCCAGCGGAAGCACCAGCCGCGGAAAATACACCTTGGTGATCACCCTCTGATTTTCGACGATTGTGTTCGTCGCATTCAGCAGCGACGACGAGAAATACATCCCCGGCAGCAGCGCGCTGTAATAGAAAATCGTGGCCGGCATTCCGCCCACTGGAATATGAGCCAGCCTCGCGAAAAAAAGCGTGAAGACCAGCATCGTCAGGAACGGCTGCAACACAGCCCACGCCGCGCCGACAACCGTCTGCTTGTAGCGCACCTTGACGTCGCGCCACACGAAAAAGTAGAGCAGTTCGCGGAAATGCCACAGCTCGCCGAAATCAATCCTCAGCCAGTTGGACTGCGGAACAATCCGCATCGGAGGGACTTTTGGCAGCATCTCGGCTTGCGCGGTGGCGCTCATTGATTATTTTTAGCGGGTTGCTTCCGCGGCCTTCTCTTGGAATTCCCATTCCTTGCGAGCGATGGGCATCCGCCATCCGGTGCCGAATGCCTGGTCCGTCACCTTGATTCCCGGAGCCGCCTGCCTGCGCTTGAATTCCGCGCGCGCGACTTTCCGCACTATTTGGCGGACCACATCCGCATTCGGCTCGTCGCGCAAAATCTCATCCGTGGACTGGTGCTTCTCGATGTGGCGCTCGAGCACGGCGTCCAGCAAATCGTAAGGAGGAAGCGAATCCTGGTCGGTCTGCTTCGGCCGAAGCTCCGCGGACGGCGCTTTCACCATCACGCGGCTGGGGATGATCTCGCCGCCGCGGTTGAACCAGTGCGATAGCCTGTACACCATCGTCTTCGGCACGTCTGAAATCACAGCCAGTCCGCCGGACATGTCTCCGTAAAGCGTGCAATATCCGACGGCCATTTCGGATTTGTTTCCAGTGGTCAGCAAAAGAGCGCCGTGTTTGTTCGAGAGCGCCATCAACAAATTCCCGCGAATGCGCGCCTGAATATTTTCTTCGGTCAGGTCCCGCGGCAATCCTTGAAACGCGCCCGCGAGACTTTCGTCGAACGCGCGCATGAGTCCGCTAATCCGAATCGTCTGTGTGCGAATCCCCAGCTTCGCGGCAAGCTGCTCCGCATCCTCGATGCTTTCGCCGCTGGTGTACGGCGAAGGCATCAATACGCCCATCACATTTTGCGCGCCGACGGCTTCGACAGCGATGGCCGCCGTCAATGCCGAATCAATTCCGCCCGAGAGTCCAAGTAGCACGCTTTGAAATCCGCACTTGCGCGCGTAATCACGAGTGCCCAGCACCAGCGCGTTCCAGACTTCCTCTTCGGGAATTTCGGGCTCGGATTCAATGTGTTCAATCGGCCCGCGCCTCGCGTCCAATTCCACAATCACCAGGTCCTCTTCAAAGCCGCGGCCCTTGGCAATCAAATGTCCGCCAGCGTCAAACGCGCAGCTTCGTCCGTCGAACACGAGATCGTCATTCCCGCCCACCTGGTTGACGTAGAGCATCGGTATCGAATGTTTCGCCGCCATTTTTCCCAGCATGGATTCGCGGACACTCTGCTTCCCGCACGCAAAAGGTGAGGCCGAAAGATTAATCACGCACCGCGCGCCCGCGTGCGAAAGCAAATCAACCGGATCCACGTGGTACCGCGGACGCCGCCAGAAATCGCCGTCGTTCCAGACGTCTTCGCAAATCGTGATGCCCAGCTTCCATCCGTTCAGCTCGAGAATCTCCGGCACGGCGCCCGATTCAAAGTAGCGGTCTTCATCGAACACGTCGTAGGTGGGCAGCAAGCACTTGTGATAACGCGAAGAGATGCGCCCATTTTTTAGCAACACGCCCGCATTGAATAGAGGACGCCCCTCGCCCACGGGATTCTGCTCGGCAATCCCCACCAACACCGGGGGCTTCCCGCGAAGATCGCCGGCCAGCCGCTCGAGTACTTCCCAGCTTCGCGAAATAAATGCGGGCTGCAGCAAGAGGTCGCGCGCCGGGTATCCAAGCAGCGCCAGTTCGGACGTCACAACGAGGTCCGCGCCGGCTGCCTGCGCCGCGTGCACGGATTTCTCGATGAGAGTCGCGTTGCCCTCGAGGTCCGCGACCGTATAATTTCTTTGAACGAGTGTGACCTTCATTCCGATTCCGCCGTTTCCATGACTTCCTTGGGCATCCGCATCGTGTTCGTCCCGTGCGCGAGAGGTTTCGTTCGCAATAGCTCCCCGCTCGCGCCGCGCCGGCACGCCGCGCGATTCCACGCTTGTCTCGCACCAATCCGCGCTAATTTCGGGTGAACCAGCGCAAGTGCCGCCCGAATCCGAGCCCGTGCGGCGCGAATCCGTGCCACTTCCACAATTGTTCTTCGCTGATCTGGGATCGGTGACAGAAAATCCCTCCGCCGTGCGAATTCAGGCGGGCCGCCATACTGCTGTGAACAAGGAACTCTGTCGGACTCCCTCACGCGAGTGCTATTGTACACTGCCCAGTTTCTCCGCAGCCGCGCGTACCCAAAGCGTTACGCCGCTCCCGCCATCGTTTGTGCGATTGGATGCCGCGAAGGTTTGACACCCCCGCACCCGTATGCTCTCTTAAGTGCATGGCTTCCGAGCGCGAAACGCAGGCCTGGCAACAATTGCAAGAAGCTTACGCAGCGCAGATGGAAGGCGACTACGACCGCGCCGTCGAGCATTACCAGAATTCGCTCGCGCTGCATCCCACCGCCGAGGCGCACACGTTTCTCGGATGGACGTTTCATTTCCAGGGAAGAATCGAGAAAGCCATCGAAGAATGCAAGCGCGCCATCGAGGTGGACCCGGATTTCGGCAATCCTTACAACGACATCGGCGCCTACCTCATCGGGCTGAAACGCTATGACGAGGCCATCCCCTGGCTCGATCGCGCGGTTTCCGCAAAGCGATACGACCCGTGCCACTTTCCCTACTTCAACCTCGGACGCGCCTATCTCGCCAAGGGCATGATTAATCGCGCCCGCGAATCATTCCAGCAGGCTCTTGATATCGAGCCGCGCTATACGCTGGCGCGCCAGTCTCTCGCAAGCCTCCGCCGCATGGTGAATTAAGACTCCCGACGGCTCCATTGTCATTCGGACCCTTTTGGCCGACGCCGGTGCCATTCTGATGGCAAACTGCGCATGAATTGTCCGAAAGAAGGAACACGGGTGTACAATACCGTCTGCTTGGAAATCCAAAACGGAAATCCTGGTCAAGACGAATTTCCCTGGAAGTAATTCGCTCGTGGAAACAGCAAGGTCCATCATACAGAGCGTTCAGCTCTACCTGATCAAACCCTCTCAGTATGATGAAGACGGCTACGTCGTCCGCCATTGGCGCGGCGTTTTGCCGAGTAACACGCTTGCCTGCCTCGCGGGCCTGACCGAGGACCTCGTGGCGCAGAAGCGCCTGGGTGAATCGGTGCATGTGAAAATCCACGTGCTCGACGAGACCGTGGACAAAATCCCGGTGAAGCGCATCTGCCGGTCTCAGCGCAATGGCCACACAAAGACGATCGTCTGTCTCGCGGGCGTGCAGACCAACCAGTTTCCGCGCGCCGCCGACCTGGCGCGCACCTTCCGCGGCGCGGGCCTGACAGTAATGATTGGCGGCTTTCACGTGAGCGGATATCTCTCGTTGTTCCCCCAGATCCCGCCGGACATCCAGCAACTTCTGGACGAGGGCGTGACGATTGTGAAGGGCGAGGTCGAGGATGCGTGGGGCGATTTGCTCAGCGATGCAATATACGGCCGGCTCAAACCGCTCTACGATTTCATCGGCAACAAGCCGGACTTGTACGAAAAGCCCATCCCCGCGATCCGCAAGGAATACTTGCGGAAGTTTGTGGCTCCCAACTTCGGCACGCTCGACTGCGGCCGCGGCTGCCCCTTTGAATGCTCCTTCTGCACCATCATCAACGTTCAGGGGCGCAAGATGCGCTTTCGCTCGGCCGATCGAATCGCCGAGGCCATCCGCCACAATTACAAAGCCCATGGCATCACCTTCTATTTCTTCACCGATGATAACTTCGCCCGCAACAAAAACTGGGAAGCCATTTTCGATGCAATAATCCGCTTGCGCGAAGAGGAGCAAATACGGCTCAAATTCATGATGCAGGTGGACGTCCTCTCCTGGAAGATCAAGAATTTTGTTTCTAAGGCGCGCCGCGCGGGTTGCATTAACGTCTTCATCGGCATGGAGAGCGTGGATCCCGGCAATCTGGCCGCGGCGGGCAAAAAACAGAACCATGTGCAGGAGTACTCGCAGCTCATCGATGCCTACCGCGATTCGGATATTTCAACGCATGTCGGCTACATCATCGGCTTCCCGGACGACACGGCCGAGTCCGTCCGCCGGGACGTGGCCTACCTCATGCACGAGGTGCGCCCCGACCACGCCTCCTTCTTCATGCTCGCGCCGCTGCCCGGCTCCATGGACCATCTGATGATGGCTCGGCGCGGTGAATGGATGCACCCGGATTTCAATCTCTTTGATTCCCACCACGAAGTGACGTCTCATCCGCGCATGAAAGATGGCCTCTGGCGGGAAACCTATTTTGAAGCCTGGCGCGCCTTTTACAGCTTTGAAAATATGAAAGAAATTTTGCGCCGCGGGAATCGAACCAACTACTGGAGCAATTTCCTGCGGTTCACCTGGTACAAGAATTCCATCATCACCGAGGGCCGCCACCCGATGATGTGCGGCTTTTTCCGGTTGAAAGGCCGCAAGAACCGCCGCCCGGGCTATCCCATCCTTTCCCGCTGGGTCTACTACACCTCCCGAGTGAAAGAGATTCGCGGCCATCTGGCCGGGATGTTTCGCATCCTGATCGAGATGGAAGAACTCTGGCTGCAAACGCGCCATCCGAGCGAAGCCGGGCAGCGCGTGGCTGAGGAACTGACAAAGATGCGCGCCGCATACGGCCGCATCAGGATGGCGGACTTGCAGTCCGCATTCAAGCGCGCCAAGAATCACTTTCCGTCGCTTCGTGTTCCCTCGAAGCTCGAGTTGTTCTGGGCCAAATGGAGCCCGCTGCTCGCTCCGAAAAACGTGTACACGCGCGCCGACCTGGCTTACTTCTGGAGCGGCGTCAAGCAGCGCTGGGGAGAGAGAAACTTGCTGCGGATTCCCGTGCACCGCGTCCCGCTCAATCTGTTGCGCGATTTCCAGCTCTCACTGCTGTTCTTCTTCCACATGGCGCGAACCAAGTAGACGCCGCATGGTGAATTGGCGGATTCTTGAATCTGGGCCGATTCGTGCAATTCTGCTGCGATACCCCTCCCGATAGAAACCATCGGGACGCAAACTGCGCGCCACCCTACACCCCCCATCTTTTTGTAAGTGTTGGAGATAAAGGACTTACAGGCGTGATTTCTGTAAGTGTTGCAAACAAAGGACTTAGGTCGTGTACTCACTGGTTAACAGCCCCTAGTGTTTTCAATGACTTACGGAAACCGGCTTTCGATGGTCTGTAAGTGCTGATTCTAAAGGACTTAAAGTCCAATGTTCTCTATCACTTATGGGAGGCCTTCAAATCAGGCGATTTACGCTTTCGGCAGGGGCGACGATTCCCGTTTTGGCACTCAATTCGAAACGGTCGTCGCAATCTGCGTCGCAGATTACCACAGAGTTATGGTTAAAGTCAAAGAAAATCTGGAGGTAGCAAGACGATTGGGCAAATCCGAAGAGTGTCATGGGCAAAGCCAACTGCCGCACCCTTTCGCCTGCCTGACCCTGCCTATCCGGCAGGCAGGCGCCACCCACGAACAAAGGCGCGGCCACCCGTCCCACGGACAAAGACGCGGCCACCCGCCCACCCACCAACAAAGGCACGGCCACCCGCCCACCCGCCTGTGCCTTGACAACGACTTCGTTCTTATCGAGGGCCACCCGTCCCGTCCGAATTAGTTATCCCACCCGTCCAAGATCTTGTTCGCGAGACGAATCTGATTGTTGAGGGTGTTGATGTACTGGCTTATCGCCTCTTTCGCGGTTGGAGTTTTGATCCGTCGTAACACGCGGAGGACCAAATAAGCATGTTCGGGACCAAGGAATGGGAGTTGTCGCTGGATAGTGTGTACAGTTGGTTCGCCGATTTGCAAAAGTGCCGCGAATGCGGGATCCACGTCAGCGAGTGTTTTATCGGATTTCAGAATTAGTGCTCCCAACCCCGCGTCTACTGCTGCATTGTGCATCAACATATCGACGAGGCACGCAGCCGCATCTCCCGCCTTCAACTCGCCCAACGCTTTGGCGGCAATAGGCCATGCCCGATCAAAGTTGGCCTTCGAACTGTCGCATAGCACGGGCAACAGCGATGGAATCACGCTTGGTCCTTTGGCAACCAGGCTGTTCGCGGCCTGCGTTCTTTCGTCGGCGCTGGCGCTATATAGTTTGGTGACATCATTCCTAATTGCCTGCGTCCCGCTCTGCCCCGCGGATTTAGGACTCGGGCCCACGCATAGAATGAAGAGTGCAAGAGTAACAGCCGCACGGGTAATTTTCATCACTTCCCCAATCTTGGACGGGTGGCCCATAGGCCGCCCTTCTCTTTTCTTAACGCAGCCTCACGATCTAAGAATACCACTGCTGCAATTCACCGGAGCGTTAGAATGCGGATGTGCGGGTTCGGACGTTCGGGTGTGGGTGCCCCACACGTCGTGGTTACGTGTGGGGATTTTGACTTACGAATCATGCCGAAGAATCTCAAACGATACTATGGCAAGCGGCATCTGCATTTCATTACGTGCACTTGCTACCGTCGACTGCCGCTGCTTGGCTCTGTTCGAGCGAAAAACGCTTTCGTGAAGATTCTTGGCGAGGTCCGGGAGCGATGCGGATTTCTGCTCGTCGGGTACGTCGTGATGCCGAATCACATTCACGTCCTGATCAGCGAGCCGGTGAAAGGAACGCCCTCCACGGTGATGCAGGTGTTGAAACAAAGAGTTTCGCGCAGCTTGCGTGGGAAGAAGAGGCGAAGCGCGAGCGCGCAGTTGCGACTTCCGTTTGGCGAGATCAAGGGCGCGCTTCGGCAATTCTGGCAGCGAAGATTTCATGACTTCAACGTGTGGAGTCACAAGAAGAGAATTGAAAAATTGCAATACATGCACATGAATCCCGTGACGCGGAAACTGGTGCGCAATCCGAAGGACTGGCCGTGGAGTAGTTACTCACATTATGCAAAAGGGGAAGAAGGTTTCGTGCGAATTGATGAGGTTGATTAGGAGTGCGGCGAAGTGAAAAGGTGACGCGGAAAGCGAAAGGCTAAGAGCAAAAAGCAAAGAGCGAAAAACTTAAACTCAAAAGCCTAGAGTCAAAAGCCCCACCCTTTATTCGCGGCGAATAAAGGATGGGCCACCCAGGTCAAATGCTGAGCCACCCGCCCCGCCCGGACAAAGGCGGGGCCACCCATCCTAGTTTCACTTTCGTCTTGGATATGTAACTGGGATACGATGTATTTTCGAGTCTCGGCGATTTTCTTATTCAATTCACTATCGCTGCAATCGTGATCCAAAACGGAGAGCAGGAGCATGGTCACAGCCGGATTCTTATCATCTTCGCGTTCGATGTCATATGGCCGACTAAATGACACCCGAACGATATTGAGTATCCGCACGAGCCTTCGAGGATCGAGCAGGTCCTTGTGGCTGAAGGCGTGCACAGCCCCTAGCGCGATTCTGTCGCCACTTCTATATACAGTAGTTTCAAGGCCTGAGAATCCGATTACATCCTCTGGAGAGAGTTCGACCCAGGACCTCGTCAAGGCTGTGCGATAACAGTCTTCGGTTTCGGCGGGTGACGGGCTGACCGTATGCCCTGCCAGCGCCACAGACACTAATGCAGCGAGGAAACCTCCAAGTGTTGGCCATTTCATTTTATCTCTCCACTTTCTCGTGAATGTTCATTTTCGAGTTGTCGATCCATATCGTGCCGTGCCCCGGCTTTCCTGCTTCTATCTTTATCTTGTTCGTGCCCAAATTAATCTTCTCCCCATTCGGACTGATGGCCCTCAGCTTTTGAGTAAACGTAGCAGTGATGAGACCACTGCGCGCATATCCAAGTGGGGCATCAGTAAATCGGCCCCCTGCGTTGCTCGCAATCATGCGTCCATTTTCGTCCTTCGGGCCAATGTTCCGCCAGTCTTTGGGTGCGGGATCGTATTTCAACAATTCGGCAGCTTGTGTGCTGGGGTTTCTAGCAGAACCGTGAACCTCTGAAAGTATCTCTTGGAAGACATATCCCTCGGCGGCCACGGAATCGTTACCCGACATGAGTTGGTACGTGATCGCAATCTTGATCCCTCCGAATTCGCAGCCGCCACAGTCTTTCAGGGGCTCCTTCCTCGCGACGCTGATTCCGTCCGGATGTTTCTGAGCGGCCGCATCTTGTTCCGCCAACGCTTCATAATCTTCCTCGATTTCGCGCGCCGCCACCTCGGCATCCTCCCAAGGATCAAAACCATTTGCCTGAGTCTCACGGACGCCGATCTGATAATCATGCATGCCGATAGCGCCTTCTCCAGTACCGCCGCCACCATATTCAATTGGGTTCTCGCGGCCCGGGGGTCCTCCCCTGGGATCGTGCCCAGTCGGATCAACGGCATTAATCGGGTTGTTGGCAACGTTGGTGTAAAGATTCCAGGTTTGAGGATCGGTGGCCTTGGAGTATTTTGACTCGTCAGCGGAAATGAAGCGGCCGTACCGGGAGGTATAGAAGCGGGCGGCGAAGTCGTCGAGGCCGTCTAAACCGCCGGACGAGGAGGCGCTTTCCGGGTCCCGCTCTTTGCCGGTGAATTTGTAGTGGTTGCCGCTCGCGGATGAGTACGACCTCTCCTCACCGAACGGCAGGAAGTCACTATCGTCCTGAATCGCGCCCGAGGAATC
>JBGPHM010000074.1:0-14211 GCA_041484365.1 Terriglobia bacterium | reverse complement strand
GCGGATTTGGTGAAGGTGCTGACGCAGCGCGAAATCGCCAACCAGGAAATCGACACCTACAAGAAGCAGCGGTCCGCCCAGGAAGAAAGAATCGCCATGGAGAATTCAAAGGGCACGGCCGAAATGCAGGCCGATCTTGCGAAATCGAAGGTCGGAGTGGACATTAAGACAAACAACGCGAATGCGCGCACGGAAGAGGCGCGCGGCGAATCAGAATACATTCGCCAGACGGGCGCCGCGCAGGGCGCCGAGGTGGAAGCGGTGGGTCTGGCGCGCGCCCGCGGGTACGAAGCGCAAGTGCGGGCGCTGGGGTCGAACGCGACCGCGCTTGTGAACGTAATTACCCAACTCTCGGAGGGCACGTCAAAATTCGTGCCGGACATTTTGGTGACGAGCGGGTCGAATGGCGGCGGAGCGTTGGACGGCCTGGCAGCGACCGCGATGCGATACCTCGCGGGAAACGGCGGCCCCGGGCTTGCTGCCGGGAAACCGCCGGATCCGAAGGGCGGCGCTCTTCCGAGCGGCTCCACTGGAAAGACCGGGAAAGAGTAGGAAGCCACGCAGGAACTGCCTCTACCTCGATCCAGAGTTAGAGGATTTAACGGCCCAGCTTGGCCGGAACAAGGGCCGCATCCCAATCGAAAAAACGATTGTTGCGCTGCCTGGCAGGAAACGCTGGACTTGCATTCTGGCGCCAGGGCATTCCCATGAATATATGAAGAGAATCATCCAAGTGCATATCTACAAAGGCGAGTCCCATTTCGTCGCGGAATGCTTGGGCTTGCCTGTCATTACACAGGGTAAGACTCTTGACGAACTTACGCGAAACTTACAAGAAGCCATCGCACTCCAGCTAGAAGGGGAAGATCTCTCGCCGTTTGGCCTGTCGGAGAAACCGTCAATCCTTGCAAGCATCGAAATTGAAGCGCTGCCGCATGCCCAAGCTTAGAGTTCTCTCTGGCAAGGAAGTCGTCGTCATTTTTTCACAAGTCTCGGATTCGCTGTGGATTCTCACTGAGGGAGCCACGTGAAACTTCGCCGCGTTGGCCCCGCAAGCGAAAGGCAAACGATGACCATCCCGGACCATGCCGAGCTGGACAAGGGAACCTTGCGGGCAATCTACCGCCAGGCGCTGCGATACATTTCCGAAGAAGTGTTGTTACCCCATTTTTGTTCCGACTGAGCAAAGCGCTGAGCGTAACTATTTTCTGCCATTGCGCGAGAAGCGCACCCTGCTGCATCCCTCCAATCCGCGATATAATGGGGATTCACTTCCAAGTGAACTATGAAGCCTGAACCAACACTGGTGCGCATTGGCGGCAAGACCACGGCGGAAGCAATTTCGCCGGTTGCAGGCCACGACAATTCACGCACCGCGCGTAAGAAGACTTACGGAGTAAAAGTAGGCCACGTGATGGTCGGCGGAGGCGCGCCGGTGGTCGTGCAGTCCATGACGAACACGGACACGGCCGACGCGGCGTCCACGTTCCAGCAATGCCTCGAGCTCGCGCAGGCAGGCTCAGAGCTTGTGCGCATCACGGTAAACGTGCCCGAGGCGGCTGCGGCGGTGCCGGAGATTAAGCAGCGGCTGCTTGACGCCGGGTGCAACGCGCCGATTATTGGTGACTTCCATTACAACGGGCACGTCCTGCTGAGGCAATATCCAAAGTGCGCGGAAGCTTTAGACAAGTACCGCATCAATCCGGGGAACGTCGGGGCGGGCAAGCGGCGAGACACACAATTCTCTACCATTTGTGAGATCGCGCGCGACCATGGAAAACCGGTGCGCATCGGCGTAAATGGAGGCTCGCTGAATCAAGAGCTGGTGATGCGCAAGATGCAGGAGAACACCGACCGCGATCTCGGACTCAGTTCCGAAGAGATCATCAACGAGTGCATGGTGCTCTCCGCGGTCGAATCGACGGCGCTCGCACTGCAATCAGGTCTGCGCAACGATCAGATTGTCATTTCGTGCAAGACTTCGCGGCCGCTCGACTTGATTACGGTCTATCGCGATTTGAGCACGAAGACGGAGCAACCGCTGCACCTCGGGCTCACTGAAGCTGGAATGGGCTTGAAGGGTTCGGTGTGGTCATCCGCAGCGATGGGCATCCTGCTGCACGAGGGCATCGGTGACACGATTCGCATTTCGCTTACGCCAAAGCCCGGAGGCGACCGCCGCGAAGAGGTGTACGCCGCGTGCGAACTACTGCAGGCGCTCGGGCTGCGAAGCTTTGCGCCGAGCGTAACAGCGTGCCCCGGCTGTGGACGCACAACCAGTTCGACTTTTCAGGAGCTGGCGGAAAGCATCCAGGGCTACATCCGCGAGCAAATGCCCGAATGGAAAAAACAATTCGATGGCGTTGAAGAAATGAAGCTGGCCGTAATGGGCTGCATCGTAAATGGTCCCGGCGAATCAAAAGCTGCGAACATCGGAATCAGTTTGCCTGGCATCGGCGAAGAGCCGCGCTGCCCGGTTTACATCGACGGGCAGAGGTTCACAACTCTCCAGGGCAACTACGACGAACTTTCGCGCGCGTTTCAGGCTTTGGTGGATGATTACATCTCGACGAAGTTTCCGCGGCGTGCAAACACGGTTCAATCCTGAGTGCATTGAATCGTAATCTACATTTCTCAAAACGCTTTTGAAGCACGCTCGAACGATGATAGTATGCGCCAAGTGCAATGATTACTTGCAGGTTCAAATTCGACGTCACGATGCTTGCCGGATAAAACTACAAAAGCGGTAGAAAGCTTCTCGATGGTTTGGGCGCAAGGCGTGTGTGTGCCGGGTATTGAGAGGTTGAGGGCAACTGCGATTACTTGCGAGTCATCCAAATACCGAATGGCGGTATCATGATGTCTCATTTTGAATGCGGCCTAATGTTTGATTGAGAGCGAGATCTTTTGACACGGATAAAGCTTTCCTGCCTGTGGAACAAACCATCGTGCGTGCGAGGGTATCGGTCGGCTGTTTCTCTTCACGGCCACACGAACCATTCTAAAGAAGGCCTCCAATTCATTCCGGAATTTGCCCAGAAATGGCCGCTGCTTCGATGGGCTCTGGAGCGGCAGTGCCGCGTATCGCTGATTCCCGTGGACTTTGACCGGGCCTATTGGACACCACCCGTGACACCACGGCAAGCCTTGGACTTGGAAACCGGGCAGATTGAAAGCGTCCTCGGCCTCGCAAGCATTGTTTCCCTGACCGATCACGACAACATTGAGGCTCCGAGCCTTTTACGCCTGATTCCTCAGGCACGCCCGGTTCCTTTGTCTCTTGAGTGGAGCGTCCCTTTCCGCGGGACGATCTTTCATCTCGGCGTTCACAATTTGCCGGAGGGCAAGGCAGAGTCAATTATGGCCGACCTTACGGCGTACACACGAAGTCCAAGCGAACAACGATTAATGGAATTGCTTTCATCGCTCGACCAGGAACCGGATGTTCTTGTTGTATTCAATCATCCGCTCTGGCAGCAACGGTTGCCGAATGGCCAGGGGTTTGCGCAGACCGTAGACCAGTTTCTTGAAGCGAATTACAGGTTTATTCACGCACTCGAAATTAACGCGACGCGTTCCTGGAAGGAAAACTTCAGCGCTCTTCAGTTGGCCGAGCGCTGGCAACGTCCAATCGTCTCGGGCGGGGATCGCCACGCTACTGAGCCAAGCGCAGCGGTCAATTTCACACAATCCGAAACGCTCGCCGGTTTTATCCATGAAATCCGCGGGGATGGACTCAGCCACATCGTTTTCATGCCGCAGTATCAAGATCCGCTGTGCCTGCGAATGACCCGATCTCTATTGGATATCATCCGGGAGTACCCGGAAAATCCGGTAGGCTCGCGTCGCTGGGACGACCGGGTATTTCATCCCGGCAGACCCCGTGAATTGATACAGCCTCTGTCAGCCCTGTGGCGCAAACCTCCTGCCGCAATCGAAAAGATCTTTTCCATTTTTCGTCTGGCGGAAAACGATTCCGTCGGCCGCGCATTGAAGGTAATGCTCACGCAGGAGCTGGGATCCCACCATCCTTCCGATTTCCCCTCCGAGGCCACTTTGTGACGTGTGCGGGCATACGGGTCGCCTATTTTCCGGACGGGTATTACGAGGTGGACGGACTCGCGAATACCGCGCGACACTTTGAGGCATTTGCTGGCCGCCAAAGTATTCCGTTTCTGATGGTTCACACAGGCCCGCGGGCTGAGGTAGAGAGCCACGGATCCGTGACCCGAATTCAATTGCGGCGAAGCTTCGCGACATTTCCGCTGGATCGAGATCATCATTTCGACCTTCTCTTTACCAAACATTATCGGGAAACCGCAGACCGCGTGCGCGAATTCAAACCGGATGTAATTCAGATCACGGGGCCTGGTGACGTCGGCATTCTTGGGGCGCTGGTCGCACACAGGCTTCACATTCCACTCGCGGCCACCTGGCAGACAAACCTTCATGAGTATTCGGCGCGCCGAATGGCTGCGGCGACGCGGCTTCTCCCAAAGCGCGCTTCCAAATGGATTTCTCAAGCCGCGGAACGTTGGAGCTTCCGCGCTCTCTCCCGCTTTTACAAAATCCCGCAATTCCTATTTGCGCCAAATCCGGAAGTCATCCGTCTGCTGGAAAATGCAACCGGGAAACCTTGCTCGATCATGCCTCACGGAGTGGACACGGAGGTTTTCTCGCCTCGTTGGCGGGAGCGCGCAGCGGGGGATTCACGGCCGCTCCGAATTGGATATGTGGGACGGCTGACGCCGGAAAAAAATGTCCGTGTTCTGGCTCAAATTGAGCAGCAACTGAGAAAAAACGGGCAGAACGATTTCGAGTTTGTAGTCGTGGGGGAAGGGGTCGAACACGCCTGGCTTCGCGAGAACATGAAAAACGTCGTCTTTACAGGAGTCCTCACCGGCGAGAAATTGTCCCGCGCATTCGCGAACATGGATATATTTGTGTTCCCTTCGGAGACGGACACGTTTGGGCTGGTCGTACTGGAGGCAATGGCTTCCGGGGTCCCTGCGATTGTTTCCTCCTGCGGGGGGCCGAAGTATACGGTGCAACACGGCAAGAACGGATTCATCGCCCACGATCTGAATAATTTTGTTAACATCATTGAAGGAATTCTGACGCAAAGGGATCTGCTCGCTTCGTACCGCATTGCGGCACGCGAGTTCGCGGTTGGCACTTCCTGGGACCAAGTATTTGAGCGCATGTACGGCACTTACGAGAGTTATTTGCATTCTTCGCAAGTGATCCGGGACAGGGTACTCGACGCTGCTCTAACTTGATTCACGGGATCTCGCGCGTTCCGCGTCCGGACTCTTTTCGCCCATCAGGGTAATTTTTCAGTCGCAAAGGTCACACGCATCCATGAAGCTGCGGAGCTGTCTAACAATCTCGCTGGTTCTCGCGCTTGGCGCGCTCGCCGCGATGCAAGGAAGCGCGCGAGCGGGAGCAGCTTCGCCCGCCGCGCCGCCACTACCGCTTGCGCAGGTGGTGGACCGGCTCATGCAGAGGAACGCCGAACGTGCGTTCGCGCTGCAGCGATTCCGCGGACGGCGGCTCTATGCAATTGACTACACCGGCTTCCCCAAGATGCACGCCGAAATGGTCGTGGATGTTGTTTTTACAGCTCCGGCGACCAAGGACTTCACCATCGTTTCGGAGAGCGGCTCCGGACTCCTGCTCAAACACGTATTGAAGCGCCTGCTGGACACCGAAAAAGAAGCGCTCGAGGACAAGAATCGCGCTCGAGTCGAGCTGAATACAAACAATTATGATTTCGGGATGGCCGGCTACCAGCAAGCCGCGAACGGTTGCTCGTACATCCTCACAGCCACACCAAGAGCGCCCAACAAGTTTCTCTTCCGCGGACGCATTTGGGTGGATGAAAACGATTTTGCCGTGTGCAAACTTGAGGCAGAGCCGGCGATTAATCCTTCGTTCTGGATCAAGAAGACCGACATTCATCACCGGTACGAAAAAGTAGGCGAATTCTGGCTCCCCCAGGAGAACCGCAGCTTTTCAGATATCCGGTTTGATGGAACAGCCGTTTTGACGATCAAGTATCAAAACTACGAAATCCTCGCCGTTCGCAGTCACGCCCCAAAAGCCGGTGACGCGAGCGGGTCTCGATAAGTCTACATTCGACCTACGTGAAGCCGGTCTTCACACTTTTCCTGCAATTCTTGAAAAGCCGCTCATGGCGTGCGCGCCAGAGGTTTGAGGTTTTCGTCCAGGTAATCGGGACGGGATGGATCGCGGACGAGGTGGGGGTAGCGCTCGCCGTCGTGGTAGTCAATCGCGCAGGTCTTGTAGTACTCGTCAGAGACAACGAGCAACTGAATTGGCGCTGTGTTCGACTTGCTCGCCTTGATGGCGTCGGCGAGAAGCTCGGGGCGATAGGCGCGGCCATTCACGGCGACGACCCTCATGCCCGGCATGATTCCGGCTTTGAAGGCGGGGCCGCCGTACAGCGCGTCTGAAACAGTGCCGTCCGCGCCGAGGCTGAGGCCGATGGAATAAGTCGTGACGGAAACACCTCGGACTCCGCGAGCGCCGCCCGCAGGTTCGTTGGTGAAGACGAGCTTCCAGCCGCCGGCTTCGAGGCCCGCGACCGGCGGTTCGGGTGAGGTGGACATCAGCCGGTCATTGAGGAGCTTCGCCCAATCGTAGGGCACAGTCTGATTCAGGGCCTGGGCCAGCTCGTCAAAGGTGTAGGGCTTCACTTCAGGGCCGCTATTCGCACCGCCATAAAAAGAGCGGAAGAAATCCTCGAATGATTTCTGGCCATGGCTTTCGTTGTGAATAATGTTCGCGACTTCAATCCAGATGAGCTCGCCTTCCTCGTAATAATCCGAACCGCGGCGCCAGTTGCTCCAGCCCGCACCACCCAGCAGACCGGGCACGGAGACAGCGGTATCGAGAACCGGCCGCCAAGTGCGGCCGGGACGGCCCGGGCCGAGGCTCGCTGCGATGCCAGCAATATTCTGCTGATAGTCCTCGGGTGTCCACATGCCGCTGCGCGTTGCGAGGACATCGCCGAGATAGGAGGTGTTGCCCTCGTAGACCCAGAGGAGATCGGTCTCCATGGGCGCTTGAAAATCGGGCACGCATTCGCCTTTTGGCCTGCGGAATTTGCCGCTCCAGGAGTGGGCAAATTCGTGCGCGAGGAGTCCGCCGACTTCGCGGGCCGCGCCGGGCGAGAGGAAAACGCGCTCGGGCAGGCGGCTGTCATTCGATTCGTGATGCTCGACGCCGAAGTGCGCGGTGTGGTCGCTAAGCGTAAGGAGAAAATGGTATTCACGGTAATGCCGCGCGCCGAAAAGCTTGCCGGATTCGGCGACGAGGTTGGCAAGGCCGCGCTGAACATCCGCGGGCATGGCGAGCGCTTCGGCGCTATCGGCGACCATGTCAATTTCGTGATGGACAGGCTCGCCAGGTGGAGTGAGGTCAATTGCGCGGTAGTACTCGCCGGCAACGAGGGGCGAATCAATGAGTCGATCGAGCGCGGCTGGCTGGAAGGTGACTTCAGCATTGGACTGGTTCGCCACAGGGAGTGCAGTGCCGAATTTCCACCCTGCGGGAAGCAGCAGCTTCGATTTGAACTTGATTTGCGCGGCGGGAGTCCCGGAGGGATAGAGCAGGACTTGGTTCCAGTTGAGGACGAGGAGTTTGTCCGTGGTCGAGCCCGCGGCGGGGCCGCCGCCACCGCTCGGTTCGAGGTAGTCAAAGGAAATGTCGAGCTGGCTCGCGCCCAAAGGGACATCCACGTGGAATGTGTAAACGTCGAGCAGGTCGCGGCGCCAGGGGATGGTCTGCGCGTTCGCGGAGAATTTCAGACCGGTGACGTTGGCGACAGGCCCGGCAGGTTCGTGGAGGCCGGGAATCCATTTGGGATAGTAGAGAGTGAGCGGGCCCGGACGCGCGGGCATTTGCAGCGTGGCGTGGAGGATTTTCAGCGGCGCGCGCGTGGCGTCAACGGTGAGGTTAATGACGGGCGCGGCCTGCGCGAACGCGGCGGGTGAGTGGATCAGAAAAATCGCAACGAGAAATGACGCGCAGAGAAGTGTTGGTCGCTTCATGGGATGAATCCTCCTTATGGAGAGACGTAATCGCCGGGTACCAAGGTGCGGATTCTATCCCGGCGCCCTCGACGGCTCAACCCTTCCCGGACCACCTTTAAGTGCGGCGAGAGAGGACGCGCGGCGTGTGCTATCCTGACGGATTCTTGAAAACGAAGTAGCGGGGCTGCATACACACATTCGGAGCTGGAAATGAGAATCACGCGGGAAGAAGTGTTGCGGGTGGCGGAGCTGGCTCACCTCGAATTAAGCGAAGCCGAGGTGGCGAAGTACCAGCAGCAGCTCGATTCGATATTGGAATACATTGCGAAGCTGAACGCCGTGGACACCTCGAAGGTTGAGCCGATGGCGCAGGTGCTGGCGGAAGGCAAAACTGTGAATCCTGCGATGCGCGATGACGTGATGATCCCGTGCGAAGTGGCGAAGGATGTATTGAAGCAAGCTCCCGACGCGGAGGGCGCATACTTCCGCGTGCCGAAGGTGATCGAGCGCTGAAATGATGCCGAATAAGAAAAAATGGACGGTTGGCGAAATCCGCGCCGCACTTACGGCGAAAAAGATTTCCGCGCACGAACTTGCGCACGAGCACTTCGCGCGGATTGAACGTGAGAACCCGAAACTGAATGCGTTTCTCGCGTTGTGTCCGGAGCGCGCATACGCGCAAGCAGACAAGATTGACGCGATGGTCGCGCGCGGCGCTGAGCTGCCGCCGCTCGCGGGCGTTCCAGTGGCGATCAAGGATGTGATCAGCACACGCGGCGTGACCACAACGTGCGGGTCGAAGATCCTCGAACACTATGTGCCGCCGTACGATGCGACGGCGGTCGTGCGGCTCGAAGCGGCAGGAGCGGTCGTGCTTGGTAAGACGAACTGCGACGAATTCGCAATGGGCAGCTCAAATGAGAATTCCGCGTACGGCCCAGTGCGCAACCCGGTGGCACCGGACCGCGTGCCGGGAGGTTCGAGCGGCGGCTCGGCCGCGGCGGTGGCGGCGGGGCTGGCTGCGGCTGCGCTTGGGACGGACACGGGCGGGTCCATTCGCCAGCCGGGAGCGCTGTGCGGCATTCCGGCGATGATGCCGACGTACGGGCGCGTGTCGCGGTACGGGCTGATCGCGCTGGCGTCATCGCTCGATCGCATCGGACCGTTTACGAACACAGTGCGCGACGCGGCGACGATCATGGGACTAATTGCCGGGCGCGACACGAGAGATTCCACATCGGCATCGCATGACGTGCCCGATTACATGGCGTCGCTTGACGCTCCGGTGGCGGGACTGCGCGTCGGGATCCCGCGCGAATATTTCGGTCCGGGAATGGACCCGGCGGTTCGGCACAACATTGAGGCAGGAATCGGCGCGCTGGAGAAACTCGGGTGCAAAACGATCGAACTGAATATGCCGCACACGGAATACGCCATCGCGGTGTACTACATACTTTTGACCGCCGAGGCGAGCTCGAATCTGGCGCGGTATGACGGAGTGCGGTACGGATTGCGTGAGGCAGGCGGCGGCACGCTCATGGGAATGTACCGCGCGACACGCGGGCACGGATTTGGCGCGGAAGTGAAGCGGCGAATTATCCTCGGCACATATGTTCTTTCGGCGGGATACTATGACGCCTATTACCGCAAGGGACAGCAAGTGAGGGCGCTCGTGACGCAGGATTTCCGCGAGGCGTTTGAACGGGTGGACGCAATTGTTACGCCCACTTCCCCGGTGCCAGCCTTCAAGCTTGGGGAGCGGACGGACGACCCGCTTGCGATGTATCTTGCTGATATATATACAGTTACGGGATCGCTGGCGGGGGTGCCGGGGATCTCCGTCCCGTGTGGAAAAACGCCTGACGGGCTGCCAGTGGGTCTGCAAGTTTTCGGGCCGCATTTTGGCGAGTCGCGAGTGCTACAGATTGCCAATGCATTTGAAAAAGTGAGCGCGGAGAGCGGGTTGCCGAATTAGCGGCCGCGAATTGGGGAAACATCTGCAAGTTTCTTCAGAGTTTGAGCGCCGCAGTGTAGACACTCCTTCCAAAAAGCTGTAGGAATTTCCGTGATTTTGTTTTTATTGCGGTGAAGAGTGGCTGCTTTTCCGCATCATGTTCGCGCTAAATCCTTGCGCCAAAACAGATTACGAGGGACTAGCCCTCTTGACCTATAGGCGACTAGAACGGAAGCACTATTGCAAGGAGAGTATGCAGCCAATAAAATGGCCGCAGCATCTAACTAAACAGGAGGAAGCCGGACGTGGTTAAAGTTCGATCCAGCCAGAAGCTTTTTACGGAAGACGAAGTCTCCGTGCTCACAGGAATTGGGCTGGAAGACCTGCGCGAGCTTGCGCGCAGCCGCCACCTGGGGTTCTTGACGCGCGCGGCCGAAGCCGCAAGCGAACAAGCCGAGCGTCTGCTCTTCACACTTTCGGATTTGATGGTGCTGACGGTTTTGTATCCTCGCTACCATCACTGAGGATTTGGATTGAGATTCCGGGTTTCTTGCCGGATCAAAATTTGGCGGCGTTCCGAGAAATCGGAACGCCGTTTTGATTTTGTGGGATTGAAAGTTTAACGCAGTGGATTATTGCATTGGCTTGCCGCTAATTTCGGTCCAGGCGCGATCAATGGCTGATTTGTTGCCGCCGGAATCGAAATTCGGAAACGCGGACTTGTACTTTGACAGGTCAACGGAAGCTTCGGTCTGCTCCATGGTCTGACCCTTCGCGACGGATTCCTTCACAGCGGCAACCAAATCCTTCAAATAAGCGAGCAGCGATTCGAGTTGAGTCTTGCCCTGCTGGACGTTGCCGTGGCCGGGGATGGCGGCGTTCCAATCAAGCTTGTCAATTGCATCGAGCGTTGCTATCCATTCGACGGGATAGGCGGTGCGCATGACCGGAATGCCGTTGGTGAGCAAGTCACCGGTAATGACCACGTGTTCCTTTGGAAGATAGACGACCGTGTCGCCGCGCGTGTGCGCAAGGCCCCAGTGGAGCAGATCAATTTCGCGGTCGGCGAGGTGGAGGACCATGCTGCTCTCATAAGTGATGGTCGAAGGGACGAGCGTGACGTTCTTGAACTCGGCGAGATTGTCCTTTTGCAACTTGAGTTGCGCTTGGAGCTGCGATCGCGAGGCGTCCGTGAGCGAATTGCCCTGTGCGTCTTTGCCACTGGCGAGCAAGTTTTCCATTTGCGTGATTCCGTTGGGGATGGTGGTGCTGACTTGCTGCTGCAACGTCGGAGCGCCGCGGGCGATCATGTCCTCGCGCGCGTAGGTCTGCGAGATGAACTCAACGCCGCCGCCGAATTCGGCGAGGTAGGCCTGATTGCCCTGGACGTGGTCACCGTGCCAGTGGGTGTTGACGACGTATCGGACGGGCTTGTTCGTGACTTTGCGGATTTCGGCAATGAGGTCGCGCGCCCAGCTTGGCCGCGCCTGTGTATCCACGACGAGCACGCCCTCCTGGCCGACGATGAATGCTCCATTGCCGAAGACGCCGTTTTTGCCGATGGCGGCATAGACGCCTTCGGCGACTTTCACGATGTCAAATGATGAAGCTGGCTGCGCGGATGCCTGCCCCAGTGCCGGTGACTGGGGCGCTTGCGCGCCAAGCGATGCCGCGCCTACTGTTGCGAGCAGTGCGAACACGGCGGCGCGCAATGCGAAGCGTGAAAAGAAATGCGTCATGGAGTCCTCCACTCGTGAGAGTTGCGCAATTGTGAGCGCAATTTATCATACTGCGCGCGGCGCGCCAAAGCGCGACGGGCGGAGGTTGCCGCTTCAGGTGCGCGGAGCTATGCTGGCCCTGTGAGACAAAGAAACCACGAGCGGCCCTGAAAACCCAATCGTGGCGAAGGCGCATCTCATGTGTAGCCGCAGACGAGCAGTGCAGAGCGAAAACAGAGTGACCAGTCCAATCCATCACCGCTCGATGAGAATCGCGTTGTGGCTCGCGCTGGCCGCGGCTTCGGGCAGAGCGTTGTGTGCTCGACAGCAACCGCCACCCACTCAGCAAGGGCCCCCGCAACAAAGCCAGCCTTCGGCAAAGCAGGAAAAAGGCCCGCAGAATGCGGCAAACTTACCCCGCGGGAAGAGACTAATTTTGAAGGACGGATCGGTGCAGGTGGTGCGCGAGTACTCGCGGACGGGTGAAACTGTCCGCTACTACAGCCTGCAGGAATCGCAGTGGGAAGAGATCCCCGCGACGCTCGTGGACTGGGAAGCGACGGCCAAGGCGGAAGCCGAGCAAGCGGCAAAAGAAAGGGAGTATGCCTCAACGATTGCGACGCAAGAGAAAAACCGGGAGGCAATAACCCAGCTCGATATTGACGCGAGCCTGGAAGTCGCGCCGGGCGTAATCCTTCCTCAGGATGAAGGGATGTTCGCGATTGCCGGGACAAAAGTGATCTTGCTGGCACAAACGAGGACCGAGGTGAAGGTCGACAAGGGGAGAATGGTGGAGAAGATTCTTTCGCCGATCCCGATTGTGCCCGCGCGGCAGCGCGTGGTGATTAAGGGGAAGCATTCTCCCATACGCTTGGTGGGCGGTGAGTTGCAATTCTATTACCGCATCAACGTGGAAGATCCCGACCCGACCGTCGAACTTCTCCGCGCGGTTCCTGATGGCGACTCGCGGCGCGTGGAATGGATCGTCAGTCCGGTGGGGGGCGAGCGAACGGAGCAGCGCGAGACCGTTTCCGTATTGAAGTGGCAAGTGGCGAAGGGCGTTTTCCGATTTACGATAAGCCAGCCGATCGAACCGGGAGAGTACGCCCTGGCGGTTGTGCTGCAGGACGGTTTGAACCTTTTTGTTTGGGATTTTGGAGTGGACAGCGCGCCGCGAAGCTCCACGAAACACAAGTAGTCCCGCCTCAACCATTCCAAATTACAAAAGTCCGGCTGCATTTCGGCAGCCGGGCTTTTAATTCAATTGAGTTGAGTTGTGTCCCCTGTCTAACTTTCGGCGGCTGCTTCGCCCGCAGCGTCCTTTCGCAGGAAGTCGAGAGCGGCGGCTTCTTCCGGCGTAAGGTCCGGCGCGGCAGCCTCTTCCATCGGCATCGGCTCCGGCATCTGCGTGAGCAACTTGATGTTGCGGTACCACTCGAGACCGGTGCCCGCGGGGATCAGGCGGCCCATGATGACGTTTTCCTTCAGGCCGCGAAGATAGTCCACCTTGCCGGCGACTGCCGCTTCGGTGAGCACGCGCGTGGTTTCCTGGAAGCTCGCCGCGGAGATGAACGAATCCGTGGAGAGCGACGCCTTGGTGATGCCCAGAAGCAGCGGACGGCCCGTCGCCGGGCGGCCGCCGTTCTGCAGGATGCGGTCGTTCTCCTCGCGGAAGCGGTACTTGTCCACCTGTTCTTCGAGCAGGAACATGGTGTCACCGACGTCCTCGACCTTCACCCAGCGCATCATCTGGCGAACGATGGTCTCGATGTGCTTGTCGTTGATGGTGACGCCCTGCAGGCGGTAGACCTCCTGAATGGCGTTGACGAGATAAGCCTGCGTGAAGCGCTCGCCGAGGACGGCCAGCAAGTCATGCGGGTTGAGCGGGCCGTCAATGAGCGGCTCGCCAGCCTTAACGCGCTCGCCTTCCTGTACTTGAATGTGCACGCCGCGAGGGACGGAGTATTCCTTCTGCGTTTTGCCGTCTTCACTTTCGACGTAAATCTTGCGCAGCCCCTTGCTGACTTCTCCATATTTCACGATGCCGTCGATTTCACTGATGACGGCGGGGTCCTTCGGCTTGCGCGTCTCGAAAAGCTCGACAACGCGCGGCAAGCCGCCGGTGATGTCCTTGGTCTTCGTGGTCTCGCGCGGGATCTTCGCGATGACGTCGCCGGGCATGACGTCAAAGCCGTCGTTGACCATCAAGTGAGCGCGCGAAGGCATGAGGTACTTCTTGCGGACGCGGCCCGCGGAATCGCGGATGAGAACCGCCGGCTGGTGCTTTTCGTCTTCCGGCGGCAGCATCACGACGCTCTGCGAAAGTCCGGTGACTTCGTCCACCTGCTCTTCAATCGTAATCCCGGGCTGCAGATCCTTGAACTGCACGGAGCCGCCAACTTCGGTGAGAATCGAGAAGGTGTACGGATCCCATTCGGCCATTTTCTGGCCCATCTGCACGGGCTGTGTCTCTTCGAGGAGG
>JBGPHM010000073.1:0-14500 GCA_041484365.1 Terriglobia bacterium | reverse complement strand
CGCGAAATCGCGCAAGAGCTACAGCGCACCGAGGGCGCCGTCAAGCAGCTCCAATTTCGTGCGTTACAAAATCTTCGGGAAAGAATGAAAGAAAGCCATGGCTAAGCCATCGCCAGTTGAACAACTCGATCGGGCCATCGCGGCGGTTCTCGGGCGTCGCGATGCCGAGCTATCTTCACTGCCTGCGCGCTTGCGCGAACTGGCCATGGTTGCCGCGGATCTCCGCGAGATGCCCCACACCGAATTCAAGGCGCATTTGAAAACCGATTTGCAAAGGAGAGCAATAGCGTCTACGGGAACCAGTCCAGCGAAAACAATCCCGCTTGTGCGCGGTATGTTCCACACCGTCACGCCTTACCTCGCGGCCGTCCGCGGTCTCGAGGTCGTGGAATTTGTGAAGCAGGCATTCGGCGCCGAAGAATTGTCCCGTGCGCGCGGCGGCGCGGGCGGCTACCACTGTGAAGTACGCCTCGCGGATTCGATGCTGATGATCGGCGGCGGTGGAACTTATCAGGGGCCTGACAATCCGTGCGCGATTCTCATTACCGTTCCCGATGCGGACAGCGCCTACGAAAGCGCTATGCGTGCGGGTGCAGTCTCAATTTACGTGCCGGTGGACCAGCCTTACGGCGACCGCGAGGCGGGCGTGAAGGATGTTTGCGGCAATCACTGGTATCTCACAACGCGAAGAGTTTCCGCGCACCAGCCCGAAGGTATTCCCACGGTTACGGCGGGATTTACCGTGCAAGGCGCCGGGAAGTTAGTCGAATTCCTGAAATCCGCCTTCGGTGCGAGGGAGATAATCCGCTCGGATAATCCGGATGGCACGGTCAAACATGCGAGGCTGTACATTGGGAATTCGCTCGTCGCAATCGGCGAGGCCCACGGCGAATTTCAGCCGTTGCGATCCATGCTCTACATGTACGTTGACGACGCCGACGCCGTCTACCAGCGAGCGATTGATGCAGGCGCGACCTCTCTCTATCCGGTCGCGGTCCAGCCTTACGGCGACCGCGTCGGCGGTGTGACCGATCCCTTCGGCCACCAGTGGTTCATCGCAACAAATGTGAAGCTCATCACGCCGTAACCTGTTGGCAAGGCGCTGAACGCAACTGTTCCCTGCCGGGCGACGTCTATTGTATTGTCCGATGGGTTCTTCACCGGGTACGGAACTTAATCGTGAAATCTGCGCCATCCATCAAGAAAGCCGCGGCCCACATACTTGCGGGGTCCGTTGTCTTCCTAGCTGCGTTCCTCACCCATTCCATTTTTGCTTCGGCATTGCCGCGCCCTTTCGCGTCTGCCTCGATCCACTCCGCGAACGCAGGATCCAACAGTCCGGTTCGGATTGCCAGCCCGCAATCTCAAAACGCTTCTCCGGGAACCATTTCCGGCCATGTCTATCGCGGCGACACCGGCGAGCCGCTTCCTAAAGCCTCCGTAATACTGACGCCATCCCAGGACCGAACCCAGGCCAATTCAAATTCGCAGGTATTGCGTCAGGTCACGCGCACCAATTCTGATGGCAGCTTCAGCTTCGCGAATGTGTCGCCGGGAAGATACACGGCCCGCGCCGAACACGTCGGATACCTCGCGCAGCAATTCGGTCAAGGCGAAGGTAGAGGAGGCGCGGAGATCTTTACTGTCAGCCCCGGCCAGAGCCGCGACAAAATCGATTTTAGGCTCGGCCCAGCGGGCGTAATTTCAGGAAACATCCGGGATGAGGACAACGAGCCGATGGAAGGCGTAGTGATTTCTGTAGTTCGTCTTCGCTATGCAAGGAATGGCGCACGCCAGGAAGTCACGTCACAGATTGTCACCACCGACGACTTGGGAAATTACCGTCTGTTTGGATTGTTGCCGGGTTTTTATTATGTCCGTGTTGCGGGCTCGGCTCGAGACACTCAGGCCGAAGGACCCACCACCGGAGTAGCCTATCGGCCAACCTATTATCCGGGGACAGGTTCGATTGACGACGCGCAAAGAGTGCAGGTCGCTCCGGGGGTTGAGACGCCGGGGATCAGTTTCACCGTGGGGACGCAGACAACGCATACAATCAGCGGTACTGTGCTTGATACGTCGGGGCCGTCCGACACAAGGCGCTTTATGGTCACGGCAAGCCGGGGCACGATTTCCGCGGGCCAAATAGGAATGGGCTTTACGACAGGCCAGATGAGTAGAGTTTCAAGTCCAGACGGCACATTTGCAATCTCAGGATTGCCTTCTGGAGAATACACTTTGACTGCGAGGTCGATGCAGGTATCCCAGCAAGGCGGTTCAATCACTTCCATCTCGGCCCAAAATCCCGCGGAGTCGGACACCGGCTATGCAACCGTTCGAGTGGCGGACGGGGACGCACGCGTCAACATTCCTGTATCGCGCCCGAGCAGTATCAAAGGCAGGGTGATTGTGGAAGGCACGCGTCAGCCGCCATCGCAGGGCATGCGCTTAACGCTTCAAGGAGTCTTTGGGGCAGCCCCCGGAAACAACACTCAGAACCCTGCTCTCGATGCCAATGGAGCATTTGAATTAAGGGCCATTGGCTCCGGACAATATACTTTCAATATTGCCGGCGGACAGAACCAGCTCTACTTGAAGCAGGTGGCTTGCTCCGGGAAAGATTATTCCGTCCAACCGATTACGCTCGAATCCGGCATCGCCCTGAACGATTGCGTTTTGACGCTCGGTACAGATGCGGGCACGTTCAGCGGACAAGTGACGGACAGTGGGAAACCCGTACAGGGCCTTGTCGTCATCGCGATCCCAGAATCGAGCGACCTTCGCCCGCTGGGGAGATACACTTTCACCGGCAAGACCGACGCAGATGGAAACTACCAGATTGCCGGCGTGATCCCCGGTGACTACCTTCTCTTCGCCGTCACAGCCAATGATGAGCAAACTTATTTTGCGCCGGACTTCGCTGAGAAAAATATCCGCGACGCGGAACGCATCACCATCCACGCCAACGAAACCAAGACCGTCAATCCCAAACCTTCCCCCGCTCAGTAAGACCTTCAAGAAGCGATACCGAGTCGTGCCGCTCATCAACAGGCATCCCCATACTGGCAACTGGTGTCTAAGTAACTGGGTGAGGGGTGGGACGGGCTACACAAATTCGGCGATTGCGTTTTCCGATTGTAGATGCCGCTCGTGTGCTTTGCGCATCCCTCCTGCTCGTCGCTCCTTTTATTCCAATTCGCGGTGCATATGCCGTAACTCAGTCTGCGAATCAATCCAGCTCGAATTCCCAGAAGTCAACCCTCGCGTCAGGCCAAATCTCTGGTCATGTCTATCGCGCCGACACCGGTGCACCGCTCGCGAAGGCTGTTGTCAGGCTGGAAGGCCGCTCCGACGAAGATGGACCTGACATTATGTCCATTCAAACCGGACCCGATGGATCCTTTGCCTTCGCGGGTCTTCCGCCGGGAAAATACATTTTGA
The DNA here is from genome assembly GCA_041484365.1 of Terriglobia bacterium. GTDB lineage: Bacteria > Acidobacteriota > Terriglobia > Acidiferrales > UBA7541 > DASTCZ01. The sequence goes on along the minus strand of JBGPHM010000073.1, from coordinate 11,059 downwards.
AGGTGCAGCGCTGCGGTTTTCTCGCGCAATCCCTTACTGACGGGGGTCCGACCACGCCGGAAATCAATGTGCCTTTTTCCTTGGCCGCCGGACAAAAACTCGATGGGATGGATTTCCGGTTGATTCAAGGTGGTGTCATCTCGGGTGTGGTCACGGATGAAGATGGTGAGCCTGTCTCCGGACTTCTAATAAAAGCCATGCTCTATTCCTATGACCCGGGCGGCGGTCGAAGTGAGAGTCCCTCTTCGACGCGGATTGCACACACGGATGATCGCGGATACTTTCGGGTTGTTGAACTAAATCCGGGGCCTTACTACGTAAAAGTTGAAAGGGATGAACCGGGAGTGGTCTTGACCGGCAGCATTCTTTACCGGGAGACTTTTTATCCCAACACTTACTCGATTCGAGATGCTCAGCAAGTTCGCGTGGAGGCCGGCGGAGAGGCCTCCGGCATTCATATTTCCGTCCGGCTTCAGCGAGTCTACGAGATTCGTGGAAAAGTGTACGGCCCATGCCAGGGCGAACCGCGATACTACTGTTTGTTGACCGCTATGTCCGTTGACGATCCCATGAGGGAGCAACCTGGCCGCGCGGGCACTGATGAAAAAGGTGCATTCACATTCGGCGGATTCTTTTCAGGCGAATACCAGCTGAGAGTAAACGCTTTTCACAGCGGCACTGGTGGATCCCTGAGCGGCGGGAGCGTCCGTATCCGGCTGGTCGATCGTGACGTTGAAGCAGATATTGCGGTCGCCCCGCTCGCGGAAGTCTACGGCATCGTAACCGCTGATTCATCCCGTCCCTTCGATCCGCGCCAATTCAAGATCACACTTTCACCAATCACCTCCATTGAAAACAGCGGTACTGAGGTGATTACAGACGATGACTCTGAAGAAGACTCAATAGGATCAAACGGACGATTCAATATTACGGACATTCATCCGGGGAAATATGTATTTGATATCGATGAGAATTCCAATCGTGAATCCACACACGGGTCGTCACAGAATGGCAATTCTGCCGGCGAAGACTCTTCAATGATGTATCTCAAGGAAGTGAATTGTGGAGGACGTGACTACGCAAAGCAGCCGCTGGATGTTTCCGTCGGCATGAGACTCGGTGAATGCAAAATAAAAGTGGCAAGAGACGCAGGCTCTATCAGTGGCGCCGTCATGGATGGCGACAAACCTGTCGTTGGTCTCGTCGTCATAGCGATTTCTGAATCGCGCGAACTCCGCCAGATTCCCCGATTTACGATGACAAGCAAGTCGAACCGTTCCGGTCAATTCAACATTCACGGCCTCATTCCAGGCGACTATCTCTTGCTTGCGATCCCTGAGAATGAAGAGCAGAACTACTTCGCGCTCGACTTCGCCGACAAGAATCAGCGCGACGCCGTCCGTGTGACTGTAAAACCAAACGAGACCAAAACTCTCAATCTGAAGCCGGCCACTCCCCAGTAGCGGACATCCAAATTTCGGCAACGAGCGTCTAAGTGAATGGGGGATACGTAGGCCTGGCCTACACATCGCCTGTCGTTATCCCAGCCGGAACCCCAAACCACTAGGTAAGATCTCCTACTTCCAAAACTGTTTGAGTTTCACCCATTCATCTGCATTCATCTTCTGTGGATTCGTTGCAGTGATCTGCTCTGCGGGTGATGATTCAAAAAACAATGAATGCGACTCTGAAAGGCCGGACCAAATCGTGCGTGGAGCCAGCATCGCGTGTATTCCTGGCGCCGCGTGGCAGCCAACACATGTATCGAGGACATGTGCCCACATCTGATCGGATGGCAAAGGTCGAGGGTTCGCCCCGGCCCCCTTTTCCAGAAAGTCCATCGGAAGCGTGAGGAACACAGCGAAATCCCGATCACTTCTTGTAAGGGCTCTAAGCCCGCCGGTCTGATTCGAGAACAGTCTCAGGCGCTCAAGACTGAACTCGAACGCATCCTGCCTGCCGTCGAAGCGGTTCGCGAGCCAGTCTGCTCGTGAAGGAATATTCGTAAAGACTCGAAGCTGGACGGATTCAGACACGGGCGTGGGAACCCAATCACCGTGGTCATCAATCAAAGCCATTTTCCGAACGAGCGCGACCTCGGTGCCAACCGGGAATTGGGGCAAACCCGGATTCGGAACGCGGTTCATGACTGAGTTCCTGCCAACACCCGCATTCGCCGCCAAGGGATAGAAATCCTCGGTGACGGGAATCATCGGGTCGGGAAAATCCCGCAGTTGCTTGAGGTAGGCCAGTGTGCTCGCACGGCCCTCCGGCAGACGCAGAAAAACAAGGAATACAGATCGCCCGCCGAAGAACCCTGAATGCGCGCTGGCGGCAGGCGTCCCACCAGCCATTCCGAGGCACACCCACGGTCCGTCACGGCTGAAAAGGTCCGGCGGCAAGAAAGCCTCATCGCGATGCAGCGGATCGTACTCCGCGGGAAAAGTCCGTGAGGTCGCAGCCGCTGCAAAGCTGTCCGGCAAGCCGCGAATCTGTTCCGGGGTGAGGGCCAAGCGTCGCATCACCTGGGCAATCTTTGCTTGAAGTTCATGAATGGCTGTCTGGTTTTTGGAGTGAGACTTATTCAACCAGCCAAAAACAGCCCACAGGTCACGCTGTAGCACCGCACGTTTCAGCGGTTCGGTGATGAGGCGTTCAGCGTGAGTGGAAAGAAATTCATCAAGCAGGGCGAGCGCTTGTTTGTGAGAGGGACCTTCGATTAGATATTTTGTTTCTTCCCACAGGTAGGGGTCGAGCTGATCACCGCCATAAGTTTGGCCGTCCCAGGCTTGGCGGACATAGAACACCTGAAAAATCCGGTTCCAAATGTGCTTGGGGTCAGAGTCATAGATGGCATGTGATGGTAGTTCCTGCGCGCTCACTGGCGACTTGGAAGGAGATGGCGCGCGAACCGCGCGTGCGCCATGCAGAACCGGCAACAACGCGAGCAGATAAAGCGCGCTCACTCCAATGAAGGAATTCCTGTGCATCTTCATGCGGTCTTCCATCACCCAGGGACGCCGCCAAGACCTGAAATGTTAACGCAGCATGCCCCCGTCGATTACCCATTCCTTGTCTCAGCAAACGAATTCTACGGGCTCATGATGAGCGGACAGTAAAGTAAAGGGCGACAATGCCAAGCAGGAGCACCGCGCCTTCAAGCCACACCGACACGTGATGCAGGCGGTCAAATTGCAGAAAGAGCGGGCTGTCAACGGGCGTGCGTTCAATCGAACCCATCTGCCGCCGCAATTCGGCCATATGCGCGGCAACGTAGAATTGCGAAACCGAAGTGAGCACGATCATCAAAATGACGGCGACTGCTGCGAATCGTGCAAACGACGGAAATTGACTTTGCCTCAGAAAATGCGCGACGAGATAGATCACTCCCGTACCGATGCCGATCAAGTGCAATCGCCCCAGCGTGAATCCGACAATCGCGCCAGCCTGATCCCGGCTCGCGAGGATGCTAAACGCCCCCGGCGCAACGACGAAGCTCAGCAGGCAAACGCCGCCCAGCCATACCCCTAAACTTAGAAACTCGATTGTTCGCAGCGCGGTTGACATCGCTAGATTTCGTTAGAATGGAATTCCGCGCCTGCATCAACTTCGGGGCGCGGCCGGAAATGGTGGGCGACAAAGGACTTGAACCTTTGACCTCTCCCGTGTGAGGGGAGCGCTCTAACCAACTGAGCTAGTCGCCCACGGACAAATACTTTATCAGAACCGCGGGCAATTTTAACAGAAGGCGATGCTCCAGCCGATGCCAACCACTTCTATCTCGCAACCGGTTTCGCCCACGGCGCACAGCCGCACAGGCAGTGACACAGGTTATGACGCGCGGCCGGTGGCGCAGCTCAAGCGTGTCATTTCGCAGGTCATCAAAGGCAAAGACGAAGTCATTGACATGGCGCTCACCGCGCTGCTTGCGCGCGGCCACCTGCTCATCGAAGACGTTCCCGGCGTTGGCAAAACGACACTCGCGCAGGCGCTCGCGAAATCATTCCATTGCACATTTCAGCGAATCCAATTTACGTCGGACCTTCTCCCCTCCGATGTAATCGGCGTAAGCGTATTCAACTCCGCGCGCCAGGAATTTGATTTCAAGCCGGGGCCGCTCTTCGCGAATATCGTTCTCGCTGACGAAATCAACCGCACGACGCCTAAGACCCAGTCCGCGCTGCTCGAAGCGATGAACGAAGCGCAGGTCACCGTGGACAACCACACGTACACTCTGCCGCAGCCTTTCATGGTTCTGGCCACCCAGAATCCCGTTGAGCATCACGGCACCTACCCCCTGCCCGAGTCTCAACTCGACCGTTTTCTCCTCCGCGTTCGCATGGGATATCCCGGCCGCGCGAGCGAAAAGGAAATTCTGCGTGACACTGCGGGACGCGCTGCCATCGACAAGATTGTGCCCGCCATGGAGGCCGCCGACGTCGCGTTGATGCAGGCTGCGGTTGAGCATGTGCGCGTGGAAGAAAGCTTGCTCGATTACGCGCTCGAAATTGTCGAGCGTACGCGTTCGGCGGAACATCTGACATTGGGTGTGAGCACGCGCGGCGCGCGAATGCTCCATCGAGCCGCGCAAGCCCGCGCATACCTGCAAGGCCGCGATTATTGCCTGCCCGACGATTTCAAGCAGCTTGTTGTCCCTGTATTCGCGCACCGGGTCGTCGTCAACACGCGCACTGCATCCACACAGAAGAAATCCGAGCAGGCGGAAATCATTCTTCGCGAGTTGGTCGAATCAGTTCGCGTCCCGCTGTAATGTCGCAGCCAATCGCATCTCCACAAATCATCTCTAACCTGCCCACTGCGGCAAGTGCACAAAAAAAGTCTGGCTGGCGCAACTTCGGAATCGCGATGGTCGCGCTGGCCGCGGCGTTTGGTCTTGCCATTTATTCTGGAGCGGCGGCGCAAGTGGGTGCGGTGTGGGCTGCCGGAGCCGCTGCGATTGCGGCCCTGGCTCTCGCGGGATGGGTGGCCGTCACAATTGTCCCCGCGCTTGCGCGGCGCACGCGGCTTCGATTGTTTGCAAGCCGCGTGACGTACCGCGTCACGAAAGAAGGCGTAATTTTTCTAGGGGCTGTGTTCGTCGTCGCTTTGGCTGCGTTGAACACCGGCAACAATCTACTTTTCTTGATGCTAGGTTGTCTGCTCGCCGCGATCATCGTTTCAGGCTTGCTCTCGCGCGCCACACTTTCTGGCATCGAACTGCACCTTGAATTGCCCGAACACGTTTTCGCTGGCGATCCTGCGCCTGCGGTCGTCGAGTTGAGAAATCTGAAGCAGACACTGCCTTCATTCGCGTTAACGGTGGTGAACGTGCCCGCATCGAAAAAACGCGCCGAGTCGGCGGGAGTCTTGCTGGACCGGCCCGTCTATTTCCCTTATTTGCCGCGCAGGCAATCGGTGCGAAACCACGTGGACCTGATCCTTGCACGGCGCGGGATTTACCGGCAGGATGCGCTCGGACTTCGCACTCGATTTCCATTCGGTTTCCTGGAAAAAACGCGCAAAGTACCGGCGGCTGCGGAGGTCGTCGTCTTCCCTTCGATTCAACCGACGGACACGTTCTACGAGGTTTTGCCACTGCTTAGCGGCGAGCTCGAAAGCTACCAGCGCGGCCGCGGCCATGACCTCTATGCAATTCGCGATTTCGTTGAAACGGACAACGCGCGGTTCGTGGATTGGAAGGCTTCCGCGAAGTCCGGGGCGCTCAAAGTGCGCGAGTTCGCGCGCGAAGACGAACGCCGCGTGCTCATTGCACTCGACACCGCGCCCATCTCGGCCGACAAATTCGAGCGCGCGGTTTCCTTTTGCGCGTGCCTCGCGTGGCACTTTTACGAACTTGAATCCGTGATTGGCTTCCGCTCGCTGCAAGCGGAAATTCCGCTCTCCCCCGCCGCGGATAATATTTGTGACGTGCTGCGCCAGCTTGCAGGCATCGAGCCTGCTGTGTCGAAGCCAACGCGCGATTTCCTGAATGAACTTGCCGGAGAACCGGACGTTTTCAAAATTGTTCTGACCAGCAGGCCTCGCGGCTCGATCCCCACGTCGCTGTGGACGTCGTCTTACATGGTTTTCTTCGACTCCCTGTAATCGCTGGTGCTGTGCGAAAATAGCGCGTGCCTCGCGCGCCAAATACTCCACCTGCACTTGCGTCATTGAATTCCCCGCAGATTGCAGCTTTCCGCAGAAAGCTCCTCGCGTGGTTTCATCGTGCAAAGCGCGACCTGCCCTGGCGTCGCACGCACGACCCATTTCGCGTCTGGGTTTCCGAAATCATGCTCCAGCAAACGCGTGTCGCCGCCGTAATTCCCTACTACCAGCGCTTCTTAAGGCGTTTCCCGAGTGTGCGCGCGTTGGCAAGCGCACGAATGGAAACCGTGCTGCAATACTGGGCGGGACTCGGCTATTACAGCCGCGCGCGGAATCTGCATCGTGCCGCGAAGGAAATCGTATCGCACCACGGCGGGCGCATCCCAAGCGACCTGGATCAGGCGCTGGCGCTCCCGGGCGTTGGCCGCTACACGGCTGCCGCGGTTCTCAGCATCGCCTACGACGAACCACTCGCGGTGCTCGATGGAAATGTCGCGCGAGTTCTCGCGCGTCTCGGCGCTGTGCGCGGAGCCCTTCGCTCGCCACGCCTGTGGCGGCAATTTGAGAAAACTTCGGCGGCGCTGCTCGCCCCTCGCGCGCCCGGCGATTGGAATCAGGCCATGATGGAATTGGGCGCGACAGTTTGCACGCCAGTTGCGCCGCGCTGCAAGGATTGTCCCGTGGCCACATTCTGCCGCGCGCGCGCGTTAGGCATCGAAAACGAATTACCCGCGAAGCAACGCAAGCGCGCCACGGAGCAAGTAACCCTCGCCGCCGCAGTATTGCTCGACGCGCGCGGGCGAACACTCCTCATGCGGCCCGATCCTCACCATGCCGTCGCGGAGGAGCAAGCCCTGTTTTCAAACCTCTGGCAATTCCCTGCCATAGTCGCAAAAAGCAAGAGCTCGAAAGAAACCCTCGCGAAGCACCTGTGCAAGCGCTACGAAATGAAACTCGCATCACTCATATCAGGTTTGGCTCCGCTCCTTTCGGCGAAGCACACCGTTACATTCCGCGAAATCACTCTCACGCCGTTCCTGGTCCACGTCGATCGTCTCCCAGTGCCAGGCGCCGTTAAATTAAAAGCCATTTCGCTCAGCGCAGTCTCGGAACTAGCCGTTTCTTCTGCGACACGAAAGATCGCGTCCGCCGCAATCCTCTCGTTGGCCTGACCCGGGGACGATGGAGGTTACTCGTTCGCGCGCAGGGCGCAACCGCACACCGCCCGGCTGCTAGAATTTAGAAAGCAGCCATGCGCAGCGCCAACCCGCATTTACCGTCGCACGTTCAGGGTGTCCCGACAAGGGGCTCTCTCCGGTCTGCGTCCGTTCTCACTTTGTATTTTGAGGCGTCGCTTTTCCTGCTGCTTCTGACTTCCGTCCTCACGCTCGTTTCCACCGGCAAGCTCGACATCCTCACGACGATTGCTGCGCCCGTTGCGCTCATCGTCAAGGGGTTCCGCAAGTGGCGCGGCCACGGCCCGGAGCTCTCCGCGCGCGCGGCCACGATCTGCTTTGTGATTTATTTCGTTTACGCGCCGTTCGATTATTTCTGGGCGCGCAGCCGCGCCAGCGACGCGCCCAATCCGGCGCTTTACGCCGCGCTTCTGACCACTGTCCACCTGATGCTTTTTGCGATGGCCGTACGCCTTTACAGCGCGCGCACGCGCCGCGATTCCCTGTTCCTGGCGATGCTCGCATTCGCGGCGATGCTTTCCGCCGCCGTGCTCACGGTGGACACCGCGTTTCTGGTTTTCTTTCTCGTCTTCCTCGCACTGGGGATTTCCACTTTCATCGGTCTCGAGGTAGAGCGCGGCGCGGAAGGCGCAGTCATGTCGCAGGTCGAAACGAGTGGCGCCCAGGGCCGCAAGGCAGCTCGATCGCTCGCGGCAACCTCTGCGGGCGTCGCGGTCGCTGCGATGCTTCTCGGCGGCCTTCTGTTTTTCCTTCTCCCGCGCTTCACCACTGGATATTTTGGCGCGTACGCGTTGAAGCCAAAGCTAATGACCGGCTTCACGGAAACCGTCGAGCTTGGCCAGATTGGTGAAATCCAAAAAAGCACCGCGGTGGTCATGCGCATTAAAGTCGCCGGCAGCCCGGAGCGATTCATGACCCAGCGTTGGCGCGGCATCGCGCTCACGCGTTTTGACGGCTGGCGCTGGTCGGCCACACGCGGTGAGCGCAAGCGCGTCTACGCAAATGAGAATGGGTGGTTCTTCCTCTCGAACGCGCGCGACGTTTACTCTTCAAATCCTCTCAGCTATCGGGTATTGCTCGAGCCCGTGGCGAGCGACGCGGTGTTCGTCGTCCCCGGCGCGGGGATTGTCCGTGGAAAGTTCTCCGCGGCTTCAGGACTCGGCGACGCGACGCGGCGCAATTATTTGTTGGTAGATGGCGCGGGCTCGATCTTCAACCCATTTCCCACTTACTCGGAGATGAGTTACGACGCCTATTCGCAGCCGGTGACGTCAACTCCTGCTGATTTGCGCGCGGCCGGAAGCGATTATCCAGAAGAGATTCTTTCAACTTATCTGCAAGTCCCGGACCTGGATCCACGCATCGCGCCGCTTGCGCTGGAAGCCACCGCCGGCGCGCGTACGCCTTATGACAAGGCAGTCGTACTCGAAAATTATTTGCGCACGCACTATGGCTACACACTCGACCTGGCCGGCGCGCCCGGCAAAGACCCTCTTGCAAATTTCCTTTTCGTGCGCCGCGCGGGCCACTGCGAATACTTCGCTTCTGCAATGACGATCATGCTGCGCACGCTCGGCATTCCCACGCGCTACATCAACGGGTTTCAAACTGGGGAGTACAACAACATCGGCGGCGACTTCATCGTCCGCGCCAGCGACGCACACAGTTGGGTCGAAGCTTATTTCCCCGGCAATGGTTGGATCACGTTTGACCCCACACCCGGTGGCGAAAACACGCCGCGCGGATGGACCGCTTCTATCGGAAAGTATTGGGATTGGCTCGCGTTGAAGTGGGATGAATGGGTGATCAACTACGATTTTCTGCATCAAGTTTCGCTCGCGCAGGGCGCGGGACGCGGCGCGCGTGGGTGGGCTGCGGCCTGGCGTACGCGATTCGAGAATTTGCATGAGTCGGTTGTCCGGCGCATGCGGCTGTGGCAGTTTCACGCGCAAAATTGGTCCGGCACGCCATTTGTAATCGCGGCGATTGTCTCCGCTCTTGCAGTGCTTGCGGGTTGGAAGCCGCTTCGCAAGCGCTTCTCAATGTGGTGGATCCTGCGTTCACCCTCATCCGGAGTTCTTTCAGCGGAAATCGCCAGCGAGCATTACTCCGAGATGTTGCGGCTGCTCGAACGCCGCGGGTTGCGCAAGACGGATGGCGCAACCGCGCTCGAATTTGCCACCTCAATTCCGCAAATGGAGCTGGCCGGGCCCGTTGGCAGGCTTACAGATCTTTACCAGTCCGCGCGATTCGGGAATGCGACCGTCGAACCTCGGCGCTCAGTCGAGCTTCTGCGCGAAATTCGTCAAAGGCTTTCCGAAATCGGGCGCAAGCGCTCTTAAGTTCGCAAGGATTTCACTCCCCGTTGAAAATTGTCCGCGCGAAGAGCCCAATCGCCGTCGTGTGTTAGAATTGTCCGCTCCCCGGAATATGTCGAACTCTGCGAACAGCACGAAAGTCGGCTTTGTCAGCCTCGGATGCCCGAAAAACCTCGTGGATAGCGAGGTGATGATGGGCATTCTCGCGCGCGAAGGCTACGAGTTGACGCCGCGCGCGGACGAAGCCGAAGTGCTCGTCGTCAACACATGCAGTTTTATCGAGCCCGCGCAAAAGGAATCCATTGAAGCCATCATCGAAATGGCCGAGCACAAGAAATTCGGCGCGGCGCGGCGGCTGATCGTCGCGGGCTGCCTTGTCGAGCGCTTTCGCAAGGAAATCCTCGAACAAATTCCGGAAGTGGACGCAGTCGTCGGCACTGGCGAAGTCGAAAAGATATTGGAAGCCGTGCGCGGCGGGAAGACGGCCAATGGAAATGGCGCGCCTCACGCGAGCGCATCCGATTACCTTTACCATGACCTGACGCCGCGCCTCATCACCACGCCGCGCCACGCCGCTTATATAAAGATCGCTGAAGGCTGCGATCATCCCTGCGCGTTCTGCATCATTCCGCAATTGCGTGGAAAATTTCGCAGCCGTCGATTCGAGTCGGTCGCGCGCGAGGCCGAGCAACTCGCTCGCGCGGGCGTGCGCGAAGTCACGCTCATCGGCCAGGACACGACGAGCTACGGCGAAGACCTCGGCCTGCGCGACGGCCTCCCACAGCTTCTCGCGCGGCTTGCGCAAATCGAGGAGCTGGCATGGGTGCGATTCCTGTATGCGTATCCAAACCGCGTTACGCAGCAATTGCTCGAAACGCTTGCCGGGCACGACCGCCTCGTGAAATACCTCGACATGCCTTTGCAGCACGCCTCTCGAAGCGTGCTGGCTTCCATGAAGCGCGGATCCAATGGTGACGCGTTCTTGAAGCTGCTCGACCGCGTGCGCAAAACAATTCCCGGCGTTTCGCTGCGGACCTCGTTCATCGTCGGCTTCCCCGGCGAAACCGGCGCCGATTTCCGCGAACTGTGCGACTTCGTCCGCGCCGCGGAATTTGACTGGATGGGCGTTTTCACTTACTCCGACGTGGACACCGCGGTGAGCTTCCATCTCGGTGCGAAAGTCGCCGAAGAAACAAAAGTAGAGAGACGCGATAAATTGATGGCCCTGCAACGCAAAATCTCTGCGCGCAAATTGAAATTACGGGTAGGAACAATCGAGACCGCGATCCTTGAAGGCGCCTCGCGCGAAAGTGAACTTGTGTGGGAGGCTCGGCTGCAGGGCATGGCCCCCGACATTGACGGCAAGGTGTACGTCAACGATGTCGCGTCATTTGATGGAAATATGGATGACGGCCACGTTCCGCAGCCCGGCGATCTTGT
>JBGPHM010000072.1:0-15124 GCA_041484365.1 Terriglobia bacterium | reverse complement strand
GCGATTCGCGTGCAAAAGTAAATGTCTTTCCGGAAACTTCAGAGCTTCGCTTCGATCAACTTCAAGAGAGCCGTGAGCGTGTGATTCACAGGCGTGGGCACGCCAAGCGCCGCGCCGCGCCGCACCACATACCCATTCAACGATTCAATCTCTGTGCGCTTGCCGCGCGCGATGTCCTGCGCCGTGGATGACATAACCGGCCCCATCTTCAACGCAAATTGAATGAGCCGTTCGAGGATATCCTTTTCGGGAAGCTCAATGCCCAGCGCTCGCGCGACAGCGATGGTCTCTCGCGCAGCAGCAAGTGTTGTCTCGCGGCTCCATTCATTCTGCGCCACCGCGCCATAACCTGTCTGGGCGATTGCACTCGTGGCATTGAGCGCGCAGTTGAAGACGAACTTACTCCAAAGGTCGGCCTGAATGTTGTCTGAGATTTTGCAGGCAACGCCGGCCTTCGCGAATGTCGCGGCGATGCGTTCCAAATCGGCGCGGCGATTTGCCGGGCCTCCGATGGCGAGGTCGCCGCGCTCGGAGTGTTTGATGCGCCCCGGCTCCGGCACTGACGCCGCGACATAAACGACCGCCGGAAGCGCATGGATTCCCGCGGCTTCAAGCTGCTCCGCGTTGTCCACGCCATTTTGCAAACTGAGGACGACTGCACCGGGCGCAAGATGCGGCAAGAGAGTTTTCGCGACCGATTCCGTGTCGGTCGTCTTCACGCAAAACAAGACCAGCTCGGCATTCGCCACCGCGGATGGGTCCGCGGACGCCTCCGCGCGAATCGTTTCCTGAAAATGGACGCTATCGATGAAGAGGCCGCGACGCGAAATCACTTCCACTGTAGCGGGCCGCGCGATGAACGTAACTCTTGTACCTGCGCGCGCGAGCATTCCACCGAAATAGCCGCCGACCGCGCCGGTCCCCATCACGGCGACGCGTTTGTACGGGACAGCTTGTGGCCCGGAGGCTGGCTCGGGCATTTGCGAAATCTCCTGTGGCGGCTAAACCGTCAGAGCGCGGATGAGGCGATCCGCGTCGCGATCCGTGTTGTAAAGGTGAGGCGCGATGCGCAGCGCGCCTTCGCGCAGGCTGACAATCACGCCTGCCTCGCTCAGTTTCTTGAAAAGCTGCGGCGTGTTTTCGCTCTTGCGGGCGGCCACGCAAACGTACTGCCCGCGCGCATTCGCATTGCTGGGGCTTGCGAGCACACAGCGGTCGAGCGGCAGCCGGTCAATAACTTGCACGGCAAACGCGCGGCAATGGTCCCAGACTGTGCTCACGCCCACGCGCAAGAGGAATTCGAGCGATGCTTCCAGCGGCGCGAGATTGAACATGTTGGAGGTTTCCGGCATGTCCCAGCGGCTCGCACCCTTCTTGAATTTCACTTCACCCGAGGAGAGGCGCGTGAAATCGGACGCGCTTTCGAGCGCGCCCCAGTATCCGGGCCCGGGCTGCATCTCTGCGATGAGATCGCTGCGTGCCCAGAAAAAACCGGTGCCATAGGGGCCGAGCAGCCATTTGTAACCGGACGCCACAATAAAATCCGCGCCGAGTTCACTCACACTCATCGGCATCGCGCCGACACACTGCGCGGCGTCAAGCAGCACGAGGGCTCCGGCGGAATGCGCGGCTGCCGCGAGCTTCGGCGCGTCGCAAAGCGCCCCGTCATCGAAGCGTACAAGGCTTGTGGAAATCAACCGCGTTCGCGGCGTGATTGCGGCGATCAAATCGTCGGCGGTCAAGAAGCGCTCGCGCGGCTGAACGACGCGGACGCGCAGCTTGCCCGCTTCCTGCATCGGCAGCCAAGTCGCAAAGTGCGCGGGGAATTCGCCCTTCGCGATCAGCACTTCATCATCCGGTCTCCATTTCAATCCGTGCGCGACGGCCGCCATCCCCGTGCTGGCGCCGGTGGTGAGTGCAATTTCTTCCGGCTGCGCGCCGATCATTTGCGCGAGCAGCCCCCGCACTCGTCCAGGCAGGCCAAAGTAAGCCTCATCGGGCATCTTGTGCGGGAATTTCTTCCATTCAAGTGAATTCTGTGCCGCGCGGATCGCCACGCGAGGCAGAGGGCCTTGCCCCGCGCAATTCAAGTAGGCGACGTCGTCAAATTCAAACCACTCCGACCGCCAGTCGGTTGCCATCGCTTGTTGTGCATTCATGTTTGTTGTCGTGGCGCGATCATGTCAGCGCCCTCCCACATTTCATACTCATGATTCGCGCGCCGTTTTAAAAGCGCCAAAATGTCTCGCTCGATTCGCGTTGCGGGCCAATTTGGGTTTGACCAGAATCCTCAGTTCAGTTTCTTTAGAAATGATCGCGAAGCTGGCTAAACTGTGAAAGAACCAGAAGCCGCCCCATCCCCGACTGCAACTCTTCATGTTCGAGCGCCCACGTATCGTGGTGCGGAATAAAGACGGCGTTTAGCCCGGCTTGCAGCGCGGGATTGATGTCGCTTCGGGGGCTGTTGCCCACCATCCACCCGTGTGACTTCACAATTTTGTGGGTGTCTACAAGCCCCGCGTAAGTCGGGGCGTCCTTCTCATTCACAATCTCAATCGCGGCAAAAAACTTCTGCAGGCCCGAGCGCTCGACTTTCCCGGCCTGTTCCGCCGCCTGCCCTTTCGTGAAAAGGATCAGCCGGTGCCGTCCGGCGAGGTAGTCAAGAGTATCCGGAACGCCCTCCATCAACTTCGGAGGGATTTTTTCTAGCCCCGCGACAAGTTCGTGAATCTGTTCGACCGTCCGCCGCTGCGCCATCTGTCCCGCGAGCTTCATATAAGAGTCTTCCAGTGACCGCCCAAAGCTCTGCACGCCATAGCCGTGTTGACGGATATTGCGCCGCTCGGTTTCATTCAGGATGCGCCGCGCGTAATCCCGCGAATAGCCAAGGGGTTCCGCGAGGGTGAGGAATTCTTCAATCGTCTGCTCGAAGAAGACGTTGTTTTCCCAGAGCGTATCGTCGGCGTCGATGAGAATGGTCAAGCGTGGCATGAAACAGCAATTGTAGCGTGGCGGGAGCCGCGGCGCGAAATCCGCGCGTCAGGCATTCTTCGGCTGGCCCGCGGCGAGTCTTTCCAGAATGCCGCGCGCGATCCGTTGCGTTTCGCCGTAATGCGTAAGGTAGCTTTGAAACTCGCGGTTAATCTCGGTCGCTTCATCCGGCGCCACCCGCACGCGCAGCATCATGTCGCGCATGCGCACGGGGTGTGGAAGCAAAGCATCTTCTGACAGTTCTTCCAGCGCGGCCTTCGGATCAAATCGGTCCATCGCAACCTCTCTTCCCCCAGTCTGGGGGCGGCCGCGGAAGCTGGCCGCAGACAGCACGAGTATTGTACTGCGATCTTGCCAATCATTCAGGGAACACAGGCGGTGCGCGATCAGTTCTGTGGCAGGAATTCGTACTTTTCGATGCGCGCCGCGATGCCGGCCTTCTCGGGTTGTGGTTCCACGCGCACCACAATCCCGGTGCACCGGATTTGCACGTCGGTGGCGAGCGTAATCTCTTTCGGGAGCGTCAGGACAAACTCTATTTTTGAGCCCAAATCGAAATTGGCGCTGGAAAGAAAATACAGCCCGCGGAAACTGACGTCGCGCGTCTCACCCTGCCGTTCGGAGCGCCCCTCGCCGGATTCACGAATGGTGATGGGCAGCGCCATGGTAAATCGCCTGGAACCCCTTCGTTCCGCAGTCGTTTCCAATATTCCCCCTGGGTAAGGTGTGCTCGACTGGCCCAACCTAGCATCGAAGTAACGAAACCGCAATCAGAAAGGGGTACTGGTCCCCGACCAGAGTAAAATGAGACCGCACAGACGATCCGTCTCGCATATGAACGCCACAGCCGATTGGCTGCCCCTGTCCCAACGCCTCGCCGTGGAGCGACGCCGCCACGCGCGCGCATTGTTGTCCTTGCCTGTGCGGCTCCGCTGGTTCGGCCCTCTCGGTCTCGAATCTGAAACCACGGAAACGCTCGACGCAGGCCGCGGCGGTTTGCTGGTCTCCAGTCGCGAACCACGCGTGGAAGGGACGCTGGTCTGGGTGACGTTTCCTTTCGACGCTCGCGCTTTCGCTGCGGAACCCGAGACTCCGGCGCGTATTGCCCGCTCGAGGACCACGCCATCGGGCAGTTGCCTCGCGGGAATTGCATTTGCCAGTCGCGGCAAACTAGTTCATCAGACATGCGATTTGGAATTGTCCTCGAACGCGACGGGTGGCAACATCTCCGGCGGCGTGGATCGCCGGCGCCACGCGCGCGCTCGATTGGCATTGCCAGTTCGCGTTCGCGGTGCGGATGCATCGTGGCCCGACGATGCGATGACAATTGACATTTCCAACGGCGGACTGAGTTTTTGCACGCTGTGCGTTTATGAGCAAGGCGAAATCGTGACGCTCGCCTTGCCCCGCAATGCTTGGCTTTCTGGAGGTGATCGCCGCGGGCGCGTCGTGCGGATTTCAGGCCATCCGTCGGAGCCTCGATTGCTCAGCGTCGGCGTGGAATATCTTCTCTAAGTACTCACCTCGGGCTACAATTTCCAATCCACCGTGTCACACACTCAAGCGCATCGCGGCGTCAGCATTCACAGCCCCGCAGGACGCCTCGAAGCACTGTTTTGGTCCACCGCGCTTCACAGTCCTCCCGTCGCCGCCGTCGTTTGCCATCCGCATCCTCTCTTCGGCGGCACGATGCACAACAAGGTCGTCTACCAGGTTGCACGCACGCTGGACCGCTTGGGAATTCCATCTCTACGCTTCAATTTTCGCGGAGTCGGTTTGAGCGAAGGCAAACACGATCGCGGGCGCGGTGAACAGGATGACGTCCGCGCGGCGCTCGACTTCCTCTCCGGTGAATATCCGCGCATACCCTTGCTCGTCGCGGGATTCAGCTTTGGTAGTTGGGTGGGACTTCGCGTGGGTTGCGAAGACTCGCGGGCGATCGAGGTGATTGGTTTAGGAGCGCCCGTTGGCGACTCCGATTTTTCCTACCTCGGTGCCTGCGCCAAACCGATCCTTTTCGTTCAAGGAGAAAATGATCAGTACGGTGCGCCCGAAAAGCTCAAAGCACTTGTGAATTCATTTCCGGAAGCAACGCGTCGCGAAACACGCATTGTCGTCGTGCCGGCCGCGGACCATTTCTTTGCGGGTCATTTGGCTGAAGTGGACGCCGCGCTCGCGTCCTGGCTTACCGCGCGCCACCCCGATTTGGTTGAGAAATAGCGACGCGAGACCGCGTCGCTTCACGCGCCTTCGCCGCGCGAGAAGAGCCGCGCGAACTGTTCCGCGTCCAGCAGCGGCTCCGAAAAAACCCTCGCGTTCGCACGGACATGCTCCGCGTGGCTCATCCCAACGAGCGCCGCGGCCATTCCCGGCACGGACCGCGCGAATTGCAGCGCGCGCTCCGCGTCATTTTCCAATCCGATTGCCTTCGCCACGAAATCCGGGAGTTTCCGCGCCATTTTTCCTTGGAGCAGCGCAGCGCTTCCTATCAGTTGAATTCCCATCGCGCCCGCAGCTTCCACCATTGTCACCGGCTTGTCTTCAAGCTCCTGATTCGGGAGCGTCAGCGCTTCCGTCATCGCCAGGTTCACCGGCAACTGCACGAATCGGAAGTGGTGCGCGTCGCCCGCGATCTGGCGCGCAAAAGCTTCGACCGCCGCAAGCGAAATGTGCTCCGGGGAATCCGGCGGCACGCGGAACCCGTTCCACGTCGCCATGCCGTAAGCGCAAATCTTTCCTGCTAACACCATCGATTCCGCCCACATAAACGCCGCCCCCACGCGCGCAAGAAAATCGCCGCGCGAAATCTCGGCAAGCTGTGTTTCAGGATTGTGGAGATAAAAAACGTCCACGCATACCACTCCCATGTTGCGCAGGCTCCGCTCGAGTTGATCCGCCAGGTATCGCGGCGCCATCGAGTGGCAGCCCGCGGCAATCTCATCGGCTTTCAAGATTCCGCGCGCGATGAATTCGCTTTGGAAGTATGCGCTGGCGTCCACCGGCATTGCGCCATCGGGCGTCAGAAAGCCGGCTTTGGTGCACAGCAGGGTTTCCTCGCGCGCGTAGCCGCGCCGCGCGAGTTCCGCAAGCGCCGCGCCGATGCTGCGCTCGCTGCGCTGCAGGCGGTAGTTGATTGCCGAATCCACCACGTTGAAGCCGGATTCGACCGCTGCGACGATTGCTTCCGTGTACGCGCGATCGGTCGCTTCATCGGGATTGCCGAGGTACGTCCCGATGCCAAGCGTGGAGACGGCCAGTTGTTGTGAATGTTGCGAGCGTTCGCTCTTTTGAGCAGCGGGGTCCGCAATCATTCGGAAATGTGTCTCGTGCGTCCGCCCGGCGAATCGCTGGACGTAGCGCTGAGTTCCTTCAGATGTGGCGTGCTTGCTCATGATTGGGAAGTCCTTATTGGTCGCCGCAGTATAGCAGCGTTTGTTCGCGCGTCCTTCCGCGCGATGAATTCACATCAAGCTTTGTTTTTTGAGTCGCCCGCCTTTTTTGCTGAGCTCCCACCCTTTTTTGTCGAGCCCCCGAGTTTTCCTATCGGGCCGCCAGGCTCCCGTTTGGGGAAATTCGCGTCCGCCGCCAGCAGCCGCGCACACGCCCGGACCATCCGCCGAAGCGGCCAATCTTTCTCTTTGTAAAAAATCTCTCCGGCGCGCGGCTTCGAGTAAAACCATCGCGCCAGCATCGAGAGATGATCCGCAAGCGGTTCGCCCGCGTTCGCATCCGCAGGTTCGCTCAGCCGCTCGCGAAGAATTTCCTCCGCCGAGCGCGGCTCGGCCGTTTGCCCAAAGCGCAGCAGGAAGGGTTCCGCGATCCGCGCGCATCGCACGATGAAAACTGCAATCGCGTCCGGTTCCTTCGCGCGTTGCATGATTACTGCATCGAGCTGCTCGACGGGCCTCGCCAGCTCAGGTAAGTCGCGCAGCACTTCGCTTAACTTGTCCAGCCGTTTGTGCACCCCCGCAGCCTTCTCAAAGTCCATCGCTTCGCTCGCCGCCTCGCGCTCCCGCTCAAGTTCCGCCTGCAACGACCCTCCGCTTGTAAAAAGAAACTCCACCACGCGCCCGGTCTCGCCCGCATATTCCTCCAACGTGCAACCGGCAAAGCACGGCGCAAGACACATCTTCATTTCCGAATAGATGCAGCCCGGGAATGTCGGATCGCGCTTGATTTTAATTTGGCACCGGCGAATCTTGAATAAATTCAGAAATTCCGAAGCAAATGCGTCCGCCGCGCGCCGCGAAGGGAAGGGGCCGAAATAGAATCCGCCGGAAGGCCGCCCGGTTTCGTCCGCTTGGATTCGCCGCGTGACGTAGCAGCGGGGATACGCGTTGGCGAGATTTACTTTCAGCAGTGCGGGCCAGCGCATCCGAAGCCGCGCATGATATCCGCGCGGGTCCGTGCGTCGCGCGTGCTGCCACAACACAAAACTTTGCTCGAAGGGCGAGCCGGTCAACCGGTAACGCACGCCGCTTGCGAATTGGCGCAAGTCGAGCCGCCGCGCAGCAGTTGGGTCGGATGCCGAATCGCGTTGACCGAGTAGCCGCATCATTCTCGCGCGCAAATCCGCCGTGCGAATCAGATGTGGACGCGCCTTCGTTAGTTCCGCGCGCGGCTCAATCATCACGACGGCAGGCGCCGCGGGCAGCGCGGAGAAAAACTCCTTATCGCTCACAGGATCAAACGCCGCGCCGCAATCTAACTCCATCATGTTGTAAAGGATACACCGCCGGAAGGCGGCGTGAAGAACGGCACTATCAGTACGACTTCAGCACCCACGCGGCAATCACCAATCGCTGAATTTCACTTGTGCCCTCGTATATCTCCGTAATCCGCGCGTCGCGGTACATCCGCTCGACGGGATATTCGCGGCTATATCCGTATCCCCCATGAATTTGAATCGCTTTGTGCGTCACGCGCGTGGACATCTCGCTTGCGAACAATTTCGCCGTCGCCGCCTCCATCGAGTAACGCGCGCCCGTATCCTGCTTCCACGCCGCCTTGCGGATCAACAACCGCGCCGCGTCAATCTCGGTCGCCATGTCAGCCAGCATGAACTGAATCGCCTGGAAATTGGAGATGGGATGCCCGAACGCCATGCGCTGCTGTGAATATTTCAGCGCCTCTTCAAACGCGCCCTGCGCGATGCCACACGCCTGCGCCGCAATGCCGATCCTCCCGCCATCGAGCGTCGAAAGCGCGACCTTATATCCCTCGCCCTCGTTGCCGATTCGGTTTGCCACGGGTACCGCGCAATCCGTGAACGCGAGTTCGACGCACGCTGTCGCGTTGATTCCAAGTTTCTTTTCTTCTTTTCCGACCGCAAAGCCCGGCGTTCCTTTTTCCACGATGAGCGCCGTGATCCCTTTTTCACCCTTCGCGGGATCGGTGTTCACGTAAACAATCGCCGCGTCCGCCGCGCCACCATTTGTAATCCAAGCTTTGGTTCCGTTCAAAATATATTTGTCGCCCTTGAGCACGGCCTTCGTCTGCAGCGCCGCGGCATTCGACCCCGCTTGCGGCTCGGTAAGCGCGTAGCAACCGATTTTTTCGCCACGCAGAAATGGCGCGAGGAATTTCTTCTTTTGCTCCTCGGTCCCAAACCGGTAGACCGGGTCGCAGTAGAGCGAGTTCTGCACGGATAGAATCACGCCCGTTGAAGCGCACACGCGCGAGATCTCTTCGATCACAATCGAATACGCGACGTGATCGAATCCCGCGCCGCCGTGTTCTTCGGGGAACGCCACGCCCGTGAGCCCAAGCTCCGCTGCCTTGCGGAACGTCTCGCGGGGGAAGTGGCCGGTTTCATCCAGCTCGCGCGCCAGCGGCTTCACTTCCGAATTCGCAAACTCGCGCACCGTCTGCTGCAACAGCCTTTGTTCTTCGTTCAGTTCCAGATCCACGGACTCTCCCTCGCGCGCCGTTTATCGATTTACTTCACGCGCCCTCATCATACTTCTCTCTTATTTCAAGTTTCCAGTTCAGCGCGCAGTTCGTGCATTCTACCGTGCGCTACTCACCTTGTCAGCCGGTGAACAAGAAATCAGTGCTGTTTTTTCTTAAGTAGTTTTTGAAGGCTGTCCTGCAGAGGATTTCCGGAATTGCCCTGCGAATTGCCGTTCTGCGATGCACTACCAAAATTCGGCAGTCCTTTCCCGGGCCGGAATTTCGGGTCACTCAGCGTGCCTGCCAGGGAAAAAGGTACGGTGATGCTCGTGACGGTCTTATTCGTCGCGATGCTCAGCAGACCCGTGAGCATCTCCGCGGGAACCGCGCCGGGGCCGGATGGGACGATGGTTGCCTTGCCGTCAAAACTCATGGACTCATCGAGGATGCTGAATCCTCCGGACATTTCAATCGTGCCCGATGGCGAATCCATCTTCGTTTGCTTCGTAGTTACGCGCCCGTCGCCGATGCCCAGGTCTCCCGTAATGCTCCTGAAAGTAGTTTCATTTACACCCGCGGCCTTCGCGAGCACACCGAGCGCGCCCGCCAAATTCACGCCCGGCAACTTACCGTCGCGAATCGCAAAACTGCCGCTGCCGGTCATTGACCTCTGCCACGCGCCGCCCGAGGGCCCCGCCATCTGCAGCGTAAGCTCCGCGATGCCCGTCATTTTCCCCTTCATTCCACCGGGAGCAACGGCGAGCATTTTCCCCAGGTCGAATCCCCTCAATTCAATATTCGCCGAGAATCGTTCCGGTTCCTGCCGCGCATCCGTGCGCGCCGTAAGTCGAAGCGTGTCGCCATAGAGAGTCATGGACGCCGGTGTAACTTCCATGTGGTCCCCATAAACGCGGATTTGTGCGCTCGCCCTCTCCCCACTGTACGGCGCCCACACCACACGCTCCGCGTATATCTTTCCCTGCGCGAGCAATTCGTTTCCGGGAGTAGACGATGGCCCCTGCGCAGCAGCGTGGCCCGGACGGTGTGTTTCCGGCGTCGCGCGAATTGCGGCGAGCAGCTTGTCCGCATTCAACTCCGGCGTCGAAATCTCAAACGTCGTTACCGCGTGAGTCACGTCCGGCACATGAAGGCTTCCGCTTACCTCCGCCACCTTCCCCGCGTGCACGCGGAAGTTCACCTCCAGCTTCCCATTTTCCAGTTTCGCCTCACCCGAATCGAACACCGCGGGCACGGCCAGCGCGCCCATCTCCACCGAGACCCCGCTGAGTTTCGCTTCCGCGCCCCACTGGTGGATCGCGTTGGGATCGAGCACGAGATTGCGCAACGTCACATTGACCTTTGTCGCAGCGACCTCGGTAAATGGCTTCGCCCCGCGCGAAGGAATCTGCTCGAGCGAAACCTCGAGATTCTCCAGCGACACTTCGTCAATCCCTTCAAGCGTGAACATGCTTGAACCGCCGGACGGCGCTCCCCCGGAAGTTCCCTTGGCGCTTGTTTCCGACGGGAACGAATAATTCGCCCGCCCATTTTCATCCTGCACAAGCGTCAGCTTCGGGTGCACCAGCGTGACAGATGTGAAGTGAAAGTCTCCGTGAAGCAGCGGCCCAATCGCGAGGCCTACCTTAATTTTGTCAACTGAAATCAAATTTCCCGCCGCGAAATCCTTTGGGTTGCCGAGCTGGACCCCGTCCACCACCGCCGCGATCGTGGGCAGCAGCCGCACGTGGATCGCTCCGAGCGTCGCTCGTCGGCCCGTTCGCTCCGTAATTGCCGCTTCAATCTGCGGGCGGTACTTGTCCACATTGATGAACAGCGGGATGATCAGCGCGAGAAGCAACAGTCCGGCGATCACCCCGCCGGTAATCCGCAGCCATCGGTGCATGCGTGGTTTTGGGGAATTCTCAGTAGGGCTCATTCTGTGACCTCGTGCAGGCGGCGCGGCAGTTTGCGTCGCCGAATTCCACCTTCGAGCCCATTATGGTTGCAAAATACAACCAGTTGCACAAGCCGTCCGTCAAACCTATCTGAAGCTCAGGGTCGAGGACGGCCCCCCGCGTCGTCCCGCGCTTCAGGTCGCTCAGCGAGGTATAATCACAATCTATGTCTCTGCGGATCATTTCCGCACCAGTTTCTTCGGGGGATTCTCGCGCGGAGGATTCTCTCGGCCTGCGCTTTGAGGTTCCCTGGCAGCACGGCGCAACCCGCCGCATATGGGGGAACCTAAACTCGTTACTAGCCGGACCTCGCGCTCCAAGGAATTTCGATGAAGGTCGCTTCTTTCGAGGCTGCTGGATTAAGGGTCGCGTCCCGCACCGTTCTATTTTCACTTCGCTCTTGTGGCACGCGCTCATCGTCGCCGTGCTTATCCAGTTTGGCCGATTCCTGTGGACGATGCCGCGCGTCGAAGCCATGCCCAATTTCGAGTTGACCTGGTCCGGCCCGATTGAAGACCTGCCCCTCCTTACCCCGAAGGGTCCGGCTAAGCAACCGAGCCCTCCGGGCGATCCCCAAAAGCCCGTGCCATTGCGCGGGGCAGACGCGTTCCATCCGCGCCAGACAATCATCTCCGCGCCAAAGCTGCCAACGCATCCGCGCCAAACCCTCATCCAACCGGACATGCCACCAGAGGCGCCGAAAATTCTGCCGCCTTTGCCAAACATGGTTTTTTGGAAGCAGGCCGAGCCCGCGCGCCCCAAGATGCAAATTTCCGCCGAAGAGTTCGCGAAAATGCATCCGAATCAGCCCATCCCTCAACAGAACAGGGATGTCGCCGTACCCGAACTCCCAAACCAGGAGCGGAATCCCGCGGACATAAATATCGCGGAAATCCCCGATCCTGCGCGGCCTGCGTTGCGGATTAAATCGGGCGCCTCGACCATCACGGCTCCGAAGCCGGCGCCCACGGTCGCTTCGCAAACGGATCCTCCACCTGACATTGCTCCCACTGGTGGCAATCAGCGCGTCATCGCGATTTCGGCAATGCCCGCGCCCGTCCCGCCGCCAGCGCAGATGCCACAGGGCAATCTCTCTTCGCGAGTCACGATTTCGCCTGAAGGCATTCAACCCGGCGTACCCGGCGGCTCACCAAATGGCGCGGCAGGCAATGGCGGCACGGCTGGAAACTCCACAAGCCCCGGTGGCGCCGGCAACAATACCGGCGGCAATGGATCCGCGCCCGGTGTCAGTATTACTGGCGGCAATCCGCGGAATTCCTCCGGCACATCCGGCCTCGGCGGCTCGCCGTATTCCCGGAGCAATCTTCCCTCGCTCCACGTCACGCCGGGCATGACCGCGCGACCAGCGCCCGCAAACTCTGACGCGCCAACTGTAAAGCCCCCCGATGCTTCGGTCAGCGGACGCATTCAGGCCGGCGATCCGCCCGAGCGCATCTTTGGCGAGCGAACGTTCTACACGTTGCACGTCAACTCGCCGAATATTTCCAGCAAGATGGGAAGTTGGGTGCTGAAATTTGCCGAGCTCAATGACGACGGTAGCCCTGCGGCAATCGCGCGCCGCGCAACCGGCACGCTCTCCGGACCCGTTGCTTTGCACAAGGCAGACCCGCGTTATCCACCCGCTCTTATGCAAGCCCACGTGCAGGGCGAAGTCGTGCTTTACGCCATCATCCGCGAGAATGGCTCCGTGGACAGCATTCAAGTGATCCGCCCGCTTGACCCCGTGCTCGATCGGAATTCGATGGAAGCGTTCGCAACTTGGAAATTTCAACCCGGCACGCGCAACGGCGTGCCCGTCGCGCTCGAAGCTGTTATTCACATCCCATTTCGCACCACCCGCCCGGATTGATAACTTTCTTAGGATCTTCACGATCCACAGCCCCGCAAACTTTCCACAGCCGCTGCAGCTTGCACCCAACCAATTCCGCGCCTATCCTTTCTTCATGGCGCGATCCGATTGCCCAAAATGCGGCGGCACCGGCTATAAAATTGTTGAGGGCGGTGTAGAACTATCGCCTGCCGTCGCCTGCGTTCCCGAGCTTGCGGCTCGCGCGGCGGCCGCAAACGGCAGCCGCACATTTACAGTGGACGCGAAGCCCGGCGCCGCAGCGGGACTCCCTCGCGTCGCCGTCCTTTGTGATTGTGCCGAATCGGAGCGCGCGGCCCGCGCGCTCGATCGTGCCCGCATCCCCTCGCGTTATGAACACTGCGACTTCGACAATTTCGAGACCGATGTTTATGAAGGTGTGCCCGATGCTCCCGCTTATAAGCGCAGCCTCTCGCAGGCAAAGCTCGTCGTCGAGGGTTTCGCCCGGGATTACCCGCTCACGCTGGACGCCGGCTTGCTTCTCATCGGCCCGTGCGGCGTCGGCAAGACGCACCTCGCCGTCGCCGTGCTCAAGCAGCTCGTGCGCCGCGGACACGAGGCGCTCTTTTATGACTATCGCGATCTCTTGAAGGAAATTCAGTCCAGCTACAATCCGGATAACCCAATCACCGAATCGCGCCTTCTCGAACCCGTGCTCACCGCCGAAGTGTTGATGCTCGATGACCTCGGTTCGAGCAAACCTTCCAACTGGGCGCTCGAGATGATCGGCCACATCCTCAACACGCGCTACAACGAAAAGCGTGTGACGCTTCTCACGTCAAATTATCTTGACGTGCCCGAGGCTTCGCATAGCCCAACGAATGGCGACGACGCGCGCGGATCTGGAGTTGCTCTTCAGGCATCTTCGGATTCCCCGGGCACGGAAGGCGGCCCGGACGACTCGTTTGCTGCGCGCCGTGCAGGGCGCGCGCCCCGCAAATCAGTCAAGCTTCCGAGCGGCGAGTCCATCCCCGATCAACGCGAAGACACACTCGACAAGCGCATTGGACAGCGCATCCGCTCGCGCCTCTATGAAATGTGCCGCACCGTCGAAATCAGCGCGCCCGATTTCCGCCGCGAAATCCGCAAGGCCTCTGGCATGCGCCACTAGCCCGCTCCTTCAAAGCAATCCCATCGAATTGCAGAACCCGCCGCCTTGCCGGCTTGACAATCACGAATCCATTCCTTGATAATTAGACAGGCGTCTAATTAGATGAGATCCTAATCGTATGGCTGGCCCCAAAGCATTTAGAGCCATCGCCGATCCAACACGCCGCCAAATTCTCGCGCTCCTGCGCAATGGTGAACAGACGGCGGGCGAACTGGCCGAGCACTTTGATATGACCAAGCCATCCATGTCGCATCACTTCGCTGTTCTGAGGGATGCGGGCCTCATTTTCAGCCGCCGCGAAGGCCAGCAGATCTGGTATTCCCTGAACACTACGGTCGTTCAGGATCTCATCGCGTGGAGCATGGATTTGTTGGGCAAGAGCGCGAGAAATGGAAGTAAAAAACGATGAGACGAAATTATTTTCTTGTGGGATTTGGGTTGCTGGCCGGCGTTCTCGCGGCGACAGCCATCGCCTATTCGCATTTGCCGCAACTCGTGCCAACCCACTGGAATACCCACGGCGTGGTGGATGGCTTCAGTCACAAATGGACGCTGTTCGTAACGATTCCCACGGGAATTCTGGCAATCATGGGGCTTTTCGCCGTATTGCCTTGGCTCTCCCCTAAGCGATTTGAAGTAGACACATTTCGTTCCACCTATCTCTACATCATGGTCGTCATTGCCGGCATGATGGCCTATTTTCACGCACTCCTGTTGTGGGCCGCCATCGCGGGCCCCATGGACATGACCCGTGCGATCACTGGCGGCGTATGTCTCCTCCTCGCATTTCTCGGCAATGTCCTCGGAAAAGTGCGTCGCAATTTCTACATTGGGATACGCACGCCCTGGACGCTCGCGAGCGAGACCGTCTGGAATGCGACTCACCGGCTCGGCGGGAAACTGATTTTCATCTGCGGCTTGATAGGGTTTGTTCTTGCGCTTCTCCGTGCACCGTTTTGGTCGGTGGTTGCAGTTCTGGCTGCCGGAGCCGCCGTTCCTGTTGTTTACTCGCTTGTTTTGTACAAACAGCTTGAACGGCGCGGAGAGGTCTGAACTCACATGCATCCGAAAGGTCCGAAAACAATGAATCTCACACAAAAGATGTTGCTTTTTGCGGTGCTTACAATTCTCATGCCGGCTGCCACAATCGCTCAACAGCCTGCCGCCTCTCCGGGCGTAGCCGGAATATGGCTCGGCACTATGAATACAGGCGCGTTTAATCTTCGTATCCAGTTCCATATCACAAGCGGCTCGAGCGGGCTTTCCGCGACGATGGACAGTCTCGAT
>JBGPHM010000071.1:0-15953 GCA_041484365.1 Terriglobia bacterium | reverse complement strand
GATCCTCGATACTGGGCCCGACTGCCTCACGGGACAAAGCTTTTGGGATGAAGGTGGAAAGAATGTCCAGCGCGTTAAAATTAAAGGCAATATCCTCGGCGGCTCTCCCGATTCCATGGGCTTCTACGCGCCTAACGTCAATTACTCGTTTAGCCAGATCAGCTGGCTTGAACTTGTGCTCGATTGCATTCGCCGCCACCCGGGAGATTCCACCGAAAGCGAACACATTCAACTTGCCGGCAAGCGCCGCAGTTGCCGTGTTTTCGCCGGCATACACGCTCCCGCCGGCAATCTGTCCTGTCGCAGCCGGAAGAAAGCGCAGAAACTTTTCGAATCCGCCGGGGAAAAGCCTGTCCTTCTCCCGTCGAAACGGATCGGCGGCTTCAATGTTCACTATGGTTGCATAAATCATTTTTTAAGCCAGTTCTACTACTTGGCGCTTGGGTCCACGGAGAAATCGCGAGAAGAAATCACCGGGCCTGGCATCGACTTTGTTCTCTCGGGCCACACCCACTGGAATATGGAATTCGAGCTTCAGCCACCGGCCCCTAAAGCGGACGGCCAAGTCGGGAGCCCGGCGATTTTCTATGGCGCGTTTAGTCCGAATATTCGGGAGATGCAGGAAACGCCGCACAAAAAATGGTCGCCGCTGCTGCTGCAAACGGCTGCCTGTGGGCCACCGAGCGCGACGCAACAGGACAATCCAAACTTCCGCTGCATCGCCGTTGATGGCGATCTGCGCGTCACAGAGTTGCAGCCATTGAAATGGTCCAAGGAAACGAATGGTCCCGTCCCGGCCCCCATTCTTTGAGCCGCGCGCGCATGCGACCTCCCATGAAGTCACCCGCGCCGCCAAGTGGCTCATCGCGGGCAAGCAATTCAGAAAGTAGTTCGCCGCTCCTGCGGTCGCGGCAGTACAATGCCGCCGAGTCAAACCCCTATCTCACGTCTGTCTGAGACTGAGGACAGCTAGAGCAAGACCGAATGCCAGATCCAGTCGAGCGGGACCTCGGAGAAAATGACCGCTTTGTGATCCAGCGCCGCCTTGGACAAGGAGGCTTTGGCGTCGTCTACCGCGCATATGATAAGAAGAGGGATCAAGTCGTCGCACTCAAAACATTGCGACGCATGGACCCCGAAGGCCTTTATCGCTTCAAGCGCGAATTCCGCATCCTTGCGGATATCCTCCACCCAAATCTTGTCGTCCTTTATGAGTTGCTTTCGGAGCGTGACGACTGGTTCTTCACCATGGAGCTTGTCGATGGCGTAAACCTTCTCGAATACCTGCGGGAAGTTGTTCGCCAACCAAGTCAAGACTCCTCACCGGATTGGCTCACGCCGCGCCCCGGTGATTTGTCGGCGCAAAATACAGAGCTCCCAACTCTCGACAATTTGGACATTGCGCAGCAAGAAAGCGTCACAACTCAGACACCGGAAATAGTAGAAACCCCTCGGTCCCCAGTCCGGATAGACCGCCTCAGAGATTCATTTCGTCAGCTTGCTGGCGCACTTTGCGCGTTGCATGAGGCCGGTGTCGTTCACAGAGACATCAAACCCTCTAATGTTCTGGTCGCCCGGGACGGCAGAGTCGTGCTGCTCGATTTTGGCCTCGCACTCGAATTGAGCTCGCAGGACATCGTGCAAACCGTGCAGATGGCCGGCACTCCCGCTTACATCGCCCCGGAGCAAGCCGCCGGAGGCCTTACGTCCGAAGCAGGCGATTGGTATTGCGTGGGGGTGATGCTCTACGAAGCGCTGACCGGGCGAATGCCATTTACTGGAAGCATGATCGACGTGCTTACGGCGAAACGGAATCAGGACCCGGTGCCGCCGCAAGAAGTTGTTTCCCGCCTGCCGGAAGATCTCTGCCGGTTGTGCCAGGACCTCCTCCAACGAGATCCGAAGGCGCGTCCAGTTGGGCAACGGGCCCTGAACTTGTTTGGCGGGCCAAGTACCGGAGCTCGCCCAAAAAGTGGTCGGGAGTCTTCCGTCCAGCGGGACCGCCCTTTCGTCGGGAGGAAATCGCACCTTCATTCCCTTGATGAGGCGTTCGAAGCAGCGAAAGAGGGTCGCGCCGGCGCCGTACACATCCGGGGCCGGTCAGGGATGGGAAAGAGCACACTCGTCCGCCGCTTCCTGCAAAAACTCCGGCAACGGGAACCGGATGTCGTGCTTGTGTCGGGTCGATGCTACGAACGGGAGGTTGTGCCCTATAAAGGCGTGGACAGTCTGATTGATGATTTGAGCCGATTCCTCCAACGCCTCCCGCCACTCGAAGCGGAAAAATTCATGCCGCGTGATGTTTCGGCGCTGTCGAGGTTGTTCCCGGTGCTCCGTCAGGTGGAATCCGTCGCTGCTGCGCGTGGAAGGATGCCGGACGTCCTCGACCCACAGGAGCTGCGGCGCCGAGGATTCGCGGCCATGCGTGAATTGCTCGCGCGGCTGGCGGACCGGATGTCTGTCGTGCTCTTCGTGGATGATTTACAGTGGAGCGACCTGGACAGCGTGGCCTTGCTGGCCGAGTTGATGCAGCCGCCCGATCCCCCTCCGTTATTGCTGATCTTGTGTTACCGCAGTGAGGAGGCGGAGAACAATCCCGTGATTCAAAAACTCCGCGCGGCATGCGCCGATCCGGCTTCGGCTCCGGGCGTGACCGATTTGCAGGTTGGCGAACTGGATGAAGAGGATGCACAGGCTCTGGCTGTTGAACTCCTCGATCGATTTCCAAATTCCGCGGGCATTCAGGCGAATGTCATTGCAAAGGAGTCAGGCGGACACCCCCTCTTTCTCGATGAATTGGTGCGTCACGCTGGCGTGGATGAAGGTGCTGCCGGGGTAACAGCTTCCGGGGAAGCTACCTTGGAGGAAATGATTCAGGCGCGCGTCAACGTGCTGCCTGAACCTGCGCGGCGGCTGCTCGAGGCAACGGCTGTGGCGGGCAAGCCAATCAAACTCGAAGTGGTAGCGAGCGCCGCTGGTGTCTCGAAAGAGGCAAACGAAATCCTTCGCCAGTTGAGCGGGGCACACTTGATGCGAACGCGAAGAGCGCGAGAAACGCAGGAGGTCGAGACCTATCACGATCGAATTCGCGAGACAGTGACTTCGCATCTTGCACCCGAAATACTGAAAGCCACTCACCGGTCGCTGGCCGTCGCTCTGCAACAATTGGGCGAAGATGAACCGGAAGCACTGGCGATTCACTTTCGTGAAGCAGGCGAGCCGTCGCAGGCGGCTCGGTACGCCGTGGTGGCCGCTGCGCGCGCTGAAGAGGCCCTTGCGTTTGACCAGGCAGCACAGCTTTACAAGGTCGCGCTGGAGCTGCGTCAAGCGGAAGGCGAGGAGGCGAGATCGCTCCAGGCAAAACTCGCCGGTGCACTGACAAATGCGGGCCGGGGCGCGGAGGCTGCCAATGCGTATTTGGCCGCAGCCATTGGAGCGACCCCCCAGCAGACACTCGAATTCGAACGGCGCGCCGCCGAACAGTTATTGATTAGCGGCCATGTGGACGACGGCCTCGCAGTGTTGCGCCGCGTTCTCTCGATGGTCGGGATGAAGCTTTCGAAGACGCCGCGCCGGGCGTTCATCTCCCTTTTGATGCATCGCGCGTGGATCCGCTTGCGTGGCTTAGAGTTCCGCGAACGCTCCGTTTCCGAAATCTCGGCCGAGGAACTCCGCAAAATTGATACTTCCTGGTCCGTGGCCATCGGCTTGGGAATGAGCGAGTCGATCCAGGGCGCCGAATTCCAGGGCCGCCATCTTTTGCTGGCGCTGAGTGCGGGCGAGTTGACTCGCGTGACGCGCGCAATGGCTGTGGAATGTGGCTACTCGGCCCAGCCCGGCGCAAAAAGCCACGCGCGCACACAGAATCTGATCAACCGGACACTCGCGTTATCCAAACGCGCGAACCAGCCTTACACAACCGGTCTCGCCCTTTTGAATAAGGGCATTGCCGCGCTCTTAGGAGGGCGGTTTCGCGAAGGAAAGGAGTGCGCGGGACTGGCGGAAACAATTCTTAGAGAGCAATGCACCGGAGTGACCTGGGAACTGGATACGGCGCAGCTATTCGGCCTCTTCTGTCGGTTGTGGCTTGGCGAGTGGGGAGAGATGCTCCAGCGCTACAACGTCTACAGAAAGCAGGCGGACGACCGAGGCGACCTTTATCTCTTAAGCTGGCTGCGACCTCGCATTTCGTATGTGCTTTCGCTGGCCGCCGACGATCCCCAGGGAGCCGAGGAGGAAGAACGAATTGGCATCGCTGCCTGGCCGCGCCGCGAATTCGACCTGTTGCGATATGAAGACATGTTTGTCCAGACGGATATCCTCTTGTATAAGAACCAGCCTCTCGATGCCTGGAATTTCCTCTCCGGCCAATGGTCCGCTCTCTCTCGCTCACTCGTCCTTCGCATTCAAATCATTTACATCGAGGCGCAAATACTTCGGGCGCGCAGCCTGTTGGCACTGGCCGTAGGTGAACAACAATCTCAAAAAATAAAAATGACCAGGGCTCAATTGCTAGATTTGGCCGATGGATGCGCTCGCAAACTTCATCGTCAGAAAGCGCCCTGGGCGGATGCGCTGGCAATGCACTTTCGCGCCTGCTCGGCGGCTACGCGGGGAAACGATCGGGAGGCTCTCGATTTGATCGCGGTTGCTGAAAAAGGCTTTGGCGAAGTCCACATGGCGCCGTGGGCCATGGCCGCGCGGCGCCGGCGAGGAGAATTACTGGGCGGAGACGAAGGAGCGGCCCTGATTCGATCCGCTGACGAGACCCTCGCCGGACTTTCAGTCAAGAACCCTGCCCGTGTGATGGAGTGGTTGGCTCCGGGAATATGGCGGCGCGTTTGATGCGGGGGTCGGCGTTGATGCGGTCTGGCGCGGCACTTGTGTCCGGCTAATTCTTCTTGAATTATTCCCCCAAAGATGATTCTGTAGGCCTATCGTTGCCTACCCTTGGAGGTATAAAAATGGTACAGATTGATGTTCCTGCTGCTTTTGCCATTGGGAGTTTTTTCGCGGACGCCGCGAGCAAGAAATTGCAATCGGGCGACCCGGCCGAGCTCTATCGAGCTGCGTTCAAGAACAATCTCTTCCAGATTTTCTTTTTCCTCTGGATCCCGTTGTACTTCATCATGAATTTCTTTGGGTGGGAAACGACCTATTTATGGTGGACCTCGGATTCAGTTGCCTCCTATCCATTGTTCATCGTCGTTTTCACGCTCGTTTTTCTTGCCGCGGGGAATTGCGGGTTCTTCCTGGGCGGCTGGCTCATCCGGCGGAGAATGATCTGGGCCAATCGCCTCGTCTATATTGGAATTGCGATCTACTCGACCATATGGGTTTTTGGTCAGACCAGCCGCACATTCCAGGTGGGCACTTACTCGGATTGGGCCGCGCATAAGTCGGTAATGTTTTACGACAACAAGGATTTCTTGACCGCCTTCCTCATCGTGATGGCCGTTTGGGTCATCGGAGTGGTCGGCTTCTATCTGAACCTGAGAAGCGAAAAGAGCGGCGCCTGAGAACCGTCCCCATGAGGTGCCTCGTGGCGCAATCGCTTGTGGTCGCGGAATCGGTGAAGCTGGGGCCCGGCAAGATTTGTTGGTATTGCAATCATTGGCCCGGCAGATGACCCGCGCGGAATTGTGGGCTGCTGCCGCAGCGCTGGCTCTTCTTGCGCTGTACCTTGTCATCCGGTTCAACTCGCTTTGGATTTACCGGCTTTTTGACCGGTCTCTCACCAACAATAGAGATTGCGTTCCGCCGGAGTACGAACTCCCCTGGTATTTCCGGCTCGACAAGCAGGGCAAGCTCAACACGAACGCACGGTGGCCGGGTTGGGATGGCTGGTACTTTTTCGTGATCCCGGACGACGAAAAATTGCCAATGAAAATGATCCGAGGCAGCCTGATGACGGGTCTCTACGGATTGAACGGCGTAGACGACTACAGCATGCTTCCTCCGGGCGTTGGCACATTCCATGCCGCCGAACTCCTCATGCTCACTCCCGCGGAGGAGTACGCGGGTCACGGATCCCACCCGAAGCAGAATTATCTGTGCCATTCCTATGAGCCGAAGTCGGTTCTTCATATGGATCTCAAGGAGTTATCCGTGGAAGTCCGGACGGCGCCAGTTGTTGAGCGCGCTGGCGCGGAGCGTTCTGGCGTGATCAGCGGAAAATGGCCCACGTATCAATTCGCGTTTCGAGACTCCGATTCGGAAATCGAGTTTGATCTTTCCTATAGAGGCAAGGATTTGATTTGGTGGGCCGATCTGCCTGGGATTTTCACTTACTTCGCAGCCTTCGGAGAAATCAAGGGAACGATGAAGTGCCAGCTTTCACCGAAGGGACAATCGGCGGAATCCAAAGCACGGATGGCGACATACCCAATCCGCGGCGCAGGCGCATTCGAACACGGGTATGCACGCAAGCCGTTCAATTTCGATCTGCTCTACACGCCCGTGCGTGCGGTGCAGTCGATTATTCCTTCCTTTCGGCCTATCCTCTACCACTATCTGCTATGGATTGGGGATGATGATTTCCACGGCGGCTGCATGTACGCGCGAGGATTTGGAATCGAGTTTCGGAATCGCGGCGGACTGTACATGGACGGAGTCTATATTGAAATCGAGAGCGTCGAGATTCGCTATCTGGAAACCGAGGAATACCACAAGAGCGATAAGACTTCGTCGCGAAGGCCCGTGAAGTTTCCCAAGCGCTGGACCGTCACGGCTTGCACCCCCAGGGGAAAATTGGAAATGAACATGACGCGGCCTTGGCCCCCTGCGCGCATCGCCAAAAACATGATCTATTACAATCATTCCTTTGAGGGAACGTTCCAGGGGAAAAAGATCCGGGGATCCGGTTATGGAGAATACTTGAGTATTTGAGAATATGTGGAGCCTCGCGGCTCGATGGGGGACAATATGGGCGACGGGTTTTACAAACAAATGCTTTTTGGCGCATCCGTGTGGAACGTCCTCGGAGGCGCATTCATCATTGCCCGGTCCGAGTGGATCTTTGGCCGTGAGGGGCTTTCCCTGCCAGTCCCGCCGCTCTTTTACTACGCGTGGATCGCGCTCTTCATGACCTTCGGAATCGGCTACTACATCGTTTACCGCAATCCCTTCGCGAATACGAATATTATTGTGCTTGGAATCATCGGTAAGCTGGCATTCTCCGCTGTCTTCCTCTGGAACATGATGGCCTATCCGGGGCAGGTTCCCCGTCTATTCATCATTCCAGTCGTGGGCGACCTCGTCTTCGTTGTTTTTTTCATCATGTTCTTGCGGTATGCCCACACCAGAACAAATCCGGGTGCAGGCAGGCCATGAAACAGCTTTACGATGTTGTCGTCATCGGGTCAGGCTTTGGCGGCGCAATCTCCGCGTGCCGGTTGGCGCAGGCGGGCCGTTCGGTTTGTGTTCTGGAGCGCGGCAGACGATGGAACAAGACCGATTTTCCGCGCACGCCCGCCGAAGTTTCTCAAGCCTTCTGGAGAAAAGGGAAAAGTGAAGGGTTTCTCGAGTACAAAACCTTCCGTCGCATTGACGTTATTCAGGGGAGCGGCGTGGGCGGTGGCTCGCTCCACTACTTCAACGTGCATCTTCGAGCACCTGCTGAAATCCTAGGGACGGGACCGTGGCCGAGTGAAATCACGCGACAGGTGCTTGACCCCTACTATTCGCTTGCCGAGGACATGCTCGATTCCAAACGTTTGACTCCTCCGCCCGGGCGCGAGCTGCCGCTCAGAACGCAGGCATTTCTTGCCGCAGCCACGGCGGCGGGCAAGAAACCAGAAATGGTTCCTATTGGAGTTTTCGCCGGGGAGGAGCGCCGCAACCCACACAGCGGAATTCCGCAGGTTGGTTGCGACTACTCCGGGAATTGTATGCTGGGCTGCGAACTTCACGCCAAGAACACTCTCGACTTGAATTACCTCGCGATTGCGGAGAAAAACGGCGCTGAAATCTTTCCTCTCCACCAGGTTGAAAAGATCGAGCCGCTTCCGGAAGGCGGATTCCGCGTGCATTTTCTGCGTTTGGACAAGGATGACCCCCGTCGCTCGGAACCAGGTTCGGTTTCCGGCAAGAAGGTGGTCATCGCCGCCGGCACGCTCGGTTCGAGCGAACTCCTTCTGCGCTGCCGCGATGTTCATCGAACTCTTCCGAAGCTCAGTCGCGCACTGGGCACTCGTTTTTCCGGCAACGGAGATTTCCTGCTTGCAGGGACATCTGGCGCGAATCGCGTCGTAGATCCGAGCCAGGGACCCAGCATCACCGCGGGCGCGGACTTTTCAACCAAGCGCAATCGCATCTTTATCGAGGACTTGGGCTACCCCGAACCTTTCATCTGGGTGTTGGAGGAAGCCATTCCAACCGCGAAACGGTTTAAGAATTTGTTCGACGCAGCTGCCAGTTATTTGCTCGCCACATTCGGACTGGATCGAGGCCGCGTCAGCTTTGAAGTGGATCGGCTTTTTCGAGGCGGAGTGACGCCGCGGTTTCTCCCGTACCTCGGCATGGGCACAGACGCCGCCAACGGACGCCTGCAACTCCGTGACGGATTCATTGACATCGCCTGGAGTCACCGCAAGAGCCTGGGCCTGATCCGCGAACAAGAGAAAGCGCTGAAAGAATTGAGCAAGGCCGTTGGGGGCCGATATGTAACCAGCATTCTGTGGCGCTGGCCATTCCGAAAACTCCTCACCGCTCATCCGCTCGGCGGATGTTTTCTGGGAAATGACCCGGGAACCAGTGTCGTCAATGAGAAGGGCGAGGTCTGGGGCTATCCCGGCTTGCACGTTGCTGATGGATCGCTGATTCCTACGGCGATCTCGGTAAATCCTTCGCTTACGATCAGTGCGCTGGCCGAGCGGGTTGCATTTCGGATGATTCACAGCCGGGAGATGGGGCCCGGAGATCCAAACACCCCTGTAAATCACTGACACATTTCCCCGGCGGATTCGAACCGGGGCGCGGGGTGACCACTATGAGCGAAAAAAAATACGAAGCCATCGTGATCGGAAGCGGGTTCGGCGGCGCAATCAATGCGTGCCGGCTGGCGCGGAAGTGGCCGAATGGCGGAGTCCTGGTCCTCGAGCGGGGCAAACGTTACCCGATGGGTTCGTTCCCCCGCACGCCGCATGACTTCGGGCGCAATTTCTGGTCGCTCAATTCCGAATCCGTGCGGCGCCCCAGGCACATCCGAAAGACGGCGGGCAGCGACGATCTCCGCGGAATGTTCGACGTCCGCAATTACAAGCACATGGACGTTGTTATCAGCGCCGGATTCGGCGGCGGCTCGCTCATTTACGCAAACGTTTTCATGCCGCCCCCAGATTGGGTCTTTGACGATCGCTGGCCGGCATCGTGTAAGAAACCAAATCTCCTCCCCTACTACGAGATCGTAAAGAAAGTGCTGGGGTCAAGACCTGTGCCGCTTACAGGCGATCCGCGCCGCAGGCTCCAAAAAACGGAACTCTTTCAGAAGGCTGCGAAGCACTCCTCGAAAAACTCACAACTCGTGGACATCAATGTATTTTTCGGGAATGACTTTTCGAATCCGCTCACGATCGGCACGCAGGAAAAGAACCGCTTCGGAGCGCTGCAGACTTCCTGTACGTATTGCGGCGAATGCATCGTAGGGTGTAACTATCACGCGAAGAACACGACGGACCTGAATTACCTTTTCGTTGCGGAGCGCCATTTCGGCGCCGAGGTGCGCACCGAGCATGTCGTGACAAAGATTGTACCGCTCAGCCGGAGTGGTTCAGAGGATTCAGACGCCGACGGCACGAACGGCTACCGTGTCCATTTTCTTGATTTGAGCCAGGAGGGGCGTGTGCCAGGCTCCGTGACGGCGCAGCGCGTGATTGTCTCCGCCGGCACACTGGGCTCGACCGAACTGTTGCTCCGCGCAAAGGCGGACTTGAAGACACTCCCGCGAATCAGCAATAAGTTGGGACAATCGTTTTCCGGCAACGGCGATTTCCTGGGCTTTGTGCTCGGGAGCCATGAGCCCGCGGATCCCAATTACGGCCCGACGATCACGCAGCGCACGGATTACAACCTATTCGACAAATTTGACCCAAACCACGCGTTTATCCTGGAAGATGCCAGCTATCCAACTCAACTGGCGTGGTTCGTGGAAGGCGCGAAACCGGGATTCTTGTGGCTGGGTCCTTTGTTCAGGACGGCGAAAGCGATCCTGTCGAGAATCCAAAGATCCAAATCGTTGGGATCAGTTGGCTTCGCTGTGGCCGACATTCTGAACTCAGATGTGTCTTACCACACCGCGGTACTGCTCTTGATGGGACTGGACCGGTCAAACGGTGTAATGAGCCTCGATGAGAACCATAACCTGACGATTGATTGGCCGTTCAGGGACAGTATGCCGCTCTACAAAGCCATCGTGGACGCATGCGAGGGATTCCGCGATGCGGTGAGCGGGAGCAGGAGTAGAGCTCACTTTGTCGCGCTTCCGACCTGGGATTGGCCGTTGCGCAAAAACATTACCGTTCATCCGTTGGGCGGCTGCATCCTTGCGGATGATTCAAGCAAGGGCGTGACAAGCGCGGATCCGCCCACATTTGGACAGGTCTTCGAATACAAGGGGCTTTACGTTGCGGATGGTTCGCTTCTGCCCACGGCTGCGGGCGCCAACCCTGTTGCTACAATTTCCGCATTATCGGAGCGTGTGGCGGAAGGAATCACCGGAATTGCGCCTGACTCAGGGTTGGGTGTCGTCTGAATATGTCCCTTGGCAAGTGCATTTCGACGAGACTCTACGCGCGAGAGGTTTTTGTTGCGCAAAAAAGTTCGCTATTCACGTTTGCAGGATTCCCGGGCGGGCGAGGTACTCCAAAAGAGACTTGCATAACATATAATGCTGGTATATTCTCCGCCCGAAAAGTGATGCTGGAAGGGCTACCCGCGCTCGACCATGTAATCGCGGATTGGGATCACTTCCCCCTGGCCTTCATTCAGAGACCGGCCACGTGAAAGCTGCTCTCCAGCATTTTCAGCAAGAGCGAACCGTTAGAATAGGTCGCTCATTTCACACCGCTAGCTGCGGCCAATGGAAAACGGAAATGGGGCCGAAAGGATATCGCTATGACTGAAAATACTTCCAGGCTGAAAGTTGGGACCGTACGATCCGGTCATGGAGATCTGCGGGGGGCCAACGCCCCGCATTCGCCGCAATTTGAGGGAAGCTTTGGCAGGATGTTCCGCGCCCTGCCGGCCGCCATCTTCGATGATGAAGAGCTCAAGAACCTGGCCGAACCTGGAAAGGGCATGCTGTCTGCACCGGAAATTGTCAAAGATAAGGACGGAAATCCTGTGCGAGACAGCAGAGGGTTTCTTATCCCCTCGGCAACTCCCGAGGAAGAAGTCGACGATGAAGAGAACTTTGGAATTCCGGCGGGCTACACGTATTTGGGCCAGTTCATCGACCACGACATAACGTTCGATCCCGCCAGCAGCTTGCAAGGCCAAAACGATCCTGATGCTCTCGTCGATTTTCGGACACCCGCTCTCGACCTGGATAATATCTACGGCCGGGGGCCGGACGATCAGCCGTACCTTTTCGAGGCCGATGGGAGAACATTTGCCTTTGGCAAGTCGCTCACTTTCGGGGACAAGCCAAGCAAGGCAATGGACTTGCAGCGGACGATTGGTACGAAACGGGCGTTGATCGGCGACAAACGAAACGATGAGAACGTCATTGTCTCGCAGCTACAAGGCGTTTTCTTGAAATTTCACAACGCCATAGCGAAACTTCTATCCTCCAAGACATTCGAAGAAGTTCAACGTGAAGTCCGCTGGCACTATCAGTGGGTTATTCTGCATGACTTTCTTCCACGGATTGTTGGCCCGAAAATGGTCCATGAAATTCTCCCGCATCTAGATGATCCCAAGGGCATTCACAAAGTGAAGCCGGAACTGCACTTTTTCAAGCCGAAGAACCGCCCGTTCATACCAGTCGAGTTTTCCGTGGCAGCTTACCGATTTGGCCATTCCATGGTGCGTCCGATCTACCGCCTGAATACGGAATTGGGAAGCGGCGCATCGCAGGATGAGATCAAGCGCGGCGTGGCCGGCCGGCAATTCATTTTTGCCGCAGTCCAGAAGGATGGTTTGAACGGATTTAATGAATTCCCCACTCAATGGGCGATCGACTGGAATTTGTTTTTTGAACGTACAAGAAAGCTTGATGATCCTAAAAACCGGGGGAAGAGCCGTGTGCAACCCTCCTATAAAATTGATTCTTCGCTCGTCAATCCACTCGCATTTCTTCCTGAATTCTCCAAGCTGAAAGGAACCGGCCCTGATCTCGAACCGGATAAGGACGGCCATCCGGCTCCGCAGCCAAAAGCTATTTCCAATCTTGCTCACCGAAACCTTTTGCGCGGTATGAGCATGGGGTTGCCCTCCGGGCAGGCAGTGGCTCACTTCATGGGACGGGATCCAATTCCCGACAATGAACTTACAGTTGGGAAAGCGAATGTGGACGGTCTTAAAGGCAACAAATCCATAACAACTTTTGGCGAAAGCTTTACAAAGAACGCCCCATTGTGGTTCTACGTCCTTGCAGAGGCCCAGCACGCTTGGGCGCAGGCGGCCAAGAAGAAGCAAGGAAAAGATGATGCGAAGAATATGATTCATGTACATCTTGGCCCGGTTGGGGGACGGATCGTTGCGGAAG
This sequence comes from Terriglobia bacterium, assembly GCA_041484365.1. Taxonomy (GTDB): domain Bacteria; phylum Acidobacteriota; class Terriglobia; order Acidiferrales; family UBA7541; genus DASTCZ01. The sequence continues at coordinate 3,247 of JBGPHM010000071.1, read as the reverse complement.
TGCTGATTGGCCTGATGCTTGGTGATCCCAATTCCTTCCTCTCACAGCGGCCAGAGTGGAAACCGACGGAGTTTGCTGAGAATGGTAAATTTGAAATGCCTCAGCTAATTACAGCGGCTGGTCTCTGAAATAACCGGTTCACTGGGATTGACTCTACTGTCGGAAACTCATTTGGGTCATCAGGAATAATTTCCCAGCAAATTTGCGCCTCTTGTGTGTCTTGCCATCGTGTCATCCTCGATGCGTATGCAATTCTGGTGAATGACACGTATTGCGCAACCGGGCAAGGAAGCCGGACTGACTCTCCGAGGCGCTCTCTATCGCCGCCCGTTGTCATTCCTGCGCTGCGTGTCTCGCTTGAGTGCTTATTGCACCGTCAGCGTGACATTAGTTGTGTGCGACAGAGTGCCCGACGTCGCGGTCACCGTGATTGTTGAAGTTCCGGCCGGCGTGCCCGTGGGTGCCGTGTTGCAACCCGCGATACCAATCGCCGCGAGGAACAGCACGGCGGCCAGGCCAACCATCGCCGGGCGCTTTGCACGCGACATCCTGAGCATGACCAGCATCCCCGCCATCAGCATGAATGCCGCCGCTGTCCACAGCAAATAGGGAAGTGGCCCGCGCGGAATTCTGTAGCTGGTGGGCGGCACTTTGGCGCTGCGCACCGTCGTCGTGATGGACATCATCGTGGAAGCAGCGGCGTTGCCCGGAGTGACGCTCGGTGGAACGAACGCAAGCGTCGTCGCGGCGGGCAATCCCGTTGCGGAGAACGTCACCGCGCTCGGGAACCCGCCGGTGCCCGGCGTGATTGTGATCGTGAAGTTGGCCGTCTGGCCCGCCGCCACGGTCACTGGGGCACCCGGCCCAGACTCACCGAAGTCCGCTCCCGTCCCGTTCAGCGTGACTGCCTGCGTTGTCGGCGAAGCGTTGTCGGTAAACGTCACCGTCGCCTGTCCGCGCGGTCCCGCGGCCCCCGCTGTGAACACAAGGTTGAAGACGCAATTCGCGCCACCATTCACCGGAGCGCCCACCACGCAGGTTGATGTGTTGCCGATTGTGAAGTCACTGGGATTTGTTCCGGTGAAGGCGGGTGCCGCGGTGAAGTTCAGCGGCGCCTGGCCGTTGTTCGTCACCGTCACCGGCATTGCAGTGCTCGGCGTTCCAACGGTTGTAATCGGGAACACTAGAGCATTTGTGGAGAGAGTTGCCGTCGGCGGCGTCTGGACCGTCGTCGGGTTGTTTGCGGTGTCATTGTTGAAGATGGCCTCGCCTCCGCCCGACACCGTGACCGAATTCGTCACGCTGGCGGGGGCATTGCCCGCGACAGTCACTGTGAGCGTAATCGCCGGATAGCTCGCACCCGCGGCCAGTACATCCGCTCGCGTGCAGGTCCCGGTTCCGAACGTGCATACCCAGCCCGTGCCGGCCATCGCTGTGGCCGTCAGACCGGCAGGCACTGCGTCGACGACGGTAACCGTTCCGCTCGTCGGACCTGGCCCACTATTGGTTACGGTGATTGTGTAGGTCGCGCCCACCTGACCCTGCACGAAGTTTCCTACGTGCGTCTTTGCGATGGTCAAGTCAGCGACTTGCACAATTGCTGTCAGGTCGTTCGCCGTATCATTCGCAACGTTGGTTTCGCCGCCGCCGGAAACCGTCGCGCTGTTGGTCACACTCGCCGCGGCGTTATTTGCAACGGTCACGGTGAGGGTGAGAGCCGGATAGCTGGTCGAAACAGCCAAGGCGTCGCTGCGGTTGCAGCTCAAAGGAGTAAGCGTGCAAGTCCATCCAGTGCCAGCGAAAGCCGTAGCAGTCAAACCGGCTGGCAGAGTGTCTGCAACTGTAACTGCGCCCGTCGTCGCTGCGTTTCCAGAGTTGGTCGCTGTAATCGTATATGTGGCTCCCACCTGGCCCTGCGTGAAACTGCCAACGTGGGTCTTCGTGATGGTCAGGTCTGGTATAGCCGGTGTAACGTTTGTTTGGTCAGACACGGAGTCATTCGCCGTGTTGGCCTCTCCGCCTCCTGATACGGTGGCTCCGTTGAAGATGATGGCCGGAGCGTTCGCTGCCACGTTCACCGTAAACGCAATTGCAGGATAGCTCGCTCCCGGAGCCAGAACATCGCTGCGCGTGCAGGTTCCGGTCGCGAATGTGCATGCCCAGCCCGTGCCGGTCATTGCCGTAGGAGTCAGATTCGGTACGAAATTATCTACGAGTGATACCTGCCCAGCCGACGCACCGGTGCCGCTATTGGTCACAGTAATTGTGTATGTCGCTCCGATTTGGCCCTGCGTGAAGTTACCAATATGGGTTTTCGTTACCGTCATATCGGCGACAGGTGTGATGGTCGTTGGGTCGAGAGCGGTATCGTTCGCCGTGTTGGTTTCACCGCCACCGGAAACGGTGACGGAGTTCGTCACGCTCGCCGGAGCATTTACAGCCACCGTTACTGTAATCGAGATGGCCGGATAACTGGCGCTCGGAGCGAGCGCATCGGCTCGGGAACAATTAACAGGACTGAGTCCGCACACCCATCCTAAGCCGCCAATCGAATTCGCCGCCAGACTCGCCGGGAGAGTATCCAACACACTGACCAGTCCGGACGTCGGCGCGGTGCCGCTGTTCGTCACCGTGATCGTGTACGTCGAGCCGACGGACTGGCCCTGCGTGAAATTGCCAACGTGGGTTTTTGTGATCGTCAAATCCGGCGCTGTCGGAGTAACTGTCGTCAGATCATTTGCGACGTCGTTCGCGACGTTTGTTTCGCCGCCGCCGGAAACTGTTGCCGTGTTCGTCACCGTCGCCGCGGCGTTTGCCGCCACGGTTACGGTGAGTGTAATTGCCGGATAGCTGGCCGCCGCTGCCAGAGCGTCCGCGCGCGTACAGGTTAGCGTCACGAGCGTGCATCCCCAGCCCGTGCCTGTCAGCGCCGTCGCCGTCAGGCCGGTTGGAATCGTATCCACCACAGAGACAGAAGCCGTCGTCGCCGCACCGCCGCTGTTCGTCGCCGTAATCGTGTAAGTGGCTCCCACCTGGCCCTGCGAGAAGTTACCGATGTGAGTTTTTGTAATCGTCATGTCCGGCGTCAACTGGACAACTGTCGTTGGGTCGTTCGAGACGTCATTGGCCGTGTTCACTTCATTGCCGCCGGAAACCGTCGCCGTGTTCGTCACCGACGCCGCAGCGTTGAGCGCAACGTTCACCGTGAGTGTGATCACGGGGTAGCTCGCTGCTGCCACCAGCGCAT
>JBGPHM010000070.1:0-16844 GCA_041484365.1 Terriglobia bacterium | reverse complement strand
TGACACTACATTCGGGGCGCGCATGCTGCGCAAGAACCCGGGCTTCACCGCAATTGCCTTGCTGACGCTCGCGCTCGGCATCGGCGCCAACGCCGCCATTTTCACCCTCGTGCGCGGCGTGCTCCTCCGCCCGCTCGTCAACCGCGACGAGAACCGCCTCATCTACATCCGCCAGAGTGCCAAAGGTCTCGGCGTCGAAAATGCGACGTTCTCCGTGCCGGAGATTCAGGATCTTCGTTCGAGCGTAAGAACCCTTACCGACTTTGGCGACTTCTCCACGATGGGCTTCACCATAATCGGACTCGGCGAACCACGCGTAGTCCGCGGTGGGGTTGTCAGCGGATCGTACTTTGAAGTTATGGGATTGCGCCCCGTGCTCGGCCGCCTGCTTGACGCGCGAGACGACGGCCCCAAAGCTGAAGGCGCAGTGGTACTCACGTATCGTTTCTGGACTTCCGTTCTCCGCAGCGATCCCTCCGTGATTGGCAAAGCCATCCGCCTCGATGGCATTCTCGGATCGCGCCCCGCCACCATCGTCGGCGTGCTCGAGCCATCCGTTCCCTATCCTGCCGAAACCGAAATCATCGGCAACATCGTCACCAGTCCCCACCATCTTTCAGCCACCATGGTCACCGGACGCGTCCATCGCATGACCGAACTTTTCGGCCGCCTCGCCCCCGGTGTAACTCTGGACCAGGCGCGCGCTGAGTTGACCGCCGTTTACGCAACGATGGTCAATGACCATCCCGAATCCTATTCGAAGAAAGGCGAAGGCCACATTGAGGCCAGGCTGTTGCGCGACCAGATCACATCGCGCGCAAGGACTGTCCTTCTCGTTCTCCTCGCGGCGTCCGGACTCGTCTTCATCATCGCCTGTTCAAATGTCGCCAATCTAATTCTCGCGCGGACCGTGCGCCGCGAGGGCGAACTCTCCATGCGCGCCGCGCTTGGCGCAACCGGCGGCACGCTCCGCCGCGCCCTGCTCGCCGAGAACCTTTTGCTCTGCGGTGCGGGTGCGTTGCTCGGCGTGCTCACCGCGCGTCCGATGGTTGCTATCCTCGCGCGCTACGCATCGCGTTTCTCCATTCGCGCGCTTGACCTGACGGTTGACTCCAGCATGTTGTGGGTCGGCGCGGGGCTCGCGATTGTCGCGTCTGTTCTGCTGGCGTTTGTACCGCGCCTGCCCGCGGCAACGGCTTCGCAAGGGATCAGCGTGTCAAGCGGCAGCGTGCGCATGACTGGCGGCACGAGCCGCCGTCTGCGAATTTTCGCAGTGGTGCAAATCGCCGCGTCGTTCGTGCTGCTTGCCGGGGCAAGCATGCTGGTCAAGACGCTCCTCACTTTGCAATCCGTGCAAACCGGCCTAGACATGCGACGCGTCCTCGCATTCAACATGCCCATCACGACATACCAAAAAACGCCCGAGCAAATCGCAGCCTTTTCTCGTGAAGCGCTCCGCCGCATCCAGCAAATCCCCGGTGTTGACAGCGTCGCGATTGGCACCGTCATCCCGTGGCGCGACGCCGGCAGCTTCGGCCCCGGCATCCAGTTCACGGCTGAAGGATATGTCCGCGGCAGTGGCGAAGAAGATCCGCGCGCGCAAATGCGCGCCATTTCGCCCGGCTTTTTCTCCACGCTCGGCGTTCCCATCATTGCCGGGCGTGATTTCAACGAATCCGACCGCATCACGTCCGAGCCTGTCGTCATCATCAGCCAGAGCGTTGCGCGGCGCATGTTCCCGAATCAAGACGCCGTCAACCGCCATATGACGTGGACTGATCCGATCACGAAATTCATTCCCGGCTTCAACACCGCGACTGAACGCATCATCGCCGTCGCTGCAGATATCGACGATGAACACCTTGTCCCCGGCCCACTCCTTACCATCTATCGCCCGTTCGAGCAGTTCATGATAGGCGGGCGCCTGTTTGTTCACACGAGCAGGGATCCCTACACACTTGTTGCGCCGGTCACGCGCGTGGTTCGCGAAATGTCCGCGGACCAGCCCGTCGAGCAAGGCGCCACGCTCGCGGACGTTCGCGCAGAAATCCTTTCACCGGACCGCCTCAACACTTTCGTTTTCGGCGGCTTCGCGCTCGTCGCGCTGGCAATCTCCGTCGTCGGAGTCGCCGGCGTTCTGGCATTCTCGGTGAGCGCCCGCACGCGTGAATTCGGCATCCGCATGGCGCTTGGATCGCAACCCCGCCAGCTCCTCACCGGAGTGATTGTTGAAGGCGCCGTAATGGCTGTCGCAGGAATCGCGGTGGGCGCAGCAGGCGGATACGCGCTGGCGCGTTTGGCCGGCAGCTACCTCCAAATTGTACAGATGCCCGGCGCAATCGTGATCGGTGTGTCGGCGCTTGTCCTGCTGGCCGCCGCCGTCATCGCCTCCGCTCTCCCGGCTGTCCGCGCCGCACGTGTTGACGTCATCCAAGCTCTGCGCGCGGAATGAAAAATAGGAGATGAAGTGACAGTTGACATCGATAGATCACAGAACAGGTATGCAAGACTTGCGGGCTTCATGTTTCTATTCGTCGACGTTGCCTACGCGGTGGGCCTTTCTATTATCTCCCGTTTTGTCGTTCCCGGAAATTTCGCGGAAACCACCCACAAGATTATGGCGTCTGAGCTGTTCTATCGCTTCGGACTTTCCAGCCTGTTAGTCGCCGGTCTGTGTACGGTGCTATTGGCGATGGGGCTTTATGGGGCCGTCAAACCGGTGGACAACAATCTGGCTCTGCTTGCTTTGGTGTTTAGATTGATTGAGGCCGCTGTATTCGGAGTCATGGGTATTCTTAATTTTGTTTCTTTAGAACTGCACATTGGCCCTGATTCCATGAACGCCTTTGACGCAAAGCAGCTCTCAGTTCTTGCGCATCTAAGTTCAGTTGCGGGTACGGCTGGATTCAACATCGCCGCATTATTTTTTAGCATGGGGTCCATTCTCTTCTTTTATCTGTTGGTTAGATCGAAATATATTCCAAGTGTCCTGGCGAATTTGGGCTTTTATGGATCTTTCCTGGTGCCGATCATTTGCTTTGGATCCCTCCTGTTGCCGCAGTATTCCAGGACGCTGTTCTTCGGTTGGGCACCCATTGGGCTCGCCGAAATATCAGTTGGCCTCTGGCTTTTGATCAAAGGCGTAAACACTCAGCGATGGAAGGAGCAGGCCGGCGCAGCGGGAATCCGTGCATGAAGGCCGCCATCTATAACCCATCAGGCTCTCCAGACGCTGTCCAGATCAAGGACGTAGAGAAGCCTGTTCCCGGTGACAACGAAGTCCTGATAAAAGTTCGCGCGGCTTCCGTCAATCCCATTGACCGGTTTCCTCTGTTCGTCGCCCGTGCAACTCGCATAGTCTCCGTTTTCCGCAAACCAAAGGTCACACGACTGGGCGCTGATTTCGCCGGCCAGGTTGAAGCAGTCGGCAGGAACATAACTCAGTTCAAACCAGGCGACGAGGTTTTCGGCGCGTGCCGCGGGGCCTTTGGCGAGTATGTCTGTGCTATGGAAGATAAATTGGCGCTGAAGCCGGCCAACATATCGTTTGAGGAGGCAGCAGCCGTGCCCGTGGCAGCGCTCACCGCGCTTCAGGCGCTTCGTGACAAGGGATGCATCCAGCCGGGGCAGAAGGTTCTGGTTAATGGCGCGTCTGGCGGCGTGGGTACATTTGCGGTCCAGATTGCCAAATCGTTCGGGGCTGAAGTGACTGCCGTGTGCAGCACGCGGAATGTGGAGAGGGCGCGAGCGCTTGGCGCCGACCATGTGATTGATTACAAGCAGGAAGATTTCATGAAGCGTGGACAGCGCTACGACCTGATTCTCGCCGCAAACGGATATCATTCGATTTTCGCCTACAGGCGCGCGCTCGGCGAGAACGGAATTTATGTGATGGCTGGAGGCGGTTGGGCTCAACTTTTCCAAGGCATGTTACTGGGACCATTACTTTCGCGTATTGGGCGCAAGAAGATGTGTTTCTTTGTAACGAAGCTGAACAAGACGGATTTGCTTCTTCTGAAGGATCTTCTTGCAGCCGGAAAGATTGTACCCGTCATCGATAGGCGTTACCCGTTACGCGAGGTGGCTGAAGCTCTCCGTTATCTTGCAGAAGGACACGCGCAAGGGAAAATCGTAATAACCGTTGAACATAGTAACGACACTTAACAAGGCGCTGCGCCAGACCGCTATTCGTAACGGCAGGCCGGGCGGCCGATGGGTGTGGCGCTAAGAATGTTTTGGGTGGGACCCAGGCGCCCGTTTCATGCCTGGGGTTTTTGCCTCTAACGGTACTTCTGCTTTTTGAATTCACTTCAGGATCGAATACGAGAATCCCCCCACGTAACCACGACGTGCGGGGAACCCGGCGATTACTCTTGGCGCACCTCGCCGTTTGTACTGTTGCACCCACCATCGGAGAGAACTAAGACTATTCGTTAGGCCCTCTCTATGACTTGCGGGCAAGCCAACAAGTGCGTGGGATAAGCGGAATTGCCAACTAGCACTGTACGCGCTGGAAGATCGGCAATACTGACTGCCGATACCGGGAAGGGACTGTCTGCCCTCCTCCAACCTAAGTATGTCCTGATTAGCCCAGTTCACAACGAAGAGAAGTTTATTGGCCGGATGATCGAATCCATTACTGCGCAGACATTTCTACCCGTGCACTGGATTATTGTGGACGACGGTTCCACAGACAATACGCCGGAAATCATCCGGGCTTACTTGCAACGGTACGCGTTTATCGAACTGATTTCCCAGCCGAAGCGCAGTACTCGCAATCCCGGCGGGGAAGGCGCGATTCAGCAAGCCCTCGAATTGGCACAGTCCTATCCGCATCATTTTCTGGCTCGATTTGACACAGACCTGGAGTTTCCCCCCGACTATATCGCAAGAATAATGGACGAGTTTTTGAAAGATGAGAAATTGGGAATTGCCGGCGGCGGCTTGTATGTCGAAAAAAAGAACGGCGGAATGGTGTTGGAAAAAGTTCCGAATTACCACGTGCGCGGTGGGTTGAAGATGTACCGGAAAAAGTGCCTTGAGGAGATCGGAAGTTTAAGCACGCAAATTGGATGGGACACCATCGACGAAGTGCACGCTTGGAAGCATGGCTGGAAAACCAGAAGTTTCTTTGAGCACGGCGTGATTCATAAACGTCCGACAGGGGAAGGGCTTTCGGACAGTCAGCTCTCTCGACTACGCGGGCAGAGCGAATACTACACTTGGAGTCATCCTCTGTTTGTTCTTCTTAAAGCAGTAAAACTAGCCGCTGCCAGTCCCGCGAGAGGACTGCATTTTCTGGGCGGATTTCTGGATTGCTACCGGAATCACGAAGAACGGTTGCAGGATCCGGACTTCAAGCGAATACGCCGGAAGCACCAATTAAGAGGGCTCATCTCCGCCGGCATACTGACCGAGCCGAAGTTGGAGTCCCGGAGTCGGGCGGGTGGCCCGCAGATGACGCGCTAAGAATGGGTTGGGTGTACGTTATCGGTCGGCCGGGAAGTCAAAAAGGAAATCCCGGCTGAGGGGATTCCCGAATTGTTCTTGCTCAAGTGGCTCGACTTTTGGATGAGCGTAGCCTTTGGCGTCTTCGTGTGGACCAGGCGTGATGGCAGCGCCCGCTTCTATGCGGGGATGGCCGTCGGAGTTGTCGGACTTGCGCTGTGGGCATTGGCGCGCATTCAGCTCGGAAAGTCGTTCAGCGTGACCGCGCAGGCGCGCGCCCTGGTGACCACCGGCCTCTATTCCAAAATTCGCAATCCAATTTATTTTTTCGCGGGAGTCGGTTACTTCGGCATCTTGACCGCCTGGGGAAAATGGTATTTCCTTCTCGGCCTTTTGACAATGTACTCGATGCAACTCTTACGGGCCCGCAAAGAAGCGAAAGTTCTCGAAGCAGCTTTTGGCGATGACTACCGCCGCTACCGCGCGCAGACTTGGTTTTAGGCGGGTGGCCCATATAGATGTGGCGCTAGGAATGTTTTGGGCGGGACCCATCCTTTGTCCGCCGCGGACAATTGTATAGCGCAAGTAAACAAAGCGTGGATGAGCACGGCAAAATAGTCAGAAAGGCAGGAAGGGGACTGAGCACTCATGATCCGCCGCTGCGACGACCGCGACTTCGAGGAGATTTGGGCCATCATCAACGATGGCGCGCTCGCTTACAAAGGAATCATTCCTGAAGATCGCTGGACGGAACCGTACATGTCCAGGGACAAACTTCGCCATGAAATTGCGGACGGCGTGATGTTCTGGGGCTACGAGGAGTCACGGGTGTTGGCAGGCGTAATGGGCATTCAACGCGTGAAGGACGTAACGCTTATCAGGCACGCGTATGTTCGCACTGGCTGCCAAAAGCAGGGGATTGGAGGGCAGTTGCTCTCTCATCTACGTGAGATGGCGACCTGTCCGGTGTTGATCGGGACGTGGGCGGATGCGGTCTGGGCGATCCGCTTTTATGAACGGCACGACTTTCAAATGGTTAGTCCTCAGGAGAAGGAACGACTGCTCAGGGCGTATTGGACTATTCCAGAACGCCAGATCGAAACCTCCGTGGTGTTGGCGGACCAGAGGTGGCGGGAAAAATCCGCTTCTAGTTCGTTCGCTTCATGAATGGCCATGAGATTTAAATATGGGTTTGAAGGAATGAGGGGAATCAAATGAGCAAGAGCTTGGTGGTTTTCGCGTTTCTGACCGCGCTTTGCTGCGCGGTTAGCCCAGCCCAGGAAAACCCACGCAATCCTCGAGTTTTCATTGTTTCAATGCCTGCTGCAGGTTCGCCGGCAAACGCGGGCGCGGAAGATGGCTCCAATCAAAACCCGTTTAGCACGATCCAGGCGGCTGTCGACGCGGCTTCACCCGGCGACACAGTTCGAGTCAAGAAGGGGGTCTATCACAACCCTGGTTTTGGGACCTCTGAGACAAATGGCCCGGCTGTGCTGATCAATAAAGGGGGAAGTGCCGAGGGTGGCAATTTGACTTTGCTCGGTGAGCCCGGAGCCGTCATTGAATATGACGGAAGTGGTGGAATTCTTGGCGCCGCAAATGTTTCCTACGTCACGATTAAAAATTTTGTCGTGAACGGGCCTGCGGCGGGCATTAGCGAATCATTGGCTTTGCAGCACAGGCTGGATAACCCTGCCATGCCAAAGTACAGAGGAGAAGGCATTTCGTTTCCCGGACCATCCCATCACATCGAAGTTTTGAACAATGTGGTCATGGACGCCTGTGGTTCCGGCATTCGCGTAAACAAAGGGGACTACATCACCATTCAAGGAAACAGCGTTTCCAATTCCACTGGATGCACTGCATCGGCGTCGAGCGCGCTGGTGATCGCCGAAGCTACCAATGTGGATGATTTAGACGCGGTCAAGATCACCATTCAGGGCAACAAAGTGTTCGACAACCGCAACCGCTTGCCGTTTTTTGCACCCAACGGATTCCCGCCGGGAGCGCACCCGCCCTTTGAATCCTATGGCAGGGCAGAGTCCACCTACATTATTGATGGGTCCGGTATCTACCTGACCCGAAACATCCAGTCCTATTCGCATGGAAAATTTCTGATTGCGAATAATGTGGCTTACGGAAACGGAATCAATGGCATGGTTGTTCATTACACCGACCGCGTGATTTTGAGAAACAACACCATTGCAAATAATGGAACCGTTCCCTTGAGTGCCGGCCGGCAAAAAAACAGTGGGCTGGTGATTAATCATTCCCAGGACATCGAAATCGTGAACAACCGTGTACAAGTGAACGTCGCCGGCGATTGGGCGATCAGGTTTTTCGGTGAAGTCTCCGGGATCAACGCAAGTGGAAACCAATACGCCGGGGGTCCGTCGGATCTAAAAGTTGGCGTCACAAGAGTAGGCAGCATAAGTTTGCCAACTGAATTGCCCTAACAGTTCAGGGGGGCAGGTCACTTCTTATGCTTCGGCAACTTCAAGACCATTTGGAATACCAGGTCTGCGCATGCCTGTTGCTTGGCTTGCCCTTTCATCATGACGTTGCCCATCAGACCGTTCCACACGTGTTCTTGTGTGGCCTGGTCATGCCACAAGAGGGTCCCTTGGTCGCGATCATACAAGTACATGGATAGGGATGTGCGGCCCAAGCCCTTGACGGCATTCTCTCTGGATCCAAGCTCGTCTATTGTAATAAACATGATCCATCGGCCCGGCGGCAGGACTTCCTTTCCTTTGTGGTCGAGATATTTTTTGATTTGCAAGGCCTTGTAGCCATTCTTTCGTAGGGTTGGAGAGCAAGGCTTCGGATGGCGCCGTCTGCGCTTGATAAAACCTGGTTAGCGTTGCGCGTCCATGCCTGCCATAGCCTCTTTTTGCCAACGTCGGTTCGGCGCCGCCACCGCTAAGAGTGCCGTACTCCGCGCCCCCTATGCATTCCTTGTTGTTCGCCACATCGTTACTTGGATCGACCACGAACACACTGACCTGGTCAACGAGCGCTGGCTTAAAGTCCGGAGAGACAAAGATCGGGTCCCTGGATTTGGCTCGACTTGGGATTATTGCAGCAACCAACAAGCTCGCCAGTAAGAAAGCCCGTGTTTTCATTTGCAGTGGCTCCTTCAAAGGAACTTTTCCATCGTGGACGTTTGCTATGTCGCGATCATCTTGCGGCTTCCTCTGCTCACAGAACGCCCTGCGACGAATTGCCGGAGATTATCATTCCAATGCAACAGAGATTCAAGGGCGGGAGGCCATCACTTTTAACCCGCCCCTTTTGGCATTGCCCCGATTTCCACCGTGTCGCCTGTGTCACGTCGGTATGTGATCTAGCTTACATGCACAAGAATCCTGACTGACTAGACTCCCGCGCCATAACCGCTCGAGGTGTACTCGTGAGCGCAAATACAATTCCTTCCGCCCATCGGGCGGCTTTCACGCTCTGGGCAGGCTTTCTGTTTGCAGTATTGCCCTTTGCGCTGATCCTCCTCGGACCCGCCGGCAAAATCGTTGAACGGTTGGATCCGGCCACTGGTCGCTGGGTGGACATCTCGCCACCTCACCCCATGGCGCGCTATGCCTGGGCATTGGTCGCCATCGGCTGGCTGCTTTGGCTGTATTGGGTCTATAGCGTCCAGCGCGCCGTCGACGAAACCACCCACGATGCCAGCGCTCCATCCGGAGCCAAAGCGGCCGGCCTCTACCTTGTGCCTCTATTCAACCTCTATTGGGTTTTTGCCTGGACTTCCGGGGTTGCCAGAAGCGTCGGCCAGTTCGCCCACAAAACCGTGACGTCCGGCTGGACAGCCGGGCTGTTCTGTGTCGGCTTCGTGCTTCTGACGCTGAGTCTGATTCCACCCGGCGGCGTCTTGGCCGCAGCCCTCGGTCTCGCCGTGGTTCTATTAGCCGCCATTCTTTTCTCTCGCCAGTTGAGAGAAGTTATCTAAGATCATCGCCGGGTGCCCCGTAGATGTGACGGACGGAAAGTGTGGAGCTTTTGACTTCTCAATTTCAATCCCGCCGCCTGCCTTGCAGGTATTGAGATTCTTCGGAATGAACGCGAAAACCAGAATTTCTGCCCTTTGCAAACTCCGCACGGGATGTGCCACTCACTCGCCGCTATCGCGCGCAGACTTGGTTCTAGCTTCGCCGCTGGGTACAATCAGCCACGCATTTTGACGGAGCGAATAATTTATGGATAGCATCAACCAGCAGCTCGACCCCAGTCCCATTTTCCAGACGGCCTTCGCTTTCTGGTCTTCCAAGGTTCTCCTCACTGCCGCCGAGTTCGGCGTGTTCAGCAAGCTCGGCAATCGCCGCATGACCGGCGCGGAGCTCGGCGCGGAACTTGGCCTGCATCCGCGCGGCATCAGCGATTTCTTTGACGCGCTCGTCGCAATGAAATTCCTCGACCGTGAGGGCGACGGCCCGTCCGCGAAGTATTTCAACACGCCCGCAGGCGCGCTCTATCTCGACCAAAACAGCCCGCACTTTGTCGGGGGCTGGTTCGTGATGCTCAACGACCGGCTCTTCAAGTTCTGGCACGACCTGCCCGAGGCCTTGCGCACCGGAAAGCCGCAGAATGAAATCAAGCACGGCCAGAAGGGAATGTTCGAGGAGCTTTACGCGGAACTGCCGAGACTCGAACAGTTCATGGGCGCGATGACTGGCCTCTCGCGAATCAATTTCGAGGCGTTCGCGGCGAAGTTTGATTTTTCAAGATTCAAGACTCATTGCGACGTGGGCGGTGCGACCGGCCTGCTGTGCATCGAAGCCGCCAGGAAAAATCCGCATCTCAAGTGCATCTCGTTCGATCTGCCGCCCGTCGAACCGATCGCGCGAAAACACATTGCCGCCGCGGGGCTCAGCGACCGGATCACCACGGCCGCGGGAGATTTCTTCAAGGATCCGCTGCCCAAGGCGGACCTCATCACCATGGGCATGATTCTCCACGACTGGAATCTGGAGAAGAAGATGCACCTCATCCGCGCGGCCTATGACGCCCTGCCGCCAAACGGCGCATTGGTCGCCATCGAAGCCCTCATTGACGACGCACGCCGCGAGAACGTCTTCGGCCTGCTCATGTCGTTGAACATGCTCATCGAATTCGGCGATGCGTTCGACTATTCCGGGGCGGATTTCCGCAAGTGGTGCGGGGAAGTTGGCTTCAAACGCTTTGACGTGATTCACCTCGCGGGCCCATCCAGCGCGGCAATTGCGTACAAATAGGGCGGGTGGGGCTGCCGGATGGCCCGCAAATGTGGCGCTAAGAAAGAACGTGCCACCCGGCCGATTCTGGCACTTGGCAGCGTCGTGGCGGCCCAGAAACTGCGAATGAAAGGAACGGACACGGAGATGGCGCACAGCGATTCGATACAGGAATGGACGGAAGCGATCTACGCGCGGCTCGTCGCACAGTGGGAGGGCTGGAAGAACCAGGATCCTGCGCCCAATAATGCGATCATCTCCGATGACTTCAATTCTTTCTGTCCCGATGGTTCCCGACACGTCGGAAGGCCCACGGCACAGCAGATGGCCGAGCAGCCCATTTCAGGCTACAAACTGTCAGAGTTTCGCGCCGTGCCGGTTGGAGCGGATACGGCCCTCGTCACCTACTTCGCCGACATCAAAACCCCCGGCGACAATCTTGAGCATCACATGGCTGGGGAGAGTTCTGGGCGAAGCGCAACGGCCAATGGCTAATCCGCGCTTACTCCGGCACGCTGATGAAATAGGGCAGGGAATTGCCATACTTCCGCAAATGGCGGGTGGCACAGGCGTGACGCACTAAAATGGTTTTGGGTACTCCATGTTCGTCCCGTTGTAATGGGCGAACGTGGGGCTTTTGACTTTCACTGAACTCACAATCAAAGGCCGAAAATCCACACAAGTAACCACGACGTGTTGGGCACCGGCCTGTCATGATCGATGCCGCTTTCGGTAGACCTGCGCCCGGATCCGATCCCCACAGCGGTTTGGAGCGCACCAGCGCCTTAGCCCCGGCCGGGAATCATCGTAGAAAATTACGCTGCATCGGGAATTCTCGCAGCGGCGCATCCGGCCCTTCTGAGTTGGATCGCCAAAAAGCGCGACGGCGTCTTGGGCAATGGTCGCCAGCGCTCCGCAAATCGTAGGGCGGTGCCAACGAAACGATTTCGCTGTGGGGTTCAGTTTTCTTACAAGACCGGGGCTGCAAGCCGCCCGATTGAGCACGCGTATGTCGGCGGCCGACGGAGTCGCGCGTGTGACGAGGGCAACGGCGACTCTCCAGATACCTCGTCGCAGCCTCTTGGCGCTGTCCATGTCCTCAGATTTTATCCGTACGCGCGAAAGTCGGAGCGAGCTGAGGGATAACCAGCGCTGAAATTCCGCTCGAGTTGTGAGCCGCTCGAATCGCGTTCCATATCCCATGTCGCCTGTTTGCGCAAAGTCCAGGCACAGGCGTCCAATGAAGCCAAAGTCCTTAGCGATCGCCATTCGATGCCTCGCTCTCTGTGCTTTTGCGCGGACTTGTCCTCGGCTTCGTCATGTGTTATACCCATGATGCATTCCATGCCGGAAGAAGGCAAATCGTGGAGAGACATAGGAGGTGTTCGATATGACACTGCGTGAATTCTATCTGGAGCGTCGCCGCGCGGAGATTCCAATCTTCTTAAGGGTTCTGAAGTCGCTTCCCGCTGATCATCTCAATTACAAGCCGCACGATCGCTCTCCCTCCGCCGAGCAAGTAATTTGGACGCTCACCAACGAATTGAGGTCCTGCGTGGATGCTGCAACGCACCACAAGGCCGAGTGGAAAGTTCTACCGCCCCCGCCCCTGGACGAAATGCTGCGCCTTTTTGAGCAATGGTCGAACGAATTGACGGACCTGGTTGCAAAGATGGATGAGGCCTCATGGAACCGGGTCGCACAGTTTTACTACAACGGGAAACTCGTTTCGGAACAACCCGTCGGACAATTCCTGTGGTTCATCCTCTTCGATGCAATTCATCACCGTGGTCAGCTTTCCGCGTACTTGCGGCCGATGGGCGGCACGGTACCGTCTATCTACGGGCCATCGGCGGACAGTGCGTGACCCAGGCGGTGGCCCACTCTTTGTCCGCCGCGTAAAGAGGGTGAAGCTTTTGACTTCTCGATTTTGATCCCGCCGCTTGCCCTGTAAGTTTTGAGATTCCTCGGAATGAATGCGAAGATTAGAATCCCTGCCCGCCCTGCCTGACCGGCAGGCAGGCCCACCCTTTGCGCTCATCGAGGGGCACACGGCTTCAATGGAGAGGAGGCCGAGTGTATGTTGTCATTTTGCTGGCAAATAGAAATGGAATTCCCGCCTGATACCGAACCGACAGCGGCATGGATTGCTCGAACCCAAGTTCGTTGGTCCGCGCTCGCACTTTTGTTCGCCGTTGTCTTTCTGACCAGCTTCGGGTGTGGCATCGCATCCGTGATGAACATAGGCGTGAGCTGCGTTAGCGGCCCTGCAATTCCATCGGCAGGGCACTTCGTTACTGTGACTTGGGAACCGAGCACTTCCGCGGTGACAGGCTACTTCATTTACAGCAGTGCGCAATCGGGTGGGCCATATTCCAAGCTGAACGGGGCGCCAATCTGCGGAAATTCGTATGTGGACGCAACTGTTCAGGCCGGGCACACATACTTTTATGTGGTCACGGCCGTGGACGCCAATGGCGTCGAGAGTGTGTTTTCAAACGAGGCCTCGGCCACGGTGCCCACTCCTTAAAGCTGGGCGGGCAGGTCCACCCGCCCGAATTAGCAGGGAATTGCTATACTTCCGCAAATGCAGCCCGACGAAGAAATCATCAATAGATGGAAGAATTCCGCTCAGTTCTGGGAAAAACACTACGAAGTCATCCGGCAAATGTTTGCCCCAGTTGCGCAAGCTCTTATCGTTGGCGCGCAAATTGGCAGGGGGCAAACGGTTCTCGACGTTGCTTCGGGCTCCGGAGAACCTGCGCTGACGGTAGCCTCTTTCGTCGGACCGGAAGGCAAGGTCTTTGGAGTTGATCCGATTCCGGAGATGGTGGAGAGCTCTCGTCGAGCTGCCGGTCGCTTCGGGTTGAAAAATGCGAAGTTTGAAATCGCGTTTGCGGACCAGTTGCCGTTTCCAGCCGAAACATTCGATGCCGCCGTCAGCCGATTCGGGATAATGTTCTTTCCCTCTCCGGTGGATGGAGTTCGCGAGATGTTGCGAGTGCTGAAGCCGGGACGAAAGTTGGCCGTGGCGGTCTGGTCATTGGCCGAGAGAAACCCCTTCAGCTATACCCTGTCGCGGGCCATTGACCGGTATGTCCCTCCACCACCACTCGACCCGGATGCTCCCGACATGTTCCGCTTTGCCGGCCCCGGCAAGTTGCTGGACATTTTTTCTCAGGCGGGCGCAGTGGCTCCAACGGAGCACATCTTGCATTTCAATATTCAGGCGCCAATCTCTGTGGAAGAATTTTGGACTCTGCGATGCGACTTGTCTGAGATTCTCCGCGAAAAAATCGCCAAACTTTCCGATGAGCAAAAAACAGAAGTGAAGCATCTGGCGCTCGAGGCTTTTCGTGACTACTCCACAGCCCAAGGGATGAGTTTCCCGGCTGAAGTTCTTATCGTAAGCGGAGCCAAGAGCCCCGCGGCATAACTGAACTGGGAGGGGCTTTTGAATTCTCAATTTCAGTCCCTCCGCTTGCCTTGCACGTATTGAAATTCCTCGGAACAAATGCGAATACTAAAATCTCCACCCGCCCCGCCCTATTTTCAGGAAATCAAATTAGCCTTCGAACTTTGATTCTAAATTGGATATGACTGTCGCCGCGTTTGACACCGATCAGATATTCTTGGCCCTCTTTCTTGAACATTTGCTTGATCTGTTGCAAGCCGATTTCTGCCGCGAGTTTGTTGTCAAGCGTTTCGATGATGTCCTCTTCTTTTAGCCCCGCTTCGGAAGCTGGAGAGTCGCCTTCAACATGACTCACTTTGATAGTTTTGAAGTCCTGGCCCTGAACAACCAAAGAGAGGCCACTCATATCAAAATCGTACGCCTCTGTGAAAGCCGCGTTGGGTTCGAGGATCATCTGGTGCCGAGAATAGTCAAGCGTGACCTTGAAGCGCCGCAAAATCTCTCCGCACAATCTGCCATCATAGCTTCGATCCGCGTCGGATCCCTTTGTTGCTTCAGCAAACGTGGCAACCGGATGGTCGATCGTGATCTCTCCGAGTTTGAATCTCGCGATACGACCCCACCAGCTGCGGGAATCGCCGGATATACCATGCGAAGGATGCGCAATCATTTTCTGATTCTGCGAACGAAGCTTATACTTTTCGACAAACGGCGTGTGAAACGCAATGGTAGAACTGTCTCCAGTATCGATGACGAATAGACCCTCAATTGGATTGGAATCCACAGGCGTAACTGTAGCCTTTACAAATGGCCTGTCCCCGGAAAGGCGAAGCGGGATGAACTCACCGTTTCCGCTATACGCAAACTCCCTCGGATCCTCCAGGGTGATCGTTCTCGCTGCATAGTCGATTGTGACCACCCACCGTTTGAAAAGGTCTGCGCCCAAGATTCCATCTATCCGTCGCCCCACAATCGATTCAAAATCAGCCAACGGAACTACAGCAACACGCTTCGACGGAACGTCAACGCCGGCCAGGCTAAGAGTCACGCCTTTGGAAAAACCCAGGCGTGTGGATGCCTCACCCGCGCCGATATTCGATTCGTGCTGATGTTCAACCTCAATGCCTAGGGAATTCGCCAGCGCTTCGTTCAGTAGGGAAGTGTTGGCTCCGCTATCAAGAAGGAAACTGAAGGGCTCCGAGCCATTGATACGGACTGGAATGAAGACAAAGTTGTTGTATAGCTCGAACGCGATGAGATGCCCCTGCTGAGAGGGGGCGTGTTCCTGCTGCAAACCCTCCGGCCAATTGGTTCCTGCAATTCCCATGAGGGCGACGAGCGATGGGCTCAGGGAACCTAACAAGATCACGGTGATCAAAAAACGGTTCTTCATCGGGTCCTTACTCCTCGCCCATTTTTCTAAGCAAGGCCTGCATGCCGAAAACGTAGTTCTCCTCGATTGCCCTGATCCCAGCCTCCAAATCGTCGTCCCGAAAGGCGGCGATAATTTCCTGGTGCTGTGCGGCCGAGATATGAATCAACTTGGAATCGGCCATGTAGAAATGTTCGTAACGCCTGATCGCCAATCGCAACGTCGCGACCATCGATGTCAGGCGTGCATTCTTCGACTGGCTCATCAGGGTGTTGTGCCAAAGCGTGTCCAGCTTAATTGCGCGTCCGGGAGTACGGGCGCGCGCAAATTCAGCATTGATGCGGTTAAGTTTTGGAAGCACAGTGGTGACAAATCTGAAGCTAGTCCGCACTGCGAGACATTCCAGATGCGCCAGGATCGGATATATCTCCCTGATTTCCCGCGAACAGAGAGGCTCAACCGTGAAGCCGCGGCGCAAGTCGGTACGGACCAAACCTTCTCGCTCCAGATGGAGCAGCGCTTCGCGTAACGGAGTGCGGCTGGCTTTCAAGCGGCGCGATATGCGCGATTCGTTTATCCTCTCTCCGCCCTTCAGCTTGCCTGTGACGATTAGGTCAAGGAGAGAGAGGCGGAGAGCTTCCCGAAGTCGTTTGTGGACATTTGTCTTGGGAGGCGTTGGGTTACGTATATTCGCCATTGCAACACATTGTATACAATTAACTACGTTTTGTATACAGCGTTCTATGGGGGCGGGTGACCAGCAGATGACGCGCTAAGAATGTCTTGGGCCGGAATTCGTTCTCTGTCCGCCGCGGAAAAAGTCTGGGGCTTTTGACTTCTCAATCTCGATCCCGCCGCTTGTATTCTGAGTATTGAAGTCTTCGGAATGAATGCGAAAGCCAGAATCCCCACCTCTGCAAACTCCGCAGAGGATTGGCCGCCCGCCCCGGCGATTGACAAGACGGGGCAGGATGACTAGGCTCTCGGGCAAATAAAAAGCTCCAAGCGGAAATCCCGGATTACACGGCTCTTGGGTTTCACGGCGATGTTCCGTTGGATTGAACTCGCTTAGGAGGATTACATCCATGGCAAGGATTGCCGCGCTCGTCTATGGGTTCATCGCATACGCGCTGTTCTTCCTGACGTTCCTCTACGCAATCGGTTTTGTGTGCAACGTCGTCGTTCCTAGATCCATTGATACCCCGTCAGGAATCTTTTCGCCGATGGCGCTTCTCATCGATGCCTTGCTGCTCGGGCTTTTCGCCATCCAGCACAGCGGGATGGCCCGCCAGGGATTCAAAAAGTGGTGGACGAAAACCGTCCCCGCACCTATCGAACGCAGCACATATGTTTTAATCGCCAGTCTGTGTCTCGACCTAATGTA
>JBGPHM010000069.1:0-17907 GCA_041484365.1 Terriglobia bacterium | reverse complement strand
CTTCCGGTATCACGGTCGTGATGCGTGTGCCTTCCGCGACGAGGCCTTCTATGTTCTGCGAGCCCAGCGATTCGCGGGTCACGTTGTTTGTGGTGTAGCCCGCCTCGGTAACCGTCACACCGTTTGGAACGGTGACTTTGGGCAATGTGCCCGTGGAGTTCACCATGGTTCCAACTGCGTTTAGTTCGGCGCTGATCTTCGCCTGCACCTCGCCGGTGGGTGTGTCAAACATGATGCCAACCGTTGATTGCACCACGCGGGCGGTCTGGGCCTTCGGGTTCAGCCTGTAGGTGGCCCCGGCCACGGGGTCAAAGATGGTTACGGATTCATCGGATGCGTCCGTGCGCGTGCGTCCGGCGCTATCGCGGTAGAGAGTCGTGACGGATTTGTTGGTGATACGCGTGCCGTCACTCAGGGTTTGCGTGCTCTCATGAGTTTGCTTGGCGGTGTACGGCGCATTCTTCACACTGCGGCCCATGTAACTGAATTCCTGTGACCCGGCGCCGCCGGCAATCGTGTACGAGAACCCGGTTGCGGTTTGTTCCTTCGATGCTTGCGTCTGCTGCTGGGCAAAGGTCGCGCCGCAAACCGACAGGGCCAGGGCGGTTACAACGATTAATCGTTTCATGATGATCCTATTCTCCTTGTCGAATTGATTTGTTAAGAGAGCTCAAAAACCGAATTGCGCGTGGACGGCCTGAGCTGTCCACAACGACGTCCGCCGAAATCTGAGAGGAAATCACGGCGGGATCGAGTGACGTAAAAAGTGAACCGGGCAATTTCACGCGATAGACGAGACCAGATTCGATCGGGCCGTCATTATCGAGACGTATGAAATGCACGCGGACTTGATTGTGATTCTGCGGCCGGAGAGAAGCATTCTTATGAGTTGCCGGTGAAGGAATTGCGTTTTGCTTCGCTTGTTGGGGAACAACCGATTGCTTGTTTTGATCGACCGCGACGGGCGAAGGTGCTGATTGAGCGGGCTGTTGCTTGCCGATGCCTGGAGTTTGCGGAGCCGTATGGCGCGTCAGCAAGAGCAGCGCGGCGACAATCACCACAGCGAGCGCACCGAGTGAAATCGCGGCCGTCCATCCGAATCGCGCGACGCGATGGCGTTGCGGCACCGGAAGCAGAGCAGGAGCGGATGTTGGTAGAGCTTGCTCGGGCGCGAGCGAAACGAGGAGCGATTCCACCGCGGCGGCATCGGACCGGAGGATTTCCACTCTTGCTGCACAGGCGGCACACGAAGCGAGATGGCTGGAGGTGTCCGCTGCTTCTACCGCAGTGAGTTCGCTATCGAGATAAGCCCGCAGTTTGTCTTCTTGAATGCAGTTGTCTTCGTGAATGGTGGTGCTCATATTTTTTCCTCATAAAGCTCGGAATACTTTGACTTGAATTCGCCCGTGGCCCGAAGAAGCAGCTGACCGACGCTGGCCGGGTTAATCTTCAAAGTGTCCGCCAGTTCGCGGTAAGAAAATCCGACGTAGCGAAGCAGCAACAACCGCGCGGAAACCGGCTTCAGAGTCGCAAGAGCAGTCCGCACTCGAACGCGTTGCTCCTCGCGCAGTAAACTCTCGAGCGGGCCGCCTCCTGCAATTGGTGACGCGGCGTGCTCGACAGCCGCGGCGTGTTCATTCTTCTTGCGGCGCGAATTCATTTTGAGAGCATCCAAGCCCAGGTTCATCGCCGTGCGGTAAAGCCAACCCTCCAGATTATTTTGCGGACGAAACAGCGCGGGGCGTGCGGCGAGCTTGCAGAAAACTTCGGAGGCAAGCTCCTCCGCGCGGTAGCGATCGCCGGTGATTCGCGCGAGCAGGTTGATGAGGCGCGGGTATTGATCCCGGAACACCTTTTCCAGAGCCATATTCGGTTCCAGAGCTGCATCCGGACTTACTCGCTCCCCCGTGCCCACCCGAGGCAGATTCAACTCGATGCCATCCGACATACCCTCGCCTGTTCCCATACTCACTTTATTAACGACGCTCATAGACTCTCTGTGACATGGACGGCAGAAGGGGTCGAATGTGTGCATCCATTGTGCCTAAGCAAGATGGCCAACTCGTCGCATGCAGTCTGATGCCTGCCCGGATGGACAGGTAACTCACCGGGAAAGGGCGGCGTCCGCGTTTCTCGACACCCATGAAGGCGGGTGCTAGCCTGATTTAGGGTATGGGAGCGGAAGAAACCCGAAATCGAGTTGGGAAATTTACGCGGCGGATGGGGAGCGCCCGCGGCGGAAGCCGCCTGCGCCTCGTCATCGTGATGGCTCTGCTCATTGCGTTTGCCTACACCGCGTACAAGATCATCCCGCCCTATTTTGCCAACTATCAATTTGAGGATGATTTGCGGCAGGAAGCGCTCTTTTCCATTGGGAAATTCAACGACGATACAATTCGTGACCGCGTTTTCAAGCTCATGCAGGCCCGCGGAGTTGACGCGACCAAGGACGCCATCCACATACAGCAGAATGATTCGCGTGGGTTGAAGATACTGGTGGATTACTCCGTTACTGTGGATTTGAAAGTGTACGACTTACATCTTCACTTTACGCCCGCGTCCAACAATCAGTCTCTCGTGCAATAGATCAAGCAGAGCCGGCGAGATTCAACCCAGCGGCCTCTGATAGAATCGCATCGAGGCAAGTCCAGCCCGTTTTCGGTACAATTCCTGAATGAAGAGTAATGAAGGGGAAGTTAAAAGGAGAAGGGGATTGCGCATCCGCCTGGGCGGAGGATTCTGGAAGTCGCGGTTGAAGCTGGCGGTGTTGGGCGGCGCCGTTTTGATATTGCTTGTTGGTCTGAGCACATTCACCTACTACTACATTATCTATGGCCGGATGATTGACCAGCGGCTTTCCGGCAACACCTTCGAGCACACTACAGGAATTTTCACCGCACCGGGGCACATCTTCACTGGGCAATCCATCGCAATTGGCGACCTGACCGGCCTCCTGCAGCAAAGCGGCTACCGGGAGAACGGCGATGCATCCGGCATCGGGCGGTACACTGCGCGCGGCAACGTGCTCGAGATTTACCCGGGCAAAGTTTCCTACTTCCGAGGCGGAAACGCGCTGCGGGTTGATTTTGCAGGGAAGCAGATCCGCGGGATACGGGCGATCTCAACGGGCGGGTCGCTTGACAGCGCGGAGATTGAGCCGGAGCTGCTGACAAATCTGTTTGATGAGTCGCGCGCGAAGCGGCGTCCCGTGCGTTTTCAGGATTTCCCAAAGGTAGTGGTGGATTCAGTGCTGGCGGCGGAAGACAAACGTTTTTTCGAGCACCCCGGTTTTGACATGATCCGGGTACTCGGCGCGGCGTGGGCGGATTTGCGCCATGGAGCGCGGGCGCAAGGCGCGAGCACACTGGACATGCAGCTCGCGCGAAGTTTTTTCTTCTCCACGGAACGAACCTGGCGGCGAAAACTTGCGGAGACGATGGTGGCGCTGGAGCTGGAGCACCGCTTCACGAAGCAGCAGATCTTTGAGCTCTATGCGAATGAGATCTATCTCGGAAACCGCGGGAGTTTCGCGATTCATGGATTCGGAGAGGCCGCACTGGCATATTTCGGCAAGGACGTGCGCGACCTGACCCTTGCAGAGGCTGCGTTTCTCGCGGGAGCCATCCGGCGGCCAAACCATTACTCGACAGCCGAGCTGCATCCGGACCGAGCGGCGGAGTCGCGCGACCACGTACTGGCGCAAATGGTGGAAGACAAAATGATCACCGCGGAGCAGATGCAGGCGGCACAAAAGAAACCGCTGCATCTGGTGCGAAGCGGGATTGACAGCGGCGCGGCGCCGTATTTCGTGGACATGGTAAAGGACGACCTGCTCGACCACTTCAGCGAGGCGGAACTGCTCTCGCAGAATTACCACGCCTATACGACGCTCGACCCGCAGTTGCAACGCGCGGCGGTCCTCGCGGTGGACATCGGCATGAAGAATGTGGACACGCTACTTGCGAACCGTTACGCGCGCTGGAAGAAGGAATTAGCGAAGCAACACTCGAATGAGCCGGTACCAAAAGCGCAGGTGGCGATGATCGTGCTCGATCCGAAAACGGGCGAGATCAAGGCGCTCGTTGGCGGGCGCGACTACGGACAGAGCCAGTTGAACCGCGCGTTGTCCAAACGGCAACCGGGGTCAGCGTTCAAGCCGTTTGTGTACGCGGCGGCGTTCGATGATGCCGTCGAGGGGACCGGCCCGATTGTCACGACGGTCACAACAGTGGTGGACGAGCCGACGACTTTTGCGTTTGACGGCAAAGAGTATACGCCGGACAATTTCGGCGAAAATTTCATGGGCACGGTGACGTTGCGCGAGGCGCTAACACATTCGCTGAACGTCGCCACAGTGAAGGTGGCCGAGATTGTGGGCTTCGGGCACGTTGTTGATGTGGCGCGGAGGATGTTGCAGGAGCCCAGCATTCAGGCGACGCCCGCAGTCGCGCTCGGCGCCTACGATATGACGCCGCTCCAAGTGGCGGCCGGGTATACGGCATTTGCAAATGGAGGAGTGCGAGCCGAGCCACTGTATCTGCAGAGAGTGGTGAGCAGCGATGGCTCAGTTCTCGAACACAATGAACCGCACACGCATCCCGTGTTGGACCCGAGGGTGACCTATCTGGTGACGAATGTGCTCCAGGACGTGATCAATCGCGGCACAGGAGCGCCGGTTCGCGCACGCGGGTTTACTGCTCCGGCTGCGGGGAAGACTGGCACATCTCGAGACGGTTGGTTTGCGGGATACACGTCAAACCTGTTGTGCATCGTGTGGGTGGGGTTCGACGACAACCGAGATTTGGGTTTGCAGGGCGGATTGACCGCCGGGCCGATTTGGGCAGAATTCATGATGCGTGCGATTGCGCTGCCCGCCTATCAGAACGTGCAGAATTTCAATGTGCCCGATGGCATCGCGACCGTTTCCGTTGATCCCGAAACTCTGCAGCTTGCGACGACGCAGTGCCCCGTAATCCGTGAAGAAGTATTCATCGCAGGGACGCAGCCCACACAGTATTGCGAAAAGCACGGAGGACGGCCTACCGCAAGCGAGCAGGGGAGATCCTTGTTGGGGCGGCTTGCGCGCCTGCTCCATCATTGACCAGGCCGCGAAAAACGGCGCGAATGCGCTATTTGCGCAATCTGACGAATCGCAACAGTTCGCAGGCACGGCGGGAGCACTCCCGAAAGAAATTCACGCTGGAGCGGCAAGTTTTTGATAATGTGAACGGCACAGACGGCAGGGAACAAAGTAATCGCTTGCGGTGTCCAATTCCTTGCAGCCCAAGTATTTCTGAGGTATCGCCATGAAAAGCGTCTGGATGGCGGGCGCCTTGCTAGCCCTGGTGGTACCCGCGTCTTCTCAGCAGTTTTCCGAAGTTTCCAATACCGCTATGCCGCAAGCCGCCGCACTCTCCGTGGAGAATCCGCCGAGAGAAGCAGCGCTTGAACGAGCCGCGCTGGACATGATCCACAAGGACTACGCAAGCGCCGCGGCGGTCTACAAGACGCTCCTCAAAGAGACTCCAAATGACGCAGTGCTTTGGAACCGTCTCGGAGTTGCGCTCCAACAGCAAGACATGTTCAACGAAGCGCTGAAGAGTTACGCGCGCGCGGCCAAGTTGGATAGCAAAGGCGGTGACGCCTGGAACAACATGGGCACGGTCTACTTTCAAGAGAAAAAGTGGGCCAAGTCCGTGCGCACATATAAGAAGGCGATTAGTTTGAACCCGCAAAACGCCACTTTCTACAGCAACATGGGTTTGGCCTACCTGAACAACCAAAAAGTGGCGGATGCGTTTGCCGCGTTCCAACATGCGTTGGAACTGGATCCGGAAGTCTTCGAGCATCGAGGGCGGGTAGGTACGATTATCCAGCCCCATGCGGCCACCGACTATGGCAGATTTTATTTTCTGTTGGCCAAGTCTTTTGCCTCTACAAACAATGCCGACCGCTGCGCGTACTACTTGAGGAAAGCGCGGGATGAAGGCTATTCGGGAATCGATGGCGTGAAATCGGACCCAGCTTTTTCCGGCGTGCTCAACGACGCGACGGTCCGGACGATTCTTGGCTTGCCGGAACTTCCCGGCGCTCCGCCGAAGGGGCAGGGAATTGGATAGCTTTCACGATTGCGGATGAGGCCGCGAAATTGCTTCCCGGATCAATTGAAACTACATTCGTTCGACGTCCGGCAAACCCTGTCTGAAATGTTCTGTTAGAATGATGCTGCGATGAAGGCCGTCATTTCGCGGCGATGGCTGGGCTGCGCGGCAGTTCTTGCAATTGCCGCCGGTTCTTCCAGCATTGCTGCAGCGCAGGCGCCCGCGAACAGCAGTTCCACCGCGCGGGCAGAGACCGTCGTCGTATTCCCATTTGAAAATGCAGGGCATGAGGCGGGCAAGGACTGGCTTGGGGAAGGTCTGGCGGAACTGACCGCCGACCGGCTTCAGGGCCGCGGCCCGATGGTTTTTTCGCGCGAGGAAAGGCTTGCGGCGCTCGAGAAGTTGGGGCTTCCGGCCTATTCGCGTTTTACGCGCGCGACCATGCTCAAGATCGCGGCTGAAATTGACGCGGACTACGTCGTGTTCGGAGACTTCGCTCCCGATGGCGCGAACTTGCGCGTGACGGCGCGAGTGCTGAGCGTGAACCCGCCGAAACTCTCGGCGGTGATCGAGGAATCAGGTTTGCTCGGCAGCGTGGGTGAAATGGACTCGCGCATTTCGTGGCGCGTGCTTTGCCAGATACATGGCGCGCTTGCGCCAGACATTTCCTGCGACGCGTCTTCGCCCGCGGCGCAACAGTTCGTGGGTGCGGTGCTGCACATCCGGCCTGATGCCCTCGAACATTATGTGAGGGGCCTGCAAGATGCGGCAGACGATGCGCGGTTGCGGGAATTGGTGGAGGCCGCACGGCTGGATCCGAATTGGGATGAGCCAGTGTATGCCATCGGGAAGACTTACTATGCGCGGTTGGAATGTGAATCGGCGCTGAATTGGTTTAAGCGCGTTTCGGCGGGCAGTGCGCATGCCACCGACGCCGCATTCGCGGCGGGAGTCTGCCGCCTGGCTCAAAACGATCCACTCGGCGCGGAGGCGGCGTTCGTGGCGCTTTCAGGGCACACGGGCGCTGCTTCGGCGGCGCGGATGGATGCGCCGGAGGTTGTGAACAATTTGGGAGCGGCAGTGCTGCGGCAGGCGCGTTATAAGGATGCGCTTCCCGATTTTGTGAAGGCACAGCAAATCGATCCCGGCGAACCAGATTACTGGTTCAATGTCGGCTTGACGGAGTATCTTCTAAGCGATTGGGGAGCGGCGGCGCGCGCGCTGCGCGAGGCGCTACGGTTGCAACCGGATGCGGTGGATGCAAGATCTCTCTTGCTCGCGGCGCTTGACCACAATGGCGAGACCGAGGAAGCGAGCGCGCTGCGGGCAGATGCGCCTCCGATGGATCCGAAGGATGTGCGTCCGAGGCAAGACGTGACGAGAATGAACGCAACGGCGCTTTCGCGGATGGCGCGCGTCCGAAGAGATTTGAATGCAGGAGCTGCTCGATGAGAATTGAATTTGGGAAGAAAAAAGCGGTACGCGGGATATTCGTGATTGCGTTGCGAGCGGCATTGGCGCTTGCGGTAGTGGCTCTGTGGATTGGGAGCGCGCGGGTTGGCAGAGTGGCGGCGGCATCCGCGGATACGGACGCCCGTCCGCGCGTGGTGCGTCTGGAAATCAGCGACGAAATCGAGCCGATGCTCGCGGAGTACATTGATAACGGGCTGGACCAGGCGGCGGAATCGCACGCGAGTCTTGTTCTGATTTCGATGGATACGCCGGGCGGGCTGAGCGTTTCGATGGAGCAAATCATTCAGCACATTTTGCACTCGCCGGTTCCGGTGGCGATTTACATTGAGCCTTCTGGATCGCGCGGGGCCTCCGCTGGATTTTTCATTTTGCTTTCCGCGGATATTGCGGCGATGGCTCCGGGGACGCACACGGGAGCGGCTTCGCCGGTGCTCGAAATCGGCGGATATCCGGTTACCGTGGACGAGACGATGAAGCGAAAGATATTGAACGATGCGACTGCTTTCTTGCGGAGCTATGCGGAAGCGCGCGGAAGAAACGTCACGATTGCTGAAACAGCGGTTACGGAAGGGAAGGCGTTCACCGAACGGGAAGCGCTCGACGGGAAACTTGTGGACATGGTGGTGAATTCGGAAGCGGAACTATTGCGCCAGCTCGATGGGCGAACGATTAAACGATTCGACGGCAGCACGGTTGTACTTCACTTCGCGAACGCGGAGATCGTGATGCTGGGACAAACGGCGCGGCAGCGATTTCTTTCACGGATTGTGCAGCCGGATGTGTTTTTCATTTTGTTGATTGTGGGAGTGCTCGGGCTTTACACGGAGTTTACGCATCCGGGAATGGTCGCGCCGGGAGTGGTCGGCGGCATCTGCATGATTCTCGCGCTGTATGCGATGCACATTCTTCCTGTGAATTTGACGGGGCTGCTGCTCATATTTTTGGCGCTGGCGCTTTTTATTCTGGAAGCAAAGGTGACGAGCCACGGGGTGCTGGGAGCGGGTGGAGCGGTGTCCATGCTGCTGGGTGCGATGATGCTGATCAGGTCGCCGCTGACCGCAGGCGGAGTGAGCTTGGGTGTGGCGCTGGGAGTGACGCTGCCATTCGCTCTGCTGGTTATTTTCCTGATGCGGCTGGTGCTGAAGTCGCGCTCATGGAAGCAGACGACGGGCGTCGAGCAACTCGTTGGCTCGATGGGAGAGGCGACGCAGGCGATTGGCGCGGGAGATTCGCCGAAGGGGATGGTGCGCGTCCACGGAGAATTGTGGCGCGCGGCGGCAGGGCAGGCAATTTCGGCGGGAACGCGCGTGCGGGTGATCCGCGTGGAAGGGCTGACGCTTTACGTGGAGCCCGCGGCGAAGTAGTCTCAGCAGCGCGTGTATGGATGCCGATTCGGATTTGAGAGCATTTGAATTTGAAAACATGGGGGATTGAAGGTTCGGAATCGAAACGGAGGCGGCGATGTTTGAAGCGATTTCAATTTTCTGGGGCGTTCTGGCGCTGGTGCTTCTCATTTGGTTTTGGAATTCGCTGTACGTAATCAAGGAATGGGAGCGGGGCGTGGTGCTGCGGCTCGGTCGAATGCAACCGACAGCGAAACCGGCGGGATTACGCGTGGTTTTCTGGCCGATTGAGACGCTTTACCGGATTCCGCTGCGGACGGAGACGCTGGACGTGCCGCCACAGGACATCATCACGCGTGACAACGTGTCCGTGAAGGTGAACGCGGTCTGTTATTTCCGCGTGGTGGATGCGACGCTTGCGCTTTCGCAGGTACAAAATTATTTGTACGCCACATCGCAGCTCGCGCAGACGACGCTGCGAAGCGTGGTCGGGCAGTTCGAGCTGGACGAGATCCTTTCCGAGCGCGAAAGGGTTAACAGCAAGCTGCAAGTGATCCTTGACCAGGATACGGAGCCCTGGGGTATCAAGGTATCTAAGGTTGAAGTCAAACAGGTGGATATTCCCGAGTCCATGCAGCGGGCAATCGCGCGGCAGGCGGAAGCAGAGCGCGAGCGGCGGGCGAAGGTGATTCATGCCGCGGGAGAACTGGAAGCTTCCGTGAAGCTGTCGGAGGCCGCGGCGATACTGGAAAAGGAGCCGGCCGCGATCCAGCTTCGTTATTTGCAGACATTGACGGAGATTGGCGTCGAAAAAAATACAACGATCGTTTTCCCGTTGCCCATTGACATTCTGGCGGGGTGGGCAAAATTGGGACAGGGGAAATAAAAAATGGCAAGCGGAGCGAAGAAGGGCGGAGGCGGTGGAGACGTAATTCTTGAAAGCCGCCACCTAGTCGGGCTTTTTTTGATGATGGTGGTGATCTTCGGCGTGGTGTTCGTGCTCGGTTACGAACTCGGGCGCAACCAGGTGAGCGGACAAGCGCGCGCATCCGACGCGCAGACGGAAGAACACGCAGGAGCGTCGGGGGTGCCGGCAATTGTGCCGCCAGCGTCGCCAGCGCCAATGATGCAACCGAATGCGCCGCCGAAGACGGCTCCTACAAATTCGAGCAATGCCAACCCCAAAAACTCCGGCGCGAAAAACGGCGCGACGAAGGCGCCCGCGGCAAACATTGTGAAAAATGGAACAAAGCCGCCGAGTGCGCCGCCTGCGAAGACGACGACTCCGAAGTCGCAGCCGGTGGCTCCCGCAAATAATCGAGCCGCGCAACCTCCCACAAATGCGGTGCGTAACGCGCCCGCGCCTGCCGCGGGCACAGTGAATTCGCCGCTGATTCCGAAGGGATCGGTGGTGCTGCAAGTATCCGCGCTGACGGTTGAATCGGACGCGCTGAAAATGGCGCAAGAGTTGCAGAAGAAAAAGTTTCCTGCGTTTGTGCTTGCGCCCGGAGCGGACCATTTCTATCGCGTGCAGGTCGGGCCCTTCACGGACGCAAAGTCGGCGGACAAAGCGCGGGCGGCGCTCGAAAAAGAGGGCTTCAAGCCAATCGTTAAGCACTGATGGGGAAATCCAAGCAGCGAATCCCTTCCGCAGGAGCCGCACCGGTGTCATTCAAAACCATGCGGCTCGTAGTCGCGATTGCCTCAGGCGTTATCCTGATTGCGGCGTTTCCTTCCAAACACTTTCCGGTTGGGCCGTGGTTTTGCGTGGCGCTGCTGATGGCCGCGGCGGCAAACGCCCGGCCGCGTTTCGCGGCGCTGTGCGGGTATCTACATGGCCTGGCATTTTTTACGCCGACGATGTCCTGGCTTTATTCGACATTTCGCATCCATGGCGATGTAAGCCCGCTGATGTCCGCGGTGGCGCTGGGGGCGCTCGCGGCGGCGGCGGCCTTTTTTCCGGCGGCGTTTGCGTGGGCCTTCGCGTGGATTTGGAAGCGCGGCGCGGGACGCGCTTGCCTGGCGGCGCCTTTTTTGTGGGTGGCGCTGGAGTTCGCGCGGTCCCACCTGCCGGCAATCGCGTATCCGTGGAACCTAATTGGATACGCGGCAGCGCACAGCCTGGCGATCGCGCAGATGACGACGCTCGGGGGAATCTGGATGCTGAGTTTTCTTGTCGCGGGATTTAACGCACTGCTGGTCTGGGCGGTGGTTTGTTTGCGGCGCGGGCGCCGGGCACCGATTTACGCGACAGCGTGCCTTGCATTGATAATCGGTGGAATCGTTTGGTTCGGCGACGCCTGGGTGCCGATGGAGGAACCGGACCACGCGGCGCGGTTGGTGCAGCCGAATTTCCCCGAAGATGAAAATATGCCCTTGAATTGGATGGATTTGCACGCCGCGGACATGAACCAACTTGAGCAGATGAGCACCGCGCCGGGCGCGGATGGGCGCGCGCCGGGCCTGGTGGTGTGGCCGGAAGTGCCGACTCCGTTCTCGATGCAGGAGCCGAGGTTCGCGGCGCTGGCGGAACGGATCGGGAGGCAAACGCGTGACGGTTTTCTGACGGGTGTGATTGAGGCGAGAGCGAAGCCGGGAGCGGGCTGGCAATTCTTCAACAGCGCGGTGTTGCACGACTCGGCAGGGCGGCAGACTTTTCTCTATGATAAAATTCATCTTGTTCCGTTTTCCGAATACATACCGTGGGCGAGCTGGTTCAAGTTCATACAAAGGATCACCCTCGAGGTCGGGAATTTTCAGCAGGGAAGCGAATACAGGGTGGGGACGCTGCCGGACGGGCGGCGGTTCGCTGTTTACATTTGTTTTGAGGCGGTCTTTCCGGGAGACGTTAGGCGGTTCGCGGCAAACGGAGCGGAGGTTTTTGTAAACATCTCGAATGATGGCTGGTTTGGACGGACGGCCGGGCCGCAACAGCATCTGGAAATGGCGCGCGTGCGCGCGATTGAGAACCGGCGTTGGCTGCTGCGGTGCACGAACAACGGTTTCACCGTGACGGTGGACCCGTACGGGCATGAGACGTCGCGACTCGCGGCGGATTCGCGCGGCGCGCTGGATACGCAATATGGCTACCGCAGCGATATGACTCTGTATACGCGGTGGGGAGATTGGTTTCCCATGCTGTGCGCGATTGCCGCGGTACTGGTCACGGCGCTTTCGATTGCCGTGAAAAAGGAATCATAATTTACAGGACTCACTGAAATGCCCGTCGAACACATCGAAGATCTCCAGCAGCAATTCTCCGATCTAAAGTCCCGCATCTCGCTCGTGCGGAGTTTCCTTTGACGTCGCAAAGGACCGCGCGCGGTTAGCCGAACTCGAAAAAAAAGCAACCGAGCCTGATTTCTGGCAGAACCAGGCCCAAGCGCAAAAGGTGATGAAGGAGAAGAAGGCGCTCGAAGTGCGGGTTGCGGCTGAAGCGAAATTGCGGCGTACCAGCGAGGACCTCGAGACCTACATTCACCTCGCCCAAGAAGAACTGGACGCGGCGCAGCGACAAACTCTCCTCGAGGAGACCGCGCGAGAGATGAAGGCCGCTGACGATTACGTTTCGGAGATGGAGACGACGACTCTGCTGTCGGGCGAGAGCGACGCGTTAAACGCGATTCTTACAATCAAATCGGGCGCGGGCGGAACGGAATCGCAAGACTGGGCGGAGATGTTGTTGAGGATGTACCTGCGGTGGGCGGAGCGCCACGGATTCCAGACGACATTGATGGACTCGATGCCCGGCGAAGAAGCGGGAATTAAAGCCGCGACGGTGCTTGTCGAGGGAGAAAGTGCTTACGGACTGCTAAGCACGGAGAGCGGCGTTCACCGGCTGGTGCGCATTTCGCCCTTTGACCAGGCGGCGCGGAGGCACACTTCGTTTGCATCAGTCTTCGTGATTCCTGAAGTGGACGACGAGATCAAGATCGACGTGAAGCCCGAAGAAATCCGCATTGACACCTTTCGAGCGGGTGGGGCGGGCGGACAGAACGTCAACAAGGTCGAGACGGCCGTGCGCATCACTCACATTCCGTCGGGCATCGTCGTCCAATGCCAGAACGAGCGCAGCCAGCACAAGAACCGTGAACTGGCGATGAAGTTTTTGCGCTCGCGGCTTTACGATCTGGAGATTCAGAAGCGGCAGGAAGAGACGCGGAAGATGGACGAGTCGAAAATGCAGATTAGCTTCGGCAGCCAGATCCGCTCTTACGTGTTGCAGCCCTATCAAATGGTGAAGGACCACCGGACAAAGTTCTCGGTGGGCGACCCCCAGCGCGTGCTGGATGGCGACCTGGATCCATTCATCCGTTCGTATTTGCTTTTTAAGAAGACGGGGAAGGTTTTTTCGTCGGGCGATGGAGAGGAAGAGGGAGAAGAGTAAGGAATGGCGCGACCGCAATGTCAGCCGGCGAACCGGATGCGCAAATCTAATGCTTCCCCATTCAGGGCGCTGA
Organism: Terriglobia bacterium; assembly: GCA_041484365.1. GTDB lineage: Bacteria > Acidobacteriota > Terriglobia > Acidiferrales > UBA7541 > DASTCZ01. The sequence goes on along the minus strand of JBGPHM010000069.1, from coordinate 4,530 downwards.
AATCGCCATTCGGTACGGCTCTAACGCATTTAAATTCAATGCGTTGACACATATCGGGGGCCATGCTACGGTTTTTTGTTTGTTGCGTGCTTCCTTCTATGAGAATTCGTATGATGATTGCCACTCGTTACACCGAAGGAGACTGTTTTGACACGACAAGATAACCGGCGATTTCTATTCACCTCGGAATCGGTCACCGAGGGACACCCCGACAAGATTGCCGACCAGGTGTCGGACGCGGTGCTCGACGCCGTGATGGCGCAAGACCCGATGGGGCGCGTCGCGTGCGAAACACTAGTGACGACGGGCCTCGTGATGGTCGCGGGCGAGATCACCACGGAGGCATACGTCGAGATTTCTGAAGTCGCGCGCGGGGTGATTCGTGACGTGGGCTACGACCGCGCGAAATATGGCTTCGATGCGGAGACCTGCGCGGTGATCTCATCCATCAAGCGCCAGTCACCGGACATCGCGATGGGCGTGGACACGGGCGGCGCGGGCGACCAGGGTTTGATGTTTGGTTTTGCGTGCGACGAGACGGAAGAGTTGATGCCGCTGCCGATCATGCTGGCGCACAAGTTGGCGCGACGACTGGCGGAAGCAAGAAAGGCCGGCAAGCTGGATTATTTGCGGCCGGACGGGAAGTCGCAGGTCACCGTGGAGTATGAGGGCAACCATCCGGTGCGCGTGGATTGTGTGGTTATTTCCACGCAGCACAGCGAAAGCGTTACGAATGAGCGCCTGCATGAAGAGATCAAGCGCGAAGTCATCGAGCACGTTGTTCCCGCCTCACTCCGTGACAAAAACACGAAATATCACATTAATCCGACGGGGCGTTTCGTCGTTGGCGGACCGATGGGCGATGCCGGCCTGACCGGACGCAAAATCATCGTGGACACCTACGGCGGGTACAGCCGCCACGGCGGCGGCGCGCTTTCCGGCAAGGACCCGACCAAGGTGGACCGCTCGGCTTGCTACATGGCGCGGTACGTTGCAAAAAATATCGTGGCATCGGGAATCGCGCGGCGCGTGGAAGTGCAGCTTGCGTACGCGATTGGCGTGGCGGAGCCGGTGTCCGTAATGGCGGATACGTTTGGAACCGGAACAATTCCGGATGAGCAAATTACGGATCTAATCCGCGCGAATTTTAAGTTGAACCCGCGTGGAATCATCGAAACGCTGAATCTGCGGCGCCCGATTTACAGACCGACGGCGACCTATGGACATTTCGGCCGCAACGAGTCCGGCTTCACTTGGGAGCTTACGGACCGGGCGGGGGCGCTGCGCCGCGATGCAGGCTTGCCCGCGGCGGCGGCCGCCGAAGTTGCCGCACGGCGTTAGAACCAACTCCAACAATTCCAAATTTACAAATTTCAGGAGCATGCGCTTGACGACTACTCAGAAGGTGGCAGGAGACGTAAAGGACATGGCGCTGGCCGATGCCGGCAAGCGCAAAATTGAATGGGCGAACCAGCAGATGCCCGTGTTGCAGCTCATCCGCAAGCGGTTCATCAAGGAACAGCCTCTCAAGGGTGTGCGTATATCCGCTTGCCTGCACGTGACGAGCGAGACGGCAAATCTCGGCATTACACTGCGCGATGGCGGCGCGGACGTGGTGCTGTGCGCGTCGAACCCGCTTTCGACGCAGGATGAAGTGGCCGCCTCATTGGTGCGCGACTACGGCATTCCCACGTACGCCATCAAGGGCGAGGACAACGCGACGTATTATGCGCACATCAGCGCGGCGCTCGACCACAAGCCACAAGTCACCATGGACGACGGAGCGGACCTGGTGACGCAGCTCCTGACGAAGCGCACGGATTTAATCCCCAACGTAATCGGCGGCACAGAGGAAACCACGACGGGCGTGATCCGGCTTCGCGCGATGGCCAAGGACGGCACGCTGAAGTTTCCTGTGATTGCCGTGAATGACGCGCAGACAAAGCATTTCTTCGACAACCGTTACGGAACCGGTCAATCCACGATTGACGGCATAATTCGCGCGACGAATCTTTTGATTGCGGGGCTAAAGCTCGTCATTGCGGGTTACGGCTGGTGCGGGCGGGGCGTCGCGATGCGCGCGAAGGGTCTGGGCGCGGACGTGATCATCACAGAGATTGATTCGGTTCGCGCGATCGAAGCCGTGATGGACGGTTTCCGCGTGATGCCCATGCACGAAGCGGCGAAAGTGGGAGATATCTTCGTCACCGTGACCGGGAACAAAAGCGTTCTCGCCGGCGAGCATTTTGAAAAGATGAAGGACGGCGCGGTGATGTGCAACTCCGGCCACTTCAATGTGGAGATTGACATTCCAGCGCTCGAAAAAATGTCGAGCTCACATCGTGTGGCGCGCCCGTTTGTAGAGGAGTATGCGACACGCGATGGGCGCAGACTCTATCTGCTCGGCGAGGGGCGGCTCATCAATTTGGCTGCCGCGGAAGGGCATCCCGCAGCGGTCATGGATATGAGCTTCGCGAACCAGGCGCTTGCCGCGGAGTACATGATCAAGAACGCAGCGACTCTCGGGAAGCAGGTCTATCCGGTGCCGGAAAATATTGATAAGCACATCGCGAAGCTCAAGCTCGAGTCCATGGGCGTGCAGATTGATAAGCTGACGCCGGAGCAGGAGCAGTATTTGGCGTCGTGGGATGAGGGGACGTAGCCTCGGGATGATGCAAGACTGGGCTGACTGGGCACTCGATACCGCAAAAAGCAGGGGCGCTACCTATGCCGATGTCCGCGTGATGGACATCCGGCACCGCGACCTTTCCACGAAAAACGGACAGGTTGGAAATTTATCCGAAAGCCAGTCGCTGGGGATTGGTGTGCGCGCGCTCGCGAGCGGCTCGTGGGGATTCGCCGCCACCGACCGGCTGACGCGCGAAGGTATCGCGGCGTGCGCGGCGGAGGCCGTCTCGATTGCGAAGGCTTCGGCGCTGGCGAAAATCCACGATGTAAAGATGGTGCCTGAGCAGGCATATGTGGACACCTGGCAGAACCCTTTCGTAAAAGACCCGTTCCGAATTCCGATGGAGCGGCAGCTCGACCACCTGCTTGCCGCGGACGCCGAGATGCGCAAGGTGAAGGGCGTGACGGTGGCGGAAACCTCGATGAGTTTCGTTCGGACCGATATGTTTTTCGCGTCGAGCATCGGCTCGCGTATTCACCAGACAAAGGTGCAATCGGGCGCGGGAATTGTGGCGACGAGTTTCGCGGGGACCGAAATCCAGAAGCGCAGCTACCCAAATAGCTTCGGCGGGCAGCACATGCTCGCGGGTTACGAGCTGGTGGAATCGCTCGACCTGGTGGGCAACGCACAGCGCGTGGGCGAGGAGGCCGTCGCGCTGCACAGCGCGGCGCAATGTCCTGAAGGCACGCGGACGATTATTCTCGATAGCTCGCAGCTGGGCTTGCAGATTCATGAGTCCATTGGGCATCCGATTGAGCTCGACCGCGTGCTCGGCATGGAAGCGAACTTCGCGGGGATGAGCTTCCTGACGCTCGAAAAGCTGAACAATTTGCGTTACGGCTCGGACATCGTGAACGTGGTCGCGGACGCTCGACTCGCGCATGGCTCGGGCCTGGGCACATTCGGCTATGACGATGAAGGCGTGCCCGCGCAGTGCACGGACATCATCAAGGACGGCCAATTCCGCGGCTATCTCTCGAACCGTGAGACCGCGGCGTCGATCGGATTGAATCGAAGCGGCGGGACAATGCGCACGGAAAGCTGGAACCGGTTGCCGATTATCCGCATGACGAACATCAGCATTCATCCGGGCACGTGGAAATTCGACGACTTAATCGCGGACACGGACGACGCGATTTACATGGAGACGAACCGTTCGTGGTCCATTGACGACCGCCGCTACCATTTCCAGTTTTCGACGGAAATCGGCTGGGAGATCAAAGGCGGGAAAAAAGGCCGGATGATCAAGCATCCGAGCTACAGCGGCATCACAACGGAGTTCTGGAATAGCTGCGATGCAATTTGCTCGCGCGACCACTGGACGCTATGGGGCACGCCGAATTGCGGCAAGGGCCAGCCGATGCAAACGATGGGCACGGGACATGGGGCATCTCCAGCGCGATTCAGAAATGTGCGCGTGGGAGTGGCGTTCGCCAAGTAAAACCAATTGATGAGTCGCGCGAAAAAAACTCGGAAAGCCAAGAGCGCGAAAACCCATTCACGCGCCGGCAGCGCCCGCGATCAGATGCTCACGCAGAGCGAACTGCGGCGCATCGCCGAACGCGTCTTCAAGTTGAGCGACGCAGACGAAACCGAAGTGATGATTGACGGGATTTCGGACGCGCTTACGCGCTTCGCGAATAACACCATCCATCAAAACGTCGCCGAACTGAATATTTCCATTTCTGTACGGACAGTGTTTGATGGACGCACAGCGCGCGCGACAACGAATCGCACGGACGATGAATCACTGGCGCGCGTGGTGGCTGCGTCATCGGCCATCGCGAAGAGCCAGCCGAAGAATCCAAATATGTTGCCGATGCCGGGGCCGCAGAAATATG
>JBGPHM010000068.1:0-18043 GCA_041484365.1 Terriglobia bacterium | reverse complement strand
CGCCGCAAACGGAAAGGGCGGCGCGATCAAGAAGAAGGAAGATGTGCACCGCATGGCGGAAGCGAACAAGGCTTTCGCGCATTATCGCTGGTAGGAATCGGAACCGATAGGCAATGCCACGAGAAACACAACTCGCAGACACGCGGAACATCGGCATCATGGCGCACATTGATGCCGGCAAGACCACTACGACCGAACGCGTCCTGTTCTATACCGGCGTGACTTACAAAATCGGCGAAGTGCATGACGGCACCGCGACCATGGACTGGATGGAACAGGAGCGCGAGCGCGGCATCACGATTACATCGGCCGCGACGACTGCGTTCTGGCCCCGCCATGGGAAAAAGATGCGCATCAACATTATTGACACCCCCGGCCACGTGGATTTTACGGTTGAAGTCGAGCGATCTCTCCGCGTGCTGGATGGCGCCGTTGCTGTGTTCGACGCCGTTGCCGGCGTGCAGCCGCAATCGGAGGCTGTGTGGCGCCAGGCGGACAAGTACCGCGTCCCGCGCATCGCTTTCATCAACAAGATGGATCGCGTCGGCGCCGATTTCGATATGTCCATTCGCAGCATGCGCCAGCGGCTATCAGGACACCCGGTTCCACTCCAGTTTCCCATCGGCAAGGAAGATTCCTTCATCGGCTGCATCGACTTCATCGAAGAAAAAGCAATCATCTGGCTGGAAGAGACCCTGGGCGCGAAATTCGAGGTCTTTGACGTTGCCAAGCTTTGGGATCCCACATTTGTTGGAAGCCGTCCCGACATCGCCGCGGCGCTGAAATCGTCTGCGATTGACGAAAAGTTTTACCGGGAACACCGCGACAAAGTCGTTGAATACATTGCCGAGCACGATGACACTTTGCTAGAGAAATATCTGGCCGGGCAGGCGTTCACGGTCGACGAGTTGCGCGCCTCGGTTCGGCGTTCGACGATCAGTCTGAAACTCGTTCCCGTGCTGGCCGGATCCGCCTTTAAGAATAAAGGCATTCAGTTGATGCTCGACGCAGTGGTGGATTATCTGCCGTCGCCTCTCGACGTTCCTCCGATGGAGGGCACCTCGGTCGATGGCGACGAAGCGATTCTGCGGCGTCCGGCGGACGATCAACCTTTTTCCGCTCTTGCTTTCAAGATTATGTCCGACCCTTTTGTCGGCCAGTTGACCTTTGTCCGCGCGTATTCGGGCGTGCTGAAGTCTGGAAGCTACATTTTCAACTCGACCAAGGGCACACGCGAGCGCGTCGGGCGTCTGCTACGGATGCATGCCAACAAGCGCGAAGAGATTGACGCTGTGTACGCGGGCGACATCGCGGCTTGCGTAGGCCTGAGGAGCGTCACGACCGGTGACACGTTGTGCGACGAAGATAAGCCGGTTGTGCTTGAGAATATCGTTTTCCCCACGCCTGTCATCTCCGTGGCGATTGAGCCGAAGACAAAGGCCGACCAAGACAAGATGTCGAACGCCCTGGCGCGCCTCGCGCAGGAAGATCCGACCTTCCGTGTGCACACCGATCCCGACACGGGCCAGACGCTGATTTCCGGCATGGGCGAGTTGCATCTCGAAATAATCGTGGATCGCATGATGCGTGAGTTCAATGTGGAAGCAGGCGTTGGGCGTCCGCAAGTTGCCTATCGTGAGACGATTCGCAAGCAGGCGAACGCGGAGGGCAGATACATCCGCCAGACCGGCGGACGCGGTCAGTATGGCCACTGCAAGCTTGAAGTTCATCCGCTGCCGTCTTCCAAGCACGAGAATATGCACGAGATGTCCACGGACGAATTGGACGCCTTGTCCAAGCAAGTGGCGGGGTCCGGAGGCCGGTGGAAGTTTGACAAAGAGCACCGGTTCCTCTTCATTGACAAGATTGTCGGCGGCTCGATTCCCAGGGAATACATCGCGCCGATCGAGGCGGGCATTCGCGAAGCCATGGATACCGGTGTTCTGGCTGGATACGAAATGGTGGATGTTGCTGTTGTCCTTGTGGATGGCAGCTATCACGAAGTGGACAGCTCGGAAATGGCGTTTAAGATTGCGGGCTCGATTGGATTCAAGGAAGCCTGCCGCCGCGCCAGTCCGGTGCTTCTCGAACCGATTATGAGGGTTGAAGTTGTAGTTCCTGACGAATATATGGCCCCTGTGTTCGGCAACTTGAACGCGCGCCGCGCTCACATTCAAGGTTCGGATTCGCGCGCCGGCAGCCAGATTATTCGCGCGCTCGTGCCGCTGGCCGAGATGTTCGGCTATGCGACGGATTTGCGCAGCCGCTCGCAGGGCCGGGCGAGTTTTACGATGCATTTCTCGCATTACGAGGAAGCGCCGGCGTCGATTGCCGAAGAAGTGATCAGCAAAATGACGGGCCGGGTGATGAGGTAGAAGCGAGGGTTTTCAACCAGATGGATCAGAAAAGCTGAGGAGCGAACGATGGCGAAGGAAAAATTCGAGCGGTCAAAGCCGCACGTGAATATTGGGACGATCGGCCACATTGACCACGGCAAGACGACCTTGACGGCGGCGATCACCAAGGTGTTGTCGAAGAACAACCCGAAGGTGCAGTTCCGGGCGTTCGATTCGATTGACAACGCGCCGGAAGAGCGCGAGCGCGGGATCACCATCGCGGTGGCGCACGTCGAGTACGAGACGGCGAACCGCCATTACGCGCACATTGACTGTCCCGGCCACGCCGACTACATCAAGAACATGATCACGGGCGCGGCGCAGATGGACGGAGCGATTCTGGTGGTGGCGGCGACGGACGGACCGATGCCGCAGACGCGGGAGCACATTCTGTTGGCGCGGCAGGTGGGCGTGCCGTGCATCGTGGTGTTTCTGAACAAGTGCGACGCGGTGGAAGACCCGGAACTATTGGAACTGGTTGAACTGGAAGTGCGGGAACTGCTGAAGAGTTACAAGTTTCCTGGCGATGAAGTGCCGGTGGTGCGCGGGTCGGCCTTGGGCGCATTGAACGGCGAAGAGAAGTGGGAGAAGACGATCTTGAAGTTGATGGAAGAGGTGGACCGGTACGTTCCGCTGCCGGTGCGGGAAATCGACAAGCCGTTTGCGATGCCGATTGAAGATATATTCTCGATCTCGGGGCGGGGAACGGTGGTGACGGGGAGAGTCGAGCGCGGAAAAGTGAAGGTGGGCGAGGAAGTGGAGATTGTGGGATTCCGTCCGACGATGAAGCGGATCGTGACGGGCGTGGAGATGTTCCGCAAGCTCCTGGACGAAGGGATGGCGGGGGACAACGTCGGGTTGCTGTTGCGCGGCACGGAAAAGGAAGAGGTTGAGCGCGGGCAGGTGATTGCGAAGCCGGGGTCGATCACGCCGCACACGAAGTTCAAGGCGGAAGCGTACATTTTGAAGAAGGAAGAAGGCGGGCGGCACACGCCGTTTTTCACGGGCTACCGGCCGCAGTTTTACTTCCGGACGACGGACGTGACGGGGGACGTGAAGTTGAATCCCGGAGTGGAGATGGTGATGCCGGGAGACAACGTGAGTGTGGAGATCAGTTTGATCACCCCGGTGGCGTTGGAGAAAGGGCTGCGGTTCGCGATTCGCGAAGGCGGCCACACGGTCGGCGCCGGCGCCGTCGTTGAGATAATCGAGTAAACATGCACACAGGCGAACGAATCCGAATCCGATTGAAGGCGTACGACCACCGCATTCTGGATCAGTCCACGCGGGAGATTGTCGAGACGGCAAAGCGAACAGGCGCGGACGTGGCGGGGCCGATCCCGTTGCCGACCACGATTAACCGGTGGACCGTGCTGCGGTCGCCGCACGTGGACAAGAAGTCGCGCGAACAGTTCGAGATGCGCACGCACAAGCGGCTGATTGACATCCTCGAGCCGACACCTGACACGGTGGACGCGCTGATGAAGCTCGACCTTCCGCCGGGCGTGGACGTGGAAATCAAGGCCTTTGGCCGGGATCATGCGGCGAAGGCGTAGCGGCAAATAAAAGTTTTTGAAGCAATATCACAAGGGACAAAGAGAGCGGACGGCATGGCAGTCAACGGCATACTCGGAATCAAGCTCGGCATGACGCAGGTTTTCGCCGCCGACGGCGCATCGCTCCCCTGCACGGTGTTGCAGGCGGGACCGTGCGTTGTGGTGCAGCGGCGGTCAGCGGAAAAAGACGGGTATGAAGCCGTCCAACTGGGACTCGTGGAATTCGTCAAGCCGCAGCGCGTGAACAAGCCGATGACCGGACACTTCAAGAAGGCGGACGTCGCGCCGATGCGGCTACTCGGTGAGCTGCGTCTGGAAGATTCGAAGGACGAAACGAAGGTGGGCGACCGCGTCCTTGTGGACAGCTTCGCAGCGGGCGAATTTGTGGACGTGAGCGGCATAAGCAAGGGCAAGGGATTTCAAGGCGGTGTGAAGCGCTGGCACTTCGCTGGCGGCGACGCAACGCACGGCTCGATGTTCCACCGCGCGCCCGGCGGCATTGGCGCGAGCTCGTATCCCTCGCGCGTTTGGAAGGGCCAGCATTTCCCCGGACACATGGGGAACCAGCGCGTGACGTCAAAGAATTTGAAAGTTGTGAAGGTTGATGCGGAAGAAAACCTGTTGCTCGTGTGCGGCGCTGTGCCTGGCCCGCGGGGCAGTTACATCTGCATCAAGAAATCTGCGAAGTCGAAGAAAAAAGCCTAGGGCTGAGGAATCGAACGATGCCGGTAGTGGACGTCAAGAATCTGGAGGGCAAGACAGTCGGCAAGATAGAGCTGGCCGACGGCGTTTTTGCCGTGCGTGTGAATCCGCACCTGCTGCATGAGACTTCGCGGTGGTATCTGAATAGCCAGCGCGCGGGAACGCACAAGACCAAGGGCCGCTCGGAAGTGCAGGGTTCGGGACGCAAGCTCTGGCGGCAAAAAGGCACTGGCCGCGCGCGCATCGGCTCGATCCGTTCACCGCTTTGGCGGAAGGGCGGCACGGTACACGGGCCGCAGCCGCGCAGTTACGCGTACCGCCTGCCTCGCAAAGTTTTCCTGGGCGCGTTGCGCTCGGCGCTTTCATCGAAGCTGGCGGAAGAGAAGTTGATTGTTGTGGACGCATGGCAGCTCGAGTCGCACAAGACGAAGCCGTTCCGCGAAGCGCTCGACAAACTGGGAAGTGCAAGCCCGACGATTCTGCTCGTGGAGACCTCGGAGAATTACAACCTGGAGCTCGCGAGCCGGAACCTCGAAGGCGTAAAGCTTTCACTCTCGCACGATTTGCAGCCTTACGACCTGCTGCGGCATGACCGGTTGATGCTCTCGAAGGACGCAGCGGTGAGGCTAAACGCAGTGCTTGGGCCGAAGGATGGCTCGGTGGTTCCAGCGTCGGCAATTGAACCGGCAAAGCCGGTTGCCGTCGCCGAAAAGCCAGCTGCAAAGAAGCCCGCGAAGCCACGCGCTGAGAAAAAAGCGGCGAAGCTCAAGACAGCAAAGAAGCCCACGGCTGCAAAGGCACCGAAGGGTAAAGGTAAGGGCAAGGAATAATCGATGCCTCTCGACCCCCATCGCATAATTCGCCGGCCCATCGTCACGGAAAAGGGTCTGGGCGTGAAAGAGACGCAGCACACTGTCGTCTTTGAAGTGGCGGCCAACGCGAACAAGACGCAAATCAAAGAGGCCGTGCAAAAAGTTTTTAAGGTGAAGGTAGAAGCAGTCCGCACGGCGAATTTTCACGGCAAGATGCGCCGCCGCGGGATGATCACCGGCTACCGGCGCGACTGGAAGAAGGCGTACGTAAAGCTGAAACCCGGCGAAAAAATGATCGAATACGCCGAAAGTTTGTAATTGCGGTAAAGGCAGGATGCGATGGCACTGAAAAGCTTCAAACCATACACAGCCTCGCGGCGCTTTGCGACCCTGCTCGACAAGAGCGAGATCACGAAGCAAGTGCCGGAGAAATCGCTCGTCGAGCCGCGCAAGCGGACCGGCGGTCGCAATTCTCACGGCGAAATCACAAGCTGGCACCGCGGCGGGGGCCATAAGCGGCAGTACCGCGCGATTGATTTCCGGCGGGACAAAACCGGAATCCCGGCGCGTGTTGCCGCCATCGAATATGACCCCAACCGTTCGGCGCGGCTGGCGCTCTTGCATTACGCCGATGGCGAGAAGCGCTACATCCTGCACCCGGTGGGGTTGCAGGTCGGGGCAACGGTGCTTACCGGTGAAGGCGCGGACATCCTCCCCGGCAATGCAATGCAAATCCGTCTGATTCCTCCCGGCACGCCGCTGCACAACTTGGAGCTTTATCCGGGCCGCGGTGGACAGGTCGTGCGCTCGGCGGGGATGTCGGCGCAGTTGCTCAGCAAGGAAGGCGATATTGCACTTGTGAAGCTGCCTTCGGGCGAAGTGCGCAAATTTCGCCTCGATTGCATGGCCACCATTGGCCAGGTCGGAAACCTTGACCACGAGAACGTCACCTACGGCAAGGCGGGCAAGACACGCTGGCGCGGAAAGCGTCCGACAACCCGCGGCGTGGCAATGAATCCTGTGGATCACCCGCACGGCGGCGGTGAAGGCCGCGTGAAGGGAAATCACCCGCAAACACCGTGGGGATTCCCGACCTTGGGCGCGAAGACGCGGAGTTCGCGGCGCTCGGATCACTTGATTGTCGAGCGGCGGAAGAAATAGAAGAGTTTTTGGCCAGGGGCCATGAACGAGGGAGTGAAATCCGCCCGGCGCGGCGGGTCTCAGAGAGTCAAATGATGGCAGCGACACGAACAGCAAGACGAAGTACACGGCGCGCGGCGCGTCCTCGAAAAACTGCGCGTCCGGCGAAACCATCGCGTCCCGCGCTGCGGCAAGCGCTCACTCGCGCGGTGGCTCAGCCGCCTCAGCAGGTGCTTTACCGGATTTGCAAGGCTGGCTGGGCGGTGATCGTTGAAAAGACGCCCAACGCGCAAGGGACTCGGTTTGTCTGCCCGTTCTGCACGGTGTCACACCGGGTTCCGGGACCCGTGCGCGGCTTCCGCAAAATGCGGCGCGCACAGTGGGTGAAACTGCGTCGCGTGGAAGAATAAAAGGGGAACCGGAGAATCATGGCACGCTCGGTCAAAAAGGGCCCGTTCATTGACGGCCACCTGCGGGAAAAGGTGGACGCGCTGAACGCGCGCAACGAGAAAAAAGTTGTGAAGACGTGGTCGCGGCGCTCGACCATCCTGCCCGAGATGGTGGGCCACACAATCGCGGTTCACAACGGCAGGAAGTTTATTCCGGTTTATGTGACCGAGCAGATGGTCGGGCACAAGCTCGGCGAATTCTCGCCGACACGGACGTTTAAGGGCCATGCCGTAAAAGCAGCTCTCGAAAGGGCAGCGGCGGCTGCAGGCGTGCCCGCGGCACCGGCTGGAGGGGCAGCTCCCGCGGCAGGCGGCGCGGCACCGGCGGCTCCCGCGGCGCCGAAGGCATAAGCGATGGCGGCAGAGATCACAGCAGCACCGGCAATTGAAGCTCACGCGATGGCGCGGCACGTCCGCGTTTCGCCGCAGAAGGTGCGGCTCGTGTTGGATTTGATTCGCGGGCAGCAGGCGGGATCGGCGCTCGAAATTCTAAGGTTCACCCCGAAGCGCGTGGCAAAGGACATTGAGAAAGTGCTTCGCAGCGCAATTGCGAATGCCGAGCGCAAGGCGGATGACGCGGGGGAATCGCTTGACGTGGATCACCTTTTCGTCGCGCGATGCTTCGCAAACGAAGGATCGCGCTGGAAGCGGCTGCGCCCGGCGCCCATGGGCCGCGCGTTCCGCTATCAGCGGCGCACGGCGCATATCGTTGTTGGCGTGGCGGAACATTCCACTGGCGCTGAGCAGCGCGCGGCGGCAGCGGCGGCCGAAGCGGCATCAAGCAAGGGAGTGAAGGGCGCGGTGAAAAAGGCGCGGCAGGCATTGACCGGCAAGCAGCGTACCGCGAAGAAACAATCGGCAAAGCCGGAATCGAAAAAGTAAAAGTAGGGAGGCCCTGTGGGGCAGAAGACTCACCCATACGGATTTCGAGTAGGCTTCAACAAAATGTGGAAGTCGCGGTGGTTTGCGGGCCGCGATTACGCCGACCTGTTGCACGAAGACGTCGCGTTGCGGAGTCAGTTGAAGGATAAGCTGAAGTCCGCGGGCATCGCCTCGATTGACATTGAACGCGCCGCAAACAAACTGGTTATCCGGCTCTATACCGCCCGGCCGGGCATCATCATCGGGCGCAAGGGCGCGGAGATTGACAAGCTGAAGGCCGAAATTCAGAAACGCACGAACCGCGAAGTGCACATTGACATTCAGGAAGTACACCGGCCGGAGTTGGACGCGCAACTGGTTGCGGAGTCGATTGCGCTGCAACTTGAGAAGCGCGTTGCATTCCGCCGTGCGATGCGCAAGGCGGTGGATTCGGCGCTGCGATTCGGATGCAAGGGCATCAAGGTGCGCGTGGCGGGCCGGCTGAACGGCGCGGAAATTGCGCGCAAGGAATGGTATTTGCAAGGACGCCTTCCTCTGCAGACTCTGCGTGCGGACATTGATTTCGGCATGGCCAGGGCAAATACGACGTACGGCGTGATCGGCGTGAAGTGCTGGGTTTATGGCGGTGAGAAGCTGCCGGAGAAGAACACAAAGCCAGTGGCGGCTTAATAGCTGCGCGCGAAAACGGGAGCAGAGATAGCCAATGTTGATGCCGAAAAAAGTGAAGTATCGAAAGCAGCAGCGCGGCCGCCGCAAAGGCAAGGCCTGGCGCGGCGGAAGTCTTGCGTTCGGTGAATTCGGATTGAAGGCGCTCGAGCCGGCGTGGATTACGGACCGGCAAATTGAAGCATCGCGTGTGGCCATCACGCGTTTTATCAAGCGTGGCGGCAAGTTGTGGATTCGGATTTTTCCGGACAAGCCCTTCACGAAGAAGCCCGCGGAAACCCGTATGGGCAAAGGCAAAGGCGTTCCGGAGAAGTGGGTGGCTGTCGTGAAGCCGGGCCGTGTGATGTTTGAAATGGCCGGCGTGGATCATGCGACAGCTCAGGAAGCAATGGAATTGGCGGCGAACAAGCTGCCCATCCGTACAAAGTTTGTCTCGCGGGCGGGAGAACTCTAATGGCGCGGAAGAACGAAAAAATGCGCGACCTGGGAACGCCCGAACTCGAGGTGCAGCAGAAGGAGCTAGGCGAACAGATTTTCCGTCTGCGCCTTCAGCTCACCACGGGACAGGCGGAAGCGCTGGCGCGGCTGCGCATGGCACGGAAGAATTTGGCGCGGGTGAAAACCCTGCTCCGCGAAAGGGAATTGGTGAAGGCGCATGGCGATGGAAAACGCTAGTACCACTGCAATCGCAGTGCGTGGCCGCCGGCAGGAAAAGGTCGGCCTGGTGACGAGCGCGAAGATGGCGAAGACGATCGTAGTGAAAGTCACGCGCATGGTCACGCATCGGAAGTACAAACGTGTCATTCGCGTTTCGACAAAGTTTTATGCCCACGACGAAACGGGCCTTGCTCGCGCGGGAGACACGGTGCGCATCGTTGAAACGCGTCCGCTTTCCAAGTTGAAGCGGTGGCGGCTGGTGGAAGTGGTTGCGAAGAATACGAGAGCGGATTGAGCCGGGCGGATAACGGGAGACAACAGCAATGCTTCGCATGAGATCCTGGCTGACGGTGGCCGATAATTCCGGCGCCAGGCAACTGACGATGATTCATCCGCTGGGCGGAGATACAGGGCTGCGCGCGGGACTTGGCGACGTCATTACCGCTTCCGTCAAGGAAGCAGCGCCCGATAGTCAGATTAAGGCGGGGAAAGTTGTTCGCGCTGTAGTGGTAAGAACCCGGAAAGAGCATCGGCGCCGCGACGGGACTTACATCCGTTTTGACGATAACGCGGCGGTGCTCATCAACGAGACGAATGAGCCGGTGGGCACGCGCGTGTTTGGACCGGTTGCGCGCGAGCTGCGCGAAAAGAAATTCGCGAAGATTGTTTCCCTTGCGCCGGAGGTCTGGTAGGCCATGAATCACACCACGCCTGTAAAGCGCAGCGTCACAATCCGGAAGAATGATCAGGTAAGGGTCATGGCTGGCCGCGACAAAGGCAAGACCGGCCGCGTGCTTTCCGTGGACCCCATCAAGATGAGGGTCATGGTCGAACACGCGAGCATGGTGAAGCGGCATACGCGGCCGAATCCGGCAAAAAACATCAAGGGCGGGATTCTCGAGCGCGAAGGCCCGATCGCCATCTCAAACGTGATGCTTTTGTGCCCGGGTTGCAGCAAGCACGCGCGTGTCGGACACAAGATACTTTCCGACGGGACGAAGGTACGCGTTTGCCGCCGGTGCGGAACGACTTTGGAGAAGTAGGGTTTCAGCGCGCTGGGTAAGGACTGGAAAAGTATGACGAGCCGGATGAGAGATAAATATCGCGGGGAAGTGATGCCGGCGCTGATGAAGCGCTTCGGCTACAAGAACTCCATGGCTGTGCCGAAGATTGCCAAGATCGTCGTGAATATCGGCATGGGTGAGGCCAGCCAGAACATCAAACTGCTGGATGTCGCCGCTGTCGAGCTGGGGCAGATTGCGGGCCAGAAGCCGGTGATCACTCGCGCGAAGAAATCGATTGCGAATTTCAAGATTCGAAAGGGGATGCCGATCGGTTGCTGCGTCACGCTTCGCGGCGACCGTATGTACGAGTTTCTCGACCGGCTGTGCAATGTTGTGTTGCCGCGCGTGCGCGATTTCAAGGGCCTGCCGCAGGATGCCTTTGACGGGCGCGGTAATTACACAATCGGGTTGCGCGACCAGCTCGTGTTTCCTGAAATTGATTACACCCGGGTGGACAAGATCAAGGGCATGAACATTACGTTTACGACCACGGCGCGGAGCGATGACGAAGGCAGGGAATTGCTTCGTGGGCTGGGTGTGCCGCTGAGGGCCTGAGGAGAGATATGGCGCGAGACTGTCAATTCGCAAAGATGCGCAAGAAGCCGAAGTTCAAAATCCGCGTGCGCAACCGCTGCCGTATTTGCGGCCGCCCGCGCGGCTTCATCGGTAAATTCGAGATGTGTCGCATCTGTTTCCGCGGCCTCGCGCTGAAGGGCGAAATCCCCGGCGTGACCAAGGCGAGCTGGTAGCGAAGGGAAGCCTATTGAAATGATGACCGATCCGATTTCCGATTTGTTGACGCGCATCCGCAATGCGGCCCAGGCGCGCCATTCGCGCGTGGACATTCCTGCATCGAAGCTCAAGACCGAGATCGCGCGGGTTCTGAAGGAAGAAGGGTACATTCAGACCTACAAGCTTGTGGATGAGTCGAAGACCCGCAAGACCTTGCGGGTCTTCTTGAAGTACACGTCGGACCGCCACAGCGCCATCACCGACCTGAAACGAATCTCACGGCCCGGCAAGCGGACTTATGCCGGAGTAGATGAAATTCGATCCGTAATCGGCGGGCTGGGGACTACGATTCTCACGACGCCGCGAGGCGTGATGACTGGCCGCGCCGCCCGCAGGGCGCGCGTCGGCGGCGAGATACTGTGCGAAGTTTGGTAAGAGATTGAAGGAGAGAGGCAAGCAGGAATGTCACGCATAGGACGCAAGCCAATTGGAATTCCCGCCGGTGTGAAGGTGCAGGTTTCCGCGGCTGCGGTGGAAGTGCAGGGACCCAAGGGAAAAATGAGCGTGGCGGTGCCGCGCGGAATCCGGTTCGAGCAGAAGGATGGCGTGCTGAATGCCCTGCGCGAGAATGACAGCCAGAAGGCGCTGCACGGGCTGGCGCGCGCGCTGGTAGCCAATGCGTTTACCGGTGTGACCACGGGATTCAAGAAGGATATGGATATCGTCGGAGTCGGTTATCGCGCGGAGATCAAGGGGAAGACGGTTGTCTTCGCTCTCGGCTATTCGCACCCAATCGAATTTCCGATCCCGGAAGGTATTCAGATTACGGTGGAAAAGCAGACGCATATGGTTATCTCGGGCGCGGACCGGGCCCTTGTGGGGCAGGTGGTCGCTGACATTCGCAGTTTGCGCCCGCCGGATCCATATAAACAAAAGGGCATTCGCATCACAGGTGAGCGGCTGAAGAAGAAGGCAGGCAAAGCCGGCGCCAAGGCTGCCGCGTAAAGCCGCAAGGACAAGGAGAGCGAAGTGGCACAGGTACGTGTGGGGAAAATTTCACGCAGTGCGCATCGCCAGCGGATTCACCGTCGCGTGCGCCAGAAGGTTTCGGGCACTCCCGAGCGTCCCCGGCTGGCCGTGTATCGTTCGCTCAACCATATTTATGCTCAGGTGATTGACGACGGCACCGGGAAGACGCTGGTATCCGCAAGCTCTATCGATAAAGAGACGCGCAAACAAACTAAGGGCGGCGGCAATGTCGCCACGGCGAAAGTGATCGGAAAAGTGATCGCCGAACGCGCAAAGGCAGCGGGCATTTCACAAGTTGTTTTTGACCGGGGCGGATATAAGTACCACGGCCGCGTGGAAGCGCTTGCGCAAGCGGCCCGGGAAGCGGGGTTGAAATTCTAATCTAATGTCGAAACAGATGCTAAGAGACACGCTTTCCGTACGGCAGATGATTGAGGTCAGTCCGAATAATTTGAAGGACCAGGTGGTTTCGATCAACCGCGTCACAAAAGTGGTCAAGGGCGGCAAGAACCTGAGTTTTTCCGCGCTTGTGGTTGTGGGCGATCAGAATGGTCACGCTGGATTCGGCATGGGCAAAGCGCGTGAGGTTCCCATGGCCATCCGCAAGGCGATTGAGCAGGCGAAGAAAAACCTGCTCAAATTGAACTTGAAGGGCACGACGATTCCGCATCAGGTGACTGGCTTTTATGGTTCGGGTCACGTCTTGCTGAAGCCTGCGCCGGATGGTACCGGCATTATCGCCGGCGGCCCGGTTCGCGCCGTGATGGAGGTCGCCGGGATTCACAACGTCCTGACGAAATCTATCGGCACGTCGAACCCGCACAATGTGGTCAAGGCGACATTCGATGCTCTTCTCCAATTGAAGAGTCCCGAAAAAGTTGCCGAGGCGCGCGCGAGAAATTCGGAAGAGAACCACCGTCATCATGGTGGAGAAAAGAATTAATTTAGCGAAGCGACCATGGCCAAGAAAACAGACACGATGCTCAAAATTAAGTGGGTGCGCAGCTTTATTGGCTGCCCCATCGGGATGCGCGAGTGCATTCGCGGGCTCGGCTTTCGCCGCATGCAGCAGGTAGTCGAACGGCCCGATACGCCCTCAATCCGCGGGATGATTCATAAGGTGCGCCACCTGGTTCAGGTGAGCGAATAAGCCGGGAGAAATTTGAGATGCCTTATAACCTTTCCAATTTGAAGCCGCCCAAGGGTTCTCGCCACCGAAAGGTGCGCGTCGGCCGCGGTATTGGCTCAAAGCTTCCGAAGACTGCGGGCCGTGGGAATAAGGGACAGAAGTCGCGTTCCGGGTATGCGAGCAGGCCGGGTTTTGAAGGCGGCCAGATGCCGCTCCACAGGCGCATACCGAAGCGCGGGTTTCACAATCCAACGACCAAGGTTTTTTCCGTGGTCAACATTTCCTCGTTGAATGTCTTTAATGCGGGCGAGACGGTTACGCCGGAAGTGCTGCGCAATCGCGGGCTCGTGCGCAAGGCGACCGGTGAAGTCAAGATCCTGGGCGAAGGCGATATCAAGGTCGCGCTGACCGTGCAGGCCCATGCCTTCAGCGGTTCCGCGCGGGAAAAGATCGCAGCAGCGGGTGGCAAGGCTGAATCTGTTCAATGAGTGCGTTTTTCCAGGCCGTTCTTAACATCTTCCGCATTCCGGATTTGCGGAGGCGCGTCCTGTTTACGCTGGCGCTCCTGGCCGTATATCGCATCGGCGCGCATATCTTTACCCCTGGGATTAATACCGACGTCCTTGCGCAGATTTTCGATCAGAACAAGGGATCCGCGCTCGGCCTGTTTGATCTTTTCAGTGGCGGCAACTTCAAGCGGCTCACGATCTTTGCCCTTGGGATCATGCCGTACATTACATCTTCCATCATCCTGCAATTGTTGACCGTTGTCTGGCCGTACTTGGAGCGTTTGCAGAAGGAAGGTGAGCTGGGCCGCAAAAAGATTACGCAATACACACGCTACATGACTGTAGTGCTCAGCCTGATCCAGTCGTTCACGATCGCGGAAACGCTTCAGCATTCCAACTATGGCGGCAACCAGGCGATCGTTTACCATCCCGGCCCTGGGTTCATCATGATGACGATGCTGACGTTGACGTCAGGCACGGCATTCATCATGTGGTTGGGCGAGCAGATTACCGACCGCGGCATCGGCAATGGGATGTCTCTGATCATTTTCTCGGGAATCGTCATTGGGCTTCCGAACGCCGTCGGTGATTTGAAAGACAAGTTGCAGCACGGTTTCTGGGGCCCGTTCACCGGGATAGCGATTATCGCCCTGGCCATCTTGATGGTGGCCGTTGTCGCGTTCATTGTGCTCGTGGAAGGCGCTCAGCGGCGCATCCCGGTGCAGTACGCGAAGCGCGTGGTAGGGCGCAAGGTAATGGGCGGGCAGATGACGTATTTGCCGCTGCGCGTGAATTCCGGTGGCGTGATTCCGCCGATTTTCGCGAGTTCCTTGCTAACGTTTCCCGCGACGATCAATTTGTTTTTCAACGGGACGAACAGCGCCCAACTGAAGTATCCCTTCCTGGCGAAAGTTTCGTCGGCGCTCGGGTGGGGCGAGCCGCTTTACACGCTTGTTTACGTCGCGATGATTATTTTGTTCGCGTTTTTTTATGTCGGCATCGTTTTCAATCCGACCGAACTCGCGGACAACATGCGGAAGCATGGCGGGTTCATCCCCGGCATTCGCCCGGGGCGGAACACTTCCGAGCACATCAACAAGATTCTCCGCCGGTTGACTCTTGTGGGCGGTGTTTACCTGGCGCTTGTTTGCCTGATTCCGGAATGGATGATTTCCGGAATTCACTTGCAGCACCTTCCGGGCGCTGTGGGGGCCTGGTTTGACGTTCATATGTGGCGTTTCGTTCTGCAAGGACTGAATGTGACGTTTTATTTCGGCGGCACCTCTCTGCTGATTGTAGTTGGTGTGGCGATGGATACGGTGCAGCAGATTGAGGCGCAGCTTGTCATGCGAAACTACGAGGGTTTCGTCAAGAAGGGCAAGCTGCGAGGCCGAAAATATGGATGAGTCTCGGTGGGCCTCCCGTCCTCGACAGGCGGTGATTTTTCTGGGGCCGCCGGGAGCGGGGAAGGGAACGCAGGCGAAAGAGGTGGCGCGTCATGCTGGCGTGCCTCATCTTTCCACCGGCGACATGTTTCGCGAGCACGTCACCCAGAATACGGAACTTGGCCGCCGTGCCAAACCGATCATGGATCGCGGAGACCTTGTCCCCGATGAAATTGTTCTTGGGATGATCGAGGAGCGGCTGGCCCGGCCGGATTGTTCTGGAGGTTTCGTCCTGGATGGATTTCCCAGGACGTTGCCGCAAGCCGAGGAGTTGGAAAGAATCCTCGAAGTGATGGGATTTGGCAAGCCCATCGTGGTCCACTTTATTCTGGACCGCGGGAGTTTGATGAGGCGCCTCACCGGGCGCAGGATGTGCGGGATCTGCGGGCGAATTTATCACGTATATGACCGCCCACCGCGGAATCCGGGCATTTGTGATGACGATGGCGGCACTCTGACGCAGCGGCAGGACGACATGGAATCCGTAATCGGCGAGCGCTTGATGCATTATGACCAACAGACCCAGCCGCTCGTTGAGTACTACCGCAAGCATGGCTCGTTCCATGATGTGGATGCAGGCGGCGAACTCGAAACGGTGACGAAATCAGTGCTCGGCATTTTGGCCGGAAAGCGGTGATTCCGTGATTGTCTGCAAGTCGAGCAATGAAGTGGAAACGATGCACCAGGCAGGGCTGATCGTCTGGGAAGTGCTGAACGAACTTCGCATGACGGTTGCGCCCGGAGTTTCCACGCTCGATTTGGACCGCATCGCGGAGAAACGCTCCGCCGAGCGCGGCGCGCGGCCGGCGTTCAAGGGTTACCGGGGATATCCGGCCGCTCTTTGCGCTTCGATCAACGAGGAAGTGGTGCATGGTATCCCCTCGGCGTCGCGGAAATTGCGTGAGGGCGACATCATTTCGCTCGATTTTGGCGTCGAAGTGGAAGGTTATTTCGCGGACGCGGCGGTCACGGTTCCCGTCGGCAAAGTTGCGCCGGAGCTGGAAACTTTGCTCCGCGTGACGCGCGAATCTTTGGACAAGGCCATTGAGCGCGCTCGCGTCGGCAACCGCTTGAGTGACATCGGCGCGGCGGTGCAGCAGTGGGTTGAGCGGCATGGGTTCTCGGTGGTTCGCGAATTTGTTGGCCACGGCATCGGGACGCACATGCATGAAGAACCGAACGTGCTCAACTATGGCGAGCCTGGCCACGGCCCAAGATTGCAGGAGGGCATGGTGCTGGCTCTCGAACCGATGGTGAATTTGGGCGGCGCGAGTGTGCGGGTGCTTTCCGACGAATGGACGGCCGTCACGGTTGACGGTAAGCCTTCGGCGCACTTTGAGCACACAGTCGCCATCACGGCTGCGGGCCCCAGGATTCTGACACGGCCGAAAGAAGTTACCGGGCCGTCGTGGTAGCGGATTGATTCGGCGAAAATTAGGAGCGTATGGGCAAGCCACCAGTTAGGGAAAAGAAACCGCGCGACCCGGGCAATCCGAAGGAGGATGCCATTGAGGTCATGGCGACGGTAATTGAGCCGCTGCCAAACGCGATGTTCCGCGTGGAATTGGAAAACAAGCATCAGGTGCTCGCGCACATTTCAGGGAAGATGCGGAAGAACTTTATCCGCATCCTGGCGGGAGACAAGGTAGCCGTCGAGCTTTCACCTTACGATTTGACGCGCGGGCGCATTGTTTACCGCTACAAATAGATTTGGATCAGGAGAAGCAAAATGAAAGTCCGGGCATCGGTAAAAAAGATTTGTGATAAGTGCAAGGTGATTCACCGGCGCGGGGTCGTGCGCGTGATTTGCGTCAACCCGAAGCACAAGCAGCGCCAGGGCTAGTCCGGGAAGAGGAGACACTGAATGGCACGCATTGCGGGTGTAGACCTAAATCCCAATAAGCGCCTGTGGGTCGGCATGACCGCCATCTACGGGATCGGGCAGCCGCGCGCGCGTGCGCTTTGCGCCAAGGCGAAAGTGGAAGAAACCAAGAAGATCAAGGACATGACGGAAGAAGAAATCAACCGCGTCCGCCAGGCCATCGAATCCGAAGGCCGTGTCGAAGGCGATCTCCGCAAGGAGATCCAGATGAATATTCGCCGTCTGATTGAAATTCAGTGCTATCGCGGCATCCGCCACCGCAGGAATTTGCCGGTGCACGGTCAGCGGACGCACACCAATGCGCGCACCCGGAAGGGGCCGCGCAAGGGCGCGGTCGCCGCGAAGAAAAAGGTCGCCCTCCGCAAGTAAGGTGAGGGTAAAGATTTCTAAGACGAGGTGAAGAGTGGCAAAGGAACCGCAGGAACAGGGTGGAGGAGCGTCGCCGGCGGCAAAGCCGACGAAGCGAAAGAAAGAGTTTAAGAAGAAGCGCGAGAAGCGCATCGTGCCGCATGGCGTCGTGTGCATCACGGCTTCGTTCAACAACACGATGATCATGATTACGGATCCGGATGGCCGCGCGCTTTCCTGGTCGTCGTCGGGCTCGGTGGGTTTCAAGGGTTCGCGCAAGGGCACGCCCTATGCCGCGCAGCAGGCTTCTGCCGCTGCGGCTGCATCGGCGCGCGATCAGTACGGTGTAAAATCGGTGGAAGTGCGCGTGAAGGGACCGGGATCGGGGCGTGAGTCCGCTGTCCGCGCTCTCTCGAGTGTCGGCCTGCACATTGTTTCCATCAAGGACGTGACGCCCATTCCGCATAACGGCTGCCGTCCGCCGAAACGCCGTCGCGTATAAGAATTTTGCTGGGATTGATGTTTAGTCTGTAAAGGAGAAGCTCAGTTGGCGAGACATCGTGAAGCGGTTTGCCGCCTGTGCCGCCGGGAAGGGCAGAAACTCTTCCTGAAGGGCTTGCGGTGCTTTACCGAGAAGTGTGAAAT
>JBGPHM010000067.1:0-18485 GCA_041484365.1 Terriglobia bacterium | reverse complement strand
GTTCGATGGCAGCGCGGCCCCCGTTTCGGCAGGCGCCTTCAGAACTGGTTCCGGCGATTTCGGCGCGTCGTCTGACATCTTGAGATTCCACCAATCCCCAAAAACAAAGCTAACTAAGACCGGGACACTATATAGAAAAGACGCGCGGTGCAAGCCGCGGGCATTTTCAGTAGAATAGAACGCATCAATCAATTGAACGGCGCAATCAAGCAGAGCAATCAGGAAGGAACGGTAACGCGATGGGGATTTTAGACAGGCTGCGCGGCGAGGGCAAAGGGCTGCGATCGGTGCGTGGCATCAAGCACGGCGGCAAGCGCGTCAGCGAAATCCTGGAAGCGCACGGGAAGTTTTTTGGCGGCGAGCCGGGCGGCGTGCGCGCGAACCTCGAGGGCGCGAATCTTTCACATGCTGATTTTCGCGGCGCAAATCTTTCGGACGCACTGCTTGCGGGAGCGCGGCTCGATGGAGCTAATTTTCAGAAGGGAAAACTCACGCGCGCGGACTTCTCAAAGTGCAACCTTCGCGGAGCCGACCTGCGCAACACGGACATGACCGAAGCGCGGCTGCCAGGCGCCGATTTAACCGAAGCGCAGGCCAGCGGCATCGAACTCTTTCGCTGTGATTTGACCGATGCCTGCCTGGAGCGGGCGAATCTGCGCAACACAAATTTCCGCGGAACAAACATCCGCGGCGCAAAGTTTAACGGCGCCGATATGGGCGTGACAATTCTTCGTGAAACCGACCTCGAAGGCGTGGACCTGAGCGGCGTGGATTTGACGACGACGCTTATGCCAAAAGGATATGCAGCCGCAAAACAGCAGGCCGCTACTCAGAAAAACTAGCTCCCCAGGATTAATACCGCGATTCGTGGAAATCTTCTGACTGCGCACAGGCAGGAATGCCTGTGCTACCAAAAGATCAAATCAATATTTGAATTTGGAGTGAGAGGACTTACTTCCCGGCGCCATCGCCATTGGCGGCGCGGCCGATGGCGCGACGCCGGACTTCGATGCCCAGCCGCTTGATCTTCTGATTGAGAGTGGAGAGCGGTATCTGGAAGTGTTCGGCGGCTTCCGTCTGGTTCCAGCCGGTGCGTTCGAGCATGTCCAGAACGACGCGCCGCTCAAATTCATCCACCATTTGAAACAGCGTGGGCCGCGGATGATCCGCGCCGGCGCGCGCGCCGGGCTCGCGAGGCAGCGGCGGCATGTATTCGGAAAGCTGCAAACGCACCCCGCGCACGATTTCCACGCCGCGCAGATTCTCGGGCAGCAGGTCCACGTCAAGCTGCTCTCCCTGCGCCAGCACGACGGCGCGCTCGACAACGTTTTCCAGCTCGCGCACGTTGCCCGGCCATTCGTAATCCATCAGGATTTTCATCGCCGCATTGGAGAAGCGCAGCAAGGCCTTGGAGTTCTCCTCGCAGAAACGCTTCAGGAAATGTTCGATCAGCATGGGAACGTCTCCCGTGCGATCGCGCAGCGGAGGGAGCGGCACCGAAATCACGTTGAGGCGGTGATAGAGGTCTTCGCGGAAGCGCGCCTCGCGCACGAGGCTGAGCAGGTCCACGTTGGACGCGGCCACGATGCGCACGTCCACCTTGATGGTGTCCGTACCGCCCAGACGCATGAACTCGCGCTCCTGAATCACACGCAGCAGCTTGGCCTGCGTCTCCGCGCTGATGGTCGAGATTTCGTCGAAGAAAATCGTACCCTGGTCAGCGACCTCGAAGAGACCCTTTTTGGAAGCGATGGCGCTGGTGAACGCGCCCTTCACGTGCCCGAACAACTGGGATTCGAGCAGATCCGCGGGAATCGAGCCGGTATTAATCGGCACGAAGGGTTTATCCGCGCGCGGTGAAGCGGAATGGATGGCCTTGGCGATCAGTTCCTTGCCGGTGCCGCTTTCGCCGCTGATGAGCACAGTCGAGCGCGACGGCGCCACCTGTGAGACCAGGTCCAGCAGCGCGAGCATCTTTTCGCTCTTGCCGATGATGTTCGGGAAGTTGTAGCGCTCTTTGAGCGCGCGCTTGAGCTGGACGTTTTCTTCGCGCAGCCGCCGACCCTCGACGGCTTGCGCCACCTGCAGCAGCAGCTCGTCATTCGACCACGGCTTGGTGATGTAGTCCTGCGCGCCGCTCTTGAACGCGGCGCGAGCCATATCCACCGAGCCATAAGCAGTGATTAGAACAATGGGAAGCGCTTGATCGCGGTGGCGGATTTCGCGGAGGATGTCCAGACCGTTGCGGTCGGGCAGGCTCACATCGAGCAGCAGCAGATCGAAGGGGTTGTTCTCAAGCTTTGCAAGGCCCTCGCTGCCGGTTTCGGCGCTGGTGACGCTATAACCTTCCGAGCCGAGCAGGAGTTCCAGACCTTCGCGGATTTCCGCCTCGTCGTCAATGACGAGGATCGAACCTTTAGACATGCGCCGCCTTTCGCGCCACAGGGAATTCCAGGCGGAATTGCGTGCCGCGACCCGGCGCGGACTTCACGTCAATCTTGCCCGCATGTTCTTTGATGATGCCGTAGCTCACGGAGAGGCCCAGGCCGGTGCCGCGTCCGGTGGACTTCGTGGTGAAGAATGGGTCGAAGATGCGGTGCAACTGGTCGCGCGGGATGCCCACGCCGGTGTCGCTGACTTCGACTTCCACGGTGCCGTTGGAGCACGCGGTGCGGATATTGAGCACGCCGCCCGCGGGCATGGCGTCGCGAGCGTTCATGAAAAGATTCAGGAAAACCTGCTGGAGGCGGTTCATCGAGCCGAGCACTGGCGGCAGGTCACCCTGCAGTTGCTGCACAACTTCGATGCGCGCTGTTTTGAGAGGATGCGTGACGAGCGAAAGCGTTTCTTCGACGACGGCATTCAGGCTGACCTCGCTGAATTGTGACGAGCCCACGCGCGAGAAATTCAGCAGGTTGTTGACGATTTCACTCGCGCGGAACGTCTGCTTCACGATTTTTTCGATTAACATGCTGCGCGGGTCGTCGCCGGGGAACTGCCGCGCGAGCATCTGGATGTAATTTGAAATGACCGCGAGCGGTGTGTTCACTTCGTGCGCCACGCCCGCGGCCAAGAGGCCAAGCGAAGTGAGCTTCTCGGTCTGCATAAGCTGATCTTCCAGGCGCGCGCGCTGCGAAACGTCGTCCACGAGGATCAGGCGGCCGAGGCGCCGGCTATCCTTGCCGAGCAGCGGCGTGATGGAGACATTGACCACCAGCATGCGGCCATCACGATTGCGCATGGCGAATTTGTAGATGCTCGAAACGTTTTCTTCTTCGGCGCGCGCTTCGATTTCCGCGACGAGGTCGGTGGGCAGCACTCCATCGAGCGGCTTGCCGATGGCGTCTTTGCGCGGCACGCCGAGAAGCGCTTCAACCTGCGAGTTCCACGATTCAACGCGGCCTTCGAGGTCCACGGCGAAGACGCCCACGTGCAGCGATTCGACAATGTTTTCGCTGAAGTCCTTGAGGCGCTCGATTTGCGCGGCCTTCTGTTCGAGCGAGCTATAGAGGTGCGCGTTATCGAGCGCGATGGCGACGTAACCCGCGATGGTGAAGAGCAGCTCGACGTCGTCCGACGAGAGGAAATCGCCGTCAACCGTTTTGCCGAGGCCGAGAACGGCCACGGTGCGTTCGCGGATGCGGCAGGGAATGTAATAGTTCAGGTCCAGCCGCTCGAGGGTGCGGCGCGAGGAAGCGTCGACTTCTTCCGCGTAACGCGGCGACTCATAAAACAAATAGCCGCGGGTGAATTCCGCGCGAGATGGGTCGAGGAATGCAAAGTCGAGCGTGTCCGCTGCTTCCGGCGCGCCCATGCCGAGCGCGCGCGCAAGGCGCGTGCGGCCGGTGGCTTCGTCCACAAGGAAAATCGCCATGCGGTCCACGAGCAGCGTCTGCGAGATGCGGTCCATCACCGAGCCGAGCATCGGCTCGAGGTGGACTTCGTTCGTAAGAGTGCGGCCGAATTCAATCAGCGTGCGGCGGAAATCGAGGCGGTCGCGGTAGAAGAAGCGGTCCAGCCGCCGCTGCGTCCAGTCACGAAAAGGCTGCAAGAGAAAAGCGGTGAGGACGATAGCAATCAAGCCCGGCCACGGTCCCGATGACCATGTGAAGGTTGAAATCCTACCGGCAAGCCAAATGATCAGGGCGTAGACTCCGACGACGCCCGCCGTTGCCGCTGTGTAGGCGATACCGCGTTTGAAGATGATGTCCACGTCCATCAAGCGGTAGCGGATGATCGCGTATGCAAAACACAGCGGAATCAGAACCAGAAGCACGGTGGAAGCTTTCGCCCAGGCAGGCGGTTCTCCATCATGCGTGATGAAAAGTGGAATGTAAGTGAAGACAAATGGAACGACGGCAGCCGTGCCGAAGCAGGTCCATTTCAATTGCTGCCGCAGAATCCCGCTTGGCGCGCGGCGGAAGCTCCTGAGGAACACGGCAGCGGCCAGCAAGAAATAGAGGCCCAAGTAAACCAGGCGGATTTGATCCAGCACAATCCGCGAGCCAAGCCAGAAAACAAATCCAAGGGATCCAGTCATAACGGCGGCGTACAGCGCGCCCAGCGCGGCGGGCACGCCATAGACAAGCGCAAGGAGTCCGCGATGCCGCCACGGCGAGGCGTGCCGCTCCGGAAAAACAAGCGCAAAGTGCAGGAGCAGCGCGGGCTGCAGGAACCACGCAGCGGCGTTCGCCCAGAGGATTACCTGGTCGAAGGCATTCAGCTTTCCGCTGTAATGGAACGAATAGAAAATGAACGAGACGAGACAGAAAATGTAAAAGTGCAACGCGCGAGGTGCACTCCAACGTCGCGCAAAAATAAAAAACCCGATGAAGAGGTAGACGAGGCCCACAATGCGCAGAAAATTCTCATAGGCCAGAGGCTTAACCGCCGGAGCCGTGACCACACGGGCAGCGAAATCCGAGCCGCCGCGGGACAACTGGTAGTGGACTTCCGTCCACAACCCAACGCGCCACAACCGCTGTGTGACGTCCGCGGTGCTGCGCATAGGATTATCATTGATTGAAACGAGCCGGTCGCCCGGCTTGATGCCCGCCACCACGGCGGGAGAATTTGCCGCGACTTGCCTCGCCTCAACACCCCTCGAGGTGTCCCACCAGGTCACGCCGTCGTCGGGCATGTCGTATGACGCGCGCTGGCGGAAGTTAAGCACACCGAAGATGACGGCCGCCATCGTCACCACGACGAGAGCGACTGCGCCAACCCGGACTCGGAGGCTTTCCGTCATTGAATTCCCAAACTAACCCGACCTTCCAAATTACCCACCAAACCTGACCTGGAGCACATCACTCGCGGGGTAGACTGCCCCGCAATTCTATCAGCACGCAACTCTCCATATACTGTAAATAATAGTACATCGTAAAACCAACAAAACAAAGGGGTTGCCGTCACATTAAGCGCCGACACTGGAAGAGATTCCGATATTGGAATTATGCTTCCCATTTGCCGTATAGACAGACTAGCGCCTAGAACTGAACGCTGATCCCGCCGCGAAGGGAGCGGGAGGCGGGCATGAGGAGTACTTGACCGTCCTTGGAGTTGGCGAAGAAGTAGCCCTGCCCCAGCAGGTTTCTGAAGTCCGCAAGAGCCTCCCACCGGCAGCCGCCGATGGAACCGGGCATCACCTGACGGATGCTAAGGCTGAGATACGGATCAACGCCGTAAAAGGCCTGGCCGATGGCATCCTGCTGGCTGAGAGCCTCTCCGCTCATCCACTTGTAGCTGGCTGAAAATTGAGTCCCGGTGCGGCGCACTTTTCCCGAAAAGCGCGCGGCCACACTGTGGCGATATTGCATTTGCAAAGCGTCTCGGAGCGGGCGTTCCGCCGCTGCGGGCACGTCTTCGTTTGTAAGAGCGCCCGCGTAGGCGTAGATGAAAGCCATGTCCAATGATTGCGTGAGTTTTTCCTTGAAAGCGGCGCGAACTCCCCAAGTGGAGGAAGGCCCGGCGTCATAGACAAAAGCGCTCGAAAAAGGATCCTGCAGATAATCCGGGTTGGAGGCGTTTCCGCGGCCAAATACCGGTGTGTCTCCAGTGCGGTCGTGGAACACAGCCGCTTCAAAGGTGGCGCGCCGCGAAATGGAGTGGCGCACGCCCGCTTCTTCATGCCAACCACCTTCGAGCACGGGCCGGCCGCCTCGCGCCATGAGAACGGGGAATTCATCGAGCGAGTTCATCGCGCTTGTTTGCGGCGAAGGGTTGAGAATCGGGCTCGATGCGGTTCCGGAGAGAATAAACATCGTAGCCTGCCAGCCGCCCGGCAGCACCACGTCCAGAGCAGCACTGGGACGCAGCGCTTTTGTGCTCTGGCCCAACTGGGCTGAAATAGCCTCGGCGCCGACGCGCAACGTTGCGTGGTCTCCGATCGCAAGTGTCTGACGCTGTGAAATTCGAACGCCGCGGAAAACAAGGCCGTCCGGGCCGAGCGCCGCCTGCCGCACAACGATTTCCGTGACCGGTCCGCCCGGCGCATTGCCCGCGGGCGCCCAGGCCGTCGCAATCGCATAAGCCGGAAGGCTGCCGCCGTAATTCAATTGTCCGGCGAAAAGAATGTGGCCAAAGCTGCCGATGGGCTGATCGTATGCAACCGCGGTTGTAGGCGCGTCGGGCATGTTGGAAATGGAGCCGGGCCGCTGGGAACCACTGGTGAGCTCGATTTGCCCATGCGCGCGCGGCCTTGCGGAATCCGACGCACCCGCGCCCTGCGCGGTCAATCCCGGGTTGGTCCATTGCAGCACGGGCCGCGTGGCGGCAGAAGTACGCAGCACCCATTTCCAATTGTCAGGACTGACAGGTCTGTCAGGGCTGCGGCGCAGACGGTCGAGTGAGGCAAAAATCGTCGCCAACTCCACTTTCACGAGCGTCGTAAGATTTGATGTAATGCGAACATGATGCTCGATCTTGGGAAGAAAACCCGCGAGCGTGACGCGCAATTCATAGATGCCGGCAGGGACGCGCGAATTGCCAAAGCCGCCGTGCTGGTTCGTGAAAAGATCGAGACGGTAAGACGACGATTGCAGCCCTTCGGCCAGCAGCACCACGGTCGCGCCCATCTGCGGCGTGCCGCCAGGATCCACAACAATCCCCGAGAGCTTTCCGTAGGCAGGGTTCGCCGCGGAAGATGCGGCCAGAGCTGTTCCGAGGGCAAGGGCGAGCGCGCAAGCAGCAACAATTGCCCGGCCCCGGGAGCGCAAATTATCAGTCATCGTGGCCCTCCCCCTCTCTGTTGTACATCAAATGCAGCGCCTCAAGACGAAGCGCCCAAGTTGTAGCGCGTCAATTCGCGGCAGCACGCGTTTCCGCGGGCGCCTTCACCGTAAATTCCGCCCCGCGGATAATCGTTTCGTTTCCAATCTGGTCGCTGACGGAAATCACCAATTTGTATTTGCCAGGCACGAAAGTGGAAAGCGGCAACAAAGACTGAATCGTCAGCTCATTGCCCTCTTGTTTCATCTGTTGGGAAGTCTGGGTGGTCTGGAAGACTTCCTGGTCGCCGTGCGTCACCCGGAAATGAACCGTGACGTTTGATTTGTGCGTCTTGTCGTCCACCTTGATGTTGTAAACTTGGAGGTACATCCCCATCTTCTGGTCCAGAAAAAACTCCTGCTTGATCTGCGGGCGGACTTTTACATCTCCGAGAACGAATTGGCCGATACCCACCTGCCCCGAAGGAACGTTTTCGATGTTGTCGGCAAGGATCAGCGTGCTGGTATCGAGTTTTTCCTGCTCAAACCGGGGCACGGCCAGGCGCGTGTTCACCACGCCGACGTTTCCGCTCTGCACATCCTTCACAACGATGTCGAGCTTGTAGAGACCCGGGCGCAACGGCACCGTCTTTTGATAAATGGATTGCTTGGTGACGTACTGCTGGAAAAGCGAATCCGGAAAATCGCGGGAGAGCGTGTCTTCAAATGTTTGCACCACGCGGTCGCCGAGCGTGCTGATGCGCCCGAAAATGTTGATCTGGGCCGAATGGACGCCTTCTTTGTTCTGGAAGGTCAACTGACGGTTGGCAAGCTGAATTGTGATGGGCACGTTGATCGTATCGTCGGTGATCCGCAAGTAGTCAAAACGGTAGTCAAAGGGAAGCTGATTGCGAACGATTCGCGAACTTACCAGCTCAAGCATTTCTTTGTTCTTTACAGGGGGAGCCACGAAGATTCGCGCCGCGAGTTCATAACGCCTGAATGCGTCGTTTTGTCCGGGCGTGTCATATGCACCCGTAGGCATGTGCGTTCCATCCGAGCGCTGGAAGCGCTGCTGCTTGTCCGCCATGCCGTAGTTTTCCATTTCGCTCAAACCCGCGCCGGGGACGTAGAGCAGGGCGTCCTTTTCTTCGGGGTCGGTGGAAAGGTGATATTCGTTGGAGCCGGAAGTGTCCACGAATTCCAACAAGATGTTGTTTCCGAGCCCTTCCAGGTAGTTGTAATGCCAGATTTCAAATGGGAAAGTGGATGTTTCCCCGCCACCTTCCTGCTGCGTCCGTGTGTAGAAGCCGCCTGACGAATGAGACTCGATGGAGTCCGCTTTGCCCCAGATGATGTAGATGCGCCCGCGATCCGTCTTCCAACCGGGCACGCCCGATGCGTAGTGCTCGTTTGCATAAGCGATGCGGCGGTAGTGCTCTTCCTTAAATTCGTTCTCCGGCGTGTCGGGAGTCGGGTCACGGCGCAGCCAGAACTGCTCGATGTATTGCTCGCGCTCTTCGTTCGTGGAAAGCCGCAGGAAGGCGTCGCGCTCGGCGTCGGTAATGATGTACTTGACGTCAATCTCCAGCCAGGTCTTGTATGCGTTATCGAGTTCTTTCTTGGCCTTTTCCTGTTGCTGCTTTGTAAGCGGCGGTTTTCTGGTTGGCCCTTGCTGACCCGTTCCGGACTGGTTTGTGCTTGTCGGAGGGTTCTGCGCGTGAAGAATAGGGACTAGCAAGGAGGCTGAAATGACGCCAATGAACGCTATGGACTTAAATGTCCGCATGGAGACACCTCTCCCCCTTCGGTTGAACGATGATATTAGCTGCCTCAAAGTGCTGCGTCAACAATGGATTCCCCGGTTTTTCCCTGATTACTAGGCTTAGATTAAGGGGGTAGCGGGCGGGTTGCCTGCGCCTTTTGGGGATGTTTCCTGCATTTGACCCCACTCTAGAATCTGTGCAAGAGAATCAACGCCCGTTCCCGGTTTTCTTGCGCGGAGCGGTTTGCGGGGTCAATTGCGAGCGCCCTCTCGAACTGGTTCAGGGCCTCAGCGGCCCTGCCCTGACGCAATAGCAATTCGCCAAAATCGTTGTGGACTTGCGCGTTTTCGGGTAGGGCTGATGCAGCAAGAGCGAATTGCTTGAGCGCTTCATCAAGCTGACCGGACTTGGCAAGAGCTCTGGCAAGATTATAGCGGGCTTGACCGAAATCCGGTTTCAGTTGAAGCGCGAGTTGGAACTCTTCGATTGATTCAATGGAACGTCCCAGCACGCCCAAAGCTGTACCGCGGAGATTGTGCGCCAGTGGATTTCGCGGGGCGATGCGAATCGAGTCTTCCAGCACGGCGTCAGCTCCCGCGGGATCGAGCCGCGCGAGCATCAGGATTCCGAGGCGCAGATGAGCTTCGAGATCACTCGCGTATTTTTCAATGCGATGCCGCATGAGCGCTTCTTCAACTGCCGGGCGCCGGTCACTATTTCCGCGAGGCAAGATCTGGAGCCACAGATGGGCCATTTCATCGGTTGACCGGTCTCCGCCCTGCACCATTTTCGGAGGGTGGTTCGGATTTCGCGGATTTTCCGAGGAATTGTCATAGTGATAGCGCATGGAGACGACCGACCCCAACGGCAAAAAAACAGGCTCGCGATAGTGATAGACCGCTTGCCAGTTCGGGTCCCAATTCGGAATGCGAATCAGCCATTTCCGTTCGCCGGTTGGTAAAGTTGCGTAGCCCTCGAGCAAATGGCCGAGATAGTGCGCGTGCGGGTAAATCGCAAGAACGTCCACATCAACGGGGAGGCGAAAGTCATCGCTCACAAGAAAATCGCGCGCGCCCGCGGGAATATCGAGCGCGTTGTCGTCTTGAAGCTGGACCAGCATGGGAAAGCGCGATGGCGGTGTATCCGTGAAATAGAGGCCAATGGATGGCCGGACATCGTCGCGCATGCCCATGGTCTTCAGGTGCGCATTCAGCACGAGGTCCGTGCCGGGATCGAGCTTCCATGGCAATCCATCCGGTTCGACCCACGTGGCGCTCCCCGGCTTCCAGAAAAGAAAGTGACTTTGGAAATCGAGAGCCGCGCGTTCGATGCTCACATCCATGCCGGGGAAACCCGCGCCCGGCTCTTTTTCCTGGTGCCGCGCTGACCGCGCGCGGTCAACAATCAGGTTGGCATGATGGACAAGCATCGAACCGCCGCCGGGGCGGATTTCAACGGCGCGAACGAATCGCGTGGTTTTTATCGCAGGCGAAAAAATGAAATTCCAGAACATGTCCGGTCCGGATTCCGGCACGGGAACAGGGCGCGCCGCCTCGAGGACCATGTCTGGCGGGCCGAGTTGCCATTCGTCCGAGAATTGAGGCGGCGCAGGCGCTTCAGAGGCCGCGCCCTGCGGCGTGCCCGCGTTCACCCATTTCGCGATGAGCTGGACTTGCGAATCGGTCAGACGATTCTCGCCGACGAAATCGCCATAACCGCGCTCGGGCAACCAAGGCGGCATTTTTCGCGTGCGTGTGGCGTCCAGGACCTGCGCGCCGTGCTTTCTTGCTTCCTCGTAACTCACGAGCGGGAACGGGCCATGCCCGCCCGGATGATGGCAACCGGCGCAGGAGGCAAAAAGAATCGGCGCGATGTCGCGGGAGAATGTTGGAGCGCTTGGGGATTGCGCGGTCTGAGGCAGCGCCTGCGAATTTGTGGCACGCAGAGAGACGACTATGCCGGCCAGGAATACGATGAAACAGATTCCCCAGCGGATTGCCCGATTTTCATGGCCGATCATCGCAAGCCTCACGCCCCGCTTCGTTCCCTTCCGAGCCCAATTATGCGTTTTTTGTGCAATGCGAACCACAACCCGTTTCCAATGCCTCCCACCTTGCTAATCCTCGCTAACCATTGATGAATCTCAGGAGTCGAAGGTTGTGGTGCGCAACTGCCAACAGCGGGAATGCACCCCGGACAGAAGATAGGGTAAAATATGAGCTTACAACGGTTTGCGGGCGTTTAAATCTTTTGCAAACGCGGGACTGAGATACAGGTCCAACCTTGCGTCCGGGCCTTGCATCATTCATGCGGTCGAGGGTATGCGGGTAAGGGCACGCGAGCAACGCCGCCGCAAGAAACTTTTGGCCCCGCAGGCGCGTATCAAGTAGGTGGGGGTGGTCGGACGGGCAGAAACACCCCGAATCAAGGAAAAAGGGAATCTCAAATGAAGGCATGGAAGAAGGTCGCAATTGGTGTCGGAGTGGTGGTAGTGGGCGGAGGCATCGTCCTCTACAGCGTGAAGCAGGCCAACAAAGACGTCGTCACGGTGCAAACGGCCAAAGTAGGGCGCGAGCACCTTGTGACGCTGGTGACGTCATCCGGTCAAGTGACGCCGAAAACCTATTCAAACTTACTGGCCCAGGGCATGGGCCAAATTACCGAAATCCTTGTCAACCAGGGCGATCGAGTAAAGCGCGGAGACATTCTCCTGCACATTGACAACATTCAGCCGACGGCCGATGCGAATGCGATGAAGGCGGCCATCGAGTCCTCTCAGGCGGCGCTCGATTCCTCGCAGGCGACCCTTCAGGCGGCTCAGCAGGATCAGAAGACGCAGGAATCCAACCTGGAAAACGCGCGCATCTTGTGGGAGCGCGGGCAAAGCCTTTACAAAGATGGACTGATCCCCAAGCAGGATTACGATACGAGGAAGACCGCGTACGACGGCGCGGCATCAGCTGTCGCATCCGCACAGGCAAGAGTCTCGCAGTGCCGTGCACAGGTCGAACAGGCGCGCCACTCGCTCGATCAGAGCAGGGCCACCTCCGTGCGCACAAATGACATTCTCAACAAGACGACGTACCGCGCGCCGATTGATGGGATCGTCAGTTACGTCAACGTCCGCAAGGGCGAAAACGTGGTGCCGGGAATTCAGAGTTCATCGGGAAGCTACTTGATGACCATCTCCGACATGTCCTTTGTTACCGCGGAGGTGATGGTGGATGAAACTGACATCATCAACGTGCGCAGCGGACAACTGGCGACGGTGACCATTGACGCGTTGCCCGGACAGACTTTCACCGGTAAAGTGACGGATGTGGGCAATCAGGCCGTACTGCGCACTTCCGGTATGGCATCCACTCAATCGAACACCGGCTCGCAGGAAGCAAAAGACTTCAAGGTCATTGTGACCCTGGATAAGCCGCCCCAGGGCTTGCGGCCGGGCCTTTCCGCGACTGCAAAGATTGTCACGGCGGAAAAAGAAAGCGCCCTATCGATTCCAATCCAGGCGCTCGCCGTCCGCTCGCGCAAACAGCTCGAGGACGCAGCCAAGCAGGCCGCGGCCAAGAAGGGCGGAGATTCCGGCGTCACGCTTGCCGCTGC
This sequence comes from Terriglobia bacterium, assembly GCA_041484365.1. Taxonomy (GTDB): domain Bacteria; phylum Acidobacteriota; class Terriglobia; order Acidiferrales; family UBA7541; genus DASTCZ01. The sequence goes on along the minus strand of JBGPHM010000067.1, from coordinate 5,908 downwards.
GAAACTTGAACCGGCTACCGGCGATGCCGCCAAAAAGGATGACGTGCAGGGCGTGTTTGTCATCCGCAACGGCAGGGCGCTATTCGTGCAGGTGCAAACCGGGATTTCAGGGATGACCGACATCGAAATCACGAACGGCCTGAAGGAAGGCGACGAAATTGTCACCGGCAGCTACAAAGCGCTTCGCACTCTACGGCCGGACACACCTGTAAGAGTGGACAACAGCGCGCCAACCCAGAGCACTCAAACCACGTGAGCGGCGTCTAAGGTAAAGGGGAATACAGGACATGCCAGTTGAAATTGCTGCCACGGAAGGCTTTCGACAGGACCTGATCGATCAGGGACTGAACATCAAGACCGAGGCGCTTACCAAGGTCTATCAGATGGGTTCGGAAGAGGTCCACGCGCTGCGCGGCGTGGATATCGAAATTCGCCGCGGCGAATACGTGGCCATCATGGGTCCCTCTGGCTCCGGCAAATCAACGCTGATGAACCTGATTGGCTGCCTGGACACGCCTTCGACAGGAAAGTACTGGCTTGCCGGGCGGTTGGTGAGCGAACTCGACGACGACGAGTTGGCGTACATCCGCAACAAGGAAATCGGCTTCGTCTTCCAGACGTTTAATCTGCTTCCCCGCGCGACCGCGCTGCACAACGTCGAACTTCCGCTGATTTACAACGGCACGCCCGCCGGCGAGCGCATGGAACGCGCCAAGGGCGCGCTGCAAATTGTGGACCTCACCGACCGCATGATGCACAAACCCAACGAGCTGAGCGGCGGCCAGCGCCAGCGCGTCGCCATCGCGCGCGCGCTCGTCAATAAACCCTCGATCGTGCTTGCCGACGAGCCCACCGGAAACCTCGACTCAAAGACCGGCGAGGAAATCATGGGCGTCTTCGCGCGGCTCCACGAGCAGGGCAACACCATCATCCTCGTCACTCACGAGCCCGACATCGCCAAGCATGCCTGGCGGATCATCAACATCCGCGACGGCAAAGTCGAATCCGACACGAAAACCCGATAACTTTTGGAATGTAGGTTTACCGCGCCCAGGTCCGCTGGACGAAGTACTCCGGTACGGCCGTGCGCGTGGCGTGGTGCGCGCGGAGAAGCTGCCTGCGGATCAGAATGCGTAGCGCGGCCTGCACCGCGCTCTTCGATAGCCCGGTGCGCTCGGCGAGTTGCGCCAGGCTCATGCGGATGCTGCGGCGGCCTGCCGCGTAGGTGAGAGCGTAAAGCGAAAAATAAACGAGAAATGCCGCGGGACTGCGATCGTGCCCCACAAGGTCGCGGAGCAACACCTCGGCAAGATACGGTTCCACTTTCAAGGGCAGCGCGAGCTTCATGCGTTTTATACCTTCAATTACTACAGTGAAAAGCACTATAGCAAGCGAAATGGGATTGTCAAGCCTCGCGCGCGCCGCTAGGATGCCCCTCGTTCACACACGCAGTCGCAGGAAATCGAGAGGAGGAAACATGATTAAGGGAGTGAAGTTCGGCACTATTCCGGTGCGTGACCAGGAGCGCGCACTGAAGTTTTACACCGAAAAGCTCGGCTTCAATGTTCAGACCGATCAGCCTATGGGCGAACAACGCTGGATCGAGCTCGGCATTCCCGGCGCAGAAACCGGAGTTGTTTTGTTTACGCCGGACGAACACAAGACCCACATCGGGACGTTTTCTCATTTGTCGTTCTATTGTGACAACGTCGAGCGGACCTACCAGACGCTCGTGCAGCGCGGTGTTGAATTCGCCGGACCGCCGCAGAAAATGCCCTGGGGAACGTTCGTTACCTTCACGGACCCGGACGGGAACCAGTTTGTGCTTTCGTCGAAGTGATTTGGGGAAGCCTCGGCGAGCAAGCAACAGTTCTGCATTGGCAGAGAAAACCCTTCATTTCGCGCCAGCATCCCTCTCTTCATGGTAGTTTTCCTGCCATCGGGGGTATGAAATGAAAGGCAATACAGGCAGGGCGGCTGAATGGGCCATTGCGCTCATTCTCGTTGGCTGCTTCTCTTTGCTTGGCAATGTCTTCCAAGCGCCTGCGCAAGAAACGAAGAAGCCAACGTATGCGGAGTTGGTCGCCAGCGCGCAAAAGGGCGAACCAAATGTTGATTTCGCCGCGATGCGTTACGCGTACCTCGATTCGGCGGAGCGGAAGAAGGGTGTCTACCATTCGACGGCTGAAATGAATGCGCCTTTGCAACAAAAGGATTTCAAGAAGGCGCTGAAGATGGCCAGTGAAGTCCTGGCGACAGACTTCGTAGATATTGACGCTCAGTTGGTCGCCGCCACTGCCTACCGCGGCATGAATCAGAACGACGAGGCCGATAAACATCTTGCTTTTGCGCGCTCTCTTCTTAGATCCATTGTGAATTCAGGCGATGGCAAAACGGAGCAAACGGCCTTTATCGTGATTTCCGTTCACGAGGAATATGTGGTGTTGCGGCAGATGGGAATCTTTCCGGGAAAGCAATCGTTATCACAGGGCAAGGACGGCTGGTATGACGTTTTGACCGGAAAGAAAGAGGGTCAGGATGTGACCCTGTATTTCAACATCACGAAGTTCTACGGAAAAGAGTTCGACTGAACTTTGGGAATGACGGCGAGACAAGCGGGTAAGGCATGGCGAGCGTGTATACTTCGGCCCTGACGCTATGTTCGCCTCGCGCACGAATTGGCCCCTCGAACCCAACCGCTTTGCCCAGGCTCTTGAAGCGCACCGGCGCGGCGGAAAGCCGCTGTTGGATCTGACGGCCTCGAATCCAACCACTTGCGGCTTCGACTATCCTTCGGGCGAAATCCTCGCCGCCCTCAGCGACCCGCGCGCGCTGCAATACTCTCCTGAGAGTAAAGGGATTCTGTCAGCGCGCGAGGCCGTCGCCGCGTATTACGCCGGGCGGCCCGGATTCGGAGTTTGCGCCGGAGATGTTGACCCAGGTCAAATCATTCTCACGGCCGGAACCAGCGAGGCCTACAGCTACATTTTCCGACTGCTGTGCGAGCCGGGCGATGAGATCCTTTTTCCCGCACCGAGTTATCCGCTGCTCGAATACCTCGCGGGATTGAACGACGTCCGCCTTGTGCCCTACTCGCTTTTCTACGATCACGGCTGGCACGTGGACATTGGCTCGCTGCGCGCGGCAATTACCGCGCGTTCGCGCGCTACGATGGTCGTGCATCCGAATAATCCGACAGGCTCATTCATGAAGCCTGCTGAGGCCGCCGCGTTGCGCGAGATCTGCGCAGAACGCACCATGGCGATCATCGCGGACGAAGTTTTTCTCGATTTCGCGGCGGAATCGAAGCCGCACGCTTCGTTTGCTTTCACTGACGAAGCGCTAACTTTCACACTCAGCGGGCTCTCCAAAATTTCCGCGCTCCCGCAGATGAAGCTTGCCTGGCTCATCGCAAACGGGCCTGAAAAACTCCTGCGGCCCGCGCTCGACCGCCTCGAAATCATCGCTGACACGTATCTCTCGCCGGGCACGCCCGTGCAGCTCGCGCTCCCGAAACTGCTCGAATTGCGCCACGAGATGCAGCGCCAGATACAGGCGCGTGTCGGCGCGAATCTGGCGCATCTCGATGCTGCGCTCGCCGGAAACAAGTGGATTGTGCGTCTGGATCGCGAAGGCGGCTGGTACGCTATTCTTCGAGTGCCTGCCACGCTGCCGGATGAAGAACTCGCCGTCGCGCTGCTTAGCGAGCGCGGCGTGCTCGTCCATCCCGGACGCTTCTTCGATTTTCCGCAGGACGGATACCTGGTCGTGAGTCTGATCGCGCCGGAGGTGGATTTCCGCGAAGGAATTGCGCGGCTGGTGGAATTTATCGGCGCTCGCGCGGTATAAAGACTCCCCGTTCAGAAGGTAACCCGTGTCTATTGCCCGATTGGAACTCACTCTTGCGTGCAGATATCCGGCGTGGCAAATTTTCTTTAGAGAGCAGCGCTCGCGTAAGCGAGGCTCGCTCGTCAAGCTCGCGGCCCGGCCTTGTGCCGGGCCGCTGCGTTTTTGGCGGGTCCTCAAGCCTTACAAATAGCTGAGCCACCAGAGCTTCCGCCGCTGCCCCGCCGCGGTTGGCACGACGCTCGAACGATCAGTAATATTTTCCGCAGCAGACATTCAGCCTCATCCCGAACGCAGGGATTCTGAGGGGCACGGTGCAAGCAGTCAATAAGACTTACAGTAGGGCAGAGAACTCTTCCGGAGATAACTCTACGTCTCGAAGGATTGTGGCAAGGAGGCCCGGCCCGATGATTTCACCCGCATGGACCGGCACCGAAGTCACGCGCCCGTCTGGATGTTGGAGGAAATGGTGGCTTCCGCGGATTCGCACAATCTCGAATCCTGCACCACGAAGCGCGCGAAGCAACTCCCTGGCTTTTATTCGGGGAAGCTTGGTCATACCGCGACTTGCTGTATGCCGACCAATTCGAGCGAGCCGGTGGGACGCCCATCCACTTCGAGACACAATTCGATGACTTCGTGAACGCGCTTCATCAGGGTGTCGAGGTTTTTTGCCTGGGTGTGACAGCCTCTGAGTGCTGGCACCGAGGCCACATAATATCCCTGTTCATCACGTTCGATCAGCACTGTGAACTTCTGTTTGGCCTTCACGGTTTGCCTCCTAATTGAGCCTAGTTTATCACGTCAAACTTCGATGCGGCGTACGGTGGCGATATTGGGCTCCTCCGAATAAATGGATGACTGCTGAGCAGTGATGGTCCGCCCGCAAATCAAGACGGAAGAAGAGGGCATAAGTCCGGATTGACCCAGCGGGTGCGGGCGGTGTCGCCACGCAAGATCTCTTGTGAATAGTGCGTGGCGAGAGCGTCTTGATCAAGCAAGTGAGGATGCGCGGCGATGAAATCCTCAAACATGTTTAGCTCTGGCGTGGCACGCCGCGCGGCGGCGACGAGCCGCATCCAGGCAAGCGTCATGGTGTGGTGATACCGCTCCGGTTTTCCCTTATGCGCCGAGTAGCGCCGCAGCGTGCTGGCCATTCGTTCCTCTGCTTCCGCTGCTGGCATCATGCGCAAATAAATCCACGCGAGACGAATGTGATCCGCGTGGTGGAACTCACATTCGAGCGTGCAGCCTTCGATTTTGCGCACCAACTCTTCGTCGGCTAAGTGGAGCGTTCCAGCATTCAAATAAGTCATCGTGGCCCCTTTAGCTTGTCGCAGGTCAAAGCCAAGCACAAAAAGAAACGGCCCCGGTTCGCAGAACGCGAATCGAGGTCCGTCCGCAAAACAAAAAGGGCGCTCCGGCGAACCGGAACGCCCTTCCCTTGGAAATTATCCTGGCAGCGACCTACGTTCCCACACAGTTACCCGTGCAGTATCATCGGCCCTGCGGAGCTTAACTACCGTGTTCGGGATGGGAACGGGTGTGACCTCCGCGGTATGACCACCAGGAAAGTGTAAAAGTTGAAGGGGCGGAAAAATCTCCGCGGCTTCAACTTTGAACAATTGAATAGGCTTTTCGTTGTGTGCAAACATTGCCCAAGCCGATGCAACAGCCTAGGAAAGTTTTATGATTAAGCCGAACGGGCGATTAGTACTGGTCAGCTTCACGCATTGCTGCGCTTCCACCCCCAGCCTATCAAGGTCGTAGTCTTCGACCGCCCTTCTTAGTCCGCCGAAGCGGACTTGGGAGACCTTATCTTGAGGCAAGCTTCTCGCTTAGATGCATTCAGCGATTATCTCTGCTCGACTTCGCTACCGGGCGATGCCGCTGGCGCGACAGCCCGTACACAAGAGGTCGATCCATCCCGGTCCTCTCGTACTAGGGACAGCTCCTCTCAAGTCTCCTGCGCCCACACCAGATAGGGACCGAACTGTCTCGCGACGTTCTGAACCCAGCTCACGTACCGCTTTAATAGGCGAACAGCCTAACCCTTGGGACC
>JBGPHM010000066.1:0-18806 GCA_041484365.1 Terriglobia bacterium | reverse complement strand
CGGCGTTACCGGCGCCCCCACTCTTCTGCCCGAGACACAATCCATCGCGCAAGTTGTCCGCCGTGCTGCCGCCACATCGCCGCATTTGCGTCTGCTTGTCCTGGGCCGCAATGCGGAAGAAGCCGCCGCGCCTTTGCGCGCCGAACTCACGGCCTCCGGCGTCGAGCTTGAAGTTCATGGCGTCCTTCCCGCCGAAGAAATCGAGCGCCGCCTCTCCGCTGCCGACGTATTGCTATTTGTTCGCGGAGGAATCTCGAGCCGCCGCGGCAGCGCCATTGCCGGCATCGCGTGCGGCCTGCCCGTCGTCGCCTATTCCGGTGACGAAACCGGCCCGCCCATCACCGATGCGGGCGTGCTGCTCGCACCCGAGGGCGATAGCGAAGCCCTCGCCGCGGCACTTTCGCGCGTCCTCGCAGACGACGCGTTGCGCTGCGAACTCCGCCGTCGCAGCCTCGCCGCAAACGAAAAATATTTTTCGTGGACAGCAATCGCCCAGCGCTTCCTGCAAGTGCTCAACCTGCCTGCCGGTAGGCACGGCCATGTCTGAGCGCCGCTATCGCGTCTTGTTCGTCGCCACTCACGCCGTTCAATATGCCTCGCCGCAGTTCCGTTTTATGGCCCGCCATCCGCGGCTGGATATTCTCGTCGCATATTGCAGCTTGCAAGGCGCCGAGGGCGGCGGTGTTGACCCCGAATTTGGCCGCGAAGTGAAGTGGGATATCCCGCTCCTCGACGGCTATCCGTGGACTGAAGTCCGCAATCGCTCCCCGCGCCCCGGACTCGGCCGCTTTTTCGGCCTCTGCAATCCCGGCCTCTCGCGCCTTATTCGCAAGGGCCGCTTTGACGCCGTCGTGATTTACACCGGCTATCGCTACGCAAGTTTTTGGATCGCGCTCGCCGCCGCGAAGTTCTATGGCGCGAAAGTTCTTTTCGGCACGGACGCCGCCGCCATCGCCGCCCGCACCGGACATTCCTGGCGCGCGCGTGCAAAAAAGTTTTCCTGGCCCTGGCTCTTCCGCCGCGCGGACCAGATCCTCGCTCCCTCCACCGCCGCGCGCGAATTAATTTGCTCGCTCGGCTTTCCGCCCGATCGCGTCGCTCTCACTCCCTATGTCGTTGACAACGATTGGTGGCTCGCCCGCGCGGCAGAAGTGGATCGCGCCACCGTCCGCGCAAGTTGGGGCGTGCCCGATTCTGCAGTCGTAATTCTTTTTTGCGCCAAGCTCCAGCCGTGGAAGCGTCCCCAGGATTTGCTGCGCGCGTTCGCTCTGGCCAGCGCCCCCGGCGCGCATCTCGTTTTCGCGGGCGATGGCCCGCTCGCCGCCGCTCTCGAATCGCAGGCCGCCGATCTCGGCGTGCGCAACCGCGTCCATTTTCTCGGCTTCGTCAACCAGTCCCAGTTGCCCGCGGTGTATTGCGCCTCCGACCTCCTCGTCCTTCCCTCGGACTACGAGCCTTTCGGCGTCGTCGTCAACGAAGCCATGCTTTGCGCGCGCGCCGTGGCTGTCAGCGACCGCGTCGGCGCCGGCCGCGACCTCGTCTCGCCCGAAACGGGTTTCGTCTTTCCCGTCGGCGATATTGACGCCCTCGCCGCCGTTCTCAGCGAAGCCGCCTCCGACCCGCGCAAGCTCCAGCGCATGGGCGAAGCCGCCCGCAAGCGCATGGAATCCTGGTCCATTCGCGAAAACGTTGACGCCCTCCTGCAAGCGCTGGATCGCGCCGTCTCCGCGCGCGGAAAGGCGGCGGCGTGAAGGTTTTGATTTACGCGCACAGCTTCGCGCCGCACATTGGCGGCGTTGAGACCTACGCCATGCTGCTCGCCCAGGGCCTTGCCACTCGAAGCGCGTCGCCGCCAACTCAAGTCGTCCTCGTCACGCAAACTCCGCGCGGCGCGTTCGATGACGCTGCTCTGCCATTCACCGTCGTCCGCCGCCCCGGGCTTGCGCGTCTCGCGAGCCTCATGCAGCGCTCAAGCGTGGTTCATCTCGCGGGCCCCGTCCTTCGTCCTCTCATGCTCGCCGTACTTTTCCGCAAGCGCTTTGTCGTCGAGCATCACGGCTACCAGGCAAATTGCCCCAATGGACTTCTTCTTTACGAGCCGGCGAAATCGCCCTGCCCCGGCCACTATATGCAGCATCACTATCTCGAATGTCTGCGCTGCAACGCCGCGGAAGCCGGTTGGTTCACCAGTCTCCGCTGGCTCGCCCTCACCGGCCTGCGCCGCCGGCTCTGCGCGCGCGCAAACGTCAACCTCTGCATCACGGAGCATGTCGGGCTCCGCGTGCAGCTTCCGCATTCAAAAGTTGTTTACTACGGCGTTCCCGCGCCGCCCGCTGGCGCAGTTGCCGCAATCACAACAATGGCTCGCGGCAGCGCGCGGGATATTTCGCGCCGACCCTTGCAGGTCGCGTATGTAGGCCGCCTCGTCCACGAAAAGGGAGTCGCCACGCTGATTGACGCCGTGCGCCGCGTCCAGCAGCAGGGCTGCCCGGTCGTGCTCAAAATTATCGGCGATGGGCCGCAGCGCCGGTTCCTCGAATCCATGGCGCGGGAAAGGGATGGCGTGTCGGGCTATATTCAATTCACCGGCTCGCTGCAAGGGAGCGAGCTCCACGGTGCCCTGCAAAGCGCCGCCGTCGTCGTGATCCCTTCTCTCAACGAAGAGCCGGCGGGCCTCGTCGTCATGGAGCAGATGATGGCGGGCCGCCCTGTGATCGTCACCAGCCACGGAGGCGCTCCGGAAATCGCCGGCGATGCCGCGCTCACGTTTCCTCCCGGCGATGCCGCGGCTCTTGCAAATTGTCTGCGCCGCCTCGTGGATGAGCCGCACCTGCTCGCGGATTTGGCCGCTGCCGCAAAAAAGCGCGCCGCCGATCTCTTTACTCAGGAGCGTATGATCGAGGACCACGCGAGGATATTTGCGGAATTAGCTTCGAGCACCTGAACTCGTCAGGCTGGGGGGGCCACTTCACCGGTCGTTTCCGCGTCTCGTTCGAGACTCGGGACACTCTGGATGTCGGCACTTGAACCGGTTGGCACCCCTTGGACTGCCGGAAACAGCCGGTCCCGCAAATGAAGGATCGGGTATTCAACCAGTTTTGACATCACAACACCAATGACAAGGCTTCCCGCCAGATAAACCGCGAACCGGCTGTATACACCCGTGGGAAAGTTGATGGCTCGCCGCACCAACCCCGGGAACCAGGCGCCAGCAGGCCCGTGCCATAAATAAATGGAATAAGAAAACATTCCAAAGTACGCGAACACGCTCCCTAATCGCCCTGCGGCACCCGCGATGGCTGCAGGCAGCAGCCCGCGCACATAGAGGCCGAGCAGGAAAACTCCGGCGCAACCCAGGTACGTACAGGTGTATCCGAACGTGCCAAAGTACCAGACGTTTTGGGAAATAAAGTATGGGCTGGAAAGCAGCACCGCGGAACAGATCGCAATCACGATTTGATTTGCTCGCGGTTGCATAAGCCTCTCCAGCACATGCGGGCGGAAATGGAACAGGTAGCCGAGAAAAACGCCGAAGAAAAGCGCGTCCATCCGGTACTGCGTTTCCAGGTACACCATATTGTAGTTGTGGGGTCCGGCGAACACCGTGATCGCTCGAAGAAGAATGCACGTCGCTCCCACGCCGAGGCACGCGCGCGGCAAAACATGGAACGGATCATCCTTGCGCGAGGAGTACCGGACCAAAAGTAGAAAAAAGATCGGCAGAAAAATGTAGAAGTGCTCTTCCACGCCCAGTGACCAGGTGTGGTCCCACACCCCGTGCGAATAATTCATCACAAAGAAAAAGTCCTGCAGGTATTGTGTGGCGGGGGCGGCGGAATGAAACACAAAGTATCCGGCAACGCCCGTCAGTAGCAGGAACACATAAAATGCGGGATAAATTTTCAATCCCCGCCGGATGAAGAACCGCTTGAAGCTGATCGCCTTTCGCTTCTTGTATTCGCTGAAAAGCAGGCCGGAGATCAGGAACCCGCTCAACACGAAGAACAGGTCCACCCCCACCCATCCCCAAACCGAGAAAAAATGTGAAATGGGCGAATGATGGATGATCACGACCAGGACCGCGACAAACCTCAATATGTCGAGCCGCTTATTTCTCATCCGTCCACAGTTACATCCGCCGCCTTGTGCCGGTGGAGGCCCCCACGGGCGGCATTTTACATCTGATTTCTTTCTCTTTGTCTCTTATGCGCTTGCCCCGTGTTTTAGTTCTCAGAGGGTCACACCGATTCTGCTTGTCCCGGATGTTGATTGATTTCAGGGGACGTGCCCGCAGCCTCCACTTCGCCCTGTGCAATGGGCAACGCCGGAGCCGCCGGAAGGAGTCGATCGCGCAAGCGCAGAATCGGATACTCAATTAATCTCGACATCAGCACCCCAATGAGAAGGCTTCCCGCCAAATAGACCGCGAACCGGCTGTATTCACCCGTGGGGAAATGGATGGCCCGCCGCATCAGATCCGGAAACCAGGCCCCCGCAGGTCCGTGCCATAAATAAATTGAATACGAGAACATCCCAAAGTACGCAAATACGCTCCCGATTCGCCCGGCAATGCCCGCGACGCCGGAAGGAAGTAGCCCATTTACATACAGGCCGAGCAGGAGAACGCCGGCCCACCCCAGGTACGTAAACGTGTACCCGAAAGTGGCAAAGAACTTGTCTTGTTGGGAGAAAAAGTAGGCAGTCGAAAGCAGGACTGCGGAACCGGCGGCAATTCCAATTCGATTCACTTTCGGCAACATAAGCCGTTCGAGAGCCTGTGGACGGAAATGGTACAGGTAGCCGAGAAAAACGCCGAAGAAAAGCGCATCCATCCGGGTGTGGGTTCCTGAGTAGGCGATGCTGAAGTTTGGTTTTCCGATGTAGACAGAGGCCGCGCGCGTAAGGATGCAAATCGTGCCCACCGCCAGGCATGAGCGTGGCAGCACGCGGAACGGGTCATCTCGATCGGACGAATACCGGATCAGAATCAACAGGAAAATGGGCAGAAAAACATAGAAGTGCTCCTCCACGCCCAGCGACCACGTGTAGCCCCACACTCCCTGCCAATAATTCGCTACAAAGACGCTGTCATGAAGGTAGTGCGTAGCGGGGGCAACCGAATGAAATACAAAATATCCCGCAACGCCCGTCAGCAGCAGGAACACATAAAACGCGGGATAGATTTTTAGACCCCGCCGGATGAAAAACCGCTTGAAGCTGATCGCCTTTCGCTTCTTGTATTCGCTGAAAAGCAGTCCCGAAATCAGGAACCCGCTCAATACGAAGAACAGGTCCACCCCCGCCCATCCCCAGACCGAGAAAAAATGCGAAATGGGCGAATGATTGATTATGACGGCCAGGACCGCGACAAACCGCAAAATGTCGAGCCGTTTGTTTCTCATCCGTCCACGGTTACATCCGCCGCTTGCCGGTAGAGGCTCCCACGGACGGCATTCTATATCTGATTCCTTTCTCCTTGTCTCTTATGCACTCGCCCCGTGTTTTAGTTCTCAATTGTGCGAAAATGTTTTCGCGTGGGAAACATCCAGCTCAATAGGCAACCCGCTGCGGTTCCAGTCGAGAGCAAGCGCATTCCCGAGCTTGACGGGCTCCGCGGTGTTGCAATCGCGCTGGTAATAATCACGCACCACTTCACCGCCCCTGTCCAAGTTCACCGTCCTCATCTGCTCGCCTACCTTCAAATTGCTTCACGGCTTAGTTGGTCGGGAGTGGATTTATTTTTCGTTCTATCCGGCTTCTTGATTGGCGGCATTTTGCTCGACGCTCGCGGTTCCGCGAATTATTTCAAAGTGTTCTACATCCGCCGGTCGTGCAGGATCCTGCCTATCTACCTGGTTTTTTGTGGACTGATAGCTTTTTGTTATTTCTTCATATACCCATCTAACCGAACCCTGATGGACTGGATTTTCCACGAACCGATGCCGTGGTATTCCTATCCAACTTTCACTCAGAATCTTTGGATGGCGAAGCTGAATTACCTTGGTCCGGCATCGCTCTCCATTCTGTGGTCGTTGGCAGTGGAAGAACAGTTCTACCTGACGCTTCCTGCCGTCATTCGCTTTGTTCGTTCGTCGCTTTTGCCTTATGTACTTGGCGCGGGGATTCTTGTGGCTCCGCTGCTCCGCATTGCGCTGATAATCTTGCGTCCTCACGCTCAGATAGCTTTGTACGTTTTACTTCCTTGCCGCATGGACGGGCTCTTACTCGGCGTCCTGGCAGCGTATTTGTTTCGGAAGCCCGGATTCAAGGAAGCTATGTTTGCACGCCGAAGGATTCTATGGATAATCTTTGCTCTCTTCGGGGCCGGGCTCGTCTATTTCACCGCGACGTCCAGCTACTTGTCAGTTCCCATCGCTTCCATCGGCTATGACTGGCTGGCTCTTTTTTATTTAACGGCGCTGATTTTGGCGCTTATCGATGGACAAAGCTGGCTGGCGCGAATGTTGCGCTGGCGCTGGTTAATGTCCCTGGGGACAATCGCTTACGGCGCTTACTTATTTCATTATGTAATTTACGGCCTTTGCATGGCTTACCTGAGGGGACACGCAGGTGCCATGGAGAATCTCCCTGACCTGTTAGTCACACTCGTCGCTCTTGCTTTGGTCATTCTCGTCACTACCTTGTCCTGGCGCTATTTTGAAAAACCAATTGTCCGTTGGGGCCACAAGCTCAAGTACAAGCCTGTGGAAGGTGCGCCAACTTCGGGAATATAGTCTTAGCCCTCCCGCTGCTTGCCCCAAAACAATCGCAGCCTCATTTCCGTGCGATTAATCAATCTGATGTATCTTTACTGCACTTTTGCATTGACAGCGTCTATAACTGTATGGTATATAAAAGAGCAGACTGCGACATACGCTTCGAATGAAGTTCCAAAACGGGAATCGTCGCTCCTACTGGACGTGAAAAGCACCTGATTTGATGGCCTCTCATAAGTGATAGAAAACATTGGACTTTAAGTCCCTTAGAATCAGCACTTACAGACCATCAAAGGACAGTTTCCGTAAGTTGTTGAAAATAGTGGGGTCTGTTAACTTATGAGTACACAACCTAAGTCCTTTATTTGCAACACTTACAGGAATCGCGCCTGTAAGTCCTTTATCCTTAACACTTACAGAAAGCGTGGGGGGTGGGGCCTGCCTGCTGCTCGCCTGCTGGCTAGGCAGGGTCAGGCAGGGGGTTCAAGGGGGGGGGCCGGCGCGCCGGAGCCTTGGCGTAGGAGGGTGGTAACGACTACGCAACCACATGCTTTACCTTGTGCCGTTCGTGAGAGAATTCATCCGCGTGGGGGAACCCGTTCCAGAAGTAACCCGTCTGCCTGTGCGGTTTCTTTCCTGCGGAAATTAAGAACTCACAAATGTTAAGCCTACGATCTAGCTTCGCACAGGGGAAAACCATCAAGGCCCTCGGGTTCTTGATTGGGCTGTTCGCTCTCATCTGGTACGTTTCAGGATGGGTCGTCGGAGGCTCGTCTCTTTATCTCATCTTGACCGTCGCCGCTGCCGTCGGATTTTTAGTAATGAACATGATTCTTAGGGACTGGCGGATGGGCGTTTTTCTTTTTCTTGCCTGGCTGGTGTTCGAGGACCTGATCCGCAAGTACGCAGGGAATGGCATTTATATTTTCTTTGCAAAAGACGTCATCATCGCATTCACCTACATCGCTATGTTCGTCGCCTACCGCAGGAAAAATCTCCTCACTTTCAAGCCTCCCTTTCTTTTTTGGCTGGGGATTTTCTTCTGGCTGGGCACCATGCAGATGTTCAATCCCAATTCCCCCAGCGTCTTCTACGGCATCTTCGGTATGAAGACGTATTTCTTTTATGCCCCCTTGCTCTTCGCCGGGTACGCAATTCTCCGGACCGAGGCGGACCTTCAAAAAGTGCTGACCTTGAATATGTGGATTGCAGTGATCGTGGCAGGTCTCGGTGTCGCCCAATCTTTTATTGGACAGGATTTCATGAATCCCGCCGATATGGCGCCGGAGCTTTACACGCTTTCACATGACGTTCGCGAGACTCCCCAGTCTCATCTTTTAGTTGCCCGCCCCACATCCGTTTTTGTGAGCGATGGCCGGTTCTCTTTGTTTCTCATATTCTTGTTCATTCTTGCCTTTGGAACGGCCGGCTATCTCCTGATGCGGACCAAAAAGGGCCGCCCGCTCGTTTTTACCGCTCTCGGCGTAATTGTTTTGGCTACAGTCATGAGCGGCGTCCGCGGACCCTTTGTCTATTTGATTGTGGATGCCGCCGTCTTGGGCGTTGCTCTTCTTTGGGGAGCTCCCTGGCGCCAACGCCAGGCTTTCCGACTCGGCAAAGCGATACGTTTGACGGCTACCTTCGCCGGTATCGCAATCATCCTTGCTATCAGTTTTTTCCCTGAAGCCGTCCAGGCGCGCTGGGCGTTCTACTCGGAAACCCTTTCGCCTACCAGCTCGACTTCAGAGTTGGGGTATCGTGCGTGGGAGTATCCGTTGATAAATCTTCAGTCCGTTTTTGCACAGGCAAATTGGCAATTTGGCAGCGGGATTGGAGTTTCCTCTCTTGGCACTCAATATGTCGAAAAGCTGGTTGGGGTTCCCGCTTTGCATATCGGAGCGGAAAGTGGTTACGGCCTTTTGGTCACTGAATTTGGCATCGTCGGCCCATTTGTCTGGACGGCATGGACGCTTGCTGTTTTTATCTCCGCATGGAGGGTTGTCCGAAAACTGAAGCAGACCCCTCTTTTTCCAATCGGCTTTGCCATTTTCTGGTTCACGTTCATGTTGCTGGGGCCTTTCACTTTTTACGGACTGAACGGATATCAGAATTATCTCACCAACGCTTATCTTTGGCTAACGCTCGGCATGTTGTTCCGCCTGCCCGGTCTGTTGGACCAGCAGAAGGCTGCCCAAACCGCTGCCGCCACCGCCCGCTATGCCTCGGCCGTCTAGGCCCCGCATCGCGGTCCTTTCGCCGTTCATTGACAAGCGCCACGGAACGGAGCGGTGCATCGCAGAACAAGTTGAGCGCCTCGCAAAAAACTATGAGATTCATCTTTATAGTTCACGCGTCGCTGACCTGGACCTCACCAACATTGTCTGGCATCGCGTTTGGATTCCGCCCGGCCCGCACCTCCTCGGCTTCCTCTGGTGGCTCTTCGCCAACCGCCTCCGCCGGTGGTGGCACCGCCTCCGCGGATTCCGCCCCGACCTGATTTATTCCCCCGGAATAAATTGCCTCGATGCGGATTTGATTAGCGTGCACGTGCTTTTCGCCAACGTTCGCCGCCAGAATAATCGCCGCCAACTTTCCACCGCGCAAGACGCGGCGAACATCCCATCTCGCTCGTTGCTGCAATCGCTTCACCTTCGGATCTATTACTGGTTTCTGTCCGCACTGGAGAAGAAGGTTTACAGCGACAAGCAAGTCACGCTCGTCGCTGTCTCCCAGAAGACTGCACGCGAACTGCAGGATCTTTTCCGGCGGGACAAACCAGTTGACGTCATTTATCACGGCATTGATGGAGCGCGGTTCTCACCCTCGCGCCGGCAAGCGCTCCGCGCGGATGCGCGCCGCGCGCTCGGATTGCGCGACGACACGTTCGCGGTCCTCCTGGTTGGGAACGATTGGCGTAACAAAGGTTTGCCTTGTCTTCTGGAAGCAGCAGCGGGATTACGAAATCCCTCCGTCCGCGTCCTGGTAGTGGGAGAAGATTCCGCCGCTCCATACGCCAAGATGATCCTGGACCTTGGCTTAAACGCACAGGTGGATTTCCTGCCGCCGCGCGCGAATGTGGAGTTCTACTATGCTGCGGCGGATGTTTACGCCGGGCCTTCCCTCGAAGACACCTTCTCTCTACCGCCTGCCGAAGCGATGGCATGCGGCCTGCCCGCAATCACAACCCGTGCCGCCGGGGTGAGTGAAATCATTCATCACGGCGTGGACGGACTAATTCTGGAGGACCCCGTAGATAGCCAGACACTCTCAGACTGGCTTGTAAGGCTGAAAGATCAACCCGACTGGCGCCAGGGGCTCGGCGAATCCGCTGCGAAGGCTGTCGCACAGTACACATGGCAGAAAAACGCGGAAGAGGCGCAGGCTGCAATCGAGTCAATTTTGGACTTGAAGTGGAGAGAATCCTAGACTTAAGCGTGATTCTCCCGGATGTATGCTGGTACGAAACGCCTCTCGGACTTCAGATTGACTTTCCTCTCTAGTACCGCAATCCTAGCTTCAAGGTTTCATTTTGGCGCGGCAGTTCATCCTTAATTATTGCCGCAACCTTGGACAGTTCGGAGGATTCAGGGGAGCAGTGTCCGGTATTTGGCAAAGTGCCGAAATGATGCAGTGAGGAATTCAATACTGTGTCATTTTGGGACATTGCCTCCAAGGGTTCTGAAATCTGCACCGGCTCAGAAAAGTTGAAGGGCCTGGTCGAGAGATAGATAACGAACTTCGACCTCAGACGCGCCAGACCGGTGTTCTGGAGTCTGGAAAGATCAGAGCTGCTGAATCGTTCCGGTTTTTGCGAGGTTGGCGAGTGAATAGGGAAATCAGGCTGCGACACAACCCTTTGCTTGCATGGAGAGAAATCGACGGTTCGATCATCGTCATTTCTCCGAGTGACAGCACCGCCCACGTGTTGAATGCGACAGCGAGCTTTGTATGGGAGCAATTGGACGGGCACAAGAGCCTTCAAGAGATTGCAGCTTCGATGACATCTGAATTCGACGTGGAATTTCAAGCGGCTCTTGCGGATGCCGAATTGTTAGCGGTGAACCTGGGAGAAAAGGGGCTCGTTCTGCAAGAGGTGATGCAAACGAAAGGTGATTCCGGTGCCTAACACGCCCGTAATGGACAGCCTCGTGGCGCGCACCGTGCAGCTCCATGTGCCGTTCAGCGTCCATCTCGATTTGACCTACCGGTGCAATGAGAGATGCGTCCATTGTTATCTGGACCACGAAGACCATGGCGAGATGACCACCGAAGAGATGAAGGGCGTGCTCGATCAATTGGCCCGAGCCGGGACGCTTCTCTTAACCTTGAGCGGTGGAGAGATTTTTCTGCGGAAAGATTTCTTCGAGCTGCTCGGCTACGCTCGCAAACTGCATTTCGACATAAGCTTGAAAACAAACGCGTTGTTGATCACCGCCGAACGCGCCGCGCGTCTGAAGAGCCTTGGCATAAGAAGAATCCAGGTGAGCATTTACAGCGCCGACCCGGCGATCCATGACGCGATCACGATGGTGCCTGGATCGCTCCAAAGATCATTGGAAGCAATCCGGTTCGTGAAATCCCAGGGGCTGATGGTAAAGATTGCATGTCCGCTGATGAAGCAAAATCTTCACGCGTACCGGTCCGTGTTGGATTTGGCGCGTGAACTCGATGTCCCTTACGTAATGGATTTGACGATTACACCAATGATAGACGGGAACCGCCGAACGCTGGCTCATCGCAGCTCCGGCCTCGATTTGCTTTCAGTCTTGGAAGACCCAATCGTGAATCCGAAGCTGCACATGGATGCTGGAAATCCGGCCCTCTCAGGAAGCGCGGTATCCAGTGGCGTCGAATTGTGCGGAGATGATGATCTTACCTGCAGCGCCGGACACAACACATGTTACATCTCGCCTTACGGCGAGGTTTTTCCCTGCGTCCAGCTTCCGGTGGCGACCGGGAATGTGCGGCTGCAAAAGTTTGAGGATATTTGGAATGGATCCCCGGAAATGAAGCGGGTGAATTCGATTCGGGAGAGCCAGTTGAAGCTTTGTTCCACTTGCGCAATTCGCAAGTATTGCGAACGCTGTCCGGGTTTGGCGCTCATGGAGGGCGGCGATCTGATGGGCGCGTACGAGCGGGCCTGTGAACTGGCGGAGATTAACGCGCGGCTCGCGGGAGTGGAGAATCCAATCAGCGCTTTGCACGCCCAGCAGGAGATCCCGACCGGCGTGCCGCCAGGGAGCTTACAAGTGAAGGATCGAACCCTGGTAAATATTGAATCCTTCGGGGCCAACTGAAAACGGGAGGAACAATGGAGCGGATGGACCAAAAGCCCCAAGCAGGGGAATGCGAGAAGGAAAAAGGGAAACGGAAGTACACCAAGCCGACCGTAATCTCGGAGGAGATCTTCGAGACCGTCGCGCTCTCCTGCGGAAAACTGCCAGGACAGGGTGGATCGTGCAACGCCGCGCCACGGCGGTCATGAGCGATTTTGGAGCATGGATCACGTCCGTGCATGCATTTGAGTTAAGGATAGGAATTAGTGGAAGAAGGGTTTTGAACGGTTCGAAACGATCGTCTAGAAACCCTTGGAGGTTTGGAAACATGAGCATGCGGAGCAAACTTGCAGTACTGGCAGCGATTGTGTTGATGGGTGCAGTTGCGAAGCCCGTCCGCGCGCAGGAAGAGGTCGTCCTCCAGCAGGCAAACGGGGACAGTCAGGCCCGCGCGATTAACACTTGGCTTGACAGGACATCGCAGAACACCGCTCACAGTGCCGACGTAGATTTGCACATTCAGGCGGGTCAGGCACTCAGCACGGTCGCTCAACGCGCGTTGCTGCAATTCGATTTCAGCCGGATCCCCCGGGCAGGGATTAAGGGAGCGAAGATGGTGTTGCTGTTGGATACCGCGCCGGCATCAAATCGCACCTGGGGGGTTCACCTGATCACGTCATTCCAGGCCGTACTCCTGCAATCGAACATCACATGGGCGAACCGCACCAATCAATTGCTCTGGTCAACCGCCGGAGGTGGCGGTGATTTCAATGGTGGCACTATCGCGACGACCGCAACCGGCACCACTTCAAGCGTAACTCTCAGTTGGGATATTGTAAGCGCGGTGAAATCCTGGCAGGCAGGTATTCCGCCCACTCCAAACTACGGCGTGATCATCAAGGATGAAACTGAACAGGATGGAACACTGAGTGGAAACGTCAGTGGCCTGCTGGCAACGAATCAGAATGTGACTCCCGCAAGCCGGCCGGCGCTCTACGTGGACTTCATCCAAGAGGTCCGGAATCCGACCGCGACTGCAGGCAATGGCGTTGTGAACTTGAGCTGGACGTTTCCAGCGGCGATTGGCACAACCAGCGGCACTGGAGTTACCGGGTTGGCTTTGAACCCCACTAGCGGCGTGGTTATCCTGCGATTCCAAGACGCGCCCGTTCCCGACGCCGCATTTCCAACCGACGGCACAGCTCTCCCTTCCGGAAGTTGCCCCACTATTGGTGGTGCAACGGTTGTGCTTTCGTCGTCCTCGCTCACAACGTCGCTGACGGATAACCTGTGCTCCATCACGAACGGACACACGTATTTTTACAAGGTGTTCGCAGCGGCGAAAATCGGAGCGACGACCAACTATAATTACTCGACCAACGGGACGGTAGCAACTGGCCAGGATACGGGATTCGTTACAGAGATTGCCGGGACCCCTTCAGCGTCATCCCCGCAGGCGCCCGACTGGATAGCGCCGGTACGCGCTGCGTCATTGGGCGCTCCGGGGTTGGACCCCGGTAACCTGTTGATCGCGGTCGACAATAACCCCGTCCTCCAAGGATTTAACCCGAGCAACGGGAACGACGTGCTTGCTCCTATGGCAGTCGGAGGCCCGGTCAGTTCGCGTCCTCCGATCCTTCGGGTCGGAGAAAACGATCTGAGTGGTCCACTTATTGCCGCTACATATATTCTTAGTTCACAGTCTTCCGGT
The DNA here is from genome assembly GCA_041484365.1 of Terriglobia bacterium. GTDB lineage: Bacteria > Acidobacteriota > Terriglobia > Acidiferrales > UBA7541 > DASTCZ01. The sequence continues at coordinate 5,103 of JBGPHM010000066.1, read as the reverse complement.
CCCGGAGGCGACCTGCAAGCCATCATTAACGTGAATACAGTGGGATCGTTTGTGGATTACATCAATCCGCTGTTCTTTGACGCGAGTGCCCCTCATTTCACGGGGTCTATCGCTATATATGCCAAAGCATTCAGCAATATAGGGAACCTGGAACCATCCGACGACATGATATTTGGGACCAACATCGTTGGAGATGTGAACAACAACATCATCATCTCTGAAGACGTGAATACGACATCCGCAGGAAGTGGAACCGGGTGGAGAATATTCGGGAATTCAACGACGTCGCTCGGGTGCAGCACTATCGCCTTCCCGGCGGTATGCATGATGGATGGCATCACTTCGACGCCGCTGGTTGATTACATCCATAACACTATCTGGGTGACTACGCACAACAACAACAGCGCCGCGGGGACAGCAGAGCGGCCAGATATTTGGAAGATGGATGCCTCCGCCTTTAACGGAAACGTGTCGGCCGCCATCAACGTCGGGGGGGATATCGATTCGTCCCCCACTTTGAGTATCGACAATACAGTCGTGTTTGTCGGGACGAATGCGGGCAAGCTTTTCGCATTTGACGCGGTGAGCACGGACGTGGGGCCTCCCGTGACACCGCATCAATATGATTCGTTCACTGTAAGCCCCAACAACGGGGCGATAAAGGGTTTTCCCCTGGTCATCCCGAACGGCGCGAATTTCACGGTAATTTTTTCGATGGACACGACCGTGGAAGCGATCACATTCGTTACCAGCACGGACAAGTTTTCCGCAGCCCCCATCTCCTGGAAAACGTCCCTGGGCTGCAACCCTACCACTCCGGTTGGCGCGCAGGGCGTCGTGGACAATTTAAGTAACCCGGTCATCTTCGTTGGTTGCTCGGATGGGAAGATCCATCAATTGCGAATATCCGACGGCGTGGATGAGGCTCAGAGAATTACAAACCCTGCCGGAGGGGGAGTCACGGTAGGAGACCTCTCCCTTGACCTGTTCGTTAGTCCCAACAAGATTTTTGCCGGCACAACCGACGGGCGCATTTACGCCTTTGCGATACCGTTCATCTGAGGGAGCATTCATATGAGAATCAGTAAGATGTGCGGATGGACAAAGAATCTATTTTTGATAGCGGCAGCAGGCTGTCTGCTTGCAATGACCGGGTGCGCTGGCTTGCAAGGGCTCCTGGGATTCGGCGGGGGTGGCCCAACTCAGCCGCCGATGACCGCGACAATCTCATTCTGTGACATGGTCACCTCGAATTGCCAGTCCAATGCCGGAACATTCACCGCTTCCGGCACGCAAGGGGTGAACATCGCCGTAAAATGGCAAAACACTCCCCTGGGGAACCACACGCAGCAAATCCAACTGCTCATGCCCGACGGCAACTTTTACCAGGAATTTCAGGCCGGATTTCTGATTGACTCCGCCTCAAACGGACAGGCCAGTATTACTCGAGCCATTCCCATCGCCGGAACTTTTATCACGCAGCGGAAGCTCCTTGGCACTTGGAAAGTGCAAGTCCTGCTGGATGGAGCGGTCGTCAATACAGCGAATCTCCATCTCAACTAGTGACGCGTAGCCCGCTCCTGATGAGGAACTGGCAAGAGGCGAGCGGATTAGATTCTAATTCCGGCTGGTAATCAGGCCCGATCCACAAACTCCTACCGCGCGTTTTTGACGCCCATCCCTATTGCAAATCATCGGTGCACTTTTCTATTGCACGCCCGCTGCTTTCAGCACCGCGGTTATGTCTTCAGTCAAATGGTTGACGAGGTCGTTGATGTCGCTCTCCGATTGCGAGCCGCCGGATTCCTTCACCTGCTTGCGGATATCGGCAAGCAGCGTTTCCCGCGTGTGAGGAGTCGCGGTGCCGCGCGATGTGTAAGTCCAGATCGCGCGCTGGATAACGGCGAGCTTGTACCGGTCGGGCGCCATATCCCGGTGGAACTTGCCCTGCGCCGCCAATTCATTGCCGGATTGAATGATCCGCAGGATCGGCGCGTAGGCGGCCGGATTGTCATCCACTGTGTACTTCACCGAAGCGCCCTGCGGCAGTGAATTGAGCAGAGTATGGGGATCCGCTGAAGCGACGAGCACGCCTTCGGCCTGGAGTGCGCCTCGTGTTGTCGCGGGCGGCGGTTGCTTGCCGTAGTCGAGGCAGTAACCCGTCAAAGGCGATTGCGCGGATTGATTGGGTTGCACTTGCGTGGTGCTCGTTTCAGCAATCGCGACGCGCTGATTATCGGGATTGTTCGGAGAGAAAACCGTACCCGCGGGAACTTCGACGGTGATGGTCTGGCCCGTCTCGTTCGTGACGTTGATTATAAAAACGGTGCCTGAAGTCACGCCCAGCCCGACAAGGGTGTAAGTAAAACCGGTTGGCCGGCTGACTGTGCGCGGTCTTTCCTGGGTTGTGCCGGGAGTTGTCGTGGTTGTGCACGGGCAGGTCTTGCAGACGGCGGCAGCGGCCCGGCTGCAGATCAGAATGTAGGTTTCCATCCAGTCATACGCCCAGGATGAAGCCCATGCGTATGACCATGTGGTTGTCCACGCCTCCGCTTCGGCCGTTGCCGTCCTTGCCGCCTGATCCGCGGCCTGGGCGAAGGCGATGCTCCAAGCGGTCTGCCCGCTCTGGGCCTTTTTCCAAGCGCTTGCAAAAACAGTCTTCATAGTGGACATCTGCGCCTGCGCGAGGAGCGACCATATTTTCCTGACATTCGGCATCGGCGCTTTGGGCGTAGTCCAGTAGGCGACGATTAATGGAAGCTGCGCTCTATCGGCGAGTTTCACGCGCCATACATCCGCATAAGAATCCGCAACCGCGCTGGCAAACGCTTTGGAAGCCGCTCGAGCCATCGCAACTCCGCCGGCGGACGCGTTCGCTTGCGACCACGAATTCGCAAAGGCAGCGGCGTAGGCCTGCGCCCAGGCGTATGCATAAGCATCCGCGAACGCGGTGGCTCCCGCATCGGCCCAGGCGGCTGCAAAAGCCTCGGCTGCGGCTTCCGCGCAAGCGCTCGCGCGCGCGAATGCACAGTCGCCAACTACACCAGCGACGGCGGAAGCGCTGCCTGCCGCTTGCGCGCTTGCCAGCGCCATCGCTCCGGTTGACGCCCAAGCCGAAGAGGCTGATTCAGACCACGAATAAGTGGACGAATCCGATGAGCTTGTGGCAAAAGCTCCCGCGCCCGCGAAAGCAGAGGCCCAGGCGAACGCACCTGCCTGCGCTGCCGCGTTGGCCTGCGCGGCAACATTCACGGATGCGTTGACCTTCGCACGCGCGCAAAGCCAGGGGTAGTAAAGGAACCACACCTTTGCCCACTCGTCCGTATAGGCGTGCGCGAATTTTGTCGCCCAGGCCTGGGCTGCTCCCGCCGGGGCAGGGGCAGCCGCCGAAGCCTGCGTCCACGCGGCTTTTCCGGCATTCACAGCGAGCTCGAACCAGTTGATTTGGCAGCAATCGCCCATCTTGTCCGGTTTCAGCGCCGCGCCAGCCTGCGTCCACGCGCCCTTCCACGCTTGCGTCCACGCGTTGATCCAGGAAGCGCCGGCTCCCGCGCCCGCGTCGCGGTTGGCGCGGTCCATGGCGGCGCGCGCGGCTTCATTTGCGGCGTCGTCCCAGATTTGGCGGCAATTGGGAATCGGGATTGGGTTTTGCGCACGCATCACATCGGGCAGCAGCACGGCGCCAAGACATACAAGCGCCAGCGCTGCCGCGATCAAGCGCACTGCAATCGCGCGTCGATTCATATCAACCCTCCCAATTCCGATTTTTCGAGTGGCCCAATTTCAGGCAAACACTACGGCTTCTGTTCCGGTGAAATAGTCACCCAACGGAGCGCGGGGTTCCGCTTCACAGAACCTTTTTGCTCGGGAAAGATTTCCGTCCAGTTCGGAAAGACAGTTAAGAAAACGTGGAGGTCCTTGTGATCCTCCGTACAGCCCCGTTCTGACTTGCAGTCCATGCACCGAACCGTCAGCACCGCGTCATAGCTCCCCGTCTTCAACCCGTGCGCGTCGAATTCCACCGGAACCACTTTCTGTCCCTTCGGAGCAACCGCAAAGGACGCCGATCCTTGCAAGGTCATGAAAGCAAGATGGTCCGGCTGAATCTGGAACTGGTGAACGCGGAAGCAATCGTTGGTCGCCGTCACCGAACTCTGGCGCGTTTGATTGGATCTCAAGGGCACATTCCATGTGGCTGTATCGGCGTTCTGCGGCGCGGTGGTCTGCGGGGCTGTATTTTGTGGCGCGGTGCTGACCGCCGAAACGATAATCAGAAGTAGAAGGATTGCAATCCACGAAAGGATACGGGAAGCGCTGGGTACGACCATTGGCCCTCCCCCTGAACAGTTGAGCGGATATTAGGCTCCGCAAATAACAATGTCAACGCCCGTTGTCGCGATGCGCATGGCGGGCGGCGCGATTGTTGCCAACCGCATCGGAAAGACACATAATTGCCCGCCTCTAGTGGAATAGACTTGCCGTGAGAAAACGCCAGGGGGAAACGCTATGCCCCGAATTGTCCGCTCTTCCTTGATTCAGGCGGCGAACGCCGCTCCGCCGGACGCACCACTCCCCAAAGTGAAACAGGCGATGATGGACAAGCACGAGACTTATATTGCGCAGGCCGCCCAGGCTGGGTCTCAAATCACCTGCCTCCAGGAAATTTTCTACGGCCCATACTTTTGCGCGGAACAAGAGACCAAGTGGTACGACTTCACGGAAAAAATCCCCGGCGGCCCGACCATTCAGCGCATGCAAGAGCTGGCAAAAAAACACAAGATGGCGCTTGTGGTGCCAATTTACGAAGTCGAACAGGAAGGGATTTTTTACAACACCGCGGCGGTGATTGACGGCTCCGGGAATTACATCGGCAAATATCGGAAGACGCACATTCCGCACGTCGCGCCCGGTTTCTGGGAAAAGTTTTATTTCCGGCCGGGAAATCTCGGGTATCCCGTTTTCGATCTCGGCTTCGCAAAGATCGGCGTCTACATCTGTTACGACCGCCACTTTCCCGAAGGCGCGCGCGCTCTCGGCTTGAACGGCGCCGAAATTGTTTACAACCCTTCGGCCACTGTCGCTGGACTCAGCGAGTATCTCTGG
>JBGPHM010000065.1:0-19125 GCA_041484365.1 Terriglobia bacterium | reverse complement strand
TTCGTGCATGTGATTCCTTTTTGCGCATGAATGCTGCCGAGAAAGTCCTTTGAATTGACACCCAGTGGCGCATCGAATTGAGAGTGGCAATCGAGACAAGTGTTTTTTGTTTGGGCAGCGGCACCGAATGCACAGAAAAGCATGAGCACAAAAGAAGCGAGTAGCTTGCCTGTGAACACGTGTCTGGACCTGCCTTCGTTCCAATCCTGTCTCAGCAAGATGATTGGCTCCTCAATGCGCTCCAATGGCGAATCTCATTTGGCCAAGTAGCCATAGATCGTCATGCCCACAATATATCCAAGGGCAAACACACCAGCTCCCGTCACCCATCTTTGGCCACGCCCGCTGTGCCCCTTATCGAAAAATGGCAAGAACGTCCAGCAGAGGCCTGCAAGTCCAAAGCCCAAAAGCCCGAGAAGCTCACCTTCGAGTGGGCCGATTTTCCCCGGGATCAGCTTCAGGGTCTGGAACATAAACATGAAATACCACTCGGGGCGAATTCCCGCGGGGGCGGATGCGAATGGATCGGCTTTTGTCCCAAGCTCCCACGGTTTGAAAGCCGCCAGCGCGCCAAGGATGGCAAGCGCCACGTACCACGCCATCAATTCGCGAAGAAGAAAGTTCGGAAAAAACTGCATCTCCCGGCGTTCCGACGGGTTCTTCCGCCAGGCCTCTTCCACACGAGGCGGCACACTGATGCCGAACTTTTGGACCAGGAAAAGATGAGCCAATAAGAGCGTCGTCGCCAACCCCGGAAGCACGGCAACGTGAAAGCCAAAAAAGCGCGTCAGCGTTGCTCCCGTCACATCTTCGCCGCCCCGCAGGAACACGAGGATCCAGTGGCCGATGAGCGGGACTTTGCCGGCGATGTCCGTCCCGACTTTCGTCGCGAAGAAAGAGAGGGCGTTCCACGGCAACAGGTAGCCGCTGAATCCGAACCCAAGAACGATGAAGAGAAGAATCATCCCGCTCAGCCATGTGAGTTCTCTGGGTTTCCGGTAGGCTTTCAGGAAGAATACGCTGAACATATGGGCAAACGCTGTGAGAACCATCAGGTTTGCGCTCCACGAATGGATCGAGCGGATAAGCCACCCAAAGCGCACATGCGCCATGATGTATTGAACGCTCTCGTATGCGTTGTCAGGACTTGGCCGGTAATACAAAAGAAGGAGAATTCCCGTTATCACCTGGATCACGAAAAGAAACAGAGTCATCCCGCCGAGGAAATACCAGTAGGAATACGAATGCTGAGGGACCGTCTTGTGATGAACGAATTTCATCATTTCGTTCAATCCAAACCGGTCATCGATCCACTTGCGAAGGTGGGCGCGTAAGCTCATCTCATTCCAATCAAGCCCGGCGCACGAATATTTGATCGGCCTTTATCACCACTTGATACTCCTCAAGCGGTTTTGGCGGCGGCCCGCTGACGTTGCGCCCCTCCACGGAATACATCCCGTTGTGACAAGCGCACCACACATCGCGCAAGTCAGGGCGGTATTGCACGGTGCAATTCAAATGTGTGCAGACGGCTGAAATGGCGTGATAGTTACCGTCGCTTGACAGGACCAACAGTCCAGGCCGGTTCCCGAATCGAAAGATTTTGCCCGTATTCGGCTTTAGCTCTCCGACGCGCCCGGCAAGCACGGTGTCAGAAGCTAGCTCTTCTGTCTTGGGCGGGATCATGTAACGAAAAGCGGGATAGAGAAAGGAGATGATTGAAGCAAATATACTGGTGCCGAGAAAAAACTCGAGGAACTTCCTGCGGTCTTTGACCTGTAGAGTTGATGCCGATTCATCCGCCAACCGTCACCTCCGACACTGAATTCCAGACAAGCATTTCGCGCACAACTCTCCATTGCAACGCGTTTGTTCGCGAATCCTTTCTCTTCTGTGAGTCTTTTATGTCAGGGCGGCGCCGAAAGCTGTGACACAAGTCACATTTCATAGTGACTTGTGTCGCAAGAATCTACAAGCTGTTTCATTGTGGGAGCCTAGCGTGAGTTCCTCTAGATCGCGGCGATAACCAGCAGAGTTGCGTCGTCTGTGAAGGTCCCTTCGGCGAAGCGGACGGCTTCGGCGAGCAGCCGAGCGTGCAAATCTCCGGCTGACATTTCGCGGTGGCGCGTGAGCTGATCCGTGAGGCGCGTTTCGCCGTATTCATCTCCGGCGGCGTCGGTGGCTTCGGTGATGCCGTCGGTGTAAAACGCGAGACGGTCGCCCGGCGCCAGATTGATCTGCCCCTGCGCAGCGGACCAATCCTGAAATTCGCCGAGCACGGGCCCGCCGTCGGCGAGACGAAGCACACTGCCATTCGGCCGCGCGACGAGCGGCGGGTTGTGACCGGCGTTTACGTAGGTGAATGTTCCTGGCACCGTGTCCAACACGCCGCAGAAAAATGTGACATACCGCCCCGGCTCGCAATTCGCGCACAGGATGCGATTGACGTTGCGGCAAAGCTCGGCGGGCGTGACCTGCTCGCCCGCGTAAGCCTTCACCGCCGCCTGCAAATTCGACATCACCAGCGCCGCGGGCATTCCCTTCCCCGCGACGTCACCGATGCAGATGAGCGCGCGCCCTTCGCCGAGCACAAGGACATCGTAATAATCGCCCGCGAGCGCGCTCGCCGGGCGATAGGCCGCGGCCATTTCGAATCCGGGCAATTCCGGCAACGAGCGCGGGAGCATTCCCTGCTGAATTTCTTGCGCATCGGCCATATCGCGTTCGTCGCGGCGCTGGCGCTTGCGCGCGGTGCGCTTAGCGCGGCCGCGCTCGATCTGAGTTTGCAGGATGCGCCGCAGCGCGGCGTTGTCCCAGGGTTTTTGGATAAAATCGCCGGCGCCGCGCTGCATGGCCTCCACTGCGATTTCCACGCTGCCCCAGGCCGTCATCACCACGATGGGCATGTCGCCGTCAATCCCGCGGAGTTCCTGGATCAGTTCCAGCCCTTCGCGGCCTGAGGTGGTGTCGCGCGCATAGTTGAGGTCAAGCAGGGCCAGATCAAATGGATGCGAGTGCACGGCCTTCACGACCGCCGCGGGCGAGCCGGCAAGCTCAATAGAATAGCCCTCGTCGCGCAGGGCGAGCCGAAGTGCCTCGCCGACGTGCGGCTGGTCGTCTGCGATTAGGATTCTCACCGGCGCCGAAATGGCTGACATTGTGGCCATGTATTATTGCCTGAATGGCATGGTGCACGGCAAATGCCCTTACCCCGTGGTGTCTAACCCGTGCACCAGTAAGCAGTTGCGGGCAGAGCACGGCGAGTGGCGGAGGCCGCTTGTCCGGTTGTGGGATTTGAAGTTTCGTCCTCGGACAGGGGCCACAGCGATCAAACGCGCACGATCAAAGGATCCATTCATGCACCTTGCGGCGGGGATGTTTAGTCTAATATGGTAGTCGGTATCATCATGACCCAGACCCGTCAGGAACGCCTCAAATCAGCTCTTTTCCGGGGCGAGAGCCTTACTCTGGGGAGTCTCGTTTATTCTCGATTTGTCCGCATCATGACCGAGGAGTTGCTGCGCGCTGATGAGGAACCGCGTTCCCCTGTGGGATGGCCTTGCGATCTGACGGTTGAGGCGCTCGGTCAGGGCAAGGGCGAATGCGAAGCGCAGATCGTTGCGAACGAACCGGGCGTTCTTGCTGGGCTGGAAGAAGCAGTCTGGTTCTTCACGAATTTTTGCGCGCGCGTGACACCGCACATGGCGGATGGACAATTGCTTGAGGCCGGCAAGCCGATCCTGACCGTCGAGGGTGACTCCGGTCTGCTGCTTTCGCTCGAGCGCGTCGCCCTAAACGTGCTCCAACGAATGAGCGGCATTGCAACCGCCGCGCGGCGAATGCAGGAGCGCGTTCATCGCCGAGCGCCTGCGACGCACGTCGTCGCGACGCGCAAAACACCCTGGGGCCTGATGGATAAGCGTGCCGCGCACCTTGGCGGCGCAGGGACGCACCGCCTTGGCCTGGGCGATGCTATTCTTATTAAGGGCAACCATCTGCAGCTTTTCGCCACTAATGAAGATGACGCTGTGCCCCTGGCGCTGCGCAAGGCCTGGAAATCGCGCGAGCGCGCTGCGTTTATCGAGGTCGAGGTAACGGGGCAAGCGGGCGCGCTGGCCGCGGGACGCACGTTTCGCGAATTGCGGCGCGGCGGCGAGGAATCGTATCCGTGCCTGGTGATGTTGGATAATAGGACTCCGGAGGAAGCCGCGAGTATTGTCGGCGCCCTGAAGGGACAGGGATTCTGGGACGACGTGCTCGTCGAAGTGAGCGGCGGAATTTCGGACGCGACTCTGGAAGCGTACGCAGATTGCGGCGCGGACGCGATTTCAACCGGCGCGCTGACGCATTCCTGCAAGGCACTCGACCTTCGATGTAAGCTGGAGGCACAGGTCGGAAAACAAGTATGACGAAGCCAAGCCCAAGATTGCCGTTTGAGGAGCGCTACACGCTCCCTCCGATCGAGAGCATTCTCGACACGCCGGAAGACGTGCGCCAAAAGAAGTTGCGCATCACGCGGCTGAAGAAAGAGCGCAATGCCGTTGTGCTGGCGCACAACTACCAGCGCGACGAAGTGCAGGACGCCGCCGATTTTGTCGGCGATTCGCTCGGGCTATCGCAGGCCGCCGCGCGCACGGACGCGGAAGTAATTGTTTTTTGCGGCGTCCACTTCATGGCGGAAACCGCGGCGATTCTCTGCCCCGAAAAAACAGTCCTGCTGCCGGACCTCCGCGCGCAGTGTTCGCTTGCCGCCACAATTACCGCCGATGAGCTTCGCGCGTGGAAGGCGCAATTTCCCGATGCGGTCGTCGTCTCGTACATCAACACGACCGCCGCAGTGAAAGCGGAGAGCGATTATTGCTGCACGTCGGCGAACGCGGCGAAAGTTGTCAATGCAATTCCGAAGGATAAACAAATCTTATTTTTGCCGGACAAGTTTCTTGCCGCGGTGGTTTCGCGTCAGACGGGACGCAGCAACATCATCGCCTACCCCGGGTATTGCCACGTGCACAAGTCGATTGACCCGAAGCAGATCGAACAGATGATGGAGACTCATCCGGATATCGAACTGCTGATTCACCCGGAATGCGGCTGCGTGAGCTCGTGCATGGTGAAAGTGCTTGACGGCACGCTGCCGAAAGACCGCGCGCTGTTTCTTTCCACGGAAGGGATGCTGCGGCACGTGAAGGAGTCACCCGCGAAGGAATTTGCCGTGGGAACGGAAGTTGGAATCCTGCACCGCCTGCGCATCCTGAACCCCGACCGGGAATTCCTTCCCGTGAATCCCGATGCGATTTGCGCGTTTATGAAAACGATTACGCTTGACAATGTGATTTCCTCGCTCGAAAACCTCGCTCCACAAATCACTGTCCCAACTGAAATTGCACACCAGGCGCGGCGCGCGATTGACCGCATGTTGGAACTGGCCTGAAGGCTAATCGGAAAAAAGGCTGCCGGTTGCGGGCGACTTCACGCGTTTCTTCGTTTTCGGCATGGATTTAGCGGCGCTACTCTTTGCGGTTTTGGATTTGGACTTCCCTGCTGGTTTTTCTGATTTCGCTTCTGAATCTTTTGGCACGCCTTCTTCCATCAATTTCTCGAATGCCTTTTCATCAAGGATTGTCACTCCCAGCGATTTTGCCTTGTCATACTTCGACCCTGGGTCCGCGCCCACGACAACGTAGTCCGTTTGCTTGCTGACCGAGCTAATCACTTTGCCGCCGTACTGCGTGACGAGTTCGCCCGCCGCTTCGCGCGAGCGATTCGCCAGCGCGCCCGTAAACACAAACGATCGCCCGTGCAAACGGTTCTCCGCCAGCTTCTTCCGCTCTTCCGTGAGCTTCAGGCCCGCCTTGCGCAGTTTTTTGATGAGCTCCTGGTTCGCTTTCTCCGAAAAGAATTCCGCGATGCTCGCGGCGACTTTCGGCCCGACCTCGCCGACTTCCGTGAGTTGCTCTTCCTTCGCGCGCGCAATCGCATCCAGGTCGCCAAAATGCGCCGCGAGCAACTGGCCTGTCCGCTCGCCCACGAACCGCATGCCCAGCGCGTAAGTCAGACGCGCGAGGCCGTTGTTCTTGCTTGCCGCGATTTCTTCCAATAAATTGTGCGCGGATTTCTCTCCCATGCGGTCGAGCGCCGCGAGCGGCTCGAGCTTCAGGCTGTAAAGCTCCGCGACGTCTTTCACGATACCCGTGTCCACGAGCTGGTCCACGATCTTGTCGCCGAGGCCATCAATGTTCATCGCGTGGCGGCTCGCGAAATGGAGCAGCGATTCCTTGCGTTTCGCCGGGCACGATGCGTTCACGCAGCGGTACGCGACTTCATCCGGAGCCTTGTGAATCCTGCTGCCGCATTCCGGACATTTCTCCGGCACCTTAAATTTGCGACGGTCCGTTCCCGGCTTCTCTACGCGCACGATGTGTGGAATCACTTCGCCGGCACGCTCGATGAGCACGGTATCGCCGATGTACAGGCCCAGCCGCTCGATTTCGTCCATGTTGTGCAGAGTCGAGCGGCTCACCGTCACGCCGCCGACAACCACCGGCTCGAGCACGGCCACGGGAGTGAGTGCTCCTGTGCGCCCTACTTGCACGCGAATGTCATTGACGACCGTAGTCTCCTGCCGCGCGGGCCATTTGAACGCAATCGCCCAGCGCGGCGCCTTGGACGTGAAGCCCAGTTCCTGCTGCATCGCGAACTCGTCCACTTTGATCACGATGCCGTCAATTTCGTAAGGCAGCCTTTCGCGTTTCGCATCCCAGACGTCGCAGTACTTCAAGACGTCATTGAGCGTCGGACATATCTTCCATTCCGCGCACATTCTGAATCCGAGCTTCGCGAGAGCCGCAAGCGTTTCTGAATGGCGGCGGAACGGCGGCTGCGTTCCCTTCGCGGGCGAGGCAAACAGGTAGTAGCCGTAGAAATCGAGCTTTCGCGAAGCGGTGATCGCCGGGTCGAGCACGCGCACTGCTCCCGCCGCGGTATTCCGGGCATTGACGTACCGCTTGCCGCCCTGCGCCTCCTGCTGGCGATTCAACTCTTCAAACGCCTTGCGCGACATGATGATTTCCCCGCGCACCTCAAAATCCGCGCTCATGCCAAGTTTTTTCAGCGCCGCAGCGTCCACCTTCAGTGGAATCGAGCGAATCGTCCGCACGTTTGGCGTCACGTCTTCGCCAGTGGTCCCATCGCCGCGCGTCACGCCGCGAACGAGAACGCCGTCTTTGTAGCTTAGTGCAATGCTCAGACCATCGAATTTGTGCTCCACAACGTAGTCAACGCGCTCCCTCCCGGCCAGCTCCTTTACGCGCCGGTCGAATTCGCCAAGCGCCCCGAATGAGAATGCGTTGTCGAGGCTCATCATCTGCCGCGTATGCCGCACGGATTGGAATCCCTCGCGCGGGACGCCGCCCACGCGCTGCGTCGGCGAATCAGGAGTGGCCAGTTCGTGATGGTCGGCTTCGAGTTTCTTCAACCGCTCCATCAAACGGTCGAATTCCGCGTCGGAGATTTCCGGCTCATCGAGGACGTAATAGAGATGCTCGTGCCTGCGGATCTGCTCGCGCAGCTTTTCCGCTTGCTGTCTGACTTGCTGTTTGGCGGCGGACGTGCTCATTGAGGTGCAGGCCCCGGCAAAGGCACCGGTGGCTTCGGCGAGGCATTATACAATGCGCGGTGGCCTGCATTGCGTGCGCACCGCGGTAGGCGGGGAAAAATGCTCTCTGGAATTCGCAAAGCCACGATTCTCTATAACCCCCTCGCGGGAGGCGGGCATCCACGCCGTCCGAAACAACTTGAAGAAGCGCGTCAAATCCTCATTAAAGCGGGCATTGACACTAATTTGTGCCCCACCACCGGCCCCGGCGTTGCAGGCGCTCTTGCGCGCCGGGCGGCGGAGGGCGGCGCACAAATGGTTGTCGTCTGCGGCGGAGACGGCACGCTCAACGAAGCCGTTAACGGCCTCGCGGGCAGTCAGGTTCCGGTGGCACTGCTGCCTGCCGGAACCGCCAACATCCTCGCCAAGGAACTCGGCATTTCCTGGAACATCCCCCGCGCTGCGGCACAAGTCACGCGCGGCACGCCCGTGCGGATCGCGCTTGGCATGATGACTCCGCACGCAGACCGCAACGCGAGCCGTTATTTTCTCTCCGTCGCTGGAGCCGGCGCGGATGGCGCGCTCGTTCACGCGCTCGACTCCGCGCTGAAATTGAAAGCTGGAATCCTCGCTTACTGGATGGAAGGGTTTAAGCAGCTCGTTCGCTACTCATTTCCGCGATTCCGCGTCACGGACGGCGGCAAGACAACCGAAGCCACTCTGATGATCGTTGGCCGCACCAAGAAATACGGCGGCCCGTTTTCCATCACCACCGGCGCGGACCTTTTCAGCAACGAATTTGAGCTGGCGCTTTTTCAAACGCAAAGCGCGCTCCGTTATATGGCCTACCTTCCCGCCACATGGACTGGAATGCTTCGCCGCATGCGCGATGTCCAGTTTCTGAAGACAAGTTCAGTGCTCTGCGAGCCGCCTGCAAACGAAACCGTTTATGCGCAAGTGGACGGCGAGCCGTGGCACACTCTGCCCGCGGATTTCACAATCGTGCCGGACGCGCTCACGATTGTCGTGCCGGAAAACTGTCCCGCCTACTTCAGAAATGGGAGAGGCCCTTCGCACTGAAGCGTCGTAGTATGATTCAGCGCGAATGGACCCACTCTCTCATCTTCTCCTTTTGGTCACCGCGAGCCGAGCAGGCCTCAACCGTATAACGCGTCTCGCCACGCCGATGATTATTGTTGCCGGCCTCGTGCCGGATATGGATTTGGTCAGCGGCCTTGGCGGGCCGCGGGCTTACCTCGAGGGCCGCTTCACTGCAACGCATTCTTTTGTTGGCGCCCTTGTTATCGCAGGCATTGTTGCCTTCGCCTTCACAATCGCCGGACGCAAACACGCCACGATGCCGATCCGCTTCTCCCGGGCTTTCGCCGTTTGCGCAACGGGCGTTGCGCTCCACATCGCATTTGATTTTGCGGGAAGTTACGGAGTGAAACTCTTCTGGCCCTTTAGCGGACGATGGTTCTCGCTCGATTTGATCGCGCCGCTCGATCCCTGGATACTTATTCTCCTGCTCGCAGGAATTCTTCTGCCGGCGCTCTTTCGGCTCATCACCGATGAAATCGGCGCGAAGCGCAAGTCGCGGAGCGCCGCTCGCGGGGCTTTCGTCGCGCTGGCGTTGCTGACGATCTACACCGGCGGACGTGAAATTCTCCACATGCGTGCGGTGCAAATGCTCAACTCACGCCTCTATCGCGGCGCGTCACCATTGGACGCGGGCGCTTTCCCCGATTCCACCTCGCCATTCAAGTGGTATGGCGTTGTGGCCACGGAAAATGCGTTTTTTCGCGTGGACGTGCCTATTATTGGCCCGGCCTTCGATCCCGAATCCGGCCGCACCTATTTCAAGCCGGAAGGGTCCGCCGCTCTTGAGGCCGCGCGCGCAACGCCAACAGCAATTCTCTTCCTGAGCTTCGCCCGGTTTCCCCGCGCGCACATCGAGCAGACTGATGCGGGTTTTCATGCCGAAATCACGGACATCCGGTTTGAAGAGCATTCGCCGCCCGGCAGGACGATTACTGCGGTGATTGAATTGAATTCGCGGGCGCAGGTCGTCAACGAAGTATTGAAAATGAATTCTGGGTGGTGGCGCTGATTGGCGGCAATCGCCCGAAGCGCGAAACGCTTCATTCGCCTTCAGACTGAAGTTTTCGGGGCGCGCGTGAATACCCGCGCCAGGACATACAGCGATGCAACAACGCCCACGGTGATGAGCCCCATGAAAACCTTGTGAGTGGAAAGAAATTGAAACGCTTCGTGACCGTATCGCGCCGCCAGATATCCTTCGCCGAAGAACCGTATCGTTCGAGCAATCAATACCGCGAAGAAAAAACTTCGCGCAGGCATTTCCAGCGCGCCCGCGCCAATCACGATGACCTTAAATGGCATTGGCGGCGGCATCAGCCCGGCGATGAGAATCGTGATAAAACCGTTGCGTTCCAACCAGTGCCGGATGCGCGCCGCGCGCCCGCCTGCATGTTTGTGGAACAGCGCTTCTTCGCCTTTCCGCGCGATGTAATACAACATCATGCAGCCCAACACCGAGCCCACGGTGGACATCAGCGCGTAATATGGCATTCGCACGGGATTGTCGGCACAAAGTTTGATCGTCAGGGCATCGGAGATAATAGGAAGCGGAATGAACGAGGAATCAACAAATCCGACGACGAATAGCGCGAGCCCGCCCGAGGTGGCGAGCACGCCCTGCAGCCAGTGCGGAATGTGAAATCGGTCCATTCGCGGAATTACCTGCTGAATTTGAGTCGCGGCATTCTAACAGGAAGTGGCGCGGGGCCGGAGCTTCGCAACGGATTCCGTTCCCGCAGGATTACATGATGGATTGGATCGCTTCCTCGATTACATCATAAACATGATGCAAATCGTTCCCCTCGATGCAATAAGGAGGCAGAACATAAATCACGTTTCCCAGCGGACGCAGCAGCACGTCCCGTTCGAGGAAGAATCGGTAGAGTTTTGGACGTAGAGCGGAAAGGTAGCCCACATCATCGGCGCGAAGCTCAATCGCCGCGACGCTCCCGATTTGCCGCGTGTCGCCGACGGCGGCAAGGTTTGCCAATCGCGGGAGACGCTCGCTATGAATTGCCGCAATGGCATTGATCCGCTCGAACACCGGCTCCGTGTGAAAGATTTCCAGGCTCGCCACCGCCGCGGCGCACGCGAGCGGATTCCCCGTGTAGGAGTGCCCGTGCCAGAACGTGCGCGCGGGATCCACTCCGGTGAACGCGTCATGAATACGCGAAGTCGCAAGCGTCGCGCCCATCGGTAAGAAACCACCAGTCAACCCTTTCGAGAGACACATCAAATCCGGCGTGACGCCCGCTAATTCACAGGCAAACATCGTGCCGCAGCGTCCAAATCCCGTCAGCACCTCGTCGGCAATCAACAAAACATCGTATTTCGCCGTCAGCGCGCGAACGCGTTGCAGGAATTCCACGGGATGCACAATCATCCCCCCCGCTCCCTGCAGCAGCGGCTCAACGATCACGGCTGCAATTTTTTCGCCGCGCTCACGCAGAATCTTTTCGAGCGAATCCGCGCATTCGATGTTGCACGACTCGCGCTTCAGCCCCACGGGGCAGCGGTAGCAATACGCCGTATGCGCCCGGTGCACGGGAAACCGCATCGGCGCGAACGCCTCGGTGAACGCCGAATCCTCGCTCACGGACATCGCGCCCGCGGTGTCGCCGTGATAACCATGCTCCAGCGCGATGATTTCGCTTTTCTCCGCGCGCCCCCCTTTGCGGTCAGTGTTGCGCCAGTATTGCAGCGCCATCTTCAGCGCGACTTCGACCGCCGTCGATCCGTTGTCTGAGAAAAAAATGTGCTCGAGCGGCGCTGGCGCAACGCGACGCAGCTCTTCCGCCAGGCGTTCCGCCGGCTCGTGCACAAAACCCGCGAGCAAGACGTGTTCGAGTATCTTCGCCTGCGCCGCCACCGCCTCCGCGATGCGCGGATGCGCATGGCCGTGCAGATTCACCCACCACGAGGAAATGCCGTCCAGAATCCGGCGCCCATCTTCGGTGACGAGCCACGCGCCCTCGGCGCGCGAAATGCGCAGCGGCGCGGGGTCCACACCCGCGCGCGTAAAAGGGTGCCAGATTTGCAGTGCGTCAAGCGCCGTCTTTGGAGAAGTCCCGCTCATGTGGACGATGAAGCCGAGGCCGCGGACGATCGCGCAGCGGGAAGGAAAACTTTCTTGTCGAAATGTTTTTCAAATGTTTCGAGCAATGCCGGGCGGCACAGTTTCTCAATTCGCGGAATTTCGCCGACGACACGTACGCGTCCATATTCCTCAACCGCCTCACGGTTGTCTGTGTTCCGCTCTCCAATTAGCACAACTCCCTCCACCTTGAGCCCCGCACGCCCCAGCGCCGCGAGCGAAAGAAGCGTGTGATTGATCGTGCCCAGCGAACTCCTCGCCGCCAGCAACACCGGCAGCGCAAATTGCCGCATCAAGTCCACCATAAACTCGCGCTCGTTCAACGGGACCAGCGCGCCGCCCGCGCCTTCCACAATCAGCGCCACGCCCGGCGCAGCCTCCGGCATTTGCAAGTCTTTCAAGCTAATCCGTTCGCCCGCCCACCGCGCAGCCAGTTGCGGCGAAACTGACTGCCGAAAGCGATATGCTTCCGGAATAATTCGCGCCTCTGGCAATTCCGCAAGTTCCGCGACCGTGCGGCTGTCCATCCCCTCGTCCGTTCCCGTCTGAATCGGTTTCCAGTAGCACGCGTCGAGCGCCGCGCACAGCAGTGCCGAAAGTACGGTTTTCCCGACTCCCGTGTCCGTGCCCGTAATAAAATATCGTTGGCTCATGCCGCACCTGCCGCTACCGCTGCGCGTCCGCGTGATTCCTTCATCGCATCGCACAAACGAGCCAGCTCTCCATTTCGCAATCCGCATGTCAGCGAAATCCTCAGCCGCGCTGTGCCTTCGGGCACTGTCGGCGGACGGATCGCGCGAATCGCGAATCCCTTGCTCTCAAGCTCCGCCGCCATCCGGTTCGCTGCGGCATTCTCTCCAACCATCACCGGAATAATTTGCGACGCGCTCGCGCCGATGTCCCATTCGCTCTCGCGCAACGAAGCGCGCAAAGTCCGCGCCATCGAATGAAGCCTCGCGCGCTCCGAATCCGCCGCGCGCGCCAGTCCGAGCGCCGCGTGAATCTGCGCCGCAAAAAACGGCGGCAGCGCCGTGTTGAAAAGAAAAGTCCGCGCGCGATTGACGAGAAGCGTCTTCAGCGTCGCGCTGCCGCACACAAACGCGCCCGCGCTCGCCAGCGCCTTCCCGCACGTGTGAACAGTGGCGAACACTTCATCCTCCAGACCGGCTTGCGCGACACACCCGCGCCCCTCAGGTCCGAATACTCCGACTGCGTGCGCCTCGTCAACAATCAGCGCCGCGCCATACCTCCCCGCAAGTGCTGCCATTTCCGTGAGGGGCGCGATGTCGCCTTCCATGCTGAACACACTTTCCGTGACGATTAGCTTCCGGCAGCGCCGCGCGCCGTGCGCCGATAGCGCGGTCTCCAGCGCATTCAAATCGCAGTGCGCATAGATCACCTTGTCCGCGCCCGAGAGGCGAATTCCGTCAATCAAACTTGCGTGGTTGAACTCATCTGAGAATATGACATCGTCGCGCCCGGCCACGCTTCCGATCAATCCAATATTTGCCATGTATCCCGACGTAAAAAACAGCGCGGCTTCTGCCCCCGCGAACGCTGCAAATTCATTCTCCAGTTCGTCCCACTCGCGCGAGGGGCCGGCGAGCAGCCGTGATCCCCTCGCGCTCATGCGCTCCGCACGCGCGACTGCCTCCGCTATTGCTTCGCGAAGCGCGGGGTGCGTGGAGAGTCCGAGATAGTCATTCGAGCAGAGATTGATTCCAGTGGGAATTTCGAGAGTGCGCAGCTCGCCGCGCGCAGTCAACTCAGCAAGTTCCGCTTCGAGCGCGCGCGTCAATTCCGCGGAAGGATTTGCCTTGCGTAGCGATTCCAGGTTCTCGCCCAGCCGAGCTGCATCCTCATCCGGCATGGGACTCCATCGGCCGCAGCCCGAGTTCTTCCAACAGTTCTGCGTCCTCATCCTTGCCGGGGTTCGGCGTCGTCAATAATTTTTCGCCGGTAAAAATCGAATTCGCGCCTGCGACGAAGCACAGCACCACGGCCTCGCGCGTCATTTGCTGCCGCCCCGCCGCCAATCGCACCATTGAGCGCGGCATCAAAATCCGCGCCGTCGCGATCATCCGCACCAGCACAAGCTGGTCAAGCGACGGCTGCTCGGCAAGCGGAGTCCCCGCCACGCGCACAAGAGTATTGATCGGAACGCTTTCCGGATGGGGAGTCAGGTTCGCGAGCTGCTGGAGCAGCCCTAGCCTGTCGCGCTCCGATTCGCCCATCCCAACAATTCCGCCGCAGCAAACGGTCACTCCAGCCTTGCGCACCGCCGCGAGCGTTCGCAGCCGGTCTTCATAAACGCGCGTCGTAATAATTTCTCCATAAAATTCCGGCGACGTATCCAAATTGTGGTTGTATGCCGTCAGCCCTGCCTCACCCAGCCGCTGCGCTTGCACGTCCGTCAGCATCCCCAGAGTGCAGCAAACCTCCAGCCCTTGCGCGGCAATCCCCGCGACCATCTCGAGCACTTGCTCGAATTCTCTTCCTTCCGGCGCCTCCCGCCACGCCGCGCCCAGGCAGAATCGCGTAACACCCTCCGCGCGCGCCCGCCGCGCCGCATCGATCACCGTGCCCGGATTCATCAGCGATTCGCGCTCGAGCCCCGTCGAGTAATGCGCGCTCTGCGGGCAGTACGCGCAATCCTCCGGGCATCCGCCCGTCTTGATGGAAAGCAATCGGCAGGTCTGCACCTGGTCCGGCGCATGATGCGCGCGATGCACCTGCTGCGCGCGGAAAAGCAGCTCCGGCATCGGCAACGAATAAATCGCGCCAATCTCCGCCAGCGACCAGTCGTGTCTCGTTTTTTCGGTTGCGGTAGCTGTCGCTTCAGTGGACATTCCGGTGGCGTCTCTTTGCAGCCGCATACAAGCACAGATTCCGGCTGAATCCGCAGATTCTATCAGAATTGACCCACGAAAATTCCGCAGAGGAAGGCCGCAGCTTAGAGATCGCGTTTCTGGAAGTGATAGATGCCAATCGCGAGCGCAATCGCCATATACACCCCCGCATACCCGATCATCGTCGCACTCGGCACTGAAACATCGGGAAAAACCGTGAATTGCAGCGACCCCGCCAGCGGGGGCTGCATCTCAAACGCCGCGCGCCGCCAGATCGTCTCGCTCGGCATGAGCAGGCTTGTATAGACGCCCACCAGCACCAGCTTCGAGCTTTGCGTGAACCCGCTCATCTGTTCGAGCCAGCCGCCCATGAACGCGAGTCCGTGCAGCCCGAGCACGAGCACGCCGTTTGTCAGCGTCGAAAACCACGTGCCGAACATGATCGTAACCGTCAGCGCGACCAAACATTCCAGGTAAACCAGCGCCGCGCCGCGAATCGCGTTCTGCGGCGTCACTCCGCCCAGCCAACTCCCCATCGCAATTGTTCCGCCGAACATCATCGCCACGTAAATCGCCACCATCCCCGCGAATCCAGTCCATTTCCCCGCGAGGATTTGCCATCGCGCGATTGGCTTCATCGCAATCGCGTGAATCGTTCCCGAAGCGATCTCTCCCGATATCGTGTCGATCGCCGTAAGAATCGTCATGACCACGGCAAGCAAATCCACAGTGTAAAGCCCAATCAACAAAATGCTGCTCATCACCTGGTATCGCATGAAAGGCGCCGTCTGGCGCGTCTGGAATTCCGACATCTGCAAATGGAGCCCCACTCCGAATATCGCGAGAAATGCCGCGCCCGCGATCAGCGCGGTCCAAAGAATTTTCCTTCGCGCCGCTTCGCGAAACGTGATGCCCGCCATGAGCCACAGACCCATCAAAGTCCTCGATCCTCGCCCATGATGCGCACGAACAGATCCTCCAGCGAGAGCCGCTCCGGCTTGAACTCGTACACGTCCGCGCCTGCCGCCACGATGTGCCGCAGCACGTCGGGCAGCACTTCCGTCGAATGAGTTGTGAGTGTGAGCTGCTCGCCTTCTATGTTTGCCGAGGCGGTCCACTTCTTCAGACCTGCGATCATCCCCGAGGAAAACTTTGCCCCTCGAACCACCACGCGGATTTCGCCTTGCGGAGATTGTCGCAGGTCGCGCCGCGCAATCACTTCTCCATCCTTTATGAACGCGACCTCATCGCACGTGATCTCGACCTCGCTTAACAAGTGCGAATTGAGGAACACGGTCGCGCCCCGTTCGCGTTGCGCACGGATTACATCCCGCACCAGCCGCCGTCCCATCGGATCGAGCCCCGACGTCGGCTCATCCAGAAAAATCAGCTCCGGTTCATGGACAAGCGCCTGCGCCAGTCCAACCCTCTGGAGCATGCCTTTCGAAAATTCTGACAGCCGCTTGTCGCGATGCGGCGTGAGCCCGACAAGTTCCAGCAGATTGGGAACCCGCTCGCGCAACTGGCTTGCAGCGACTCCGCACAATCGTCCGTGGAAATGCAGCAGCTCGCCCGGTGTCAGCCATTCGTAGAAACGGAAATCCTCCGGCAGGAAACCAATCTTTCGACGCACCTGCACGTCCGTCGAAGGCGCGCCCAGCACGTATGCGTGCCCCTCCGTCGGCCTCACCAGGCCCAGCAACATTTTGATGGATGTGCTTTTCCCTGCGCCATTCGGCCCCAGAAAACCAAAAATTGCGCCGCGCGGGACTTCAAGCGAGAGTCCGCGCACGGCCACTTTTTTCCCGTAAACTTTTCGCAGGTTTTCCGTGCGAATGGCGGAATTGTCTGTGGAGTTCAGGCCGGCATCCTCACTATCAATTTCGAATCACTTCACCGACTCCGCCAGGGTCAGCGCATCGCCCGAGCTGCCGTATCCCACAAGCGAATACACGATCCCGCCCTTGGCCCACGCCATCGTATAAGTCGGCCCGCGCCTTCCAACTGTGTTGAGTAGCGTGCCGGGCGCCCCGTTAATCACAACACCCTCGTACGAACGCATAAACCTCGGCACAGACATTCCCAGCGTCGTCTTCCAATCCACTGTTTTCAGGAATTCCTGCGCCTGTGCCGGACTCATGCCTGCAAGCTCCAGCCCGATCTCCGCAAGTTGCTCGATGTGCAGGCTCGCAGGAAAATCCACCACTGGACTGGGCCCCTCGCTCAAATAAACGCAATTGCTGAATTCCGTTGTCGGAGGCGGCGGCCCCGTCACACCTTCCGCAGCATTCCCGCGCGTGGGACAATTGCCGTACTGCGCGTGCACGGCGCGCGAAATCTTCACAAACACCTGCGCGCCCTCCAGGTTTGATGGCAGCACAAGATCCTGCCGCCCCGCCTCATTGAAAATGGCTTGCAGCCTCCCGCGGTCCACCGACATTTGCAGGGCGTGCGCTCCCGTCACGGTGAGCTTCGGCGCATCCTTGCGTTTGCTCAAAAGTTGTACGCGAAATCCGGCGATCTGCCCGGCTGCCGCCGCGTCCGCCGCGGCCTGATCGCTCTCGTTCAGCGTCACCGTCACTTTGTCCGAAATCATCTGGCTGACCATCTGTTGCAGCGACCTGTTAGCACTCGGCCCCACAAAACTCGAAAGGTCCACATTCACTGCCTGCACCTTTTGCATCCGCAGAGAGTCCAGAAAATGTTGCGCCTTCTCGCGGCCCCACGGCAGGCTCAGAAAGATCACAATCGCCAAAACGGGTATCCACACAAACCACATGGACCCCACTCGCTTCATGAAACTCTTGCCTTCCATTTCACCAACCTCCATCCAGTGTCCGCACGGTGCGCGTGACACTCCTTCAAATGAACAAACGATTGCTTAATCGCACCTTAACGCGTTGACACCCTCAATTCCGGAGTGCTAGCGTGCGCCTTACCTTCGAGGAGGAATTATGCCCCGTCTTCTGCGACTCATTCCGCGAATTATTCTTATGATTGCAGCCGCTGCTTTTGCTCTGTCCGCGCGCGCCCAGCAGCAAGGCAATTTTTCCGTTGGCAGCGCCAACGCCGCGCCCGGCCAGAAAGCTACCGGCTACCTCGACATCCCCGCAGGCAGCGACGCCGCCACGCGAATCCCCGTCGTCGTAATTCGCGGCACGCGCCCCGGCCCTGTTCTTGCCATCGTCAGCGGCTCGCACGGCACCGAGTACGCCTCCATCATCGCCGTCGAACGCCTCATCACGCAGCTCGATCCCGCCGACGTGAGCGGCACCGTCATTCTCGTGCCACTCGTCAACAGCGCTTCGTTCCTCCAAAAAGTCCCGCACGTCAATCCCGTGGACAACAAGTCCATGAACCGCTTCTATCCCGGCAAGATGGACGGCACGCAGACTGACCGCGTTTCCTACATCATCACGAAGCAAATCGTCGAGCGTTGCGATTTTCTGATTGACCTTCACGGCGGCGACCTCGACGAGAATCTTCGCCCGTACAGTTACTGGACCGTTAGCGGGAATGAAAAGGTTGACCGCATCTCGCGCGAAATGGCGCTCGCCTTCGGCCTTGATCACATCATCATCCAAACCGACTTTCCTCGCGACCCCGCCGCGTCGCGCTATCTTTCCAACACCGCTCTCACGCGTGGCAAACCCGCGGCAATCGCGGAGGCCGGCTACAGCGGCACCGTCGAGCCCGGAGACGTCAACGCGCTCGCCTGGGGCTGCCAGAACATCATGCGCTATCTCAAAATGCTGCCCGGCAACGCGCCCTTTGTTCAGAATCCGGTGTGGATTGAGAAAGTGGAGACGGTCACCAGCGATCAGGAAGGCATCTTCTACCCGGTCGTGAATCGAGGGAACTATGTCGTCGCCGGAACCGAAATTGGGTACGTCACGGATTATTTCGGCAATACAATTCGCGAATTGCGCTCGCCCGTCGCTGGTGTCGTGCTTTACGTTTGCGCGCTGCCAACAATGAACAAGGGCGGCACGGTCGCAAACATCGGCGTCGTCGCCACGAAGGCTCCCTGAGCAGAGGCTGACATGCTAGACTCCCGGTTCGCAAACATGCGCCGTTTCATTCTCATTCTTGGATTGCTTCTTGCGATTCCCGCTTTCGCGTCCGACGAATTCACTCTCTACGATCTGCTGCCGCCCGAAACGCATCAATTCGCCATCACTTACGACGTCACCGTCACTCGCGAAGGCGCGCACTACTTTTTCAATCCCATTCGCCCCGGCTCGACCGCATCGAAAGAGCGCGTCATTGACCGCGCCACCGGACTGGACCTCAAGTTCGAGACCGTTAGCGGCAAGGACGCCAAGGCCACCGGCGAAGCCGGATCCCGCACTGCCGATGACGATTTATTCCTGAAAGTCACTCTCGCGGCGCCCGTCCCCAAGGGCGGCGAGACGCGCATCCGCATTTTCAAGACTTACACCGACGCGCCCTCTTACTCCGTCAAAGACGGCCTTCTCGTTTTCGAC
>JBGPHM010000064.1:0-19524 GCA_041484365.1 Terriglobia bacterium | reverse complement strand
TTCCTCCAGCGCATGAAAGAGCGCGGCCACCGCGAGCGCAGCAAGAAGCCGGTGAAACCGCGGCGGAGCCGAATCTCGCGCCATGGCAAACCAAGTAAGACAAGGCATGGACATTCGCACCGTGACAGGCCAAGTCGTTGATTTCCGCGTGAACGCTCTCACCGCTTTCGGGCTTTTTGCCGTAACGGCGATGCTGTTATTTTACGCGCTCGAAAAACGCAGCCGCTGGTTCATCCTGGCCTTCGCGGGCGCGTGTGTTCTCGGCTCCATCTATGGATTTCTTCAGGGAGCCTGGCCATTTGGGATTGTCGAAGCCATCTGGTCGCTCGTTGCGCTGCACCGCTGGTGGCTCGCATCGAAAGCGTAATCCACTGCCTGTGGAACGGCAGATTGACAGCGCCGCAAAAGGCGCTAGGATAAGGACGAGCGGACCAGCCCCCGTCGCGCGAAGAGTCGCAAACCATGTCTGAAACAGGAAACGGCCACGCGGCACATCTTCTGCCGGAGAAAAGTTTCTTCCGCATCGGCGAGGTGAGCCGCCTCACGGCCACCAAGACCTTCGTGCTGCGCTATTGGGAGACGGAATTCCCAATGCTCCAGCCGGAGAAGAGCCCGAAGGGGCACCGGCTCTACCGCCGCGAAGACGTGCAGACCGTCATGGAGATTCGCCGCCTGCTCTACGACGAGGGCTTCACTATCGCAGGAGCCCGGCGTCACCTCCGCGAGCACGCAGGCCATGACGCTGCCAACAGTGCTGGAAACGGGGCCCACGCCAACGGCGGCGATGGCGCTGAGCACTCGGGCGAACCTGGCGGTTCGCACGGAGGCCTGGGGGGCGCAGCGGGAGTTTCCGCTGGCGACCCATTGCCCGCGGTCAGCCGCAAGGTACTCCAGGATTTGCGCGACGCTCTGCGCCAATTCTTGACGCTGCTGGAAACCGAGTGATACCCTGATTTTCGCGCTGTTTCGGCGGTTTTCCGCGCCGCAGCAGCGCGCGAAGCCGCCCTCCCCAGGGCGCGCTTCAGCCGGTCGGGACGTGGCGCAGCCTGGTAGCGCGCACGCTTGGGGTGCGTGAGGTCGCTGGTTCAAATCCAGTCGTCCCGACCATTTTTCCCCGCGCATCCTTCTCCGCCCTTGTGCAATTTTAGGAAGCGTCCGCCGCATTTTTTAGACACGCGCTCCGATTCCCGCCATGAATGCAATCGCTGTTCCTGTTATTCTGGTTATTCGCTATGCCGCACATACTCATCACGAACGACGACGGAATCCACGCCGAAGGGCTGCGCGCGCTGGTCGATGCGCTGCGCGACACGGCGACGCTCAGCGTCGTCGCGCCCTCGCACGAGCGCAGCGCCTCCGCGCAGGCGCTGACCCTGCGCCAGCCCATATTCGTTGACCAGGTCGCCGACCGCGAGTGGGCCGTCGAGGGCACCCCCGCCGACTCTGTGATCGTCGCCCTCAACAAGTTGCTGCCGGAGAAACCGGACCTCGTGATTTCGGGCATCAATCGCGGCGGGAACATGGGCGAAAACATCTATTACTCCGGGACGGTGGGCGCCGCGGCGGAAGGGGCGATTAATCGCATTCCCTCATTTGCGATTTCGGTGGTGCATCGCGGCAAGGGATTCCGGTATGAAAAGGCCGCGGAATTTGCGCGCGACCTCGCCGGAATTATTCTGCGCGAAGGAATGCCGGATGGAGTTTTGCTGAACGTAAACGTGCCGCTGGAATGGACGGGCGGTGTGCGGTTCACGCGGCAATCGGAAAAGGTGACGCGAAATATTTTGCAGGAAGGAAAAGATCCGCGCGGCCGTACCTATTACTGGCTGCACGAACAGCAAATCACGGAGGGTCTGGGAGAAGATACGGATTACATGGCTGTATTCGCGGGAAATGTCTCGGTGACGCCGCTGCATCTCGAGCGGACGCACACACAATCGCTCAATCATCTTTCACACTGGGCCAAGGAACTCGCGCGCCCTGCCGCACATATTCTCTCACCGAAAAAATAAGGGGCGGATTCTGCCTGCGCATCGCAGACAAGCCCCGCCCCCCTTAAATCGTCCTAGAGTAAGTCCAAACAAATACTGCTTTTTCTACATCCCGCCGCGGCGGCCACCACCCGGAATGACGCAAGGCGCCAACGGTTTGCGCGGGAATTGCCCATCCCGGTTCGCCGCCTGGTAGACAAATGTTGAAACAATTGTGGCCATCTGCTTCAGGTCGTCCGGTTGGACACGATCCCACAAGTCCATGTTGCTGTGATGCGTGCGCGTGTCGTATTCCAGTGGATCCTGAATGAACTGGAACCCGGGCAAGTCAACGGCGTCGAAAGATTGATGATCGGTGCCGCCGGTGTTTTGAATCGTGATGGTGTTCATCCCCATGGACTCGAACGGTTTCATCCACTCGCGGAAAATCGGCCCTGCGGCTTCATTCCCCTGCAGATAGACGCCGCGCAGCTTGCCGCTTCCGTTGTCAATGTTGAAGTAGACGTCAAACTTTCCTTGCTCGGGCTGCTTCAATTCCCATGTCCCTGTCGAGTTGTTGCAACGGCCGAAGTGGTCCGTGACATAGGCGCGAGAGCCAAGCAAACCTTCTTCTTCTCCCGTCCAGAGTCCGATGCGAACCGTGCGTTTCATCTTCAGTCCGGAAGCCTTCAGCACGCGCATCACTTCGAGCATGACGGCTGAACCGACACCGTTATCCGTGGCGCCCGTGCCGGCATGCCAGGAATCAAAGTGGCCGCCAATCATGACGACCTGATCCTTGAGCGCTGGATCCGTACCGGGAATTTCACCGACGATGTCGAAGGACTTCCCGCCATTATCAATAAACTTGTTCTGGATGTTGAACTCCACGGTGACTGGAACCTTCTTTTGAAGCGTGCGGTAGATGCGGTTGTAGTGCTCGGCGGCGAGCACGACCTGGTTGATTGTCGGCGGCGCGCCACTGGCGGCATAAATGCCCGGCCCTCGTCCGCCGCGTCCACCACCCTGCCCCGGAGCGGGAAGAGGCACAATTCCCGTGGCAGACTGAACGTAAGCGGTGCCGCCATCGCCACGGCCTTCCTGGAACATTCCGGCAACACCCTCATCAAGGAAAAAATTGAGGAGCTTGGTACGGATGCGCTGAAGCACGGTGTTACCCGCTCCCACGAGTTGCGTCGTAATTCCGGGGGGCAGGTTGGGGCCCCGGCCGGGATAGGCCTGCTGGGCGATCTCATCGAGTTCGGCCTGCGTGTAACGATGGGCAAGCGGCTCGGCGCTCATGGCGATATCTCGCGCCGGGTCCATCATTACGATCTTGCCCTTGAGCGTACCTTTCATGGCGGCGATCACGGCGTCGGCGGAATCTTCGGTGATGGGGTACGTGAGGGGAGCGTCAGGATTGTTCGGGTTTTTCACGCCGACGAGAACGACCTCAGCAGTGACGGGGCCGCTGGTGCCTTGCGTCCAAGCCAGTGGATAAGCAATCAGCGGATAAGTGACGGGCGAAGTCACATTGGCATAAAAGCGTTCGTTAACCCAGCCCCGGCCGAAATCCCAGAATTCGTAATGCGGATTGTCGAGCTTCCAATCCTGCATGGTCTTGAGGACCCAATCGCCGGCGAGCTTCGTGTTGGTTGAACCGGTCAGGCGTCCGCCGTAAACGTCGGTGATATAACTCAGAGTGTCCATGACCTGGGAATTGTAGATGGCCTCGCGCTTGATCTTGTAAACGGCATCCAGATCCACCGAGTCCATGTGCATCATCTGCGCGGTGATCGGCAACACCACGAGCGCGAGCAGCGCCATTGATCCGTAACGAATTGCCTTACGCACCTTACACCTCCGCAATTTGTGAAAAATTTAACCCGAGGATGTCTCGCGCAGACCTGTAGGGCAGGCCTCTGCTTACGGGAAACCACTCGAGGACATTGACGCACCCAGCTCCGCAGCGGTTTCCACAGAGACGGCAGGAGACCGTAGCGCGGCAAGGCGGGGTACATTAAACTGCCGCCGCGGGTTTCGCGCAACTAATAAGGAGGGCGGGATGAGAATTTCGCGGCTGTGGCTGGTAGCGATTGGACTGGTGTGCCTTGCGCCATTTCTACACGGGCAGGAGGCTGAAGACCGCACGCTGGTGAACTGGACGCAGATGCGCGCCATTATCGACGAGGCTTCCGGCGAGCGCGCGATGCACCACGTGCTCGAGCAGGTGCCCTACCACCGTGTCCGCGACGCCGCGGAATATTCCGGCCATATGCGCGAGTCCGAAGTGATGGTGAAATTTGCGAAGGAGTACGGCTACTCGAATGTGGAGATCGAACAGTTCCCAACGCAGGGGCGCGACTGGCGCGCGACGAAGGCGCAGCTCTGGATGATGCAGCCGGGGCCGAGAAAACTCTATGACGTGTACGACGTGGCGATTTCGGTTTGCTCCGGCAGCGAAACTGGAGACGTGACTGGGGAATTGATTGACGTTGGTCTTGGCTCGCGCGAATCAGATTACGAAGGAAAAGATGTGAAGGGCAAAATTGTGCTGGGCTCGGCGGGATCAAATGCGCTGCAGCGGCTTGGCGTGTTCGGGCACGGCGCGGTGGGCGTGATCAGCTACAACGTCCTCTTCCCCGACGATCAACCGGATATCAGCCTGTCGCAGGGGATATCAGCGAATGCGCCGCAGGGCGCGCACGTTGGATTTGGCTGGGCTGTGTCGGCGCGAATGGGCCGTGAGCTGGTGGCGCGGCTGCAACGCGGAGAAAAGATTTCGATGCGATCCGTTGTTGAGTCGGAAACATATCCGGGAAAACTGGAAGTCGTGCATGCAATGATTCCCGGCGATGGCTCGACGGATCAGGCAATCGTGATTTCGGCGCACCTATTCGAGGGCTATCTGAAAGACGGAGCGAACGACGACAATTCCGGCTGCGCGGTGACGCTCGAGATGGGGCGCACGATTCTGCAACTGGTGAAAGAGGGAAAGCTGCCGAAGCCGAAGCGCGCGATTCATTTCCTGTGGGTGCCGGAAATCAGCGGGACGAATGCCTGGCTGAACGCGCACCCGGACACGGCGAAACATTTCATCGCGGACCTGAATTACGACATGGAAGGGCTGGGGCTGGCACGTGGAGGAAGCTTCTGGATTTTGCTGCGAACGCCGGACACGACGCCTTCCTACATTAATGATGTGGCGCAAAGCGTGATGGAGTTTGTGTCGAATACGAACCGGCAGAGAGTGCGGTACCGCGGACATGGTTACGACTTCACGCTGCCGGTGATTTCGGCGAATGGCAGCCGTGATCCGTTCTATACATGGACGAGCCAGCATTACGGGTCAAGCGACCACGTGGTCTACATGCAGCACGGAATCCCGGCGATTATTTTTTCCACATGGCCGGACCCGTGGTACCACTCGTCGCAGGACACCCCGGACAAACTGGACGCGACGCAGTTCAAGCGCGCGGCAGTCGTTGGCGTCGCTACGGCGGAAATTATCGCCGCGGCGGATGACGCGATGGCCGCGCGGATTACGGCGGAGTCGCTGGGGCGCGGGCAAGAGCGAATGGGCGCGGCCGAGCGCAAAGGGCTTGGGTATATTGCGGACACCAGCGAAAGCGAAGAGCAACTCTACAACGCATATAGAGACGCCGTTAACTCGGTAAAACACCAAGCTGAAGTTGAAAAGGCCGTTATCGGTTCCACGGCCGTCCTGTATCCGGACCAAATTACGGCGGGCAAGTACAACCTCGCACATCAGCAGCTCTACATTGACAGACACGCGGAAATTCTCGCTGGGCAATTGACTGAGTTTTATTCGAGTGTGGCAAATCAAAGATGGAGCCAACCCCCCCGGAAACTGGTCCTTTCCGATCAAGAAAAGTTCGCGGCGCGGACGTTTCCGGAGCGGTTAGGTGGTGGAGGACGCGGCGCGGCTGGTGGAGGTGGTGGCGGAGGAGGAGGGCGCGGCGGGGGGGGTGGTGGGGCGCTCTCACAATTGAGCGATGCGGATCGGCAGGCGGTCCAGGCTGCTCTGGCAAAGGTTCCGCAGCACATGACGGCGGAGCTGAATATTCTGATCGGGCAAAAAAAGTCCGTGCTGGAGATTAGGAATTTTCTTTCCGGCGAATTCGAGCCGCTGCCTGTGGCGGATTTGACGGATTACTTCCACGCGCAGGAAAAGATTGGCGCGATGAAGTTAAACATTGAATCGGGGCCAGATGCACCCCAGATTAGGATAAGGAAGGACGGAGGGAACCTTTAAGCTGGAGCGAGGAATTGGGAATGGGCGGGTTTGAGACTCGCCCCTACTAACCCATGACAAGGAACGCTTCATACGACATTGCTGTAATCGGGGCCGGAGTATTCGGCTCGTGGGCGGCGCTGAATCTCGTGCGCGCGGGACGGCGCGTGGCGCTGGTGGACGCCTATGGCCCGGGCAATGCGCGCGCGAGTTCCGGAGGCGAATCGCGGCTCATCCGAATGGGTTACGGGCCGGATGAGTTGTACACGCGCTGGTCGGTGAGGTCGCTGGAGTTGTGGAAGGAATTCTTCGCGCGCGTTGGCAAGCCGCTCTTCCACAAGACGGGCATCCTCTGGATTGCAGATCAGGAGAAGGACGCGCAAATGAGCGCCACTCTCGATGTTCTGGCGCGGGTTCGCGTGCCGCATGAAAAGCTGACGCGCGCGGAGCTTGAGCGGCGATTTCCGCAAATTACTTTTCGTCCGGAGAGCTGGGGGCTTCTCGAGCCGGAGAGCGGAGTGTTGATGGCGAGGCGCGCGGTCGCAGCAGTGGCCGAGGCCGCCGTCACAGAAGGCGCTGACTATTTCAACGAGCGTGTCTCCGCGCCCGAAGGGTCCGGACGGGCTGCAGTGGTGCGCACCGAATCAGGGCGCGAGATTCGGGCGGACCAATTTGTTTTTGCTTGCGGGCCGTGGCTCGGAAAGGTTTTCCCGGAGCTGTTGGGCCAGCGGGTTTTTACTTCCAGGCAAGAGGTCTATTTCTTCGGAGTGCCGGCGGGGGATTCGCGCTTTGCGCCACCCGCGATGCCGGGGTGGCTCTGCCAGAGTGAATTGATGTACGGTATGCCGGATTTGGAGAGCCGCGGATTCAAAATCGCACACGACCAGCACGGCCCGCCGTTCGATCCCGATACCGGCGCTCGCGTGCCGACGGCCGAGGGCATCGCCGCCGCGCGCACGTATCTTGCGCGGCGGTTCCCGGCGCTGGCGGATGCGCCGCTGGTGGAAGCGCGCGTGTGCCAGTACGAAAACACATCCAATGGGGATTTTCTTGTGGACCGCCATCCCGGGGACGAAAACGTGTGGCTGGTGGGCGGCGGCTCCGGGCACGGGTTCAAGCACGGACCCGCGATGGGAGAGCACGTTGCCGCACGGGTGCTCGGCAAAGCCGCGCAGGAGCCGCGATTCTCGCTTTCAACAAAGGCGACAGTGCAGCGCAGGACTGTTTACTAGGCGCGACTTCCCGGGCAGCGAATACCGAAATGATTTCAGGCCGTGGCGCGGCGGACGTGAGCGTCCTCTTCGATATCGGTTGATTCTTCTGAGTACCCGTAGGCGTAGTCCTCTCCTGATGTATCTACCTGATTCAATACGACGCCTATTACCCTGCCGGGCACGTTGCGCAGGTTGGCGCAAGCTTGTTTCACGAGTTTGCGCGGAGTAAGACCGCTGTGAATCACAAGCGCGACGGCTTCCACGTAGGACGCGAGGACGCGGCTATCCGCCATGTTCAATAGTATCGGCGAATCCAGGATCACGACGTCATAGACCATCACAGCTTGACGGAGCAAATCTCGCATCCTTGCCGACGAGAGGAGCTCGGCGGGCTGGAGCGGCCGTTCATCGCCCGCGATGAGGTCCAGCCCTGCGACTCCCGATGGGCGAACGAATTCCTGCCAATCCCCGGGGCTATTGAGAAAGCTGGCAAGTCCTGTCCCCGCATCCCCGAAAAAAATCTTGTGCACGCTGGGGCGCCGCAAATCGGCGTCCACCAGAAGGACGCGCTTGCCGAGCTGCGCAATGGCGATGCTGAGATTGGTGGAGATCGTCGTTTTCCCTTCGGAAGGCGCGGCACTGCTGATGAGTATGGAGCGAGGAAGTGCACCATCCAGCGCAAAGAGAAAGGATGTCCGCAGGTTCCGGATAGACTCGGAGAGTGCAAATTGGTCCGGTCCGGACCTGTCAAGCCGGAACCAATCATTCGAAACCTGCGGACCAACCGCCCCGATGCCATTGCTTCCCAGGCGGATTACGACGCGGAACCCGGGATGGCTCTGACTTGGAGCGGAAAAGCGCACGCGGGGAGCGGCGGGTATAACACCAAGCAAAGGGATGTTGAGGGAGGCCTCCACGTCTTCTTGAGTCTGGAAGGTGTCGCGCAGGTATTCCTGCGTGAACACAAAGCCAATACCGAGCGAGAGGCCGGCAAACGCGCCCAGGATCAAGTTGTATGCGACGCGAGGCCGCGAGGGGAACGACGGGGCTTGGGCGGCTTCGAATATACGCGCGTTTGGCGCGTCAAACCGGGTGGAGACGCCGGCATCATTCACCTGCCGCAAGAGCCCCTCGTAGAGCTGTTTATCGAGATCCACTTCATGTTTCAGAAAATTATCCTGCAACAATTGCTGGGTTGTGCTGCTGACAAGTTCCTGCTGCTTTTGGAATGCGCCGAGCACGAGAGCTTCCTGCCGGACGGAGGTTTGATAGTCCGCGGAAACTCTTTGCAGAAGGCGTTTGCGTTCGTCGTCCTGCGCGGAGCGAACCTGCTTCAGTTCTTCCTGAAGTTGCAGGATCTGAGGAAATTTCGGACCGAACTTTGAGGAAAGGTTGGCGAGTTGCGCGCCGAGATCCGCCTCTTTCTTCAGCAACTCATCGAAGAGTGTGCTGCGAAGTATGGAAAGGTCGCCGGATTGCACCTGCCGGTGGAGCGATTCCTTTTCAATGCGCGACGTCTGTACGCGCGTGAGCTCGGCCTGAAGCTGCTGGAGGCGCTCGCTATCCACATTTTGCTGGACGCCGCCAACAGTTTCGACAAAGTACAACCGGTGCTCTTCCTCATATCGCTGCAGGGCCAGTGTGTCCTGCTCAAGCTTCGTCTTCGTCTGATTGATCTGGTCAAGGAGCCAGGCGGATGCCGACTGAGCGGACGCAGACCGGCGGTCCCGGACCTGGTCGATGTAGAAAGTCATGAGCTGGTTCGCGGACTTCGCCGCCAAATCCGCGGATTCCGAATCGAATCCGACTTCAATCAGCCGTGTCCCCTTCTGAATTGTGATGGAGAGACGGCGCTGAAAATCTGCCGGGTCCATCGGATTGGGCGCGGCATCGCGGGAAGTCCGCGTCGTCAATCCGAGGTGGTCAATCACATGCGAAGCAAGTTGACTGCTGCCCAGGATTGCGACCTGGGTCTGCAGATAGCTGTCCGGGACTGCCTGATCCTGAAACAGCTCGCCGATGCTAGCCACGCTGCTCTTTGGCATTTCAATCTCGAGGGTCCCCTGTGCACGGAATGCGGGCTGCTGTTTGAGCGTGCTGAAAAGAAATAGCAAAAAGACGGAAAGCGCAATCGGAAGAATCGTCCAGCGCCGTTTCCAAAAAAGATGGCGGTAAGATGAAATGGACAGCCGGCTTTCCACGGTGGAATCCTGGAGCGGAAAGGGCTGGTTTATTGCGCGACTCAGGGGCGTGGACACGGGTGAATCCAATTCGGGTTGGACTCTCATAGCCGCCCCCGGAAGAGAATGGCTTGATGGCTGGCGATTAAATCTGAGCCGGCATAACCGGAGCCGATTTCATTTTGATGCGCGGCGGCGTGGAAGAACGAAAAACGGGGATCGGCTGTTGAGTTGAGGCTACGTTGAGTGGACACGGGATATTCTCGCACAGTTACATACGAATAGTATATACTTATAGATAATTACATATTCCGTGTCAAGGATTTTGTTTGCAGATTTCGGTGGAACGCTTTTGCGGTGAAAGGACGGCCGGGAAGAACTCTTCTGTCCCCATTTCCCGGACGGGAGCACCCAGAAGTGCAAACGCCCCACGCTCTTTCGGGAGTGTGGGGCGTTTGGAAGTAAGAGTTTAGAACGTAAGCCGTCCGCCGAGTTGGAACTGGCGCCGGTTGTAGTCCGACGTGAAAGCGAGCGGAGAGTTCGGCAGGGGTGACGGGGTTCCAGAGACGCGGAACGTCGTAAACCCCGGAGTCAACCCGAAATTCGAACCGACCACATTATTCACGCCCGAGTAGTTCGTCCGGTTGAGGAGATTGAAGGTTTCCGCGATTAAAGTGAGACTCGCTTTCTCATTGATACGGATCTCTTTGCTCAGCCGCATATCCCAGGTAAAGAAATCCGGGCCGAGTCCGGTGTTCCGGCTCGCCCCGATCGGGCGGTCATTGGTGGAATGGCGATCGTGGTTTACGTCCGCTCCCGCCAGCAGGTTAAACGGATGCCCGCTGTTGTAGCTGATGATTGGGGAGAGCTCGAAGCCGGACCAGAACCAGTTGTGCCAGGGACTTTGTAGGACGCTCGAGAAAACAATCTTGTGGCGCTGGTCAAATGCGGAGAGAGCCTTTTCTCCGCGCAGGTTCGCACTGTCCACGGGTCCGTAGTCACTGTTGAAATCCGTAGTCGTGTCGATTGCTTTGCTGTAGGTGTAGCTGGCCATCATAGAGAGGTGATTGCTAAACCGTTTCCGGACTTCAATGATCCCGCCAAAGTATTGTGCCGAGCCCTTGGATGAGTAAACGTCGTTCTGAAGGAGCAGCAGATTTGCAAAACAGGGATTGTTGACCAGGACGGCGCACGCAGCGGCCCCCCAGTTCCGGAAGGTGACGGCCTGCCCGTTGGCGAGCGTGGTAGTCGTCGTGGGCGCCCCGGCAAGATTGTTTGTGTCAATCGCGACCGGAAGCCTGAGTGTACGTACCCAGATGCCGTTTACGGATACAGTCCAGTTCGAGGCAATCTCCCGCTCAACACCCAGGGAAGCTTGCTGTGAATACGGGCTCTGGTAATTGGGCTGGCCCGAGAAGACTACGCTGAGCGGTTGGAGAATGGTATGTGAAATATTGATACCGAACTGGACCAGGTCCGCAGGAGTGATGCATGCGGCATTACCAGCCGTGGGTGTGGTGCACTGAACCTTGCCCTGCGCAAATAGCGTTTGGAAAATTGCAGCCGAGGTGAGCGCGGGATTTCCGGGTTGGCCGGTGAGCGGAACGAAAACCTGCGCGATTTGCTGGAATCCATTCACGATACCGAGCGTCTGCGCAACGTCAGTAATCTGGCCGTAGATGGGCGAGTAAAAAATTCCGTATCCGCCGCGGACGACGGTCTTGTGATCCTTCCACGGGTCCCATGCAAAGGAAACGCGCGGCGCGAAATTGTCCAAGTCAGAGGACAGAGGGCCGGTCTGGGCATCCATTTCATACCGGAGGCCATACGTAAGTGAAAAGTTCGAAGCCATCTGCCAGGTATCCTGGAAATAGAGAGCCGTAAACGGCCTCGGGTAACTGTAATTGGGGCTTCCAAATCCCTGTTGATAGAACTGTGGCAGACCCAATGAGGCCGACTGCAGCGCGTTGATGGCCGCGGGCGCAGCGGTTAGGCTGCATGCGGCGGGGACTTGCAGACACGGGCTCAGAATCCCGCCGGGCAAATTCCCAAATACAAAGCGGCCCGGGAAGAATGTGTGAGATTCGGTGTGGTTCCCGCGCTCCAGGAAATATACTCCAGCCTTTATGGTGTGGCGGCCCCGGTTAAATGTGACGCTATCCGCCACTTCGTAGCGGCGCAAGATGGAGAGGCTCGGCTGGAAGATATTGGTACCAAAGGAGGCGTATCCAGCGATGTCGAGCCCCACCTGGCCGGGAACTTTTGGAAGGGCATCGAAGGTGGAATAGCTAAATTGCCCTCGCAATTCATTCTGCGTTTGCGCGCCAAAAGAGTGGAACCATCCCGCCGAAAGAGTGTGGTCATAGGAATGAATCGAATTCCCCCGGGAGAATCCCGTAAGCCCGAGAGCGTCCAGGTTCGCTTCGCTGTCATGCCCGAATATGTAGGAGACATTCAACTGGTCGTGATCATTGAACGAATGATCCAACCTGACATTCGCAAGATAATCGTTCTGACTATAGGGAGACAATCCGCCATTGTTTTCAAATTGATTCACAAGGAACGCATTCAGCGGGCTTGACGCCGGATTGATGGTCAGGATGTTATTCAAAATTCCCGCGCAGGTGGCCGCCGGGAGGGCAGGCTGACCGGTGAGGCAGGGGACCGCCGGATTTCCGGGCAGCGCAGCAAGGCCACTAATGATAGCCGCCTGATTGTTGAAGGGATTCACGACAATGCTGGTTCCCGGAAGAGGCGTGCCGTCGGGACGGAAGACGGTTGTGGCATTCAATATCGGAACGCTGTTCTGAGAACTCTGGAGCAGTCCTTCAAAGGATCCAAACAGGAATGTCTTATCTTTTCGGATGGGCCCGCCAAGCGAACCGCCAAACTGCTGGCGGTTCAGGGCGTCCTTCACGGGAGTACCTAAGATATCCGGGTTCGCCGGATTAAAAACTCCACCGACGCCGAGGGCCGGTGTAAAGGAGAATCGGTCTTGCGCATCCAAACCCTGATTCCGGAAAAGGCCGAAAAGGCTGCCATGAACGTGATTCGTGCCTGATTTACTGATGATGTTGATGGAAGCCCCGCTCGCTGAACCCAGATCCGCACCGTAGTTGCTGCGATTAATCTGAAATTCCTGGACGGCTTCCTGGCCGAGATTCAAGCGGACGCCGCCCGAATCATCATTCGACTCGCCGCCGTCTACTGTTACGCTATTGCCTCTGCCATTGCTCCCGTAGAGTGAGAGTCCGCTCTGGGGCGTCTGCACGACGCGAAAATCCTGGGAGTCCAGCAGCTTTGTTGCATTCGACACGCCCGGCGCGAGCAGAGTGAACGTCAGATAGTCGCGGCGGTTGATGGGCAAATCCTGAATCTGCATTTGATTGATGGTGTTCGCCTGTGAGCCGCGGGTGGTTTCCACGACCGGGGCTTCCGTCGTCACTTCCACGGATTCGGAGACTTGTGAGACCTTGAGGTGAAAATCGAGCACGACAGTTTGCCCGACAGTCACAACGACGCCCTTTTGAATCTGGGTCTGGAACCCTGAAATCTCGACTCTGACCTCATAGATTGTGGGCAAGAGACCGGTGATCACATAAAGGCCGCCCGTGTCTGATTTCGACGGATGCTTGAGGCCCTTCTCCACGTCCGTCGCGGTGACGGTCGCATTCGCGACCACCGCGCCACTTGGATCCGACACAGTGCCTCGAATCTCGCCTGAGGCGCCAACGCCCTGCGCATGCGCAGCGAAGGCCGCCAAAGTCAGACAAAAGAAAATCGTGGAAAGCAGTCTCATTTTCATTTTTTCACACCTTATCCTTCAGTTTGCTTGGATTGCTCAATCTGGTGTAGATGTTCCGACATCTTCTGGAAATAGTACTTTCTTCGCGGCAATTTTCTAGGGTTTAGATGGCAAAGTTGTCGTTTGTTACATAGGGGACAAACGGGAGGACTCGTCAGCCATTTTTCATGCTGAGCGGTCCGTGGAGGAGCGTACCGGCCGATTGCTCGGAAGGGGGAAAATCAGCGGGATCGGCGCATCAGACTAAGATAGACAATGCCAGCGACAAAAAACCCTACAAACCAGGCGTAGTTATAGAGTGGGCGGAGGGGAGGGAGGACGAGGCCGGTCAAGGCGACCGCAATGCCAGCGGCCAGCGCTCCGACGGCGCGCCAGTTGATGCCACGCGAGTAGGCATAGACGCCATCGGCGCGGTAGAGGTCGTTCACATCAAGATTGCAGTGCCGGAGCACGAAATAATCGGCAATCATGATGCCTGCGATGGGGCCGAGCAACCCTGAATAGCCAACGAGCCAGCCGAAAATGTAAGCGCTGAACGTGCTCATCAGCTTCCACGGCATCATCAGCACCCCGACCACGCAGGTAATCAGCCCGCCGGTGCGGAAGGAGATGCGCCGGGGATTGAGATTCGAGAAATCATTTGATGGAGAGACAACGTTGGCGGCCACGTTGGTGTTCAGCGTGGCAATGAGCAACGCAATCAGTGCCACGAGGGCGACAACCGGACGGTTGAATCGGCCCAAGAGCTTAACGGGGTCCCAAATCGCCTCGCCGAAGATGACGACCGAGGCCGACGTGACGGCGACCCCAATGAATGAGTAGAGCGTCATAGCCGTGGGCAAGCCGATGGCTTGGCCCAACATTTGGGCGCGCTGAGACTTGGCGTACCGCGTGAAGTCAGGAATATTCAACGCGACTGTGGCCCAGAAACCGACCATGCCCGTCAGCGATGGAACGAAGAACTGGAAGAATTCGCCGGTCGTGTGAAACTTGCTCGGAGCGCTCAGAACTGGGCCGAGCCCGCCGGCAAGCGACGTAATCCACCACAGGAGAAGCAGACCGACGCCGAGCATGAAGGGCGCCGCGATGCCTTCGAGGAATTTGATGGCCTCGATCCCGCGCCAGATAACGAAGATGTTAAGCGCCCAGAAAGCGAAGAAGCAAATCCAAAGCGACGCCTGCGAAGACCGCGCCGCGGGCCAGACAATTCCCAGCATGGTGTAAATCGCCTGGCCGCCGATCCAAGTCTGAATGCCGAACCAGCCGCAGGCAACAAGCGCGCGCAGTACAGCGGGAATATTTGCTCCGCGGACGCCGAAGGAAGCGCGCACGAACACCGGAAACGGAATCCCATACTTCGTCCCGGCATGCGCATTGAGTAGCATCGGGACGAGAACGATCAGGTTGCCGAGTAGGATGGTCCCGACGGCCTGCCACCAACTCATGCCTCCGGCAATGAGCCCGGAGGCGAGCATGTAGGTGGGAATGCAGACGCTCATCGCGACCCAGAGCGAGGCGTAATTGTAAACGCCCCAGGTGCGGCGCTCGGCGGAAACCGGCGCAAGGTCTTCGTTATAAAGTGTGCGGTCTTGGCTGGAAACCATGCGGCCGTTGCCAGTTATTGCCATGCCCCGCCGCGCGCGACGCGCTTCAGGAAGCTGCCGCGGCCTGTGCGGCCGAGGAATTTCCCTCCGTCCACCACCACTTCGCCGCGGGAGAGCACCGTGCGGGCGTTACCCTTGACCTGGAAGCCTTCAAACATCGAATAATCCACGCGCATGTGGTGAGTTTTCGCGCTGATGGTATGGGCCGCGTTCGGATCCCAGATGACGATATCCGCATCGCTTCCTGCGGCCAACTCGCCCTTGCGTGGATAGAGACCAAATAGTTTCGCGGGCGTGGTCGAGACGATTTCGACAAAACGGTTCAAGGACAGCTTGCCTTCATTTACGCCGTAGTGAAAAAGGAGTTGGAGACGATTCTCGACGCCCGGCCCGCCATTGGGAATCTTCGTGAAATCGTCTTTACCGAGGATTTTCTGGTCCTCGAAGCAGAATGGGCAATGGTCCGTGGAGACGACTTGCAGGTGATCGTGCTTGAGCCCCTCCCACAATTTCGGTGGATGATGTTTTTCGCGCAGCGGCGGAGTGAAAACGTACTTGGCGCCTTCAAAATTGGGGCGGGCGAGATCATCAATCGAGAGGAGCAGGTACTGCGGGCAGGTCTCCGCGAAAATGGGAACCCCGCGGTCGCGCGCTGCGCGGACTTCGTTGAGCGCTTCCTCGCATGAAAGATGCACGATGTAAACGGGCGCGCCGGAAATTTCGGACATCGCGATGGCGCGGTGAACGGCCTCCGCCTCGGCCGCCACCGGCCGCGTAAGCCCGTGATAAATGGGCGCGGTCTTCCCTTCGGCGATTGCGCGCTTGACGATCACGTCTATGATGCCGCCGTTTTCGGCGTGCAGGCAGATGAGTGCGCCATTTTTCGCCGTGCGCGAAAGCGCCTGAAAGATCGTCGCGTCGTCAACCATCAGCACATTCGGGTACGCCATGAAAAGTTTGAAGCTGGCCACGCCTTCGCGGACCAGGTCATCCATATCCTCAAGCCCGGCGGTGCCCAGGTCGGTAACGATCATGTGCAGGCCGTAATCAATCGACGCGCGGTTCTCCGCTTTTTTCCACCAGGTATCGAGCGCGTCCCTCATGCGCGTTCCGCGCGGCTGGATTGCGAAATCGATCAGCGTAGTTGTGCCGCCGAATGCGGCGGCCTTTGTGCCGGTCTCGAAATCGTCGCTCGATGTCGTGCCGCCGAAGGGCATGTCGAGGTGCGTGTGGACGTCAATTCCACCGGGGAGGACGAGCATCCCCGTGGCGTCAATCACTTTTTCGCCGGAGGCAGCTTGCAGGTTCGCGCCGATTTCCTTGATGCGTTCGCCTTCGACGCGAATATCGGCCGCGCGCGTGTCCTTCGCGGTCACAACTTTTCCATTGCGGATCAGCATTTCGAAGCCCCCGTGCGCTGCTCCCAGCTTTGCGATGGCACGCCGGAATCCACGCGCTCCATGGTGATGCATTCTTCCACAGGGCAAACCAGCCAGCAGAGATTGCAGCCGACGCATTCGTCTTCGTCCACGCGCGGAATGCGGATGGGCGGCGTGGCGTGCAAGCCGGTCATCTCATGTTTTTCGACAGGCGTGAGAACGATCCGGCTGCGGCTGGCCTTGAGGAGATCCTCCGGCGTCTTGAACCCTTCGATGTGGATGCATTGATGCGCGCCATCCCAGCAGGCGATGTAGCAGAGGTCGCAGCCGATACACTTGTCGTGGCTGATGCGCGCAATGATTTTGTAATTCAAGTTCAGGTGCTTCCATTCGGTCACGTTCGGCAGGCTGCGGCCGCGGAAATCGTCGATCGTGCGAAACCCCTTTTCGTCCATCCAGTTGCTGAGGCCGTCAATCATGTCTTCGACGATTCGAAAGCCGTAGTGCATCGGCGCGGTGCAGAGCTGAACGCTCTGGCAGCCGAGGAGGATGAACTCCGCGGCGTCACGCCAGCCGGAAATCCCACCGATGCCGGAAACGGGCAGCGAGGATTCAGGGTCCCCGGCGATCTGCTGGACCATGTGAAGAGCGATGGGCTTCACGGCGGGGCCGCAGTAACCGCCGTGCGCGGACTTGCCATCTACAAACGGCCGCGGAACAAACGTATCGAGGTCAACTCCGGTGATTGAGTTAATCGTGTTAATAGCGCTGAGGCCATCCGCGCCGCCTTTTTTCGCAGCGCGCGCGACGTGCCGGATGTCCGTCACATTTGGCGTCAGCTTCACGAGTACCGGAGTCTTCGCCACTTCCTTCACCCACTCCGTAATCATCTGGCAGTACTCCGGCACCTGGCCCACGGCGCTGCCCATGCCGCGCTCGCTCATTCCGTGCGGGCAGCCGAAATTCAGTTCGAGACCGTCAGCGCCCGCATCCTCGGAGCGGCGCACGATCTCGTGCCAGGCTTCGCGCTTTGAGTCCACCATCAGCGACGCAATCACGGCGTGGTGCGGATAGCGCTTCTTCACTTCATATATTTCACGGAGGTTTACATCGAGCGGGCGGTCGGTGATGAGCTCGATGTTGTTGAGGCCCATCATGCGCACGCCGTTCAGGTCCACCGAAGAATAACGCGAGGAAACATTGGTGATCGGCTCGCCGAGAGTTTTCCAAACGGCGCCGCCCCACCCTGCGTCAAACGCGCGCATCACCTGGTCGCCGCAATTCGCGGGCGGGCCGGACGCGAGCCAGAACGGATTTGGGCAGCGGATCCTGCCCGCAAACAGAGTGGTCAGATCAGCCACGATGAGCCTCCAGCCACTTCGCAATGCCCGTGCCGGCGCGCTTGCCATCGGCCACGGCATCCACGACTTCTCGGCCGCCATTCACGCAATCACCACCGGCAAAATACTTTGGATTGGCTGTTTGCCCCGTCTCGCGATTGATGGCCACACGGCCCTCGCGCAATTCCACGCCGTGGCAACGCGAAAGTAATTCGACGAGCTTCGTCTGGCCTATAGACGGAATCACCATCTCGCACGGAATTTGGAAATTGGAGCCCGCGACGGGCGAGAGGTTCTTATCCATTCGCACGCATTCGATTCTTTCTACAGACTTCGTGCCGAGGATGCGCACGGGCTGCGTGTTCCAGTGGAATTCGATGCTGTCGAGCTTGGCGATTTCGTATTCGTAATCGAAGGCGGGCATTTCGATTTCGCCGCGGCGGTAGAGGATGTGGACTTCTTCCGCGCCGAGCCGCCGCGCCGCTGTGGCGGCATCAATCGCGGTGTTCCCCGCTCCAATGATCACGACGCGCCGGCCGACACGGATGGAGGCGGTCTTGTATTGCGCGATGAATTGAATTGCGTCCACAACACCGTTCAGATCCTCGCCCGGAATTTTCAGGCGATGCGTCGAACCAAGACCCACGCCAAGAAATATGGCGTCGTATTCCTTCTCGAGTGATTCCGGTTTTGCTTCCACTCCCACTTTGAATTCGGCGCCCATCGTGCGAACCAGCTCCACTTCTTTCAAGCTGTCGGCGGGCCGGAGTTTGTATTCGGCAATGCCGTAGGTATTCAAACCGCCCGCCAACGGGTTCTTGTCAATCAGCGTCACGCTGATGCCACGGCGGCGCAACTCGGCAGCGCACGCGAGCGATGCCGGGCCAGCGCCGATGCAAGCGACGCTCCCGCGGGCCACGCTCTTGGCGATGGGGACTGAGGGGTTGTGTGAATAAAAGTAGTCCATGGCATGGCGCTGCAGGCGGCCAATTTCAATCGGCTGCTTGTTGTAGCGATGCATCACGCAGGACCCTTCGCACAACACATCCACGGGGCAAACACGCGAACAACTGAGTCCGAGCACGTTGGATTCGAGAATCGCGAGCGCCGAGCCGCGTAAATTTCCACTGGCGATCTTCTTGATGAAGCGCGGAACGTCAATGTGCGTGGGGCAGGCGATCGTGCAAGGCGCGTCAAAACAAAAAAGACATCGCGAGGCTTCCACCGCCGCGGCTTGATGCGCGAAGGGCGGATGGATCTCCGCGAACCGCGCCGCAAATTCTTCTTTTGAAAGCGAAGGGACGGCGTCGCGCATCGGTCAGGCCTTCACGAGGTCGCCGTAGGCATCCGGGCGGCGATCGCGGAAGAATTGCCAGGTCTGGCGCACCTCTTTTATTTGATCGAGGTCGAGGTCGGCGGTAAGGACTTCATCTTTGTCGCGCGAAGCCTGCGCGAAAATCTGCCCGCGCGGGTTGCAGAAATAACTCTGGCCGTAAAACTCGCCGATTTTCCACGGCGCTTCGATGCCGACCCTGTTAATCGCGCCGACGAAGTACCCGTTTGCCACTGCATGCGCGGGCTGCTCGAGCTTCCAGAGATACTCGCTGAGTCCAGCGACAGTGGCCGAAGGGTTGTAAACAATTTCGGCGCCGGCCAAACCCAAACATCGCGCGCCTTCGGGAAAGTGGCGATCGTAGCAAATGTAAACCGCCACCTTGCCGATCCGCGTGTTGAACACCGGGTAGCCCAGGTTGCCCGGGCGGAAATAAAACTTCTC
>JBGPHM010000063.1:0-20051 GCA_041484365.1 Terriglobia bacterium | reverse complement strand
GTGCAACCGATGATTCACCTCGATGCGTCCCAGCTTCGCCAGGGCGCGAATGACATCCGCATTCACAAAACGGGCGCCGGCCGGCTCTACTGGGCGGTTAGTGGATCGTATTATTCCAACGACAAACATTTGGTGCAGGACAACAAGTTCTCGCTGAACATCACGCGGGATTACTTCCGGCTCAACCCGGAAAATACCGGGCAAAAAATCGTCTATCGACTCGATCCGTTGCAGGGCGACTTGCATGTTGGCGATATTCTCGCGGTCCGGGTTACGGTGGGTGGCGGCGAATGGCGCTACTTGCTGATGGAAGACCCGATTCCCGCAGGCGCCGAGTTCATCCAGCGCGATGATCTCTACGAACTCAAGCAGCGGCCTGATTGGTGGCAGTCATGGTTCGCTCGCCGCGAATTCCATGACGACCGCGCGGCGATCTTCCAAACCTATTTCAAAACCCATCGGGAATACGTCTATCTTCTGAAGATTGTGAATCCGGGAAAGTTCCAAGTGAGCCCCGCAATGGTGCGGCCCATGTACCAAACGTCCATGTTTGCGACGAGCGATGCGATTGTCCTTGAGGTAAAGCAATGAGCACCGCGGCGGCAGTGCGCGAGACGATAGCAGGTACATTCAGTGGATGGAGGCTTTGGCTGATCCA
The DNA here is from genome assembly GCA_041484365.1 of Terriglobia bacterium. Taxonomy (GTDB): domain Bacteria; phylum Acidobacteriota; class Terriglobia; order Acidiferrales; family UBA7541; genus DASTCZ01. Next base: position 19,393 of record JBGPHM010000063.1, on the reverse strand, counting down.
GTTCCTCGTGAATCCGGCGTTGTTCGGCCTCTTGATGGTTTGGTTGCTCATTCCCGTGGGGACGATTTGGCAGGTCATCCTGAACGGCTTGCTGGCCGTTTTCCTCTTGGTGGCCGCGGTAATTCTTCATGCCGGAACGATGAATTATTTTTACGACCGGTATCGAAGCGAGAAAGTTTCTCTCAAGAGTGAATTCGCCCGGGCGCTGCACAACCTCCTGCCCTTCCTTATCTGCGCGGCGGTTTATTATTTCCTGTGGAGGGTGATCAATCAGTTGGACAGTTATCGTGAAACGCTGCCGATATATATCCGCTCGACGCTTTCGGCATCCATGCGGCAGCACATCAGTTTGTCTTTTTTGATGGCGATATACTCGGGATTCGTTTTTATGCTGCGATGGATTCTTCTGCCCGGGCTGATGTTGCCATTTGCTCTCAGCGCGGCCAATCACGGCCTGCGCGGGTTCGGACGCAAAGGGATTGCGGCGTGGAAGTCCGCGGTGCTGAGCCTTTCTTACTGGCTCATCCTCATTCTGGCTGCCCTGGTGGGCGTCTTCGCAGTGGGGGAGATCGCCCTTTGGACAACGGATTTCAATACATCCACGTATCGAAGCGAATTGTTCGGCTTCATAGTCCGGTTGTTCTTCTCATATTTGCTGGCCCTTTGCGGCTGGATGCTCGCTTGTTCAGTGCTTGGGCGCCAGTGTGGAGGGATCGACGAGGCTCGCGCTGACGTCGCTGGGAATCCCCGAGCTTAACCACGAGCAAACTTTCTGTAATCCAAAGCGCTCGATTAATTCCGCCACCCTTCTTTGTGCCGCGGCGTACGCCTTCTCCATTTCTTCACGGGAAGTCGAATGCTGCAAAATCATCTCGATCTGATCCAGAGTCATCGTGGAAACCGGAGATGCCGGCGCATCCGGATTAGAAAGACTGAGAACGAGGCCCTCGCGGAACCAGGCAGGAATCGCTTGCTTCGCCCGCACGTCCACTAGAAGATGGAAAAGCTCGTGCCGCAGAGTGGATTCGAGGACCATCCTCCGACGCAATTCACCAATTGGCTGCAGTCGAATCGTACGGTTGCGCGTAAATGCCGCAACCCATCCGGGCCGCCCCGTGGCATCGCGATATTTGTCCAATGAGGAATACACCTGCAGCCGGATGCGAAATGGAATCTGCCAGCCAATCTTTTCCTCACTTTCCTTCAAGATCCGCCGCGCGTCAGCGAGGATCGCGGCATCAGATTCGGGATTCGTGCTCAATAGTTCGAACCGCTCGTCAATTCGGCTCTGCCACTTCTCGGCTTGTGGGGAGGCAACCTGAGTTCCCGGGAAATAAAAACTCAAGATCTCGCGATAGGTCTTCCCCTCGCGCGCCATCTCGCTCGCGCCCGCCTGACAAAGGCCCACACCGTGTCCGGCCCCGCGTCCTGAGAAAATTATTTGATCGTGGGAGATTCGTATGTCGTATAAATCGCTCCGTATTTTGTTCCACCCCAGCGCCCGTCCCACTGCAAATCGCACTGAGGATGCGGCTAAAATAAAACTCGGTGGGTTTCCACCCCTGAGGTTCAGACGATGTGCGCGGCCGCTTGGCGTTTTCGATGAAATTTCGATTGAAGTCCAGCCGTGAGGCGGGGTTATGCCTCCATCCCGAAGAGCACGATCAATTTCCCCAACGCCGATGGCCTTCTCCCACTTCAGACCCCCAGCAGCAAGACAGTAAGAATCAGGATGGCCGGTCAGATATGCGGCTGATGTACCGGGCCACGCCTCCTCCGCGGCTGCGATGGAGCCGCCACAGTCTTGATGGTAGTAGGTGGCGGCCGGGGCATCCTGATATTTGAGAATCTCACCGTTTGTAGCTTCCTGGGCGGAGCGGCCGCGTTGATTGGCTGCGTTCCGGTGCATCACCTGGCAATGGGTGGTGTCGCAAAAATCGAAGCCTTCCTGTGCATGCCTGTTGCGAAATTTCTGCGCGTAGGTTCGAACGGCGACGGCCATCGCTTTCATCGACTCCGGTTCTCGATCGTCGCCGCTTTCGGCGGCAAGCACGCCCTGGACGTATTGCTCAAGCGGCATGGTGACAATCACTGAGAATGATTCGGAATGCCTCTCGATGTGCAAGGGGAAACTGGCGCTGAACACAGGCCCCTCAGAAGGAGTCAGTTGATAGTTGCCGGACACAAACAGATCCTTCTCGCCTGCCGCCGAATTCCCTGCCACTTCCCCAGCCGATTCCTTGGCAATCGAATCAAGAACCAGCCTCTGCACAGAATGTTCATCGCACACCGGACAGCTCCGCCATCGCAAGTCACCAACCTTCGCAATGACGGTGATAGTTTTCGGCGGGGCAGAGGTGAACAGGCGCACGCGAACATCTTGCGCCAATAAGGGCGAAGATCCCAGGGAGCAGCAGGCGAGTAGAAGAACCGGCCACTTCATTTTCGTCGTGACCCTCGAGCGAATTCGGCAAGAACCGGCTGGGCCAGCGCGGCGGCGTCCATCCCTCGGCCCCGCTCGATAAAAACGACGAGCGCAATCTCCGGCTTATCCGCAGGAGCGTATCCAACGAAGAAACCATGCGTACGTGCGCTGCCCATCGAGCTTGCTGTCCCGGTCTTGCCTGCGATTCGCATTCCATCCACACTTGCAGCATGTGCCATGCCATATGAAACAGAATGTTCAAGGCCGTCAAAGACGGGTTTATCCGGCCCGACCTCTCCATTTCGCTTACGCAAAGCCAGCTTTCTGTAGGCCTCCAGCAACTCCAGCGCGGTAATCTCAATACCGCTGTCGCCCAGCGCTTCAAGTTGCAACTCGTCCTGATTTTTCGGGTGAGTGATGCGGCCCGTGACTTCCCTTTCGATTAGACCTGACGGTGAATCCAAGCCAGCCCGGCGAAAAACCTCAACTATTTCCGCCTCACTCAGTCGCCGTGCGACTTGGCTCACATACGAATTACAGGAATAGGCAATCGCATCATCGGCGTTCAGCTGGGAGATGGATGGGGAGTGCGTGCAGTCCAGACGCGCGGAACCAATTCGGAGTGGCCGCCTGCACGTAAGCCGTTCCTCTGGATTGAGTTTGTCAGACTCGAGAAGCGCCATGAGGACAAATGGTTTAAGGGTTGACCCCGGCCTTTCCAACCGTTGTGCCGCTAGATTCAGATTCGTCGCCGCAAGAAGTGTCCGGGAAACCACATCGACCACAATCAGCGCCCCGCCGTGACTTGCCATCGACCGATCGGCCGCCGCCTGCAATTGTGGATCGCTTGCAACGTGGATTGCTCCCGGATGCGCAGCAAGCACAGCGACAAAGATAGCTCCGGCTCCAACAATCGTTCGCAACAATCGCGTGTATCGCACAGGATTCGACCCTAGATTACTCCAAACTCAATGGAACAGGGTCAGGACAGAGCGTTACGAGCATGACGAGGTGGATGCCAGGCGGTCGCGTGAAGTTCGTCACATCCGTCTGTGACCTTGGTCACAGAGGTTTTAGGGGTGACCTTCAACAATAGGAACAGTCGCGGTGATGAATGGGAAATCTACTCCAGAACTCTCGCTACAGCCTCCCAATAAGATTGAATGTAAATGCAAACCGCATGAAAAACCATGACATTCAAGAAATTGGTGAGTTTTGTAGTGCAAGGCGGACGAGAATCTGCTCAGGAGGAATCTTGTGACTCGAATACAAGTGGTACCAGCGGAAGACGCGGAGATGATCCACGAAGAGCACGTCGAATTGCGAACCAGTCTCGGAGAGTTGGATCAGGCGCTCGACCACCTTTACTGCAATTCGGGATCCCCCTTCGATGTAAGCGGAGCTCCAGAACTATTGTCCATAGTTCGGCGGTTCCAGGCATTTCTGCCTTTACATTTTCAGCACGAAGAAAACGGCATACTTGAGAGAGTGTCGACCGTCAGCACCGAGCTGATGGAATTGACCTTGCAGTTGAAAAAGGAGCATCAGTATCTGGCGGGTTTGTTCGAGGTGTTCGCAGAAGTCGCGAGCGGCTTGAAAGAAACTGATGATGTCACAGCCCAAGTCACGCGCACCAGATTGCTCGGTGGAGCATTCACGAATCAAATGCTGCGACACATCTCCACTGAAGAAACCGAACTCGCCGGATTCCTATGAGGTCCTAATCAATGTCTGACTGTCTATGCGCGACTGGATGTCTCCATCCATGTGCTGAACCGGGAATCAAAAGGCTGGCCGAGGACTCACGTCCGTTTGATCGCCGGCGCAGACTGCGCGCCGAACCCGTTCACCCAATGAAGCGGCCTCCCCAAGACCGCTTGAAGGATTTTCAAGAGGTCAGCCTTCCACTGACATTGAGCGAGGCTATTCAGGAAGCCAACCGCTGCCTGCAGTGCGAGCATCAACCATGCACCATTGGCTGCCCGGCTCACAATGAGATTCGAGATGCGATGTGGCTTCTGAGCCTTGGAGATGTCCACGGCGCCGCCTTGAAATTCATGGAGACATCGAATCTCCCCGACATTTGCGGAAGGCTGTGTCCTCAGGAAAAGCAATGTGAGGGAGCCTGTGTATTGCAAGGCTGCGACGCGCCGATCAGGATCGGCAAATTGGAAGCTTTTTGTGTGGACTCCTTGCGCGATGATCTGGGCGGCTTCCCGAACCCGGAATTGGCTCCATCACTCGGAACTCGCGTGGCCGTCGTGGGGTCCGGGCCGGCAGGTCTTGCAGTGGCCGAAGAACTCGCAAAACTGGGCCACGGAGTAACAATTTTCGAGGCCTGGCCATTTCCGGGCGGACTTCTTATCTATGGAATTCCGGGCTTCAAGGTGAAAAAGGAAATCGTCGAGTCACACATACGGCACCTGGAAAAGATGGGAGTCGAATTTCGCTGCAACACGCGCATTGGCAAGGTCCTGACTGTCGATGATCTCTTAAAGAAAAACGGGTTTGATGCGGTCTTTTTGGGGCATGGGGCAAGCGCTGGAACCCGGATGAAGACTCCAGGCGAAGACTTGAAAAATGTATATAACGCCACCGAGTACCTCGTGCGCGCCAACCTGCCGGAAGAGATGTTACCCGAGGCCATGCATGGGCGGCCGCATTCCGGGCGCAAAACCGTTGTTGTCGGCGGCGGTGACACTGCGATGGACTGCGTGCGCACGGCGCGACGGCTCTCGCCGGAAGGCGAAGCGTGGTGCGTCTATCGGCGGAGCGAAGCCGAAATGCCCGGGCGGTTGGAAGAGCGAAAGAATGCTCGCGAGGAGGGCGTCAAGTTCGAGTGGCTGACGCTGCCGGTTCGTTTTATGGGGGACGCAGAGGGCAAGGTTGTTGGATGCGAATGCATTCGGATGAAACTCGGGAGACCGGATGCAAAGGGACGCCGCACGCCGGAACCCATTGAGGGTTCCAACTTTTTGCTCGAATGCGATACCGCCGTCATTGCAATCGGCTACGGAGTGGACCAGGAAATCGCTCAATCGACCGAAAATTTGAAGACTACCAAGTGGGGAACTATTTGGGTGAACTCAGAAAACGAAAGTGAAACTTCGCGGCAAGATGAGATTTGGGCAGCCGGAGATTGTGCGCATGGCGCCGATTTGATCGTCACCGCAATGGTTCCTGCCCGAAAAGCGGCCCACTCCATTGATCGGTCGCTTCGCACCCGTCTTCACGCATAACTTTCATTGTGTTCAATATCATGCCCATCGCCGATGTGCGTGGCGAGATTTCTTGAACTGGTCTGGATTCAATTAGTTGGTAGCCACCTGACCGCTGATCATGCGCGATGCGAATGGTCACGAGAAGCGATCTCAGGTGCTAGTAGCGCTTAAAGACGAGGGTTTCTGGAGTCGAGGGCCGGACTTGAACCGGCGCCCTGCCGATTACGAATTTCGCCCTCCGGCTCCATCTCATTCATTCTGAACGGGGCACACGCCTCGCATTTCGGCACAATTCGGGCACGGTCGCAGCGCAATTTGCCACGTATCCTGCAAAAGAGTTTGTGGCCGGCTATTGCTGTTAAGATGGGTCATCGCAATTTCACAAATTGCGCAGAAACCGGCGAAGATGGGCCAGCTTTCCACAGGTATTTTTCACGAACTCGAAGACCCTATCCGTGCGGAGCTTTTCAGCACGGACCGGTTGGAGCAGCACGCCGAAACTCTCGCCGCTGCTCAGGCGGCGACGACCGTTGCTGGACCGGGCAGGCCGTTTATCCCGCGCGTGCAGGAAAACGGGCGGATTCTCCTCGAATACTACCGGACACTTGCGCGGGCAATTCAGCAAGAGCAGCTCATCACGCCCGCGGCCGAATGGCTGGTAGACAATTTTTATATTGTGGAAGAACAGCTTCGTGAGATCCGCGACGATCTTCCGGCCGGTTATTACCGCGAATTACCCAAACTGAAGACCGGGCACCTGGAAGGATATCCACGCGTGTTCGGCGTGGCCTGGGCATTTGTGGCGCACACCGACAGCCGGTTCGATCCGGAAGTCCTGCGGCGATTCGTGATGGCCTATCAGCGCGTGCAACCGCTCACCATCGGTGAGCTGTGGGCCATCGCCATCACGCTGCGCGCAACCCTTTTGGAAAACCTGCGTCGAATTGCCGAACAGCTTGGGAGCAGCCGGACCGCGCGCGCGCAAGCCGACACCATCGCCGATGGCCTGCTTGGGACAGAGGGCCGAATTCCGATCGCCGCGGAAACAATCCTAAACCGCTTCGAGAAAAAACCCCTGGAGAGAGCATTCGCGGTGCAACTGGTCCAGCGATTGCGCGACCTGGATCCAAAGGTTGGGCCCATCCTGCATTGGCTTGACGAGCGCCTTTCCGCGCAAGGAACCACCGCCGACGAACTCGTGCGCACCGAGCACCAACAGCAGGCAGCCATGAGCGTGACTGTGCGCAACATCATCACGAGCATGCGGCTGACGTCTGCATTCGATTGGCAGACTTTCATTGAGGGCATCAGCCTTGTGGATGAGGTTCTGCGCAAGGACGGTGGATATGCCGAAATGGATTTTGCGACGAGAGATCACTACCGGCATGCGATTGAGGATTTGTCACGCGGGTCAAAGTATTCGGAAATCGAAGTGGCAATGCGAGCAGTGGATCGCGCCGGCCGCGCGCGAACAGAAAGACGAACGAGCCCGTCATTTGATAACCAGGAGACTGACGACCGCCAAGCAAACCCGGGCTACTACCTGATCTCGAAGGGACGGGCGGCTTTTGAGCGCGAACTTGGTTTTCGCGTCTCCTGGAAATACCGGCTGCTGCGATTGTACTTTCGGGGCGCGACGCCTGGATACCTGGGAACCATCGCACTCCTATCAGCCGTCATTCTTGGATTCCCGCTGATCCTTGCACGGGACTGGGGAGCGACCCCTCTGCAATTGGTGCTGCTTGGTTTAGTGGCCGCAATCCCTGCATCCGACCTCGCGATTACTCTGATTAATCGCGCGGTGACTGAATTGTTCGGCCCGCGGACGCTGCCGCGCCTCGAGTTAGCCGGAGGAGTGCCTGAAAAACTCCGGACGATCGTTGTTATCCCGACGCTGCTTACTTCTGTGGAAGCGATAAAGGAACAGATCGAACGTCTCGAAGTCCACTACCTGGCCAATTCCGATGGGGATCTCCGGTTTGCGCTGCTTTCGGACTGGAAGGATTCCGCGACAGAGCGCGCCGACGGCGACGATGATCTATTGGCCGCAGCTGCAGGAAATATCGAGAGCCTGAATCAACGCTACGGCCCGGCGACGGGCGGCGGCGAGCGCTTCATTTTATTTCACCGCAAACGTGTGTGGAACGAATCGGAAAAGAAATGGATGGGATGGGAGCGCAAGCGTGGAAAACTCCACGAGCTGAATCAATTCCTGCGCGGATCGGAGAAGACATCTTTCATGCCCGTAGGCGCGCGCCCCACCGAAGCAATTCCCGGCGTTCGCTACGTAATCACACTCGATGGCGATACGCGGCTTCCCCGTGGCGCAGCGGCGCGGATGGTTGGAACGATGGCGCATCCTCTAAATCTGCCTTTGTTTGACGCACGCGAGGGGCGCGTCGTGGACGGGTATGGCGTGGTGCAGCCACGCATCACGCCGTCGCTCCCATCCGATAAAGAAGGATCCATTTTCCAAAAAGTTTTTTCCGGGCCGAGCGGCATGGACCCGTATGCGTCGGCAATTTCGGATGTGTACCAGGATTTATTTCAGGAGGGTTCCTACACGGGCAAGGGCATTTACGACATTGATGCGTTTGAATCAGCGCTTGCGGGCAAAGTGAAAGACAACAGTGTATTGAGCCACGACCTGCTGGAGGGGATCTTCGCGCGCGCGGCGCTCGCCACGGACATTGAGTTGTTTGAAGAATTTCCATCGCAATTCGAGGCGGCAGCCGCCCGCCAGCACAGGTGGGCGCGCGGAGACTGGCAACTCCTACCCTGGATTTTCGGACGGGGCGGGGCGCTTCGAGCTGGTGGCCATTCATTTCGTATCCCGGCCATCAGCCGTTGGAAGATGATTGATAACCTGCGCCGAAGTTTGTTGGCGCCGGCCATGTTTCTAACGATGGTTGTTGGTTGGTTCATACCAGCTTTATCGCCGTGGACATGGGCGGGATTTATTCTGATTGCCATCTCCGTGCCCGCGTTGATCCCATTTTTGGCCGGGGTTCATACGCGCTTGAGCGGAATCTCGAAGCGAAGCCATCTTCGAGGTATGGTCCGAGATCTTTCGCTCGGCGTGTCGCAGATCGCGCTTACCGTAACATTCCTTGCGAATCAGGCGTGGTTGATGTCTGACGCTATTCTTCGGACGGTCGGCCGTGTGCTCATCACGCGAAAAAATATGTTGCAGTGGGTGACTACTGCGCAATCAACTGGCGATGTTGATTTGAGGTTTGCAGCAATCTTTAAGCGGATGGCCGGAGGCGTTGTTCTCGCACTCCTCGCGTTGCTCGCCGTGGCGATTGGGCGCCATCAGGCCCTATCCGCTGTGATCCCGTTCGTTGTGCTCTGGTGCGCCGCGCCCGCGATATCGCGATTGATCAGCCTCCCGCCAAGGCCAAGTGAGGCGGAGCCGTTGTCGGAAACCGAATTGCAAACGCTGCGCTCGGTTTCGCGCCGCACCTGGCGCTTCTTTGAGACTTTTGTAACCCCCGGGGAAAACTCGCTGCCTCCGGACAATTTTCAGGAGACTCCGAAACCTGTGATTGCGCACCGGACATCTCCTACGAACATGGGGCTCTATCTTCTTTCCACAGTGACCGCGCGGGATCTGGGATGGCTGGGAACCCTGGACACTGTGGCGCGGCTGGAGGGTACGTTCGAGACCGTCGGCAAAATGGAAAAGTTTCGCGGTCATTTCTACAACTGGTATGACACGCGCGACCTTCATCCGCTCGAGCCGAAATATGTTTCCTCGGTTGACAGCGGAAATATCGCGGGCCACTTGCTGGCAGTGGGTCACGCATGCCGCGACTTGATGCAGAAATCATCACTCGATGCGACGGCGCTGAATGGCATCAAAGACGCGATTCAGCTTCTGCGCGAAGCGCTGGCGGGCATTACCGACATCCGGCGCACGCATCTGGTAACGCGGAAGCAACTCAGCAACGCATTGGATGCACTTGCCGTACTGCTGCATCCTGCGCCGGAAAGCGCGGCGGAATGGGCCAAGTTACATGCCAAGTTGAAGGAACACTCGCGAACAGTCGCGGACATTGTGCAAACTCTTTCGGCGGAACGTGGAGATGCGCCAGATTCAGAAATGCGGGTATGGGCCAATGCCGTGACGGCCTGCGTGGAAAGTCACGCACGCGATGCGGAGATTGTGATTCCGTGGTTGCGCCTGGATTTGAAGGACATTGCCGCGCTGGCCCACCGATCGCCCGAGCATGGGGCGGATTGGGCCGCGATTGAGGCGTTCTTACATTCGCCGCAGGCGCTCGCGGATGCGCCCGAACATTTTGGGGCTGCAATAAATGAAATTGTCAGTTTGCGAAAATGCCTTGCGAGCGATCTCCCCGGATTCCAGGAGACGATCCAGTGTCTTGATTCTCTGACTCAGTGCCTGACTCAAGCGGCCGCGGAAGCCGCCGCACTGCTTCGCCGGCTTCTCACCCTGGCGCAGACCGCGGAAAAGATCTTCGCTGAAATGGAGTTTGGCTTTCTTTTTGACAATACTCGAAAACTTTTTTCAATCGGCTTTCGTTGCACGGACGGAACCGTGGACCCCAACTGCTACGACCTGCTGGCTTCCGAGGCACGCTTGGCGAGTTTCATTGCCATTGCGAAGGGAGATGTTTCCTCCTCTCACTGGTTCCACCTGGGGCGCGCACTGACTCCGGTTGGCCGGGGGTCCGCGCTCATTTCGTGGTCGGGCTCGATGTTTGAATACCTGATGCCCGCACTGGTGATGAGTTCTCCGGCGGGCAGCCTTCTGAGTCAGACCTACGAGCAGGTCGTGCTCCGCCAAATCGAGTATGGAGATGAACGCGGGGTGCCGTGGGGAAATTCGGAGTCTGCTTATAACGCGCGCGATCTGGACTTCACCTACCAATACTCCAGTTTTGGCGTGCCCGGGCTTGGTCTCAAACGCGGTCTCAGCGAAGACCTTGTTGTCGCGCCATATGCCACTGCGCTGGCGGCAATGATTGATCCATCGGCGGCGGTGCAAAACCTGGGGCGTCTCGCGGATGCCGGCGCGATGGGAACATACGGTTTTTACGAGGCGCTTGACTACACGAGCTCGCGATTGCCCGAAGGCAAAAATGTTGCCGTAATCCAAACTTATATGGCGCACCACCAGGCGATGTTATTAGTGGCGTTTGCCGACGTGCTGACGGACGGAGCGATGCGGGCTCGTTTCCACGCTGAACCACTTGTGCAAGCGGCGTCGTTGCTTTTACAGGAACGCATGCCCCGGGATGTGCTGGTGGCCCGGCCTCGCGCGGAGGAAGTATCCGCGGCCGCGCAAGTGCGAGAATTAATTCCTCCGGTTGTTCGCCGGTTTACAACGCCGAGCGAAGGAACTCCCCGGACGCAGCTTCTTTCCAACGGGCGTTACTCCGTGATGCTGACGGCGGCGGGTTCAGGTTACAGCCGGTGGCAAGACCTCGCCATCACGCGCTGGCGTGAAGACCCGACTCGGGATTGCTGGGGGACTTACATTTTCTTGCGTGATGAGCAGACTGGAAATGTCTGGTCCGCGGGCTATCAGCCAAGCGGCGCGGAACCCGACGAGTATGAAGCGACCTTCTACGAAGATCATGCTGAAATCAGGAGGCGCGATCGATCTCTCAGCACACTTCTAGAGGTCCTCGTTTCACCCGAGGATGCGGAAGTCCGGCGGGTTTCGATTACGAATCTTGGAGCGCGTGCCCGCAATATTCAGGTGACTTCTTATGCGGAGCTTTCGCTGGCTCCGCAGGCCGCCGATCTGGCTCACCCGGCTTTCTCCAATCTCTTTGTGGAAACGTCATTTGTCGCTTCCATCGGCGCGGTGGTCGCCACGCGGCGCAAGAGGTCCGCGGACGAAACGGCCGTTTGGGCTGCGCACGTGGTTGCGGTGGAAGGTGAAAGCATAGGGGATCTTCAATACGAAACGGATCGCGCGAAGTTCCTTGGACGTGCACGAGACATCCGCAATCCAGTGTCGATCTTCGACGGTAGTGCGCTCTCAAACACGGTCGGCTCAGTGCTTGACCCGGTGATGAGCTTGCGGCGCACGGTGCGCGTTCCGCCCTTGAGTACGGTGCGCGTGAGTTTTTCAATCGTAGTTGCTCCAACGCGCGACGAGGTGCTGGATCTCGCGGACAAGTATCGCGACACCTCAACCTTTGAACGCGTTTCGACGCTTGCGTGGACGCAGGCGCAAGTGCAACTTCACCACCTCGGCATCCATGCTGAAGAAGCGCAACTGTTTCAGAGACTCGCCAACGCCGTGCTCTATAGCGACACATCCATGCGGCCAAGTTCCGACATGCTAAGCAAAAGCTTAGTGGAGCTTCCAACCCTCTGGGCTCAGGGAATATCCGGCGATTTGCCGATTATCCTGGCGCGCATTGATGATCCCGGCGATGTGGAGATCATCCGGCAATTGTTGAGAGCGCACGAATACTGGCGCATGAAGCAGTTGTCCGCGGACCTGGTGATCATCAACGAACAGCCGACATCCTACGCGCAGGATCTGCAGAACTCTTTGGATGCGCTTGTGCGAGGAAGCCAACTCCGGCTTTCCCGGGACACAAGCGGCGTCAAGGGCAAGATCGTTCTTCTCCGCGGCGATTTGATAAACGCGCAGACGCGTACCCAACTCCAAACCGTTGCACGAGCGGTGATCTTGAGCCACCGCGGCACGCTCGCGGAGCAGATTACAAGATCTCAGCCACGGCAACTTCCGGTTGGCACGCCACAAAGAGTGATCCGCGCGGCCAAGCAGGCGGATGTACCCGCGCCGAAGGAACCGCTGCAAAGTTTTAACGGCTTTGGCGGTTTCGCGGAAAAAGGACGCGAGTATGTAATTGCGTTAAGCGATGGGCTGCGGACGCCTGAGCCATGGATCAACGTGATCGCCAATCCATCATTTGGATTCCTCGTTTCGGAGTCGGGCAGTGGGTTTACCTGGTCTCTCAACAGTCACGAAAACCAGATTACTCCGTGGTCCAACGACCATGTGACGGACACGCCCGGAGAAGCGATCTATATCCGGGATGAAGCCACGGGTGAGGTGTGGAGTCCAACCGCACTTCCCATTCGCAACGAGACTGCGCAATACATTGCCCGGCACGGCCATGGTTACAGCCGCTTTCAACACCAGTCCAACGGGATTGCGTTGGACCTGATTCAATTCGTGCCTCCGGAAGACCCCATCAAGATTTCGCGCCTCACTCTCCAGAATAATTCCGGGCGCAAGCGGCGCCTTAGCGTGACGGCCTATGTCGAATGGGTGCTGGGCAATTCGCGGAGCGCCTCGGCGCCATTCATCATCACGGAAATTGATCAGGACTCCGGCGCGATTTTTGCCCGGAGCGCATGGAATGGCGAGTTCGGTGGGCGCATCGCCTTTGCGGATCTTGCCGGAAAGCAGAGTTCATTTACCGGCGATCGCACAGAATTTTTAGGCCGCAACGGTACGCCGGAATTCCCCGTGGCGCTCGAGGGGGGCGGCCCACTCTCCGGAAATGTAGGTGCGGGTCTCGATCCGTGTGCAGCGCTCCAAACCACAATTGAATTGGCCGCCGGCGCGCAAGCTGAAATCGTATTTCTACTTGGCGAGGCGGAGAGCAGGAAACGCGTGCGCGGGCTGTTGAAACAATATCGCGCGGCCGATTTGAACGAAGTATTCCGCGCGGTCACGTCAGGTTGGGATGATGTGCTTGGCGCTGTGCAGGTCACCACGCCCGACCCGAACATGGATTTAATGCTAAATCGCTGGTTGCTTTACCAGACGCTGGCATGCCGTGTATGGGCGCGTGCGGCATTTTATCAATTGAGTGGCGCGTATGGATTTCGCGACCAATTACAGGATGTGTTGGCCCTCACCGTCGCGAAACGGGGGGTTGCCCGCGAGCATTTGTTGCGCGCGGCTGCTCGTCAATTCACTGAAGGTGACGTCCAACACTGGTGGCATACGCCCTCGGGCCGTGGCGTGCGGACTCATATATCCGATGATCTGTTGTGGCTGCCCTACGCAGTATTTCAATTTATTGAAGCGACGGGCGACGTGAGTGTGCTTGATGAAACTGTACCTTTCCTGGAAGGCGATCAATTAGCCGAAGAACAGGACGAATCCTACTTCGAGCCGCGCGTCTCGAAGACTCGCGCCACATTATTTGAACATTGCGCGCGCGCGCTGGATCGTAGCCTTCCTGTTGGCAGCCATGGACTTCCGCTGATGGGCTCCGGCGACTGGAATGATGGGATGAATCACGTCGGCGTGCACGGCAAGGGAGAAAGCGTGTGGCTAGGATGGTTTCTGCACACAATTCTCTGGGAGTTTGCCAAGATCGCGGAGCTTCGTGGCGAGCCGAATCGCGCGGAGACTTGGCGGCTCCAGGTCAGCGCATTGAAGGCAGCGCTCGAGCGGGACGGTTGGGATGGCGGTTGGTATCGCCGCGCATACTTTGATGACGGCACGCCACTCGGTTCCGCGGAGGATTCAGAGTGCCGAATCGACTCGATTGCTCAATCGTGGGGCGTGATTAGCGGGGCGGCGGAGCGAGGGCGGGCCGTTCGCGCCATGGCGGCAGTAGATAGCCAGCTTGTGCGGCGGCCGGACAGGCTAATCCTGCTACTGACCCCGCCCTTTGACCGCACGCCGCTCGATCCGGGATACATCAAGGGCTATTTGCCCGGCATTCGGGAAAACGGCGGGCAATACACACATGCCGCCGCGTGGGTGCTAATCGCCTTTGCCGCACTCGGCGACGGCAATAAGGCCGGCGAGCTTTTCCAAATGTTGAACCCTGTCAATCGTTCGGATTCGCGAGCGGGTGTGCAACGTTACAAGGTCGAGCCATACGTCGTTGCCGGAGACATTTATTCGGAAACACCACATACTGGGCGCGGTGGCTGGACGTGGTACACCGGCTCGGCAAGTTGGCTCTACCGCGCCGGGATGGAATGGATTCTCGGATTCCGTTTGCGCGGCACGATACTATCCATTGATCCGTGCATTCCGCGGAACTGGGCCGGATACGCGATGAATTTCCGTTATCACTCCTCAATCTACGAAATCAAGGTTGAGAACCCTTCCAGTGTCTCGCGTGGCATTGCTCTTGCGGAATTGGACGGGAAGCCTCTTTCAATGCCGCCAAATATTCCCCTCCTTGATGACGGCGCTGTGCATCAGGTCCGGGTTATCCTGGGAAATTTAACCAAATAGGAAGCCCCGCTGGTCACAGTGACCAACGGTATGCTCTGGCGACTTTACTCTAAGCGTGCCCAAAAGGTTCTTGCAACAACATTCCAGCAAATCAAAATGCCCGTCCAAACTACGAATTGTAAGTGCGTTGCTTGCTGAGGGATAGATGGAGCCGAGGCCCGGACTTGAACCGGGGACCTGCCGATTACGAATCGGCTGCTCTACCAACTGAGCTACCTCGGCCCACTCGACAAAGAGGAACATAAGAAATTTAGCATCGCGCGAGAGGAGCGTCAAACATCGTGCTTGGCGATCAGTGTGAGGCGGGATACATCAGCCAGCCCATGGCGAGGGCCACCAACAGAAACGCGAGGAAGGCCCACACGGCATATCGGAGGCGCGATCCGAGCCGCCGCCGGCTGAGAAACGCGAAGACCACCGACACGACGAATGCAAAGAGCAGCATCGTCTGAAAATGAGTGAGGTTCATCAGTCTTTCTTGCCGCGCGAAGTTTCGAGCGCATCGAGCACAAAAAGAAGATTCAGGACTCCCGCGGTCGCCAGCATGCGCGTACCGTAGTCCCCTGCCGCGTGCGAGACGTCAGATCCTGCTTTCTGAAATGTGTGCGCGAGCAGATAAAAAATGCCTGCGCCCGCGTCCGCGATAAATCCAAGCACACCGAATGCGTCGCTCCGCTGCGGGGGAAAGACGTTTCCGCGCATCCACAAACCGGCAAGCGCCATCGTGCCTACCGCAATGAATCCGATTGCGGCTCGTCCCCAGCGGCGCTGCAAGAGATGGCCCAAGCCCGGGACGAGCCATCCCACAAGTGCAATGAATGTGACATGGGCAATGCGCGAGGACTCCTCAGTCTGTGGTTCAGAAAACTGTTCAGGTATGGTTGAAACTGCGATTTGCTCCGGGCTGGGCTCCTGCGTCATCGCCGGCTCAGGCGTAGTCTCAGCGACGTGAGGTTCGAGTTCGGGCGTCTCATCCGGCATTCAGTTTCAGGCCAGCAGCGGCAGAATCTCGCTCTGCACGGCACCGGTAACGCCCGCCTCCTTCTCGCCCACATAGACATTCACTTCCGTGCGCACGCCAAATTCCGGCGTGTAAATCCCTGGCTCGACGGAAAAGCATGTCCGCGGAATCAGGCGCCGCACGTCATGGCTCTCGAGATCGTCCATGTTCGCGCCCGCGCCGTGCACGTCCTGGCCGATATTGTGTCCGGTGCGATGGACGAAGAACTTCCCGTAGCCTGCCTTGCGGATAACATCGCGCGCAGCGCGGTCCACTTGCCAGCCTTCAACTGTGCGACCCGCGGCGATGGATTCGCGGACGAAATTCACCGCGGCATCGCGCGCCTGCCGTGCAACGCCGAAGACTTTTGCATATTTCTCCGGCACCTTTGCGCCGAGGTAACCCATCCAGGTGATGTCGTAATAAACGCTGCCCGGTTTCGCAAGCTTTCCCCACACGTCGAGCAGCAGCAAATCCCCCTCGCGAATGGGCGATGAACCTTGTTTCTTCGGTTCATAGTGAGGATCGCCGCCGTGCGGCCCGACGGCAACAATTGGGTCGCTGTCGGCAGTGAGTCCATTCTCGCGGAACTGCGCCGCCATCCACTGCTGCAAGTCGTATTCAGTGAAGGCAGTGCGGCTGCGCACGAGCTTCGCCGCATGCTCAAAGGCCGCGCGCGTAATCTTGTCCACCAGGCGGCCAGCGGCAACGTGTGACTCGTGCTGCTCGGGCGACCACGCCGCCTCAAATAGCTGAATCAAATTCGCTGAACTGGCGACCTTGCGCTTCAGGCCTCGGATCATTTCTATCGTGCCCGCGTCCACAAGCGAAATCGAGGGGATGGCATTCTTCGGCGAATACTGCATCGCAACGGTCTTCGCACGCCCCAGCAATTTGGGAAGATTTTTTTCCATTTCCTCGCGCGCCGCGTATTGCATTTTTTCGCCGGGCAGGCTATCGAGGGTGAATGACTCGATGCGGTGCACCAGTTTTCGTGGCGCGCCTTTCGCGGGAATAAAATAAAACCACCGCCGCTTGGCGAGGCAGTCCGTGAGTCCCAGAACACGATACGCAATCGGGTCGCGGTGCAGGATGTCGTAGAAAAGCCAGCCGTCTAGTTTTTCATCTCGCAGGGCTTTCTGTATTGCTTGAATGTCGGGCATGGGACTGGTCAATTCCTTTGTTTTGATTCCACTTTATTCAGATGCACGCTTGCGGGCCCGCGGTGCCTCGGATGTTCCAAGCGCCTGAACTTGCGCCGCCGAAAGGCCTCGCACCTGCACACGCTTTGTACGACTATGTTCGCCGCCAAGAATCTTAACAGCCGACGCAGGCACGTTCAAACGCGCAGCCAGAAACCGGCATAACGCTTCATTCGCCCGATCATCCACGGGAGGGGCAGTCAAACGAACCTTCAGCGCGCCCTCCCATTCTCCGACTACTTCGTCGCGGCTCGCGCGCGGCTGCACGCGGACACGAAACGTTACCGCACCACCATGCTCCGTCGCATCAATCGCCAATGTCGCTGCCTTTTGGGCCGAAACAAGTCCGGCCACAAACACTCAAAGTTTTGACGCCGCCGTCAATTGTTGCCGCGCCCCAAAGAGGGCGGTCCCGAGTCTTATCTCTGTCGCTCCCTCTTCAATCGCCGTTTCAAAATCGTGCGACATCCCCATCGAAAGCACCGGCAGCGGCCTTTCATATCGCAATACCAGATTGTCGCGAAGTTCACGCAATGCACGGAAGTACACGCGGGCCTGATCCGGCACATCAAAAAAGGGAGGGATGCACATCAGTCCGCGCAGCTCTACCTTTGAAGAAGAGAACGCCGCCTCAACAGCCGCCGGGACTTTCTCCTTCTCAAAACCCGTCTTGGCACTTGCCAGGTCCATGCGTATCTCGAGCAAAATTGGAAGCGGGCTGCTTCCCTTCACGTACCGCTCAATGTCGTGAATTTGCGCGATCGAATCTACGGAATCAATTGCGTCAAAGAATTGGACTGCGCGAGCAATCTTGTTTCCCTGCAAATGGCCAATCATGTGCCACGTCGCATCGAGGTCGTTCAAGCGGCCACGCTTCCCCTCCCATTCCTGGACTCGGTTTTCGCCAAAATGCCTGAGCCCTGCTTCGTAAGCCACTCGGATGGCTTCCGCCGGGTGCGTTTTGGAGACGGCCACGATTGTGATCTCGTCTAGGTTGCGCCCCACGCGATGCGCCGCGCGTGCGACGCATTCACGCACGCGGTGAAGATTCATCGCGATTGTCTCCGCCAAACCGGGCATGGTGGTGATTTTAGCACGGCGCCACCGCACATCATTTTCCGTGCCGGCCGTGGCAGCAGTCCCGCGCACGACATTGCGGCGCGCGCACCTCTCACGCTAGACTGCCCTGCGGTACTCTGGCGGCCCCATACAGGACGACGCATGACTGCACGCGGCAAATTCATCGCCATCGAAGGGATTGACGGCTCCGGCAAGCGCACGCAGCTCGACCTGCTCGCTCGCGCGCTCGAATCGCGGGGCATTGCCTGCGTGAGCGTAAGCTTTCCGAGGTACGATTCCTCCTTCGGCCAACTCGTCGCGCGGTATCTCAACGGCGATTTCGGCCCGCTTTCCGCCGTGGACCCGCACTTCTCGGCGATGCTCTATGCCGGCGACCGCCTGGAAGCCAAACCGGAATTGGATGCGGCTCTTTCCGCCGGAAAGACAGTGCTTGCCGACCGTTACATCGCCTCAAATCTCGCGCACCAAACCGCTCGCGTTGCCCCAGCGCAGCGCGATGAGTTCCTCCGCTGGCTGCAACGCCTCGAATATAGTCTTTATGATTTGCCCGCCGAGGATCTCGTTCTTTACCTTCGTTTGCCGGTTTCCGAGGCGGATCGGCTTGTAGGGTTAAAGCAAGCTCGCGGGTACACCGCGCTCCGGCGAGATTTGCAGGAGGCTGACGTCCGTCATCTCGAACAGGCTGCCCTTATCTATGAGCGCCTCGCTTCCGCTCCCAACTGGGCGGCGATTGAGTGTGTTACGCAATCAACAGGGACCCTCCTTGCACCCGAGGTAATTCACGCATCGGTGCTCCAAGTTGTTGACGCGCGCCTCCCTAACTTTGTCGGCCACGCCAGAGGTGCTCGCTGATGGGCTTCAAGGATTTTCTCGGCAATGAGCGGATCGTGACCACCCTCCGCGGGATGCTTGCTGCGGAGCGTGTGCCAAGTGCCCTGCTCTTCCTTGGGCCGCGTGGCATCGGTAAATACACGCTTGCCCTTATGTTTGCCCAAGCCGCGAATTGCGAGCGACTGCGCGACGACTTCTGCGGAGATTGTGACTCCTGTCGAAGAATCGCCAGGCTTGCCAACCCCGCTCCCCTGATTGAGCAGGGGCTAACCGAACGCGGCGAAAACCCCGATACTGCCACGGTCGAGCGCACGCCCTTGCTCTTGCAAACGCATCCAGACGTATGGGCCATTGTCCCAGACCCCATTCGCCTCAGAAACCCCGTGGCTCGGCCCGTAATCCATATGGGCC
>JBGPHM010000062.1:0-20089 GCA_041484365.1 Terriglobia bacterium | reverse complement strand
TGCGCTTGCTGTTGTTGCTGCTGTTTGTTTCTGGAGTCCTGCGCTTGCTGTTGCTGCTGTTTGTTTCTGGAGTCCTGCGCTTGCTGTTGCTGCTGTTTGTTTCTGGAGTCCTGCGCTTGTTGCTGTTGAGGCGGCTGCTGCTGATGCTGCGGCTGCTGTTGTGGCGCCTTTTGAGCCGGGGCTTGCTGCTGCCCCTTTGGTGGCGGTGGCGTCTTTTCATGTTGAGGTTGCTGTGTAGGCGGCTTGGTCTTATCTTGTTGGTCTTGCTGCGCCTGGTGTGAATAGGCGAAAGCAACACTGCTCATGCAAAGGAACAGTATTGGTGTACTGATGAATCCCAGTCTTTTCATATCTCAATCCTCGATTTTCTGTGTTATTTCCAATCTTTTGCGGCCATTTGAGGGGGTATGAAACTCGTTGTTGCCGGCGTCATTCTGTGCTGACCGTCACTGTGCGTTCCCGTCTGGCACATTTGCTTACCCCACGAGTCACTATGCTAGTCGAGTCCATTACCCATATCTGTCCTGTTGTGGACACTTATTCATTTCTATTGCGCCTATATCCCGAGGCATTAAAATAGGTATTCACAGGGAGGGCGTAGCTATGGCGGCTATAAATCGTTTGAAACCAAGGAAGGACAGACTCTTTAGCGCCCAGGAATTTCTTGATTCGGCTGGTGTGGCCAGGAAGGTCGCAAAGTTCACGAAGAATGAAATGGTTTTCTCGCAGGGCGATCGTGCTGAGAATGTTATGTACATTCAAGAAGGTTCGGTAAGGTTGTCGGTCGTAAATAAGGTTGGCAAAGAAGCCGTTGTCGCGGTTTTAAGGCCGGGTGATTTTTTTGGTGAAGGGTGCCTTGCAGGTCAGCCGATTCGCATCGGCACGGCCACCGCCATGAAGTCGGCCACGCTACTGATCATCGAAAAGAAGGAAATGACACGCGCGCTTCACGCGGAACACTCTCTTTCTGACCGCTTCATCTCCTTCATGCTCACGAGGAATATCCGCATCGAGGAAGACCTGATCGATCAACTCTTCAACTCCAGCGAGAAGCGCCTCGCACGCACTTTGCTGCTGCTTTCACGCTATGGCAAGGAAGACGTTCCCCAGGCTGTGCTCCCGAAAGTTTCCCAGGAGATGCTGGCGGAAATGGTGGGCACCACGCGCTCCCGCGTGAATTTTTTCATGAACAAATTCAAAAAAATGGGATTCATCAAATATAACGGCGGGCTGCAAATCAATAGTTCGCTCATGAGCGTCGTACTCCACGACTGAAGAACAACTCTCTCGCGAGATTTTACTGGCGCCCCCTCAAGGGCCCTATCTCTTCCACTCTTTCACATGCAAATGCTGGGGCATTTGCGCGTGGGCAGTGTCCAGGCTGTCTCCCACAATCGGAATCATCACCGCCACTGTCGCGAGCGCTGCGCGATAACTCTGGCTGTTCGCAATCTTGACGCTTCGCAATGGCTCGCCCCCGTGCCTCCCTCCCGCCGATTCGGTGGACGTCTCCGGCATGGGTGAGAATGACACGAAGTCTCTTGACAAGGACATCACCGCTGTCGTCCACGTCACCTTCGCCATCGATAAGGGAAGGGAACACTAACGCGGATGCTCTGGTTTGCGCGCCTCGCCTTTTCCCAGCGCGAGAAGGCGAGGCCCATCTAGACCTCCTGAATTCTTATTGTTTTGGTATTAAATATGCTATTCTCCCGCTTGGTTGTAATATGGGTTTCCCATATATGATGCGTTCCGCCAATCCATCCGCCATTTACATTCCCTCAGGATTCCTTACGTCGCCCGTCAATCTGCGAAAGGGGTGTCGCTCATGCGTCGCATAACTATCGTTGGTTTTCTTCTGCTTTCATTTTGCTGTGCCTCTGCTTGGAGCCAGTGCGAACCAACGCCACAGGTGCGCGCAATTCTCGACCGCGCCAGTTCGCCGTTTCAAGGAATCCACATTTCTTCGGAGCAACTGGATGCCAAGCGCGCCGCCGTCGCCGATGGAGGGCTGGCGCAGTATCCCACGGACTTCTTTCTTCTCCGCTTGCGGATGAATTCCGAGCGGGACCAGGACGCACAAATCCTCTGGACGGAGTCTCTGCTAAAGAAAGATCCCGCTCGACCGGTTTACGTCTTGCTTCACGCCCACACCATTGTGGGAAGGGACACACCGCAGGCGGTCAAAATCCTTGAAGCGCTCGAGGCCGCTCATCCGGATGAAGCACAGGTCTATCTCGAACTCATATACATTTTCAATTATGGAAAATTCAAAGACAAGGCCCGCGTGCAGCAGGAACTTTCCTCTTACCTCAAGGTTTGTCCTGCTCCCCTAAGCGCCAATTCGCTGAGCACCATTTCGCAGATTGCCACTCAAGAGCAGCTTGCAAAGATAGCTGCTGGTGTCCGCGCGCGTTTGGAACAGGAAACAAATCCTTTGCTTCGCACAAATTGGCCCTATCTTTGGACCATGGAGTTTAAGGCCCATCCTCCTAACGAGCACGACGCGGTCCGCAAGCAGATTGCGCAGGATCTCGCTCGCTTCGAGCAGTCTCCGGACCGCCACAAAATTCAATTCATCACTTTCCTCCGCGGTGGGTACCAAAGTTTGGGCGATACCGCTGCTGTGAATCGCATGAACGATGAAATTCTCAGGGACTCTCCATCCTCATCAGACGCGGAGGAAATTGTGCAGGACCGCTGGCAAAAGGAGCATCCATATCCCTCGTCCGCGGATAAAGAAAAGAAAGAGGCGTATTCCCGCGAGGCTCTTTCCGCGTACAACGATTGGATCAAGCGCTGGCCTGATGATTCATTCCTCCTCTACATGAAATTGAGTTCGATGGCCGACTTGCCCGGCACCACGGGAAATGACATTACCCAAATCGCGGATGATCTATTCTCTCTATACAAGAAGAACCCTTACTGGACCACCTTGCCTCCCATGCAATTCCGAATCGCGGAAGCCTACCTGAAAACCAAGGTTCGCTTTGATCAGGTGCCCGCCTTGGTTGCCGAAG
The DNA here is from genome assembly GCA_041484365.1 of Terriglobia bacterium. Taxonomy (GTDB): domain Bacteria; phylum Acidobacteriota; class Terriglobia; order Acidiferrales; family UBA7541; genus DASTCZ01. Next base: position 17,069 of record JBGPHM010000062.1, on the reverse strand, counting down.
CGCAGAAGAAGGTGGAGGAGAACGAGCGCCGCGGTCAAAACGACCGGGAAGATGACTCACTCCGCAAGATGCTGCGCGACTCCTCCATTGGCATCAAACTCACGGCTGCCCGTATCCTTCTGGATGTTTACGAGCAAACGAAACAGTCTGAAAAGGCCCGCGAAGTTGATGCTTCCATCTCATCTTTGAATTCTGATTCTTCCTATATCAAGTCATTTCTCCTGGCGCTTCACGCTCAGGCCGCGGAAATTGAGGGCCGCAAGCTTGACGCGCTAGCTCTCTATCGTTCTGCCATCAACGCGCGAACTCAGCCCCCGCCCGCCGGCGCCGAAGACAAGCTCACGGAAAGCGCGCTTCGCTTGTGGAAAGAGCTTGGCGGCTCAGCCGAAGAATTCGCCACGCTAATGGACAAGCCCAAGATTTCTGAAGCTTCCGATTCCCGGTGGGAGAAGCCGGTTAATGCGCTTCCAATGTTTTCACTGCAGGATCTCGGCGGACGAACCTGGAAGCTTGCCAGTTTTCAGGGCAAGGCCGTCCTCGTCAACGTGTGGGCCACGTGGTGTGGTCCATGCAAAATGGAGCACCCGGAATTTCAGAAGCTTTACGACAAATTGAAGGATCGCACCGACGTCGCCGTCCTAACCATCAACGTGGATGACGACCTTGGCAAGGTCGCGCCTTACATGAAGGAGAACAATTACACTTTTCCTGTCCTGTTTGGCCGCGACGTCGTGGATCAGGTCGTACCAAGTCTCGCCATTCCACGCAATTGGTTCATCACTCCGGCAGGGAAGCTCGAATGGGAACAAATTGGTTTTGGCCCTGACCCGAAGTGGCCGGATTCGATCGTCGCCAAACTGGAAGAACTTCTGAAGACTGCTCATTAGAACTATTCTCTTGGTCTGTTGCGGCGTGCTCCTGCGCGCCGCTTTTGTACTCCGCGTTCCCCTGAACGCGGGGCCTTCATGCACAAAAAAAGGGCCCCGAGTCAACTTCCTCGGGGCTCCGTTATGAATCTCGATCCTAAACCTGAAAAGGGAAACGCGCCGATTACTTCTTCCCGGCAAACATCAGCTTCACGGTCACGTGCGTCAAGGCGGGTTTTCCATTTAACGTCGCGGGCTGGTATCTCCACTGACTCACCGCTGTCACTGCCGCTTCTCGCAGTGTCGGCGGCCCTGCAATCGCCTTTACCGCCACAACTTTGCCCAGTTCGTTCACCGTCGCGTCCACCGTTACCTCGCCCGCATCACCGCGCACCGCCGCCGCTTTCGGATAAACAGGAAGCACCGACGATATTAGTTTGGGCTCTTTCAAGACGCTCGAATTCGTGTAATTGCCTGTGCTGTTTCCGCCTGTCGGGGGCGGCGGCGCCGGCATCGAGCTCGAAATTATGGACCCCATCCCCGCCCCATTTCCATTCGTCCCCGCTGTTGGTGCGGTGTTGCCAAGGTCCGGTGCGGATACTGCATTTGTGGCGTTGGACCGGGACGGCGCTGTCGGCGCCGTAATCTTCATCGGCAGAGCGTTCGGCTGCCTTGCGTTTACCACGATCGGCTGAAGACCGTTGTTCTGATTGTTTGCCGCGCGGTTATTTGAGGCCGGCGCGCCCGTGTTATTCCCCGCCGGATTGTTTTGGCCTGAATTGGTGCGCCCGGAAGTGTTCTGCGCGGAATTATTCGGCTGCCGCGAATTTGGCGGCTGCGAAACGGTCGCGCTTCCCGCCGCGGGCTGCGGACTTGAAGTTGTCGCGTTCGGTGTCGCCGAACTTGGCGCCACGATTCCCGCACCTGCGCCCGAAACGCTTCCCGACGCACTCGCGCTCGCCCTGTGTGCCTTCGCATACCAAAAATACGATCCCGCTCCCGCCGCAACCACAATCGCCGCGGCCGCCACCAGGATCATCTTATTTCTTCCAGACCGGCTTTGCTCTGCGGCCTTTGCCGAAAGCAATTGATTGCCGAAATCGGGCGCGGCGCCCAAATCCGACAGGACCATCAGTCCTTCCGATTCCACACCGCTCGCGCGCCGCGAATCCACTGCCAGACCCGAAGAACTTGCCTCCGAAGTCTTAACCGCGCGGCTCGAATCCGTTTGCGTGCGCTGTTTTGACCGCGTTATCAACTCCGCGTCGGTCGGCACGATCGCGTCCGCCAGCGCCACCGGCGCCGGCTCTTTCGATGTTTTCTGCGCGCGCGATTCACTTCGCGCAGCGTTCTGCGTAATTGCTTGTGGAATTGTTGGCGTTTTTGCAGACACATTCGCCGTCTTGTTCACTTGCGTACTCGCGTTTGAACTGGGCAATGTATTGCTCGTCGAATTCATTGGCGCGCTTGCAGGCGGTGCCACACTCCTGGTCACCGGCGGAGCCACTGCCTTCGGAGCGGGCGGCGCGACCGCGACTGGTGCCGGACGCGCTTCAGAGGCAGGCGCAGGCCGCGTTTCCACCGCCGGTCTCGCCGCGGGCTCTTTTTTCTCAATGGCGGGCTTCGCGTTCTCACTCGCTTCAGGTTTCTTCGCTGTCTCCCGCAAATTCGCGAATGACGCCGCGATCGCGCGGTTCAGCTCCAGTGTCGTCTCAGGAGTGAGCTTCTGCGGCGCGTTCATCGGCGATGCAGGGGTCACAATTCCCATCGCAGAATTCGAGGTTGTAATTGCCGGCGCCTCAGCCGCCACTGGCGCCGTTGTTTGTTCGGGAGTCGCATCAGGAACCACGGGCCGCGCCGCGAGCGCTTCGCCCGGAAAGCTGATGCCCCAGAATCCCTGCGCAGGTTGCGTGAATTCAAGTTCAACGTACCCCTTCGACGTCGCTCCCGGCTTCGAGCTGATTACGCGGCACGCCACTTCCTGTTTCACTCGCATGTTCTGCACGATCACGATCTGTCCCTGCACCACGATCTCCGATAGCCGCAGCACCGCGCCTTGCGGGAACACAATCACCGTGCGCGTCTCTTCGAGGAACGGCGCCGAGGGATGCGTGTTGCGCGACCCCTGCACCGTCACGGGGATCTCGATACACAAAGTTTGTACCCGCTGCGTTTCGCCCGGCTTCCGCGAGGGCGTCAATTGCGAGACCGGAGGATCTATCGTGTTCGTGCTCATGAGCGTCTCTTTCTGCGCACAGTTCCGGCGAATTCTCAGAGTGAGGACACAGCGCGTAGGGCGCGCCGGTGCCTCGGCCCTAAAATTGCCCTTCCTATAAGTGATTTTCAGGTGTGGGGTGCAGAGGGGCTATAGTACGGACGTACTGCCCAGTTCACAATTGTGCAACAGTTGTGGAACAGGGGGTCTTTCGCCCCCTGTTTTAGCTCATTTCAGTTGATTGCCGGTTTTCTTGTGCAGTGTTTTCGCCGCTAATTTCCGTTTCTATTCGGTTCTTTTCGGGCGTTGGGAAGTCCCATGTAGCTCAGGTCCCCGGCGAATTATGCCGGGACCTGAGGCATTTCATTCCTAGAAATGTTCCCGCTCATCACTTTCCGCCAGCGCCGTCGCATCCCTCTCCCCCGATATCCGCGCCCACGCGCTCGTTCTCCAATTGTCCGCGCGTTTCGCGGCCAAACTCCACGGCGGCACGTACATCAACAACCGGTCCGAGAGCGCCGCAATGTACGGCTCGTACATCGCGCGCAATTCCGTAAGCGCCTGCGCGTTTTCTTTCGAGCACTTCGGCACGCCCGCCGCTTCCGTCAGCTTCAGCAACTTTTCCAAATCCCCTTCGCGCATCCTCGGTTCCTTCGGAGCCTGCGGCGCGCATTTCAACACTTGCGCCAGATCCACCACGGCGTGCCGCGAAATCGCGAATGTCATGCGCGCCTGCCACTTCAGCGCGCCCTGCCCGGAGGCAATCAAAAGCGCCGACACGTCCAGGATCGTTGCGAGTGCCGCGAGCCACGACTCGTTGTTGTGCTGCGAGCGGAAGTAGCACAACACTGGATACGATAGATGACTCTCCATCAGCTCCGCGGCCCAGCTCTCCCAGTCCCGCAAGTATTGCTCGAGCGCCGGCAAACTATGCGGCTGCGCATGCCGCTTCAACAACTCCACCGCGGTCGGCGGAGATCCCGCGCGCGCATCAAGCAGGGAAATGTTCACCTCCCGCCGTGAAAACGCGCCATACAGCACCGGCAAATAACTGATCGCCAGCGCGAGAAATCCGAAACCGATTCCTGCCTCGAATACGGTGATGAATCGCGCGATCGAAGTCCTCGGCGTCACGTCCCCGAGCCCGAGCGTGAAAAATGTCGTGCCGCTCATGTACAAATCCGACCAGAATCCCGGGTGGTCGCCCGGCATCCCGGGCAAATTAATTGCCGACCCCGCCGCCAAATGCATTATTGCGAAGCTTGCGATGAGCCCTAGCGCCCAAACTCCAAAAAGTACCAGCAGCGAAAGTGGCCCGAAATAACTCAGGAAGGATTCTCTGCGATTGCCCGGCTTCATGCCGCACGCCACCGCCCTCCACGGCCTCCACGTTGACATGTAAAACAATCGCGCGAGGCGAAATCTGCGCGTCACGCGCCGTGGCAGAATAATCGTCTCGAAAACATCCCAAAGGATGGTCACGAGCAACAGAATGGCAATCACCGCAAGCGCCGCCGACACTTTCATCTCCCCCTTTTTCGTGTAGCCCGGGTTCCCCGAACCCGGGGCTGTTCGCTACCGCCGCGCCTCAAAAAATTCTCTCAACGCCCCCGCGCACTCCTCCGCCATTACTCCCGCCACAACTTCCACGCGATGGTTCGCCGTTGGATTCTCCAGCACTCCCAATGACGACTTTACCGCGCCGCCCTTTGGTTCCTCGCATCCATACACCAGCCGCGCCACGCGCGCCTGTATCAACGCCCCCGCGCACATCGCGCACGGCTCAACGGTCACGTAAAGCGTCGCGCCATTCAGCCGGTAATTCCCAATCGCGCGCGCCGCTTCGCGCAGCGCCGCCATCTCCGCGTGGCATGTCGGATCGCAATCCGCAATCGTGCGGTTGTGCGCCCGCGCCACAACGCGCCCTTCGTGCACGACCACCGCGCCAACCGGCACCTCGCCGCTCTCCGCCGCCGCGCGCGCCTCCGCCAGCGCCTCAACCATGAACGCAATGTCGCTTTCAGTTTTTGCGCTTCCGCTCATGTCGCGAGCATAGCAGGAAGCCGCCCATCGCAAAACCCGCCCTGTGGCTCAGGTCCCCGGCGCTTTATGCCGGGACCTGAGGTCTGTCTTTTCGGTTTTTTTAAGGTACTGCGATGAGTTTAATGAATCGCCTGCCCTGCAGTCTCAATCAAGAATTCCACAATCGCGATATCTCTCCGCTCCCCATACGACGCATCATGCGCCATCAACTTTCCCACTTCACGCCATCCGCACGCCATGCACAGCCGCAAGCTGTCCGTATTCGCCGCCAGCACTTTTCCAATCAGCTTCCTGTACCCAATCCGCGCCGCTTCATCCTGCATCGCCTGCATGAGCTGCCGCCCCACTCCATAATTCCGGAATGACCTCCGAACGCACACCGAAACTTCACCGACATCCGCAAGTTGCGCCCGCGCATCCGACGACGAAAGAGCAATCCATCCAAGCACCCACCCGCGCAGCTCCGCCACAAGAATCGGATGCCTCGCATCCGCCACCGCCGCGCTAATTTGTAACTGTTGTTCTTCAACGCTCCGCGGTTGGTCCTCGAATGGGATCAGGTGATCTTGCACGCCCTCGTTGAAGATTTCGCGCATCACCAGCGCGTCGCCCTCCACCGCGGGCCGCACCAATAATTGTGGACGTGCTTCCGGTGTCGCCATGCGCGGATTCTACCACCGCCCGCCGTCTGAAGGGATGGTGGGTGCCGCTCGATAAGAGCGAAGGCGTTGTAAGCTCCTGTCCACAAGGATTAAGCTTAATGTCTTTCCACAAAAGGAGAATTTCATGGCGCGACGGCAATTCCTCTCACGGTTGGCGCAATTGGCTGCTCTACCTCTCGTCATGTCGGGCGGTTCTCTGCAGGGGCAGACCACCCACAAGTCGCTCAAGATCCTGATGAAGAGCGCGTGGGGTTCCGACGATCCAACCAAGGCGGCGTTTCCCTTTTCGCACGGGCTCGCACTCGTGGAAGCCGGACACGAAGTGCAGATTTACTTGCTGGGCGAAGCGGTTGTTCTGATGCGAAAGACTCTCGCCAATTCGGTCATGCCGGTCGGATGGCCGCCCGTTGGCGAAACGCTGGACAAGCTCGCCTCAAAGCACGTTCAAATCTACGCCTGCGGCGCGTGCTCCAGCGCCAGGGGTGTGACCGATTCGGATCTGAAAAACTATGGAGCGAAGTTTGGCAACCCAACCATATTTGTGTCGCTGGTTGAATGGGCCGACCACATAATCACCGAGTAGTGCGTTTGGCGGCGGAATCCATGTTGCTGACCGTGACCTGCGCCCTGTCAGAGGACGCGAATGTTCCTCCTCACGCCGCGCGCCGCCCTACCGCCTTCTCCAGCAATTCGTGGATAAAAGTTTGGTAGGGTTTGTCACGCCGCGCCGCAAGCCGGCGCAGCCGCGCAAGCAGCCGCGGAGCGATCCGAATAGCAATCAACTGCTTGGCCGCGCCAGTCACTGGTCTTCCGACCCGCCGCGCGCGCTTCAATTCCGCGTTCGTGGACTCTGGCGCGTCTGAGAAATCAATCTTTCGGTCGGGCATATGCTTTGCGCTCGCTGCGGCTCGCTTGCCGCGCGCTGATGATGCGAATCGTTTCTTTGCCATTCCTCCTGCTCCATGTTTCTCTGCGTTCTCTGCGCCTCTGCGTTGAATGACGTCTGTCACTTTGAACTCATTCCCTTCGCAACAGAAACAAGTTGTCATCCTGAGCGAAGCGAAGGATCCGTTTGATGTCTCCACAAGCCATTACCATCATTTCTGTATATACACGAATAAGGGTTTCCTTTCTAGATGAATCAATCCCACCCCCGCAACTTTCCCCTCCCAACCGGTTTTAATGTATGTCGGCGCAGTACAAATGGCGCGCAGGTACCCGGCCAGACCGCCATCGGCTCCATTTTCAATCGCCTTGTATTTGTGTATATTTGCGAAAGCAATCGCTTTTTGACGAGGTGACGAATATGCGTATCGTGCGCTTTCTTCCTTTTCTGCTTCTCGCATTTGTAATCCTGGCGATCCCCGCTTCAATTTCGGCGCAGGTCACTGCCGAAATTTCCGTCGCCGTCGCCCCGCCGGCGCTGCCTGTTTACGAGCAGCCGATGTGCCCCGGCGATGGCTACCTCTGGACTCCCGGTTACTGGAACTACGCGAACGCTGACTACTTTTGGGTGCCGGGCACTTGGGTTCGCCCGCCGCGCGTCGGTCTGCTCTGGACGCCCAACTGGTGGGGTTGGGAAGGTGGCTTCTACCGCTGGCACCCGGGCTATTGGGGACTTCACGTCGGTTTCTACGGCGGAATTAATTACGGTTTCGGATACGGTGGCTTCGGCTTCTTCGGCGGCTACTGGCGCGGAGGAGCCTTCTTCTACAACCGGTCATTCGCGCGCGTGAATGTCACGAACATCCACAATACCTACAACAAGACTGTCGTCAACAACAACTCGAGTCACACAAGTTACAACGGCGGCACGGGCGGCGCCAAGGCTCAGCCAAACGCCGCGGAGAAAAACGCCGAACACGAGAACCACACGGGAGCGACGACCGCGCAGACGAACCATGAGCACGCCGCCAGCACAAATAAATCGCAGTATGCCGGCGCGAATCATGGCAATCCGTCTGTCACCGGAACTTCGCGCCCTGGGGGATCCCAGACGAAGGGCGGTTCGGCAAATCACTCCGGCGCTTCCGATCGTACTTTGAACCCAAACCGCGGCGGAACCGGCACCAAGACTGGCGCTGGCGCAGGCACCAACGGCACGACTGGCGGAAATCGCAGCGGCACGGCCGGCGGAAACCGTGGTGGCACGGCTGGTGGAAACCGTAGCGGCACAGCCGGCGGCAATCGCAGCGGCACAAACGGTGGAAAGAATGGCGGCACCGGCGCTGGCACGAAGGGCGGTACTGGCAGCGGCACGAAAGGTGGCACTGGCGGAGGAACTCGTGGTGGCACTGGCGGTGGAACCCGCGGCGGTACTGGCGGCACTGGTGGAAATCGTGGCGGTACTGGCGGCAATCGCGGAGGCTCCGGCGGAGGAACTCCCCGAGGCGGCGCACCAAAGGGTGGAGGAGCACCACCCAAAGGCGGCGCTCCACGTGGCGGCCGCTAGCACTTTCTTGAAAATGTCGTCATCATTCGGGCCGATGATCCTCATCGGCCCGAAGATGTTCTGCGCTGCTCTGCGTCCTCTGTGTCTCTGCGTTGAAAGAGATTTGTCATCCTGAGCGGAGTCCCGATGGTTTTCATCGGCTCGCAGAGAAGGATCCGTTTGCTACTCCCGCAGCTCATTCAACATTGGGTATACGACCGTCGAATTCCTTGTCCCTGTCTTTAGTCTTTCTCTAAATCTCAAATCTGAAATTGACTCTGACAATCTTCCGCCCAATAACTTCCCTCAATACTCCAGCTTCCCCTTGTACATCAGCGTTGAAATCTCGAATGGGTATTTCCTTCTGTAAGAATCAAGAGGAAGCTCCTCAGGTCTCTGCGGCCCAAGCTCTTTGTGTTTCGGGTCAAATGGCGTAACGTCTCCGAACACTATCCGCAAGTATTTGTCGCTCGTCGTGTATATAGGCCTGCCATCCACGGTTCGAGGAAAAACGTAGTCCGCGCTGGCGGGGGAAGAAACTGTCGTCTGAAGGGGAATCACAAGAGTTCCGTCTGAAAGCAACAAAGCCGCCCGCCTTGCAGGGAAGGAATAAAGGTAGTTGCCATAGTAGGGTGAGAAATGACCTGCGGAGTTGGAAACCATAATTTCCACCCTGTCGTTATTGTCTTCCGCCAACTCGGCCGCATGCTCCCGATCGAATGCCTGCTTCTGTTGCAAATTCATCTTGTCATAGTGCTTGTGAATCTGGATGCGTCGAACGAGCGCCTGTCGAAATGGTAGAGCTGAGCGAATCTCAACCACCTCAGTCCCATAGTAGTCGCCGTATTTAAGGGTGGGCCCTGTCTCGCGCCCACGACCCTCGTCATACCAAACCCAGGGTGAGTATGTGAAAACGTATTCGCAATCCCATGAGGACCACTTCGTCCAGTCTTTCTCAGCCCATGGCCTTGGTGTTGTTCCCGCCCATCCGCTTAGAGAGAAAATCACCGCGACCACAATCGGAAGCACCATCGCGCCCCGGGGGATAACCCCCCGAGAGGGGCTCCCTAATGGTTTCAACCAACGCATACAATCCTCGCTTCAATACTCCAGCCTGCCCTTGTACATCAGGTCCGAGGTCTTGAAATTGGCCCACGGCAACGAATAATTGGGAGTACCGACTTTAGCAATCAATCCAGATGTGAAATCCTTCGCCAGACACTCTTCCGTCGAAGGATCGAAAAGACATTGCACGGCCTGCTTCGCTTTCTTGTCTATTACAAGAGACTCACCGAGGTCGATTCCTAGAGACGAATCGCTCGGATCTAAAACTGGTTGGCCATTCACCATTCTGGGAAACATAAACTGGCATTCATTCACAAACTGCCCGTTTTTCAAGACCTTCATTTGAGCTGGCATCACATAAGTATGATTTGCGAGCCTTAACATGGCTTGCCTCAACGGTTCCGCGTGGCGGTCGAAATAAGGGATGTCATTGTTGTCGTACACATTCGGGTTCCATACGGAGTAATTGGAAATCTCAACTACGAAATTGTCGTTCCTGGTGCTGCCTAGATCTGTGGAGTGCTGCTCGTCAAATGCTTGTTTTTGCTGTGGTTTCATTTTGTCGTAGTGCTTGTCGAGTTGGATTTGCCTGAGGAGAGCCTGCCGCATTGGCAATGCCGAAAGGAGTTTCACTTTTGCAAATAAGATCGGCCCCAAATACCCTGAGTCGCTCTCTACCACAGTTACCCAAGGCGAATTATCCAAGACTTCGCGGCAGTCTGCAGCTGACCACTGTGTCCAGTCCTTCGCCACCCACGGCGGCTCCTTCTTTGTGGTCCCCGCCACTTCGCTCAGCGACAAAATCGCCGCCAGCGCCACGCTTCCCACTATCCAAACATTGTGCCGTCGAGACATCGGCGCCCCCACTCACTCAAGCTTCACTACCGCCAACCGGGGCCCGCACGCTCCTGCAATTGTAAGCACTCACTTACCTAAGTGCAAGGACGTGCGGCAGGGAATTCGCGTTACGCCGAATTATTTGGAATGTCTGTCCTGGGGAGGGAATTGCTTTGCGCGAAGTTTTACTCCGCGCGCAACCGTCGCCGAAAAGTGTGCTCACAGCGCGTAAGTTCGCTTCTCAGTGAAGCGAACCAAACCACTGCCCGAACTTGCTTTCTGTCCTTCATTGAAGAGATGAGCGCGTGTGGAGGGGATCTGGTGACACGCTGTTCGGGCAAAGACAATTTGAAATAGCTGCAGTGCGCCCACTCGAAATGCGGCGATGGACCCGGCGAGGTACAGTCGCCAGGTCCTTACGAATTCGGGCCCAAACATTGCAGACACATCCTTTGCAGAGTCTTCAAATCTTTCGAGCCAGTGCTCCAGTGTCCATGCATAGTGAGGTCGCAGATTCTCAACATCCAATATCGAGAAACCCCACGGCTCGAAAAGTTCCATTGCCTGGCGAATCGTTGGTGCAAAGGAGCCGGGGAATATCCGTTTTCGAGTCCAATTGCTGAATGCGCGCGGCCGGTTGCGTCCAATGGACTGGATCAATCCGCGGCCCGCGTTCTCCAAACTTTTGTCGATCACACGCCCCATGTCCAGAAAGTGTTCCGCTCCAACGTGTTCGAGCATTCCCACGGAGACAACAGCATCGTACTTTCCTGAAATGTTCCGGTAGTCATCCTCGATAAATTCCACACGGTGGCTTAGATCCATTTCTTCCGCGCGGCGGCGTGCCCAAATGATTTGCTCATGGGAGATGCTGAAGCCCCGGACCGTCACCCCGTAGCGCTTCGCCATGTGGAGAGCAAGCGCGCCCCATCCCGAACCGATGTCCACAACACGCTCGCCCGCTTTCAGGTTTAGCTTGCGGCAGATGTAATCCATCTTCGCCACTTGCGCCTCATCCAGGCTCAGAGAATCTGACGAAAAATACGCGCACGAATATACAAGTTGGGGATCAAGCCAGAGCCGGAAAAATTCGTTGCTCAAGTCATAATGCTGATGAATATTTTTGTGGGAGCCTCGTAGCGAGTTTCGTTGAAAGAACCCCAGGCAACGCGAGACGATCCTCGAGTACCAACTTCGCTCGCTGAGTTCCGGCATGGATCCAAATACGGACTCAAGTGCGGCAACCAGATTGCCTTCCACGGTAATGCGTCCTTCGGTGTATGCCTCACCAAAGCCGGCCTCCGGATCCAGAATGAGATCGAACAGGGTTCTGCGGTCGCGGATTACGAATGTGGCGACGGGCGGTGCTCCTGTGGGCGCAACTTTAATGCCGTTTTCGAGCACGAGCTGGATTCGAGGCCTGCCCACGGACTTATAAATCCGTTGCAGCAGCCACTGGTCGATTCGTGAGAAATTGTCGCGAACAGATGTGAAGAAATTTGCACGCTTGATTTGTTGGGTCTTAGCGGATGCCGCATTCATGGTCGTTCACCTTCAGGCAATCGTCAGAGTGCCGTAGGATAAGTCTCGGGCACTTCTCCCGTCTCCCAGGCTGCCTCTCTTTCGAGAGGCTCGACAGCTCGCGTCTCATCAAAATGGAAAATGGCGTCGAATTGGGCAGGCAATTGAGCGTGGAAGTAGTGGCTGACGCGCTCGGATTCTGGTTTGTAAATCACTCCGATGGCGCGCTCCAGTCGCGGTTCGTTTAGTAGCGGCATGGCCTCGTTGTGTTTTCCGAGCAGAAGCAGAAAATTGGGGATTCCCGTTTGATGGAAAATTGCTTCATAGCTCCCAGGTAGTGCGGCCCGCACAAATTTGCGTTCCGCTGGGCCATCCCACTCCGAAGCCGCGGTGACGGTTCCCGTGAATGTGCTAAACCCTATCGCCACACTGTCCTTGGCGTGCCGTTGGCGCACGAGTTGCCCTAGATTCAGTTCGCCCTGCTGACCCATCTCCGTCGCGCGTGCATCGCCCAGATGAGAGTTGTGGGCCCAGACCACGACTCTTGCATCCTTGGGCCCGAGGTGGCTGACCAATGCATCCAGCGTCTCCGCCATGTGTGTGTCCCGCAGATTCCACGACGAAACCCGCTCACGAAACATCGCGCGGTAATATTCCTCAGCGTTTTTCACCAGCCGCGCATTCTGCTCGGCAAAAAAGAATTCGTCCGCGAAAACCCGTCCATCACGTCTGGAAAGATCTGCGGCGCGCTGCCGCATCTCCTTCCACTGGCTCAGTGCCTCATTCTCGCAGCTCTTGCTCAGTCCGAAACTGGCGGCGTACCCATATGCTTGCGTGTCCTCGCCGAAATGTTCAAAGCAGGAGTAACGATATCGCGCTCGGCGCGCAGCTTCTGGATCGACTTTATCCAGAAAATCCAGCACCGCCCGCATCGAGGCGTGCAGGCTGTAGAGGTCTAACCCATAGAAACCAATTCGTTTGGAATGGTGCTCATTGAAGTTTCGCAACCAGCCGATGAAATCAAGCACGTCGGCGTTGCGCCACATCCATGTGGGAAATCTCTGAAATCCGGCGAGAGCGTCGACGGCTTCCTGGTCCTCGCCTTCATGTCGAACGAATTGATTGACGCGATATGCGTCCGGCCAGTCCGCCTCGACGGCGACCGCGTTGAATCCCTTTTCCGCAATCAGCCGTTTCGTAATCTGCGCGCGAATGCGATAGAACTCATGCGTCCCATGGGAGGCTTCACCAATCAACACAAAGCGCTTCTCGCCAACCATTTGGAGCAACGGATCAAAATCTGAGGGTTCGCCTGTAAGCCGGTGGGCCGATTGGCGGATTGCTTCTATGGTGCGAACATCATTCTTGGTAACCATTTTCGTGCCTCGAATCTCATGATCGTGCCTTTGCTGCGGCAGTTTTTCTCTGGGTGGCTGAGAGGTATTGTGCGAACCAATCCGCTGCAAGGCCCGTCACTTCTTCCAGAGTCCCGGGCTCTTCAAATAAATGCGTTGCGCCCGGAACGATGATCAGCTTCTTCGCAGGACACTGAAGTTTCGCCAGTGCTTCGCGGTTCATTCCAATCACCGGTTCGTCGTTTCCCCCGACAATCAGGAGCGTAGGCGCTTGCACAAGCTGCAGCGCCTCATGCGCAAGGTCCGGCCTGCCTCCGCGGGACACAACCGCGGAAATCCTGCCGGGGTGTTCCGCCGCGGCAACGAGCGCGGCGGCCGCCCCCGTGCTTGCGCCGAAGTAGCCGATCTTGAGTGATACCAGATCCGGCTGCAGCATCGTCCACTGAGTTGCGCTGACAAGCCGGTCGGCCAGAAGCCGGATATCAAAGCGATGATGCGCGGTCACTTGGTCAACGCGCTCTTCATCGCGTGTTAGAAGATCGAAGAGCAACGTAGCGATTCCCTGCGATTGTAATGCTCGCGCGACAAAGCGATTTCGTGGGCTATGCCGGCTGCTGCCGCTGCCGTGCACGAAGAGCACAATTCCCAATGCATTCTTCGGAACCGCCAGCGTGCCTTCGAGCCAAACACTGTCTGTCGCGATAGAGATTTCGCGTTCCTCGGTGCACCGGTTGGAAACTTGGATTGGGTTCATCGGCGTGCTCCCCCGGGAAGAATCTCCGCGTGATCGTTGCTCCGCTCCCCGTTCTGGCGCCAGGCTCGCGCGAGCAATTCGATTACTTCTTCATCTGTTACTTCCGAGAAATCAATATAGAACTGTCCGACTCCGTAAAACTGCTCAGGCATTTGCAGGCATACAAGTTCCTCTGCCTCGAACTTAAGCCGGGCGCATGTCGAGGGTGGCGCGACTGGGACCGCAACCACAATCCGCGCAGGATTCAATTGTCGAAGCGCACGGATCCCCGCGCGAATGCTGGCGCCGGTGGCGATCCCGTCATCCACCAGAATGGCGGTTCGACCGCTTACGTCCAATGGGGGTCGCGCGCCGCGGTAAGCAATCTCGCGGCGTTGCATCTCCTCTTCTTCCTTCTGGACAACGCGCTCAATATCCGATGGAGTGATTCCGTACGCTTCGACAATGTCTGGATCAATGACGCGAACGCCTCCGCTCGCAATCGCTCCGAATGCCAATTCCTCATGGCCGGGAACACCAAGCTTGCGGAGTACAAATATGTCCAGCGGCAACTTCAACTCCGTGGCGACTTCAAAAGCGACCGGAACTCCTCCTCGCGGAGTTGCAAGAACAATCACGTCATCGCGGTTCGCGTATTTCCTCAAACGCAACGCAAGCTGTTCGCCGGCTTCAGTTCGATTCGTGAATAACATTTCCCGGCCTCACAACCACTTTCTCGATTCTTCGGCCCGGGCGAGCGGGTGATGCTATTGAACATACTGAGCCAGAGTCTCGCCTGACGGTTCATTCGTTTCTTCAACTCTTTGCAGTATTGTTTCTTCCAAGCTGCTATGCGCGCGCAGCGCCTCGACCAGGGCATGTCCTGAAGTAACCACATCGGAAGTTCTGTCCACACTCGCAAATTCCAATTCGCGCTGGAAATCGCTCACGAAGCGCTCGAGGCGGCTGTGGTCTTCATTCAGCGCATCTACTTCTTCAGTTTCCAGGTACGAGCGAAAGGGTGTTTCGAGCAGCCTGCGAACGGAATGGCAGTGTTCGATGATGCCGGGCAACTGAGCCTCATGGCTCCGAAGCCGTGCAACACCAGACGACCGGGTGCGCACATCTTTTCCTTGAGCAAGGCTGAATGCCGCGGTTAGATCAAGGGCCATCGTCAACATTTCTTTGTGTTCCGCCCGAAGATAATCCAATTGTGTGTGTAGCTGCATAAAATCACACCTCAGGAATCTGCCTTCTGCAATTGGGCGCGCGGCGCGGATTGGGCGGCTCTGGCTAGTGTGGAAGTTGCGATGCGGTTAGGGCGCTCAATTTGCCCACTGCCCCCAACAAATCTTTTAGCGCTTCGGTCCGTTTTCCTCTGTGCGCGCAGTCACAAGTGAGTGTGACTTGAAGACCCACATGGCTATCGAGTCTGGAAGCAGATTGTCGGGCTTGCCTAAATTCGGCGGTTTAGCACAGCCCGCCGCTGTTTTGTTAAACACAGCGCTGTTGTATAAGGCTTTTCGGCGGCATAAGATTAGCGAATGAGAGGCTTCACAATGCGAAAAAGAAATCTGATTCTTCTCGCCGTGCCGGTCGCGGCATTTGCGTTGCTATTTCTCGCCGGCGAGAAGCCCGTTTTGCATGCGGCAACTGTGAAAGTGTCGACCTGCGTGACAACAACGGCCGCAAAAATTGTTTTGCCGCAGTCATCCACGCAAGAAGTCACCTTTGGAAAATTGAAACCCTACGATCCGAAAAACGCCTGGTTCACCGTTTCTTTTCCTGAGAACTGGACTGTCAGCGATAAGAGCACTCCGGAAGAAGCGGTTTTGGTCGTGGCCGACCCGACGCAAAATGGGATCGTTGTCCTTCGCGCATATGCCGCGAAAGATTTCACGCAGACGGAACTTGGCAACGTGTTGAAGACTTTTATTCACGACAAGATGAGCGAGTTTGACGGCTTCACGATGGGAAATCCCACGTCTCGAATGGACGGCACGTGCAACCTTGTTTTCCGTTACACGCAGACGCAGGAAGGGAAGGACTACAGAATGTACGGCGAGGGAATCATCCAGCAAAATTATGGATATGTGGGGATCATTGTCTTTCTTCTTCCACAGGAACAATACAGCACCAAATCGAAATCAGTTTACGAAATCACGGACAGCTTTCACGTCACCGGCAAAACCAAGGACTGAACCAGCAAGTTTAAGAAACGAGCCGGAAAAATCAGACGCGGAGCCGGCAAGATCAGAATCACCCTCTCTTTTTCTCGCATATCTTCGCCTTGACTTTCGCGCATCGCCGAAACAAACTAACTCTCTATGCGAGAACTGCTGCGGCGATTCTTTCTGGTGGACCTGCTGAAGGGGATGGCGCTTACTTTCCGCTATCAAAATCCCAAAAAAATTTACACCGAGCAGTATCCGCTTGAGCGGCCCATGGTGGCCGAGCGCTATCGCGGCGCACCGCGCTTGAACAACAATCCGGAAACCGGCGAAACGCTTTGCATCGCGTGCAATCTTTGCGCGCTGGCGTGTCCGGAAAATTTGATTGTTGTCGGATGGCAGCGCGACGATGCGACGCGCCGAAAAGTTTTGACGAATTTTACATACGACACTTCGCGATGTATGTTTTGCGGACTCTGTGAAGACGCATGTCCGACGGATTGCCTGGAACTGACGCAGGATTTTGAGATGGCCTACTACTCGAGGGAAGGGGCGATCTGGGATCGTCACCGACTTGAGGAAGGGCCGACCCCCACTCGGTATGTCCGCTAACCCACTGAAATAAAAGTACTTACAGAATTATTGAAGGAACGCCTTGACAATACTTGGCGCCAAAATATAATTTGGTGGGTCATTCAACTAAATTCTAGATGAGGAAAATAGAGAAAAATAAAGGGGCGAAAACTGCGACGAAAAGGGTGTCGGAGGTAGTGGCTTCCGAAGTGCATTCGAATGATGCACGAGTGGCACTTGTGGTAGGGCGAGTCACAGGCGAGTCAGATCAAGCAACAAGCGGAGCGAGGCGAGGCGAGGGCAAGACGGATCAAGGAACAAGGGGAGCGGGGAGAGGCGCGACTAAGATGAATCAAGGAGAGAGCGGAGCGGGGACCGGGAGCGATGGAGTGAGCGAGGTAAGGAGCGAGGCTCGATGAAGGCGAAGGTGAGGGACATCAAATTGAAACGAAAAGGGAGAGATGAAGAGTACGCGGGCGGTGGAGCGGGGACCGGGAACGATGGAGTGAGCGAGGTAAGGAGCGAGGCTCGATGAAGGCGAAGGTGAGGGACATCAAATTGAAACGAAAAGGGAGAGATGAAGAGTACGCGGGCGGT
>JBGPHM010000061.1:0-20300 GCA_041484365.1 Terriglobia bacterium | reverse complement strand
GCGCCGCGCGGATGGACCGCTTCCATCGGAAAATATTGGGACTGGCTCGCGCTGAAGTGGGACGAGTGGGTGATCAACTACGATTTCCTGCATCAAGTTTCCCTTGCGCAAGGCGCCGGGCGCGGCGCGCACGAGTGGGCCGCGTCTGCGCGCGCGCGATTTGAGCATTTGCATGAATCGATTGTGCAGCGAATGCGACTGTGGCAATTTCACGCGCAGAATTGGCCCGGCACGCCATTTGCGATCGCGGCGATCGCCGCCGCTCTCGCATTGCTCGCAGGTGGGAAGCCGCTTCGGAAGCGCCTTGCGACGTGGTGGATTTTGCGTTCACCCGCAACCGGAGTCCTTTCGGCTGAACGCGCGAGCGAACATTATTCCGAAATGTTGCGGCTGCTCGAGCGCCGCGGGCTTTGCAAAGCGGAAGGCACGACCGCGCTCGAGTTCGCTACATCGATTCCGCAAATGGAGTTGGCCGCGCCCGTTGGTCGTCTGACGGACCTTTACCAGTCCGCGCGTTTCGGCGATGCGGCTGTTGAGCCGCGGCGCTCCGTTGAGCTTTTGCGCGAAATTCGCCAGAAACTCTCCGAATTAGGGCGGAAGCGTTCGTAAGTTCGCAAGGATTTCACTCCCCCCGTTGAAACCCTGCATCGGCAAGAGTCCTGACTGCGCCGTGTGTTAGAATTGTTCGCTCCCCAAAATATGTCGAACTCAACGAACAGCACTAAGGTCGGCTTTGTCAGCCTCGGATGCCCGAAAAACCTCGTGGATAGCGAGGTGATGATGGGCATTCTTGCCCGCGAAGGCTACGAGCTGACGCCTCGCGCGGACGAAGCCGAAGTGCTCGTCGTCAACACATGCAGCTTTATCGAGCCCGCACAGAAGGAATCCATCGAAGCCATCATCGAAATGGCCGAGCACAAGAAATTCGGCGCGGCGCGGCGGCTGATCGTCGCGGGCTGCCTTGTCGAGCGTTATCGCAAGGAAATCCTCGAACAAATTCCGGAAGTGGATGCCGTTGTCGGCACCGGCGAAGTCGAAAAGATTTTGGATGCCGTGCGCGGCGGGAAGGCGGCCAATGGAAATGGCGCGCCTCACGCGAGCGCATCCGATTATCTTTACCATGACCTGACGCCGCGCCTTATCACAACGCCGCGCCACGCCGCTTATATAAAGATCGCCGAGGGCTGCGACCATCCCTGCGCGTTCTGCATCATTCCGCAATTGCGCGGAAAATTCCGCAGCCGCCGCTTTGAGTCGGTAATGCGCGAAGCGGAGCAACTTGCCCGCGCGGGCGTGCGCGAGGTTACGCTCATCGGGCAAGACACCACGAGTTACGGTGAAGACCTCGGCATGCGCGATGGCCTCCCTACACTTCTCGAGCGCCTCGCTCAAATTGAAGAGCTTGCCTGGGTGCGATTTCTGTATGCCTATCCAAACCGCGTCACACAGCAATTGCTCGAAACGCTCGCCGCGCACGACCGACTCGTGAAGTATCTCGACATGCCTCTGCAGCACGCCTCGCGCAATGTCCTGGCTTCCATGAAACGTGGATCCAACGGTGATGCGTTCCTCAACCTGCTCGAGCGCGCGCGCAAGACTATCCCCGGTGTCGCGCTGCGAACTTCCTTCATCGTCGGCTTCCCCGGCGAAACTGGCGCCGATTTCCGTGAACTGTGCGATTTCGTCCGCGCCACCGAATTTGACTGGATGGGCGTCTTTACCTACTCCGATGTGGACACCGCGGCGAGTTTCCATCTCGGCAAAAAAGTGGCCGAAGAAGTAAAAGTGGAGAGGCGCGATAGGTTGATGGCACTGCAACGCAAGATCTCCGCGCGCAAATTGAAATCGCGCGTCGGAACAATCGAGACCGCTCTACTCGAAGGCGCCTCGCGCGAAAGCGAACTCGTCTGGGAGGCGCGGCTCCAGGGCATGGCTCCCGACATTGACGGCAAGGTTTACGTCAACGATGTCGCCCCGCTTGACGGGGAATCTTCCGCTATACACATTCCGCAGCCCGGCGATCTCGTGCGCATCGAAATCACCGAATCGCATGACTACGATCTCGTCGGCAGAATTCTGGATGTTGTGCGCCCCGCCGCGCGGCGCGAGGCCGCCCCGGTGGCAACAACGATGCCGCCCCATGTTCCCGTGCAGCGAATCGCGACGGGGGCGCCGCTCCGCGTTCTTCAATGAAGCATCATTGCCCAATCTGCGGCGCTCCCACGGATTCGCAAACCACCGCCGACTTCCCTTTCTGCAGCGAGCGCTGCAAAGACATCGATTTGGGAAACTGGGCCACCGAACGTTACAAAATCTCCGAGCCGGCCTTTGACGAAGACGAACTCGAGCGGTTCGTAAACGGCGAGCCCGCCGCCGGTAGTTCGCAGAGGAAGCAATCCGACTCGGAAGCAGACGAAGACCAATGACGTCCGAAACTCCAGCCACCTCCGGTCCCGTCAAAAAACCGCGAATCAGCTATCTAATCGCGACCGTTTTCGGCCTCGGTTATCTGAAACCCGGCCCGGGAACCTGGGGCTCACTCTTTGGGGTTGGCATTTCTATTCTTATTACTTGGGTCCAATCCCGCTGGTGGGACCCCATTTTTCGATGGATGTATCGTACAGATAGTTTCTGGACAAATGGATTCGGCCCGTCTCATTTCGCGCACCTAATCGTCCTGGGTGTTGCGATTTTGGGCGTCATTGCGGCTGGTAGAGTTGAACGTCATTCAGGAAAACACGATCCGCAATTCGTAGTAATTGACGAAGTATCGGGACAACTCCTTACGTTTTCCATTCCGTTCGTGGCGCTGAACTGGAAAAGCTGGCTCCTCGGCTTTATACTTTTTCGTGTCTTCGATATCTGGAAGCCGTTTCCCGCACGGCAAGCAGAAAAACTCCCCGGCGGCTGGGGTATCATGGCCGACGACTGGATTGCCGGGATTTACGCGGCTCTCGGTCTCTGGGCGGCCCGCGCGCTGGGCCTGCTGGCGTAATTTATGACACTCGCAATTAACGGACTACCGCGCATCGACCGCGTCACGCCGCCCGCCGCCATTCCCGGCGGAGAGATCGTCATCCACGGCCACGGGTTCGCTGCGGCAAGCGCCGTGCGTCCGCGCGTTCGCTTCGGCGAAAATGATGGCGAGCTGCTCTTCCATGCGGACTCCTACGTGATCGCTCGTGTGCCGGAGCGCGGCGGTGACGGCACCGTGCGTGTGGCGGCTCCGGCTGGCGAAAGCCAGCCCTTCGCGATTTCAGTGGGCACGCAAATCGCGGACAATCTCCATCCCGTCGGAAATCCCGCTGTGGACAACGAAGGAAACATTTACGTCACATTCAGCGGACAACGCGGCGAGCGCGTCCCGGTCTCTCTTTACAAGATCACCTCGAATTACACCGTCAAGCCGTTCACCACTGCGCTTGTGAATCCGAGCGGCCTTGCCGTCGGCCGCGATGGTTTGCTTTACGTCTCCTGCCGCCATGACGGCACCATCCATCGCGTCGGCCCCGATGGCCGCGCGGAACAGTGGGCCGAAGGCATGGGCATCGCCACGGGACTTGCGTTCGATCGCGACGGCAACCTTTACGTCGGCGACCGCAGCGGCACAATTTTCAAGATTGGCCGCGACAGAGAAATTTTCGTTTTCGCCACGCTCGAACCCTCGCTTTCCTTCTATCACCTCGCGTTCAGTCCCGCGGGGGAACTTTTCGTCGCCGGGCCGACGACTTCTAGCTTTGATCGCGTCTACCGCATCACGCAGGGCGGTGAAGTGACCACATATTTCCGCGGTCTCGGGCGTCCGCAGGGCCTCGCCTTTGACCGCAAGGGAAATCTTTATGTGGGCGCGTCAATTGCCGGCCGCCGCGGCATTGTGCGGATTTCTGAAGAGGGCAAAGCCGACCTCGTCCTCGGCGGCCACGGAATTGTCGGCATGGCGTTGCTGCCAACTCGCCGCGCATTTGTGGTGACGACCGGCGCACTCTATAGTCTCGATTGGGATGTCGAAGGCTTGCCGCTACCGATGTAGTTCAGCAAGTCCACCGATGGCACACTCTCTCTGGCTGGTAACCCGAAAATGAAAGCGGAAATCATCGCCGTCGGTTCCGAACTGTTGACGCCCGATCGGGTGGACACCAATTCCCTCTTTCTTACCTCGGAACTAAACAAACTCGGTGTTGAAGTCACGCGCAAGGGTGTCGTAGGAGACATTCGAGCTGACATCCGCGGAGCTTTCTCGGAAGCCCTCTCCCGCGCCGATATCGTCATCGCAACCGGCGGCCTCGGGCCCACCGAAGATGACCTGACGCGTGAAGCTTTATCCGAACTTCTCGGACGCAAGCTGGAATCAAATCCCGAAGTCTTACTTGCAATTCAGGAGCGTTTCCGAAGCATTGGCCGGCAGATGGCCGAAATCAACACGCGGCAGGCAATGGTCCCCGAAGGCGCGCAAGTCCTGGAGAACAAGCGTGGCACAGCTCCCGGTCTTTGGCTGGAAGCCGATGGACGAATCATCATTCTTCTGCCGGGCCCGCCAAAGGAAATGGAGGCGATGTTCGCCCGCCAGGTGGCCGAACGGCTCGCCAAGCGCGTTGGCGGCAAGCGTCTGATCGCGCGCGAACTGCGTGTCGCCGGACTTCCCGAATCGGATGTGGATCAGCGCATCGCTCCGATCTACACACAGTACAAAGATGTTCAGACGACCATCCTCGCTTCGCCGGGCGAAATTCAAATCCACTTGCGCACTTGGTCTGGTGATGCACGCGCTTCGGAAAAACTTCTCGACGATATGGTCGATCGGATAATGATTTCGCTCGGCGAGAATATATTCACCACAAAAGGTGAATCACTCGAGGAAACCGTCGCAAATGCGCTGATTAAGAATGAGTCCACGATTTCCACGGCGGAAAGCTGCACGGGCGGCCTGTTAGCGGAGCGCCTGACTCGCACTCCCGGTAGCTCCGCTTATTTTCTCGGTGGCGTTGTGAGCTACAGCAATGAACTCAAGTCCTCGTGGGTGGATGTGCCCGCCGAATTGATCCAAGCAAAGGGAGCTGTCAGCGCCGAGGTGGCTCTCGCGCTTGCCGATGGCATCCGGCGTCGCACGCTCAGCACTCTCGGTGTGGGAATCACCGGTGTGGCCGGCCCCAGCGGCGGCACGCCTGAAAAACCCGTCGGCCTTGTGCACATTGCCCTGGCCGACGGCGGCACGCCGCGCGAGCACGGAATCCGCTTTCCCGGTGACCGCGAGCGCGTACGGTGGCAGGCGTCGCAAACAGCTCTCGACATGGTACGCCGCTATTTTCTGTTCGCCCCCGGCAAACGCGGCGGGGCAAAGGGCTGACCGCCCGTGCGGCTCTTCGTCGCGGTGGATCTCAGCGAATCCGTTCGCGCGGCGATTTCCCTTTTCTGTGAGAAACTGCGGCGCACAATGCCGGCGGCGCGTTGGGTGCGTTCAGAAGGAATTCATGTGACGCTGAAATTCATCGGCGAAGTTAGCGAACAGCGCGTGGCCGCCATTCAGGCCGCGCTCGCGAAGATTCGCTCTGCCTCGCCGGTCGAAATGAGTTTTCGCGGAACGGGCTTCTTTCCGAATGAGCGCCGCCCACGCGTCTTCTGGGCCGGGATTGACGCCTCACCGAACCTCGCGCACATCGCCGCTGAAATCGAAGCGCAACTTGAACCGCTCGGAATCGCGCGCGAATCTCGCGAGTTCCGCCCGCATCTCACTCTCGCCCGGTTCGACGAGTCTCGTGGCATCGAAAATCTTCACGCCGCCCTGCAGGGGGCAGCCACAAAGGAATTCGGCGTGGTGAATACATCCGAATTTTATCTTTATGAAAGCAAGCTCGGCCGCGGCGGCGCACAATACTCAAAATTGGCAACTTTCAGTTTTTCGCGCGAGGCGATGTGACAGCGGAAACTCTCAATGCGTATTGGTGGTTGCCGCTCGCGGGCTACCTCATCGGCTCCGCACCTTTCGGATTCCTGATTGCGCGTCTTGCCGGACAGCGCGATATCCGCGCGGCCGGCAGCGGAAGTATTGGCGCGACAAACGTCACCCGCGTCGCCGGTTCCGCCGCGGGCGCGTTGACGCTCTTTTTTGACGCTTCAAAGGGCGCGCTTTCCGTTTGGTTGGCCGCATGGATCACGGGCTACTCGGCCCTCTGGATGATCGCGGCGGCTCTCGGTGCCATCGTCGGCCATGTATTTCCAATCTGGCTTGGCGGGCGCGGTGGTCGCGGAGTCGCCACCGGCTGGGGCACATACCTCGTGATCTGCTGGCCGGCCGCCGTCGCTGCGCTGGGCATCTGGCTAGTGGTAGTAGGGATCTCCAGGTATGTCTCCCTCGGCTCCATGCTCGCGACTGCTTCGCTGCCCATTCTTGTTTATTTTCTCTACGCCCCGGGCTACCCTCCGGGCTACGCCCCCCCTCATTCCATTTCTATCGGCACTACGCTCGGTGCCGTCTTGATTATTGTGATGCACCGTCCCAACATTGCTCGCCTTGTCGCGGGAACAGAAAGCCGCATCTCCTTTCGGAGAACCCGCGCGAACCCATGAAGAAAATCGCCATCATCGGAGGCGGAAGCTGGGGCACGGCGCTTGCAGTTGTCCTTAGCAGAAGCCGCCGCGGGCACGCGCTCGCTCTCTGGGTGCATGACGCGGAACTGGGTGCGCGCGTCCGAGAGACGCGCGAGAATGCGGTTTATCTCCCCGGCTTTTCACTTCCGCCAAGCATTGACGTCACCTCGGATTTCTCCGTGGCGCTTATGGACGCGGAAATCGTTTTGGGTGTCATCCCTTCGGCGCACGCCCGCAATGTTTATACTGCGATGCTGCCCCTTCTAAGACCTGGCGTCGCAATTGTCAGCGCAACGAAAGGGATCGAACACGACACCTTCCTCCGCATGAGCGAAGTGATCGCCGCGGTCTGCCGTACGCGCGTTGGCTCGCGGGTGGCGGTCCTTTCCGGGCCATCCTTTGCCCGCGAAGCGGCGCGCGGCGATCCGACGGCCGTCGTAATCGCCTCTCAGGAACCTGGACTTGCCGCCGACTTGCAGGAGGAATTCGGCAGCGCCACCTTCCGTCTGTACACAAACGATGACGTCGCCGGAGTCGAAATCGGCGGCGCCGTCAAAAACGTCATCGCAATCGCGGCTGGTGTTTGTGTTGGACTGGGCCTCGGCGGTAATACGACAGCAGGCCTCGTCACGCGCGGGCTTTCTGAGATGACGCGCCTTGCTACTGCCCTTGGCGGCCGGCGTGACACGCTCGCAGGTCTCGCGGGTATGGGGGACCTCGTGCTCACTTCTACTGGCGCTCTGAGCCGCAATCGTTCACTCGGAGTGGAACTGGGAAAGGGCCGTCCGCTCAAAGAGATCATTTCCACTACGCGAATGATTGCGGAAGGCGTCGGCACCACAGCCGCTACACGCGAATTGGCCCACCGCGCGGGGATCGAAATGCCGATTACCGACCAGATGTACGCCGTGCTCTACGAGGGCCGCGCCCCGCGCGACGCCATCCGCGAACTCATGGAGCGCCGCCAGAAAAGCGAATAGCGCGAGTTACACAGCCCCGTATCTTTAAGGCCACTCGTATTACTACCATTCATTCGCAATTCACCGTACACCCGTAAAATAGATTGGTTAATTAGCCGTGAACCTTCTCGACCTCAACTCGTTGCTTCCTCGCCGCGTACGCATTCTGTGGATTGTGCTGGCCGCGCTCTTGCTCGTCAGCATCCTGCCCATCGCTCTCTACCACCGGCAAGTGTTGCATCTCAGCCAGAACAAACTCGAAGACACCGAGCGAGTGCAACAAATTGAATTGACGCGCTCGATGGCCGACCAGGTTCAACTCTTTCAGTCCACACTGCGCCAGCAACTCATCAGCGAACGGCAAATCCTCGCTCTCACCGGCTTGATTGATAATGTAAACGACCCCGCAAACGTGCCGAAAGTGAAGAGCATGCTCGAGAATTTTGTTTCGAGCACGCCAAACGTTCTTTACGTCACTGCTGTCGGCACGGACAAAAAGGGCAGCTTCGCCGGCGGTTTCCGCGCGGACCAGGACCCCTTTGTCGGCAACGCGCTGCAGCGCGCTTTCATGACCACCGAGCAGTTGCTCGAATCTCACAGCGATCCCCTGGCCCTCGACCCCGGCAATCGCCCCGCGTTCGTCATGGCGGTGCCGCTCGAAGTGAATGGCCGCTTTTCCGGGATGCTGGCCGCCGTCGTGTCGCTTGAAACAATTCTCAACCGGTTGAAGGAAGAGAGCGCCCACGACAGAACTGTTTTCATCGTGGATCATGCCGGCCACATTGTTGCGCATCCCGATTCTAAGAATTTTTTTCCCGGCACTGACTTCTCTTCGATCTCTCCACTGGTCGCGAAGATTCGCGATTTGCCGCCCGATTTCCGCTACACGGAAACCGTCCGCTTCACTCTCCAGCAAAGCGGTCACAACGTTCCCATGATGGGTGCGTACAGCACAATGCCGGAGTTGAACTGGGCTGTCATCTCTCAGCGCAGCCTCGAAAAAGCGCGCGAGGATGCAGGCGTTAACGAACTCAACAGGCAGGCGCTCTCCTTTGTGCTCGTCGTCAGCTTTGCAGCGCTGATTCTTGGATACCTGTTTGCCGTCGCGATTAGCACACCCGTAAGAAGTCTCGCCCAGTCCACCCGCGCCATCAGCCGGGGGGAATTTCACGAACGCACACCCGTCCGCGGCGCCGCGGAAATCAGCGAGCTCGCGGAAACATTCAACAAGATGGCCGACGATATTGAGCAATACGTCGAACGTCTCAAGCAGGCCGCGCGCGAAAACCGCGAACTCTTCCTGGGCTCCATCCGGATGCTCGCCGCTGCGATTGACGAAAAAGATCCCTACACGCGCGGCCATTCCGACCGCGTCGCGAAGTATTCGCTTATCATCGGCCGCGAATTGAATCTCACGGATGAAGAGCTCGACCGTCTGCGCATTTCCGCGCTGCTCCATGACGTTGGCAAGATTGGCGTGGACGACCGAGTCCTCAAGAAACCCGGCGCGCTCACCGATGAAGAATTTGATTTGATGAAGCAGCATCCGGCCAAGGGCGCGAACATCATGCGCCCCGTTCCGCAGCTCGCCGAAATGCTTCCCGGAATTGAGTTGCACCACGAACACGTGGACGGTCGCGGCTACCCATACGGTCTGCGCGGCGATCAGATTCCGATGATGGCGCGAATCATCGCCGTCGCGGACACACTCGACGCCATGACCACGAATCGCCCGTATCAAACGGCAATGGATTTGGAATTCGCGTTATCAAGAATTCGAACACTATCAGGAACCAAGTTCGATCCCGTCATCACGGATGCCCTCGAGACCGCCGTGCAAGGCGGAAAGATTAAGCTCAAAGCCGAGCTCGTCGCCGTATGAAGTCTGTGCCTGTAAGTACGCATCTCCCCGCGCGGATAAACCCCGCGTTCAATTCCTCTTGGGTCAATCTGTTACAATCGGCAATTCGACGCACTGCGCCGAATCAAACCGATGTTTTCCATCTTTGGCAAGAAGAAATCCGGTGAGGAGAAGGAGAACAAATCGCTCCTTGACCGGCTCAAGGAGTCCGTCAGCAAGACGCGCTCGCAATTAGCCGCGCGTGTTGAAGGCCTGTTTACCATCGGCAAGAAGATTGACCCGGCCGTTCTCAAGCAACTTGAAAACGCGCTGCTCGCCGCCGACATCGGAGTGCGCACGACCCGCGAAGTGCTCGACGCCGTCCGCGAAAAAGTGGACCGTAACACTCTCTCTGATGCTGGTGAATTAAAGGCGGAACTCAAGCGCCAACTTCTTGCAAGATTGTCGCCCGCGCCATCGTCAGGAAATGGAGCTGCGGCCTCGCCCGGCGCAACTCCCTCCACGCCTGCTGCCGTTGAATCCGTAAGTGAAGGCACACGCGTAATCTTCATGGTTGGCGTAAATGGTGTCGGAAAAACGACCACGATGGGCAAGCTCGCGAACCGCTTGCGTCAGGAAGGCCGCACCGTTTTGCTCTGCGCGGCGGACACGTTCCGCGCTGCGGCAATCGAGCAGCTCGAGGTTTGGGCCCAGCGCGCGGGTGTCGAAATCATTAAGCAAAAGCCCGGAGCGGATCCTGCCGCGGTTGTTTATGACGCTGTCGCCGCGGCCCGCGCGCGCGGCACTGACGCCGTAATCGTTGACACTGCCGGCCGCCTGCACACCAAATCGAATCTGATGACCGAGCTCGAAAAAATGAAACGCACCGCCGCAAAGGTTATCCCCGGCGCTCCGCACGAAATCCTTCTCGTCATGGACGCGACCACCGGGCAAAACGGCCTCGTGCAGGCGCGCGAATTTACCGGCGCCGTTGGCGTCACCGGAATCGTCCTCACAAAACTCGACGGCACGGCCAAGGGTGGCATCGTAGTCGCTATCACTCGCGAGCTCGGCCTTCCCGTGCGATTTGTCGGCATCGGTGAAAAAATGGAAGACTTGGTTCCGTTTGACGCCGAATCCTTTGTGAATTCACTTTTCGATTGAGCCTGCCGTGGCCGCTCCCGCGCACAAAAATCGTAAAAATCATGATGAACGATGGATGGACCGCGCCCTCGCTCTCGCGTGGCGCGGTGAAGCGCTCGCAAGTCCCAATCCAATGGTCGGCGCCGTGCTCGTGCGGCATGGCCGCGTCATTGGCGAGGGCTATCACACCTACGACAAGATTAAGCACGCGGAGATTCTCGCGCTTGAATCCGCGGGACGCCGGGCGCGCGGCTCCACTCTCTACATAAACTTTGAGCCCTGCTGCCACCGTGGACGCACGGGACCTTGCACGGACGCGATTATTGCCGCAGGTGTTCGCCGCGTGGTCGCGGCGATGCGCGACCCGAATCCCAGGGTCGCCGGCCGCGGCTTCGGCAAATTGCGCGCTGCGCGTATCAAAGTAGAAGTCGGTTTGCGCGAACTGGAAGCGAAGCGGTTAAACGAGGCCTTCGCGCGATGGATCACCTCGCATCGTCCGTTCGTCACTCTGAAAACGGCCATGACGATTGACGGCGCAATTGCCTGGCCTCCTATGGCTCGCGGTACAAACCCCGGCACTAAACAAAATTGGATTACCTCGCCCGCATCCCGAATGGAGGTGCAGCGATTGCGCCACGCCTCCGATGCCATCCTCACAGGCATCGGCACGATTATCGCCGACGACCCGCTCCTCACGGATCGCACCGGCCGCCCGCGGCGGCGTCCGCTGCTTCGCGTCGTGCTCGATTCGCTCTTGCGGCTTCCTCCGAATTCAAAATTGGCGAAATCCGCAAAGGGCGACGTCCTGGTTTTTACGACTAGGAAAACGATTCCGCCAAGAGTCGAGGCGCTGCGCAAAATGGGGATCGACGTTGTTTACGTTCCGCAAGAAGGCGACATTCTCGATTGGCCCGCCGTGCTACACCAACTTGGCAAACGCGGGATTCTTAGCCTCCTCATCGAAGCAGGTACGCGTGTGAATTCCTCCGCGGTGATTACGCGGGCCGTGGATAAGCTGGTAGTCTTTATCAACAAGAGGACGGCTGGCCCGGGCGGCAAGCCGTGGGCAACGAAGCGCGCGGCCCGGCGTATGAAAAACCTTCGCAATGTAGAGACGCGAGCCGTCGGGCCGGATGAATGCTACATGGGGTACTTTCGCGATGTTTACGGGAATCGTTGAGCACACCGGAATTGTCGAATCGCTCGATAAAAACGATTCGGGTGGACGTTTGCGCGTGCGCGTACCGGAAATCGCCAGCGCCCTCGCGATCTCCGGAAGCATTGCAGTCAACGGCTGCTGCCTAACCGTTGTCGAGCACAGTGCGGAATCCTTCGCCGCCGACCTTTCTCCAGAGACACTTCACCGCACAACTTTCGGTGCGATGAAGCCCGGCACACGCGTCAATCTCGAAAGGCCGCTCACCGCTGGCAAGGAACTTGGCGGCCACTTTATGCAGGGCCACGTGGACGGCGTCGGCCGTGTCGAAAGGCTTTCCATAATCGGCCCGCGCCTTGCGGCCGAAAGCGCGAACTGGTGGCTCGACGTTAGCGTCCCCCACGACCTCGCCGCTTACGTCGCTAAAAAAGGATCTATTTCGGTTGATGGCATCAGTCTCACCGTTGCTTCCTGGCGCGACGGCGTTGCCGGCCTCGCGATTATCCCATTCACATACGCTCACACAAATCTGCAGACGCTCTCTGCGGGCGATCCAGTAAATCTTGAAGCCGATATCCTCGCCAAGTATGTCGAGCGGCTTCTTGACGCGCGGCGCATGAACCCGTCCTCCCGGCTCACGGTGGATCGCCTTGTCGACGAAGGTTTCTAGCCGTGCCGCGCGTTACGGGCATTCTCGAAACGGCAATTCATGTGGAAGATGTCGAGCGCTCCGCCCGCTTCTATGAGGATCTCTTTGGCTTCAAGCGGATGGCGTCTGACCAGCGCTTCTGCGCTTTCGATGTTCCCGGTAACGATGTCTTCCTTCTTTTTAAGCGCGGCGGCACGCTCAAGCCTGTTCCCACCCCGGGAGGCGTAATCCCTCCTCATGACGGCTCAGGTCATATGCATTTTGCTTTTTCAATTGAACGCGACGCAGTTGATGCATGGGTTTTGCGTCTTCAGGAGCGCAACATCGCAATCGAAAGCCGCGTTAAGTGGGACCTCGGCGGAGAGAGCATCTACTTTCGTGATCCGGATTCGCACCTCGTGGAACTCGCCACACCCGGCATGTGGCCGAATTTTTAGCCGCCGCGTGTCTCGCGCCGCTTCGCCCTCACTCCACGGTAGTAGAGCGCAAGACCGATAAGAACTGAAACAACGGTGCCTGCAATAAGCTTTATCTCAAAACTCAATTTGTCTGTGGAATCGCCGGGCGGGACAAACGAAAGGCCAATCCCAGTGAGGACGCAGATTAGTCCGGACCCTGCCACAAGCCAGGTCCCAATCCTTCCGCCAGGAATCAACACGGTGTCTTTGTGGGCCGCGCGGTCGCTTCGATAAGAGAGTTTGATCGCCGCGGCAAACATGTAAACGAACGGAACGAAATACAGAATGATCGCAGCGTCTATGAGAACCTGATACGCACTCTTCGCGGTCTCGTTTACTTGCGCAGCGAGCAGAAGAATCCCCGAAATTCCGGCTTGGACCAGGATCGCTACATACGGGGTTTTCCATCGAGAATGCATTCTGCCGAATGCCGCAGGCATATATCGGTCAATGCCAACGACAAACGGCACGCGGGCTACGCCTGCGACAGTGGATCCGACGCCGCCCGCGTTGCCAATCGTAACCAGGATCGCAGCCAGAACCCCAACCAACGCGACGCGCAACACCGTGGAGCCGATCGTGATTGCCTGGAACACCCCGCTCTTCGGATCCACCGGACCGGCCGGCACAATCGCAAGGACTGCAATTGTCGCGGCGATGTAAATTGCCGCAATCATCACTCCAGAGCCGAGGATTGCGCGTGGGAATGTCCGCCTTGGGTCGCGGACCTCACCACTCATCGCTGTCACGAGTTCCAGCCCGGCGAACGCGAAAGCAATTTGCGACCAGAAATTCACGGTGTCCAGATTCCAGTGTGGAAGCATCGCGGCCCATGAAAAATGGGTCGCTGATCCGCGCGAGTGGTAAAGGATTATGGCAACCACAACAAGAATCATCAGAGGCAGATATGTCGCCACACCGCCCGCATTCTGCAGCCACTTGCCGATGTTGAGTCCGATGATGTTCAGCCCCACAGCGACAATCAAAAGTGCGAAGGAGACGCCTAATAGGAACGATCGGTTCTGCGCAAGCCACGCCCATTTCTCGCCTCCGATGTACGCAGCCATCGACGCACTCGCGAGCAGCAGCCCCGGAAAATAAAAAACTGTGTAAATCCAGTACGTCCATCCGGCGATGAATCCATGGAAATCCCCGAAGGCTTCCTTCGACCACACATACAACCCGCCTTCGTGCGGAAATCGTGTTGAAAGTTCCGTGATCACCAGCGCCGACGGCGCAAAAAATATCACCGCGGCAATCACCCAAAGGCTTATGGACGATTGCCCGTTGTGCGCCGCGGCGGCAATCCATCGCGGCCCAAGCACCGTGGCGATGTTGAAGAGCAGCACGTCCCAGAAACCCATCACACGGCGAAGTTGTGGAACGGCCTGCGGAGCGGCTTGCGGACCGGTAGGAGTCGTCGCGCCCATGGCGCTACGCTCCCCTCATGCCGGATGGCACTCGGTGCATCAGACGGTGGCGTCCAGCGCGGGGATCAGTTTGTCTTGCATCCTGAAGTTTTGGAGAAATGGGTCGGGGCTTGCCTCAAAATCTTTCCAGGGCCCAAAAAAAGAGACGCGCCCTTCCTGCAAGAAAATAATGGAGTCGGCCAGTTTTTTCGCCAGGTGCGTGTCGTGCGTAACCACAACGGAAGTCTTGTGGAATTTTTCCTTCAGCTTCAGGATCAGGTCGCCCGTGTGCGTTGCCATCAGCGGGTCCACCATCGTGGTCGGCTCGTCGTAAAGAATTGCTTCCGGGTCTTGCGCCAGGGCGCGCGCGATTGCCACATTGCGCTTCATTCCCGTACTCAATTCCGAAGGCAGCCTGTCGAGTTCGTCTGCAACTTCCAGCATTTCCGCAAGCTCGCGCACGCGCGCGTCAATCTCGTCGGCGGGCATGCCATCGCGATCATTCAAGGGGAATGCAATGTTTTCGCCAACCGTCAGGGAATCAAACAGCGCGCCGGACTGGAATACCATTGTCACGCGCTTGCGAATCTCAGCGAGACGCCGCTCGTCCCAGCCCACAATGTCTTGTCCAGCGATCAGCACGCGCCCCGCGTCGGGCTGCAGGAATCCGAGAATATGTTTCAGCGCGACCGATTTTCCGACGCCGCTTTTTCCCATGATGACGGCAGTCTGGCCGCGCTCGACGTGGAAGCTCACGTTGTCGAGCACAACGTGGTCGTCAAACGCCTTCGTCACGCCGTCGAATTCGATGTAATGCTCGCCCAAGGAGTTTGCTCCTCGCAAACCTAACTACGCGCCGCTCTATTCTGTGCGACTCTCGCCTCGGAATCAATTCATTCGTATTGTGCGACTATTCTTCCGCGCCGTCCGCGGCCCCCCTGCCGGGCCGGTGAATTCCCAGCTCACGCAGTTTTTCTTGCAGGCTCTGCCGGTGCAATCCAATCGCCGCGGCCGTGTGTGACACATTCCACTTGTGCCGCTCGAGCTGCCTCGTGATGTACGCCACCTCGAATTTGCGTTTCGCTTCGCGGAAATCCGCTTCAGAAAGCGGCATTTCATCGCTCGCCGCTTTACCCGCTCGCGCCGGCCCCGGCGCATTTCCCATAACTTCATCGGATAAGTCCGCTTCGGAGATTTCTTCGCCGCGCGAAAAGATCACGCTTCTCTCGAGTGCATTCTTCAGCTCGCGCACGTTGCCCGGCCAATCGTAACGCGCGATTGCCTGCATCGCCCCCCGGCTAAGCCGCTTAATTCGTCCTTCGCGTGCACCATGCAGTTTCAGGAACGCATCGGCCAACATGGGAATATCTTCTTTGCGAGCGCGCAGCGGCGGCACTTCAAGCGTAACCACGCGGAGCCGGTAGTAAAGATCTTCCCGGAACCGCCCCGCTTTCACTTCCGCGGGCAGATTGCGATGCGTCGCGCTAATCACTCGGACGTCCACTGAAATCGGCTGTGTCCCACCCAGCCTCTCGATCATGCGGTTTTCCAGAGCGCGCAGCACCTTCGCCTGCGTGATCGGATTCATATCTCCAATTTCATCCAGAAAAATCGTTCCGCCCGAAGCCAGCTCGAACTTGCCTTTTTTCTGCTGTGCCGCGCCTGTGAACGCCCCCTTCTCGTATCCGAAGAGTTCGGACTCGATTAAATTCTCAGGCAGCGCCGCGCAGTTCACCGCAACAAACGGCCCTGCAGCACGTGGGGAGCGCGCATGAATCTCCTGTGACAGCAAGTCTTTCCCTGTTCCGCTCTCGCCGAAAATCAGCACCGTCGCGTCCGTTTCCGCCACGCGCGCCGCCATTTCGAAGAGCCGCCGCATTTCAGGCGTTGACCCAAGCATCGGTCCGAATTGCCCTTCGGTCACCAGCCGCTCGCGCATGATTTTGTTTTCCTGCTCGAGCGTTGCCAGTCGCATCAAATTGCCGACGCGCTTACGTAGTTCCTCCACATCGAATCCCTTGACGAGGTAATCCGCCGCGCCGAGCTTCAGCGCCTCGACAGCCTTGCGCGCCGTATCCAGCGCGGACACGATGATCACCGGTTGCGCATGTCCCTGCTCCCGCATCCATTGCAGCAAAGCCAGACCATCCTCATCATTCATAACCATGTCGAGCAGGATCAGCGCCGGCCGCTCTCGCGGAAACGCTTCGCGCGCCTCTGCAACGCTGTCGGCTTC
Organism: Terriglobia bacterium; assembly: GCA_041484365.1. GTDB lineage: Bacteria > Acidobacteriota > Terriglobia > Acidiferrales > UBA7541 > DASTCZ01. The sequence continues at coordinate 3,865 of JBGPHM010000061.1, read as the reverse complement.
AGCGATGCGGTACGCGTGTTCGAGGGCCCGCCGCAGCGCATATCGCGCGGCCGGTTCGTCGTCCACAATTAAGATTGTTTTTGCGGGCATCGTCATTTCTCCTGCGCCGGCAGCGGCAGTACCGGTAACCGCACAATAAATCGTGCGCCGCGGCCATTCGCCACAGGGCTTTCGCACGTCACTGTTCCGCCGAGTTCAGTCGCCCGGCGCTCAACGATTGCGAGGCCAAGTCCCGTGCCTCTCGGTTTCGTTGTAAAAAATGGCTGAAAGAGCCGCGCTTGATTTTCAATCGAAACGCCCGGTCCATCATCAGTGACTTCGATCAATAATTCCGTCCCTTCGCGGCTCAATCGGACGGACACTGAACCATTTTCCGGCTTCGCTTCAATCGCGTTCACCACAAGGTTTGAAAAAATGTCGGCAAGCGCATCTTCCGATCCCAGCGCGGCCGCGCCGCCGGATTCATCAGACAAATCGATATGTCCACCGCGCTGCTCCGCCTCAAGCCGCAGGAGAGCAATCGTCTCATCTGCGACCGCACCAATCCCAACAGGATGTGGCGTAGCTCCCGAGCGCACCGTCGGTCGCGCATATCGCAACAACTGGGTAAGTTTATTGTTCAGCCGGTCCACTTCGATGAGGACAATCGCCAAATCCCTTCGCGCCGCCAGCGGCAGCTCCTTGTTTTCGAGCTGCACTTGCAATACGGTCTTCATCGAGCCAAGCGGATTCTTCAAATTGTGAGAAATGCTCGCCGTCATCTGCCCGACAAGCGCCATCCGCTCCCGCTCCGCCAGTTCCCTTTCGAGCGTCAGCTTCTGGTCAATCGTTCTGCAGAGTTCGATGATCGCCGGCAATTGTTCGGCGAGGATTTCGAGCGCGGCCCTGGTCTCGCCGGACAAGGCCGACCCGACGGGAACGACCTCCAGTTCACCGAAGACCGGACCGGATTTGTCCGAGGTCTTCGGCTTGCCAAGCGGCAGTCGCACAGGCTGCCCCGCCCAAGCTGGCGGCACAATGGCATGTGGACTCGTCGGCGAATCATTCAGCCCAGCATCGCTCAAATGTATTCGGACTTCCTGTAAGCCAAATTCGCGGCGTATCCATTCTTCTGCAGATTTCAACAGTCGGCCCAGATCCCCGGACTGCGCCTGTTTCTGCAATCCAGCGCCAAGCCGCTGAACTACTTCCACCTGGTCACGGAAAGCTTTGCGCAGCACGCGGTTGGCTACTCGTTGCAATGGCTCAAAGAAACCGACAAGAATAAAAAGCAGAATGGACCAGGTTGCTTCCGGCGGCAGCACGGGTTCAAGCCAATCGCTTGCCTTTCGCACTACGGTCAAGTAGAGCAGCGCGAGAAACGCACCCGAGACCGCATACATGAGGCTTCTCTGGGAGCCGAATCCAAGAAAATTGTGACGAACTGCGGCGTAAACCAAGATGGCGCTCGGCAATATCCAAAAATAAATCGAAATGAATAATAGCCAGGATCGGAAGGGTGATAGCGGCAGACCAATCATGTCAAACGATCTTGGTATTGAGAGTCCAAAATACAGAGCGACCAGCCCAATCACGCCGAAGTATGCAAACAAAGACTTGTGAAGACGGCGCGAGGCAATCTCTTTTGTGCGCTGGGAAAAACTGAGTTGATAAGCGGCGCACAATCCAAGCGTAATCGCGAACCAAACATAAAAACCTGCCCCAAAAATGTCTTCCGGCGCGAGAATGATCGCCATCCGAAAGCGCATCAATTGGAATATGATCTTGGCAACAAAAAATGCCGAAACGAAATAAGAACAGCCTGTGAGTGAGGCGAGCCACCACGTCCCCGTCCTATCAGGAAGCGTTTTCCGAAATGCCTGATGCGCGTGAATTAAGAGGCTCGGAAGGAATGTCGCGCTTAGAACAATAAGAAGATTGGCAAACAAACGCGTCGAGACTGGAATGCCAGCTCGATAGTAGAGAAAAATGTGTTCCTGAAGCAGGATTCCGCAGTAGTAGAGAAACAATCCGAGAGAAAGAAAGAACAAAACTCGTTCAAAATTTCTCCTGCGCCTGTACCCCACGATGAGGATCATCATGAACAGACTCAGCAGTGTTCCCGCTGTCGGCAAGGCAAGCCAAATGTATTGAATTGGGCGCATCACACCAATTTGCTCAAGAGAAATCTAAGCACTTCAATGCTCGCAATTCAAGAGCCAAGTGGAGGAATATTCTGACGGCTACTAAGCCATTCTATCTAAAACACTTACAGCTCGGAATGGCCACAAATATCCATCCATGAGTCTAGTTCACTCAACTTTACCGCCAACTATTCCCTTGACATGCAACCCGCTCCTGACTATATTAGCAGTCGCGTCCGAGGAGTGCTAACCGCAATACTCGGGCATCTACTAGCTCTGGAACGAAAATTCCGATTTACGCAACGGAGGACAGGCAACGATGGCGGTAAATATCACTCCCCTGCATGACCGCGTTCTGGTCAAGCGGATTGAAGAGAAGGAATCCGTACGGGGCGGCATCATCATCCCCGATACGGCCAAGGAAAAGCCGCAGGAAGGCGAAGTCGTGGCAGTTGGCGCTGGCAAGATTGAAAAGGGCGAGCGCGTTCCGCTCGACGTCAAGGCCGGCGACCGCATCCTGTTTGGCAAGTACAGCGGCAGCGAAATCAAAATCGAAGAGCAAGAATACCTCATCCTTCGCGAGGACGAAATCCTGGCGAAGCTCAGCGGCGCGGCAAAGGCGGCAAGGAAGTAAGTCCACCAGCAGAGCGCTCTGCATAGATTTTCCTATTCCTCAGGAGGAATAAGTCTCATGGCAAAGCAGATTGTTACAGGCGAAAACTCCCGGCAGGCTATCCTCCGCGGAGTGAATGCACTGGCGGACGCCGTCAAGATCACCCTCGGCCCCAAGGGCCGCAATGCGGTGATTGAAAAGAAGTTCGGCGCGCCGGTGATTACCAAGGACGGCGTGACCGTCGCGAAGGAAATCGAGCTGCCGGACCCGCTCGAAAACATGGGCGCGCAGATGGTGCGCGAAGTGGCGTCGAAGACCTCCGATGTGGCGGGCGACGGCACCACAACCGCAACCGTTCTGGCCCAGGCCATCTTCCGCGAAGGCGTCAAGACCGTCGCGGCGGGCGCGAGCCCAACGGCACTCAAGCGCGGCATCGAACGCGCCGTTGAAGCCGCGGTCGAGAAGATCAAGGACCTCCACCGTGACGTCAAGGGCGACATGATCGCCCAGGTCGGCACGATTTCCGCGAACAATGACAAACAAATCGGCAGCATCATCGCCGAAGCGATGAAGAAGGTCGGCAAGGATGGCGTGATCACCGTCGAGGAATCTCGGACGATGGAAACCACGCTTGAAGTCGTCGAAGGAATGCAGTTCGATCGCGGCTACCTTTCTCCTTACTTCGTCACGGACCCCGAGCGGATGGAATGCAACCTCGAGGATCCCTACATCCTGATTCACGAAAAGAAAATCAGCTCAATGAAGGATCTTCTCCCGTTGCTTGAGCAGGTGGCTCGCGCAGGCAAGCCGTTGCTCATCATCGCGGAAGATGTCGAAGGCGAAGCCCTCGCGACACTCGTCGTCAACAAGCTCCGTGGCACGCTGCAGTGTTCTGCAGTGAAAGCCCCGGGCTTCGGCGACCGTCGCAAGGCCATGCTTGAAGACATTGCCACTCTCACCGGCGGCAAGGCCGTCACCGAGGATCTCGGCATCAAGCTCGAGAACGTGAAGATGGAAGACCTCGGCCGCGCCAAGAAGGTCACGATTGACAAGGACAACACGACCCTCGTTGAAGGCTACGGCAAGCCCGCCCACATCGAAGGCCGCGTCAAGCAGATCCGCGCGCAGG
>JBGPHM010000060.1:0-20731 GCA_041484365.1 Terriglobia bacterium | reverse complement strand
TTTGTGAAAGGTCAATGGGGTCAGATCAGCAGAAATCTTATCGGCTCGGCCGAACAAATGCCGGATGCGAATTTCAGCATGAAGCTCGGCACGACGCCGGAGGTACGGACATACGGGTCATTGGTCGGGCACGTAATCAACGCGAATTTCATATTTTGCGCACGCGCCAAAGGCGAAGCGAACCCGAATACCACTGACTATGAAAAAACTCCGCAGACGAAAGACCAACTTGTGAAGGGGATGCACGCGGCGATCGACTATTGCGGGCCCATGTACGATTCGTTAACGGACTCTTCCGGGATGATGATGGTGACACCGCCTGCCGCGGCCGGACGCGGACCCGGACGGCCGTATCCATTCATCCAACCGCTGGTACAGAACATCATTCACAACAACGAAGAGTACGGAAATATTGTCGGGTATTTCCGCGCGGCGAATCTTGTGCCGCCTTCGACGGCTGCTGCCGCTGCGGCCGGCGCGGGACGCAGAGGAAATTGATTCGCGGGAATTGAAATGGTCGCGCGGCGGACCGATGCGTCCGCCGCGCTGTGCGCGACTGTCCAAGAGAAAATTTGGAGAAGTCTCTAGATAGATACTGAACTGCTCCGCTCTTTTGAATGACTTTCTTCGTCACCGTGATTCTTGGTCGGTCCTCGAAAACACACCGCTCCAATCTGTACATGTATGGGCGAAGGCTTAAGGTCTTCAAAATGCCCAAAGCATCGGCCCGACTAAATGGCTGGCTCCCATCTGGCGCAACTATCTTAGCGATCAGGCTTGGGTCGTTTTTCCTTATCGCTTCTAACAGTAGGGGTATCTACAATTTTATCTACAGTGATGCGGATGAAAGCCCAGGTGCGCTAGATAAGCTATTGAAAATAATGGTCGGGGCGAAAGGATTTGAACCTTCGACCTCCTGGTCCCGAACCAGGCGCGCTAGCCAGGCTGCGCTACGCCCCGACCGTGGCAGCTTGGCGTCACAAATTACGCGGGTGCTCGAACGCCAAGCGGGACTCAAAGATTAGCATAGGGTGCCGCGATCCGGCTAGACGCGCGCTTTCATAAGCACGATCATTCATGAACGTGCCCTTTCAAGGGCACCGTCTTTAGTGGGCGCATTCGTCCGCGCAACCTCCTACCTCGAATCATTCACACGCGAAACGCCTGGCGAATATTCCCGCTATACTGGAGCGGGAACGGATTCCTGTGGCCATTGCCAAGAACCAACTCCGCAAGCTTGACCGCTATCGCTGGCTCGTGCCGCGCGAGACGCGCGAAGGGATGCTCACCGACGCGCTCATCTACGCCGACGAACATTTGCTCGAAGCAATCCTCGGCGATCTTTCCATCGAGCAGGCCATGAACGTCGCCTGCCTGCCCGGAATTGTTGGCCGTTCGCTCGCCATGCCCGACATTCATCAGGGCTACGGATTTCCCATCGGCGGCGTTGCGGCCACTCGCGCGCATGACGGCGTCATTTCCCCGGGCGGCGTCGGCTTTGACATTAACTGCGGCGTGCGCCTGCTCGCGAGCAATCTCGATCAAGACGTGGTGCGCGCTAAATTGCGCGAGCTTGTGAACCAACTTTTCCGCGATGTGCCTTCCGGCACCGGCTCCGAAGGCCCGATTCCATGCAGTCATGCCGATCTCAACAGCGTCCTCGAAACCGGCGCGGCCTGGATGGTCGAGCACGGCTACGGCGAAGCCGACGACATCGAATTCTGCGAAGAGTCCGGCCAGATGGATGGCGCCGACGCCAAGAAAGTCTCCGATCGCGCCAAGCAGCGCGGACGCACGCAGCTCGGCACACTCGGCAGCGGAAATCACTTCCTCGAAGTGCAATTTGTCGAGCGCATCTTCGATGCCGAAGCCGCCGAAATCTTCGGTCTCGCGGAGAATCAGGTTGTTGTGTTGATTCATTGCGGCTCGCGCGGACTCGGCCATCAGGTCTGCACCGACTATCTCAAAACAATGAACGAAGCCATGCGCCGCTACAACATCACCCTGCCCGACCGCCAACTCGCCTGCGTTCCCGCGCGTTCAAAGGAAGGGCAAGATTATCTCGCTGCGATGGCTGCCGCCGCGAATTTTGCGTGGGCGAATCGGCAGGCGATCACGCACGCCGCGCGTGGCGCGTTCACAAAGATTTTCGGGCCGGAAGCCTCCCTCCGCGTTGTCTACGACGTCGCGCACAACATCGCCAAGCGCGAACGCCATCGCGTAGATGGCGGCGAGGAACAAGAAGTCCTTGTTCACCGCAAGGGCGCGACGCGCTCGTTTCCCGCGCATTCGCCGTACATTCCGCAGGCTTACAGCGAAGCAGGGCAGCCTGTGTTCATTCCCGGCTCGATGGGCACTGCGAGTTACGTTCTCGCCGGAAACGCGCGCGCCATGGAGGAAACATTCGGCACCGTGTGCCACGGCGCGGGCCGCGCGCTTTCCCGCACGGCCGCCAAGCGCGGGCGCGACGCGCGCGTGGAAACGCAAAAACTCGAATCGCAGGGCATCATCCTGCGTTCAGCAACGCGTGACGGAATCCTCGAGGAAGTCCCCGAAGCCTACAAGGACATTGATGCCGTCGTGGAGGTCGTTCACAACGCGGGTCTCGCGCGAAAGGTCGCGCGGCTGCGCCCGATGGGCGTGATCAAGGGTTAGCGTGCCTTGAGGCGAGAGTTAGTCTGGGAGTCGCACCAGCCGCACCTCGGTTATTGCTCCGATGCCCCGGATGAGTTGCAGAACTTCTTCCGTCACCGCGCCGTCAACCCGCACGAGCGCCATCGCTTCCGCGCCGCGGGCCGCTTCCCGCCTGCCGAGTGAAAACGTGCCGATGTTGACGCCGTGCTCGCCCAGTATGGTTCCCACTTGGCCGATCACGCCAGGAACGTCCCGGTTGCGGAAGAAGAGCATCGTGCCTGCGAGCGGAGCCTCCAGCTCGATGCCGTCCACCCGCAAAATGCGCGGGGAGACACCATGCAGGACGGTAGCTTCAGCGCTGACGCCGCGTGATTCTCGCCCCGCTCGCACGGCAATCTCTAGAGTATCCGGATAGCCTTGCTCGTGGTGGCGCTCACGCTCTTCCACGGTCATGCCGCGCGTGACGGCAATCTTCCCTGCATTCACGAGGTTCACCTTCTCATCCAGCACCGTGTTGAGCAGTCCGGCGAGTGCGGCGTTGCGCAAGACGCTGGTGCCCAACTCGGCCGTCTCGCCTGCAAACGCGAGGCTCACGCGCTTGAAGTGTCCGCCGGCAATCTGCGCCACAAATGCGCCCAACCGTGTGACCATTTCAATCCACGGACGCGCGCGCCGGTATTGCTCCGCGCCGACCGCCGGAAGATTCACGGCGTTTCGCAGCGCGCCTTCGGTGAGAAAACTGAGTACTTGCTCCGCAATCAGCGTCCCGACCTCTTCTTGCGCTTCGCGCGTTGACCCGGCGATGTGCGGCGTAGCGATCACATTCGCGAGACCAATGAGCGGAGACCGCAGTGGCGGCTCTTCCGCGAACACGTCGAGCCCGGCGCCGGCCAGTTGCCCGGATCGCAGCGCATCAGCGAGCGCCGCTTCATCCATTAATTCCCCGCGCGCGGTGTTTATCAGTATCGCGCCTCGCTTGCATTGAGCGAGCGTATCGGCGCGGATAAGTTTCTCCGTGGCCGGGCTAAGTGCTGCGTGGAGCGACAAAAAATCGGATCGTCCCAGAACTTGGTCTAAAGGTAGTAGGTCAACGCCCGTGTCACGAGCGGCCTCTTCCGTCACGGCGGGGTCGTGGGCAATCACACTCATTCCAAACGCCCGCGCCCGCCGCGCCACCTCGCTGCCTACACGTCCAAGTCCGATGAGTCCCAGCGTCTTGCCTCGCAATTCCAAGCCCACGCCGCCGGGTTTTTCCCATCGGCCGGCGTGAATGGACGCGCTCAACTGTGGGATGTTGCGCGCGACGGAGAGCATCAGCGCCATCGTGTGTTCAGCCACGCTCACGGAGTTTCCGCCCGGCGTATTCATCACCAGCACACCACGGGCAGTGGCCGCATCCACGTCAATGTTGTCCACACCCACGCCCGCGCGTCCGACCACGCGCAATCGCGGCGCAGCTTCCAAAAGTTCGGATGTGACCCGGGTCGCGCTTCGCACGATAAGCGCGTCGGCAGTGGCGAGTGCGTCGCGAAGTGTTTCGCGCGCGGGCGTGAGGACCTCCCAGCCCGGGCCTCGCAAAACTTCGATCCCGCGCTGACTGATTGGATCGGCAACCACGATACGCATAATGAAACCAGCCTACGGTCAGGGGTACCGCGTGTCAAACTTTCCCGGAGATCCCGGGTTCGCTCCCTTCCGCAAAGCGCCGCGGATTTCGTATGTTATAGTGAGCTTTCACTCAACGGAGAATTCCTGCGATGGCGCTCATCGAACGCATCCAGAAAGATATGACTGACGCAATGAGGGCGAAGGACGAGCTGCGTCTCAGCGTTTTGCGAATGATGAAGTCCGCGCTCAAGAACAAGGAAATCGAAAAAATTCGCGTGCTCGACGAGGCCGAAGTGCTTCAAGTGTTGAACACTCTCGTGAAGCAACGCAGGGAGTCAGTTGAAATGTTCACGAAGGGCGGGCGAAAAGACCTCGCGGACAAAGAGACGCTCGAGATCGCCATTATCGAAAGTTATCTGCCCGCCGCGGCAGGCGCCGCGGAAATGGACGCCGCCGTCGAGGCCGCCGTCGCCGAGACCGGCGCGAACTCTCCGAAGCAAATGGGCGCCGTCATCAAGGCCGCCCGCGCGCGCCTCGAGGGCAAGACCGTGGACGGTAAGGCGCTGAGCGACCGTGTTCGCGCTCGCCTCGGCGGCTGACCTCCGCGCCGTCCCCACACTGCCTCAATCGATACCCATACCGAAACAACGTGCCGCTGCCGGAAACCATCCCCGTTCGTTTCACCGAAGAAGACGCCGAATGCGTCAGCGTCCGCCCGGTCAAGCGGCAGACTTTCCGCCTTCGTGAGCTAGTGGACATGGTGCTCTCGGTCACTGGCCGCGACGTTCCGCGCATCCAGAAGATTTTTCGCGCCGGCACGATCGTCTACCATTTTTATCGCTACACGTGGCAGGGTTTTGAGGCAGACATCACGGAGCTTACTGCGCTGCTCGCTGATTTCCCGCAGGATTTTCCTCCCGGCGATCCCCGCCGCGTTTTTTCTTCACGGGGCTGCGCCGCTGTGCTCATCGAAAGCGCCGTCGTTGGGCGTCAGCCTGTCGAAATCCCGCGCGCTGCCGCCGAACGCAAACCGCTTTTCGCCTCGCGCAGCTTTTGGGATTGTCTCCTCGAAGTCGTTGCGGCGAATGCCGCCTCCATCATTTATTCCGGTTACTCCTTCGCGCGCCACGCCGACCTCTTCCGCCTGGGCCTCTCATCCGGGCAATCCTCAGCAATTCTGCGGGACGCCGCTCGCCTCGCGCCGCGCAATTTGCGCGCTGCGATTCAGGCGCTGGGCGCACCTCCGCGCATTGTCTTTATGTCTCCCCGTTCAAAATGAAATCTGCGGAATCGTTTTACTGTCCGGAACGTTTCAGTACCACGCTCGCTCGTTCGTCTCCGGCGATTTGACGGTTAAACTTGCGAAGTTCGTCCATTTTGTCGAGCGGGACGAATACTTTTTTCAATTGGTACGTCCGGGTGTAGTGGATTGTATCGCCCGTCACTTGAATCTGGCTCGTGTAACTTCCAAATTCCGTCTCGGTTTTTGTAGGTCGAGGCAAGTCATCCACGGTGTAGCCCGGAGGAAGTTTGATCTCGAAATCGTCGGTTTGCAGGGTCGTGTCATCGAACTCCACCGGAAGCCTCCGGGGGTCATCGCCTTCAGCCACACCGGAGCCCTTCTCGCCGATCACGCGCGCCCGCACGACAAGTAGATCGCCCGCTGTTTTGGCGTAGCGCTCCGCCGTAAACTCGTAATGAAGTTCGAGCGGTTCGCCAACCTTGTCCACATTTTCGGCAGAGGCCTTCGTCAAATGAAAGCCACGCAGGAATGCGCCTAGGAAGGACTCGAGTTGCTTCGTGCGATCGGTGGCACTGGAACTCACGAGCATCTCCCTCTGGATGGTTGCTTCGTTGCCTGATCGGATTTCGACCACAGCGCCGGACAGCGAGCCGTCCGGATGTAGCTCAAGCTTAGCCGTCCGAACCAGCCGATTTGTTGCAGGGTCGGAAAGTGGCAAGTGGACGAGCTCGCCGCCCTGGGGCGCTGAGACGAGAATATAATTCTCTTGCTCGTAATTTGGCAGATTTCCGAAAGGTGTGTATTCGCTTGTCGGATCAAAAATAAGCAGCTTGCCGAATTTCGATGTACCCACAACAGCAGAAAGACCTTCCACGGAAACGTCCGCTGGCAAAGGAATCGCCAGAATCATGTGATTAAAAGTTATCGCCGAGGCAAATTCCGGCACAATCACCCCGCGTTCAGTTTGCGCGAGCGCCAAATAGGAAGGAATTCCAACTTCGCGGAGCATGGCACTGAGCAGAGTGGCCTTGTCCTTGCAGTCCCCATACTGGTGGTGAAATGTGTCAGCAGCGGCGTGGGGCTGGTATCCGCCGATACCAATTTCGATGTCGACGTAACGAATTCGGCTTTGCACGTAAGTGCCAAGTACCTGAACCCTTTCGCGCCACGTGGTTGCACTGGCGGTTAATTCCTTCACTTTTAGCTGGATTTCCGCTGTCGGCTGAAGTGGTCCGCTAGCCAGTTGGGAAAGCCACACTCCGATTTGATCCCAGTTCGTCGGACCGAGCGCTGATGTTGTGCCAGAGGGGGGATGGAAAGTCACGCCCATTCTCCCGGACACCGCTCGAGGATCAGGCATAGAAGGTTCCCGCTTAATCGCCGGAATATTCTCGACCTCCCAAGCGACTTGGGTTGGAGTATCCACGACAGGTTTTTGTTCGGGGTAGTGGATCCACATCGCGACGTGTTCCCACCCAGAAGGAAGATTGAGAGTGAACCGCGAACGGCGCGTAGGGAGGTTGCCCTGGATGCGCCATTCGTCCTGCAGGAAAAAAGGACGCTGCTTTTGGTGATATTCATAGCCGATGACGTTGCCAGGCAACGCTGCGGGGATTTCCATGACCTTATATCGGTCGTCGGAATAGAATGATTCCGTAAGGCCGGATTCAACAGCGTCCTTTTCCTTTACTTCGTACTCCTTGCCTTCTTTTGGAATGCACCATGCTTTCATCCATGTAATTTTGGTTTCGTTGTCAAAATGTACACCGAAAATTCCCAGATCCCTTCCGGCGGGTCGAAGAATCATATACGCGCGGCGGTAGGTGGTTTCGACTTCGCCGTTATTCTGGACGGTTGTCTCCACCTCATCGTGGAGAATCACGGCAATCGTTTCAGGAGTCACGCTGGGCAGCGTTTCCTTCGCCGCCTGCCGCAGCCAGGTGGGTACGTCCACCGCCGCCGCGGGCTGCGCGCAAAACAGACCGGCCGCAATGAGCAGGAGACCGCTAGTTATTGCCGGAACTAGGCGCTTGCAATACCAATTGTTGTTCATCATTTGATTTTGCCGTCGAAAAGAATTGTCGAATCGCTGAATAATATGCCACTGGATATATGATTCCACCCACGGTCAACCTGCGCTGCACGTGGAGAACAGAACCTTCCTTTTTCACGGAAATCTCGTACTTCAATTGTCCGCCAGGATCGAGCACTTGGGGCGCTGGAAGCGAGCTTGCCTGTACGCCGGTCGGCAACTGAATCGCGATATCGTCAACATCTTCATAAGCGTAATGAAAATAAATATCCTGTTTGCGCGCGGAAGCGTCAAAGAGCTGCCGCTGGCCTGCTTCGTAAAGCCCGATGGGCAGCAGGATGCGGCGCCCGACCGTTTCACCCATCCCCGCGATTCGCAGATTGCCCTGTGCTTCAAGAGGGGTCTCCGGAGTATCCCAGCCCGTTACAGAGGTAAGGTCAAATTTCGCAGTTGAAGGGAGCCATTCTTTTACTTTGTCTGTGATGAATTTCTTCTTTCCTGTCTCATCGTCTTCGCGTTCGTTCTGCCGGTAAGTAAGGGCGCGCTCCCCAGTAAAGCGAACCGTTAGCGTTCCGGAAAGGGAGCCATCCAAATCCAGTGTCAATTGGAGTTTTCTCTCTGTGATTGAACTCGAGCTCGGAATCGCTGGGATTGTGACGAAAACCGCCCCTTGCTTGGTCGGCCTCATTCCCATGATGCTGGTTTCCGACCAAGGAAGAATCCCAAACGGACAGAGGTGAACGGCAGGATCAAGGTAATAATCTTTGTCGCCGGCATGGACCCAAACGATTAGGTCATCCACCAACTCATGCCAATCCTGCAGGTCGCGATGGAAGAGCCCCCTGGACCGCGGCGTCAGGTTCACGACGCTTGATTCAAAGCCCGCCGCCTGTGCAAGGGCCACGAAAAAGCGGTCGATGTCATCGTTGCCGCCGTAGCCATGTTTCAAGATGTCTTCGACATTGTTGTTGTCTTTGCTTTTTTGGCGTTTTTCTTCCTGGGTGGATTTGCTCGGCTCCTCATCTAAATTATGGACTTGTTGTGCGCGTGCGTAGAGCTTGCGTAGTTTTTCTTCAGCAGAATCCGTCGGCTTGGTTACTTGACTCACCACGTCGCGGATGGATGAGCGTTTGCCAACAAATTTATCTTCATATTCGGCAAAAACCTTTGCGATCCGATCCCAGTATTCCTTAGAGTCCTTGGCGTATTCTTCTCTCGTGTAGATGAATTCAACGCGCCCGCGCAATTCGTCTTGTGGGAGCATGAAATCTTCGTCGGCCAATCCTGCGACATCATTGATGTCCAGCGCGTAGGAGCCGTCTTTTTGCTTCTGCGGTGAAACTCCCGGCGCGCGCAAGGTCCGCCAAAGTAGTTGTGGTGAACCGGGGCTCATGTAAGGTTTGAACACAAAATGAGCACGTCGAGTGAACAGCTCTTCCTGAAGACGCCAGGTAATGTTGTAAAACGAATTGGCGTCCCGCTGGATTTTATAACGATATTCAATAATGCTGCCCGGCGTCACGTCGGGCAAAGTGAAAGTCTTCTCCAAGATCTTGATATCTCCGGCTTTAACAACCAGTTTTTCCATCACTTTGGAGTTAAATTCGATTATCTTTCCATCCGGGTGGATGGTGCGGGCATGGAGGTCATTGACCTGCGCGTCACCCTTAATGTATGGGATCTCCACGTCACCATACTTTTTCCCTTCCCCCGTGAACACTTTGATCCGCACGTAATAGTTCTCACTGGAATCAACACTATTCACGAGCACTTCGCGATAAAAAATCATCGCGTTCGCGCCGGGCTCCGCGGGGTTGTCCCTCATTGCCAATTCATCCTGAGAGATCGGCGGCCAGTCCGCCGCCGCCCGTGCCGAAAAGGCCAAGAGAATTGCAGCTCCTGCCATCAACAGGCACAGAGCAATCGCTAACCTTGATGACCGCATCGCTGGGCTCTCCTTTTCACCGATGCATCGCCGACAATAAGACTTGGCCAACCGTCAGACGCCGTTTCCTGATGATGCTCAAGATAATCTGTTCTGAGTTCTGTAGTTCATGCGAACCTATCTATTCCGTTTCCAAGTGTCAAGAGTCTTAATCACGAGCACACGCCCTTCCATTTCTGAAGTCACCGGCCCATGAATGTCCACCTTCGCCGACGAAGCCGGCTGCAAAACAAGCTGCTGGTCGTCATTTATCTTCGCCGAGTGAAAGAAACTCCGGATTTCCGGATACAAATCCGCCGGCAAAAGCATCCCTGCCACAACCAGCTTTCTCTGAACGTGAACAGCGCCACCCTCCAGTTTTGCCGAAATTTCATATCGCAATCCGCCGCCCGGGTTCATTGTGCGTGGCGTGGGCATTCCTTGTGGTTGCCAACCGGCGGGCAACTGAATCGTCATGTCGTCCATGGTTTCGTAAAGGTATGGAAAATAGATGTCCTGTTTTCGTTTGGAGGCGTCAAATGCCTGCCGCTGGGTCGATAGGTAGAGTCCGATTGGCAGCAACAGACGTTTGCCCGCCATTTGCCCCATGCCGGGGAGTGAAAGTCTGCCTTGCGCCTCCAGTGGTTGATCGTTCTTCTCCCAGTTGGTGAGGCTCGTTAATTCAAACTTTGCGCCCGCGGGCATCCAGCCATTGATTTCATCAGTAATCAGTTTTTTCCGGGCCACCTCATCATCATTCAATTCCTCGAAACGCCGAATGAAGGCCCGTTGGCCGGCCCATCGAACTGTCATTGTTCCCGAGAGCGAACCTTCCGGATCCAACGTGAGTTGGACGCGGCGTTCCAGCAGGGAAGAAGAACTTGGTGAATCGGGCACCGTCTCGAAAACCGCGCCCTCTTTGCTGGGCCGGAACACTGCCGTCGAGGTCTCATACCAAGGGAGCATCCCAAAGGGGCAAAAAATATTACCCGGATCAAGGTAATACTCCTTGTCACCCGCTTTCACGTACGCAAGGCTCTCATTCAGTTCGCTTGCTTCTTGCATTTCAAGATGGAAGAAAGAATTGGTCCTGGCGCGAACCCAGGCAATTTGAGCCTCAAATCCCGCAGCCCGGGCAAGCGCTACAAAGAATCGGTTGATATTGTATTTTCCCGCCGAGCCGTGTTTCAGCACATCCTCGACGCTGTTGTTCTCGATGGTTTTTTCGCGCTTCTCTTCCTGTGTTGTTTTTTCGGGGTCGTAGGTCAAATTGTGGATTTGTTGAGCGCGGACGTAAAGCTTGCGGAGTTTTTCTTCCGGAGTATCTCCGGCTCCCACCGTCTGCATGGCGATTCCGCGAATCGATCCGCGGTTGCCGATAAATTTGTCATCGGTCTCATTCCACGTTTTTGCGATTCGGTTCCAATATTCCTGTGCATCCTGTGTGTGTTGCGTCCGCGTGTAGAAAAACTCGAGCCGGCTCCGAAGTTCTTCAACAGGCAGCATGTTATTTTCTTCCGGAAGGCCGGGGATGTTCTCCAGATCCAGCGCCCACGACCCATCGCTTTGCTTAACGGGCTGGACATTGGGCAGCCGGATGGACCGCCAGAGCAAACTCGCCGTCGTTTGGCCGCCGTAAGGCAGAAATGCAAAATGCGCCTTCCGCGTGAAAAGTTCATCCTGGACATGCCAGTCCGCGCTGGCGCGGACGTCACTAAACTGGCTTTTGAACCCGTATTCGATCACGCTCCCGGGTGTCACGTCAGGCAGGAGAAAGGATTTGATTTGGATTTTGAATTCGCCGGCTTTAATGACCGTCTTGTCATTCACCTGGCCTTTGAATTCAATCACCGTTCCGTCCGGGTGGATCGTACGCCCGTGAACATCCCGGACATCCGAAAATCCCTTAATGTAGACCACTTCGACGTTGGCGTATTTCCTGCCCTCTTCAGTAAAAACCTTTAGCCGGTAGTTGTATTCTTCAAACACTCTCCCAGGTACCTTGTCGTTTATGTATTCCTCCCGGTAGAGGTACATGGCGGACGCGCCCGGCTCTGCCGGATTTTCCTTGAGCGTAAGGTCTGCGGGGTTGAGCGGCGGCAGTTCGAGGGGCGGCGGCGCAGAATTAACGGAGGGGATTATTACCCCTGCGAAAATTACCAGGAGAAAGATAATCCCATATATTTGCCTCATCGCTGAAACCTCCAGATCGCCATCATCAGCGACAGCGCAACCTGCTAAACCGACCGGCCCGCCGCGGGCCTGCTCCGGTCGAGTCCATGAAGGCAGCTATATCGAATCCCGTACCTTGGCGCGGACGTTACCCCTACAATCCGTACGTGTCAAGACCCCGTTTGCACCATTTTGGTGCAATCCGAAATTCGATGTTTGCAGCCTGCGGAACCTGCTTGCCCTTCCGCGCTTCTGGTGCTAGCTTGCCGCAACGGCTTGGCGCGGCTTTGCCGGCCGCCGCTTGTTTGTCGGACTTGTCTGCTGGAATTGTGTAGCGGAATTTATTAGCCGATTCGCGAACCCTGGGAGGTGACGCGTGGCCACGAAGCCCTTGAGTCCCGGTTCTCCAGCCGGAGAGTTTCGCCCGTTTGTGGACGCCGGCACATCGCTTGCTGAATTCAGCCTGCGCGCGGTGATTCTTGGCGCGTTCTTTGGAATTCTTTTCGGCGCGGTTTCGGTTTACGTCGGATTGCGCGCGGGTCTCACGGTTTCCGCTTCGATCCCCATCGCCGTCTTGAGCATCAGCATCCTGCGCGCGTTTGGCCGCGCCACAATTCTCGAAAACAATATCGTGCAGACAACGGGATCCGCCGGCGAATCGCTCGCTGCGGGAGTCATCTTCACTCTGCCCGCGCTCATCTTCCTCGGCTTCCCGCTCGAGTACACGCGCATCTTCATGCTCGCGCTTCTCGGAGGCTGGCTCGGCGTGCTCTTCATGATCCCGCTGCGCCGTCAGCTCATCGTCAAGGAACACGGCCAGCTTTCTTTTCCTGAAGGCACTGCATGCGCGGACGTGCTCGTCGCGGGCGAACGCGGAGGGTCATTTGCGGGCCGCGTTTTCTGGGGCCTCGGTCTTGGCGGTCTCTACACTTTTCTAATGTCAATCGTTGGTGCGTGGACGACCAGGCCGGAATACCAGCCGAAGTGGTTGCCGGGCGCATCGTTTCGCGCGTCGATTACATCGGAATATCTCGGCGTCGGCTACATTATCGGTCCACGCGTGGCCGGAATTCTTTTGGCAGGAGGAGTTTTTTCCTGGCTTGTGTTGATGCCCGCGATCCAGTTTTTCGGATCGGCCTTGCATGGTGCGGTGCTTTATCCCGGAACGAAGTCCATAAACCTTATGGACCCGGGTGAATTGTGGTCAACTTACATTCGTCCCATGGGCGCGGGTGCCGTGGCCGCCGCCGGAATCATTACTCTGGCAAAGACAATTCCAACAATGGTTTCCGCGCTCACGGCAGGGATGAAATCGGTCCGCACGGAGCGCGGCATGAACGCGGGAGGCTCGCGCACGGAGCGCGACCTGCCGATAAAATTCGTCATTTTCGGCTCCATCGGGATCGTCGTTTTGATGTGGCTCATGCTGACATTCCGGCCTATACAGGGTGCGCAAACCGGAATAATTGCGAACATTCTCGCCGCCCTCATTGTCGTCACGTTTGGATTCTTGTTTGTCACAGTCGCATCGCGAATCAGCGGACTCATCGGCAACAGCTCAAATCCGGTGAGCGGCATGACCATCGCGACGCTAATGGCAACGTGCGCGGTATTCCTGATCATGGGTTGGAAGCAAGCCCCGTACGCGGCGCTGGCAATCACAATCGGCGGCGTCGTCTGCATCGCATCCGCGATTGCAGGCGCGACCTCGCAGGATTTGAAGACCGGCTACCTCGTTGGTGCGACTCCGGTCTGGCAGCAGATTGGATTGATCATCGGCGTGACGATCTCGACTGTCGCGGTCGGCGGAACGCTGATCCTGATGAACAAGGGCCTTGCGAGTTACGTTCCAAAGGAACTCCCGCTGAACATCCAAAAATTGCCGGAGGGCGTGTCCGTCGAAAAACAGGGCTACACGTATCAGGGGAAGACTTTCGTTCTTGTGAATGTGATCGGCTCTTCGGAAATACCACCCGGAAAATATCTCTACGATTCTTCAGCGCAGAAAATTACTGTGCAGTGGATTCAGGGAATTGGCAGTCCCCAGGCCGAAGCTCCGCAGGCGATGCTGATGGCCACGGTTATCAACGGCATTCTCAATCAGCGATTGCCGTGGCGCCTCGTTTTGCTCGGAGTCTTTCTTGTGATTGCCGTTGAACTTCTGGGGATTCGTTCGCTTCCATTTGCCGTGGGTACGTATTTAAGTATCGCTACAACGATGGCGATTTTCGCGGGCGGAGCTGTGCGCTGGCTCGCCGAGCGCGGCCGCGAAAAAACTTCCGCATCGGAAAGCGAAGTCAGTCCCGGCGCGCTCTATTCCAGCGGACTCATCGCAGCCGGTGGCGTATTTGGATTGCTCGCCATCATCTTCAAGGTGATGGAAGACGCTCACTGGATGCGCAAGGATTTGTTCCATATAGGACCAAGGGTCCTCGGTAACTTCGCGGCAAGTTCCTGGCTGGGCGTTGTCATGTTTTTGTTGCTCGCTACCTCGCTCTTCGTTTTCTCGCGCAAGAAGCTCGAGTAGCGCCGCGAAGAAATTGAAGACCACACTTCTTTGACAACCTCGCGCACGCGCTCTTAGACTGTCTTCCATGGGAATGGAGTCCCGCAGATACAACGTCCAAATGCGCTGGGGCAGTGGCGGAAGTTTTGTCACGCCCGCCATCAAGTATCTTCTGATTGCCAACACCGCCGCATTCATCGGCCAGACTCTCGCCGGAATGTTTTGGGGACAGGATGGACTGCATTGGATCTATTATCACCTGGGACTTGGTGTGCGCGCCGTCGTTCCCGGCCTGAACATCTGGCAGCCCGTTACTTACATGTTTCTCCATGGCGGGCTGATGCACTTGCTCATCAACATGCTTGTGCTGTGGATGTTCGGCCGGGATCTCGAGCGGATCTGGGGCGCGCGAAAATTTCTTAATTACTATTTTGTTTGCGGCGCCGGCGCCGGAATCATCAACGTCGCCGCTGGTTTCCTTCCGCTTTTTTGGGGGCGCCATCCGTCCGACATCCCCACCGTCGGCGCATCAGGCGCAATTTTCGGCGTGTTGATTGCCAACGCTGTTCTTTTTCCTGACCGCCCGGTCTGGCTGATTCCATTTCCCGTGATGCTTCCGATGAAAATCTTTGTCGCCATCATGGGCGGAATCGAATTTTTCAGCGAACTGAGCGCGCCCGGCGACAGCATCAGCCACGTCTGCCATCTCGGCGGAATGCTCATCGGCTACATCTATCTGCGCCGCGGCTCTTTTTTTTACGGAATGCGCAACACGGTGTCCGACTGGAAGCGCCGTCGCCTGCGCCGCCGCTTTAATGTGTACATGCGCAATCGCGGCGGCGATCCACCCTCGCGCCCCGGCCGCTGGGTCAACTAGCGCCGTACCCATTCCCCGCGTACACCCGCGTCCTTTGGTCCCAACCTGATTGCCCATTCTTCTACCGCCGCGCAAATTGTTTCACGTGAAACAATTCGGCATCGCGCCGGGGTCAAGAATGTTTCGCGTGAAACAAATCGGCGCCGTTTCCAGGTCAAAAGTGTTTCACGTGAAACAATTTGGTATCTCAGAGGGGATCAAGAACGGTCCACGTGAAGCATTTTGATCGTGCACTCCTCAACCCACCGAATTTCGGCATTCGAATTCTCTTCGAAGACAATTTGAGTGCATGTTGAGCACGCTCAAGGCGAATAGGACAGACCTGTATTGAGGAATCGTTTCCTGGCCAGTACTAATGTTTCCGCGGGATCACGTGGAGCTTGATGAAGTTGGTGGTACCGGGCCTGCCGAGCGGCGTGCCCGCGACGATGCCGACGACGTCGCCGCGGCGCGCGAAGCCCTCTTCCAGGAGGCGCTTTTCGGTGAGTTCGGCGAGGCCGTCAATGTCGCGGACGCGTGCGATGCTGCGCGGAAGCACTCCCCAAAGCAGCGCGAGGCGCCGTCGAGTCTCTGCGAAGGGCGTGAATGCGACGATGGGCGGGCGCGGGCGGTGCTTTGAAATCAGGCGCGCGGTTGAGCCGGTCTCCGTGAAAACGGCGATGGCCTTCAATTGCAGTTCTTCCGAAGCGTGGCACACAAGTTCCGCGGTTGTTTCCGCGACGTCCCACCGCCGCAGAAATGGATGCTGAAAACTTACGACGCTCGATTCGGCCTCGCGGATAATGCGGTCCATCATTTGCACCGTCTCTATGGGATAGAGGCCCCTCGCGGTTTCGCCGCTCAGCATCAGCGCGTCGCTCCCGTCGAGCACGGCGTTCGCAACATCCGACGCCTCGGCGCGAGTGGGCCGCGGGTTCTGCGTCATGGACTCGAGCATCTGCGTCGCGGTAATTACAGGACGCCGGGCGTCGCGCGCCTTCGCGATGATCTGCTTCTGCACGACGGGCACAACCTCCGGGCTCATCTCGACGCCCAAATCACCGCGCGCGACCATCACGCCGCCCGCGATTTCAAGAATGTCGTCGAGCCTCGCAATCGCTTCCGGTTTTTCGAGCTTGGCGATCACCGGAGTGTCCTTGCCCGCGCGGCGAATCGCGCGCTGAGCCGCCATCACGTCTTCCGGCCGCCGCACAAAGCTCACTGCCACGTAGTTAGCGCCATGCGCGAGCGCAAATGCCAAATCGTCATAATCTTTCGGCAGGAGCGAAGGCACTTTCAATTCGACGCCGGGCAGATTGATGCCTTGGTGCTCTCCGAGTTCGCCTCCGTTAACGACCTCGCATACAACTTCGCCGGCTCGTACGCCCGTAACCCGCAGCTCGATATACCCATCCGCAAGGAGAATTCGATTGCCGCGCTTCACCTCTCGCGGCAGTTGACGAAACGCTGTAAAAACGCCCTCAGCAGTTCCGGGCTGGTCTCCGACGGAAATGGTAAACCGCTGCCCCGCGCGCAACTTCACGCGCGCGCCGCCCGCGAGACTGCCGGTGCGGATCTTTGGCCCGCCCAAATCCGCAAGAATCGCGACCGGTTTTTCGAGCCTCATCGCAGCTTGCCGCACGCGAGCGATCGTCCGCGCGTGCCAGGGATGCGTCCCGTGCGAAAAGTTCATGCGCGCGACGTCCATCCCGGCGCGGATGAGCTGATCGATTCTCCGTGGAGAATCGCTCGCGGGCCCGAGCGTGCATACGATTTTGGATCGGCGGAAATTCATGGGGAAGGCCGAAATCTCCGGCTGCTATTTCTTCGTCGCAAATTCGCTCACCACGCGGCACATGTACGCAATCCCTTTTTGAAAGGAATCGAGGGGAATGCGCTCGTCATCGGCGTGCATGCGCGCGTCATCGCCATCCGTCAAAGGGAAGGGAAGCAGGCCGAAAGCCTGCACATTGTGCAGCCGGAGCAGCGCGGAATCCGTCGCAAACGTGCTGAGCAAGGGCATGACAACGACGCCGGGAAATACTTGCCCGCTCACGCGCTCGATGGTCTGGTAGAGGGGCGAATTAAGTGAGGAAGTCGGCGAAGGCATTCCCGGGTCGGGCGCAATCTCAAAGCGAATTTGCGGGTCGTCCACAAGTTTTGTCAGGTCCGCGATGACGTCGCGGATGGAATCGCCCGGAAGCAGCCGGATATTCAGGTTTCCCCGCGCTTCGGAGGGGATCACATTCGCGCGCACGCCCGCGGAGAGCATTGTCGGCGCGATCGAATCGCGCAGCATCGAATTCCACATCGGACTCATTTCCGAAATGTGTTTGGCGGCGTTGTCTTTGCGATCCGGCGTCTCGAGGGCCCGGATCCACTTTGCGGTTTCCGGGTCCTCGACCTTGGCGAGCAGCTCGAAATAGCTCTCGGTGGTGGATAGCAATTTCCAGGGCGGCTGATACGCGCCGATTTTCCCGATGGCGGCGGCAAGGTGCACCACGGCGTTATCGGCGCGCGGCTGCGAGGCGTGCCCGGAGGTGCCCGTGGCAATCACAGTTACATTGACCGACACCTTTTCACTTACCTGGACACCAATATAAGTAACCTTGCCATCCTTCAACATCACGCGCCCGCCTTCGTTGATGGCAAAGCCAGAGGCAATTTTGTCCCAATACTTGCTTACGACCACTCTAAGGCTGCTATCGCCGAACTGTTCTTCGTCATCGTCTGCGAGGTAGATGACGTCCCGGTCGAGCGCCACGCCGCTGCGTTTCAGTGCGATAAAGGCCGCGAGATTGGCGACCACCAGCCCCTTGTCGTCAACGGTGCCGCGCCCGTAGAGGTAGCCATCCTTGATGATTGCGCCGAAGGGGTCCACGCTCCATTTGTCACGAGAGACACCCACAACATCGAGGTGCGCGATGAGCAGCAGCGCGCGCGCCGGGTCTGGGAATGGCGCATTGCCCAGACGGCCAATCACAATGGCGCGCCCGGGCGTAATTTCGATGACTTCGTGCTTGATGCCTTCCTTTTCGAGAATGCCCGCGATGTAATTTGCAGCGGCAAGTTCATTGCCCGGCGGATTTGTGGTGTTAATCCGGATGAGCCCTTGCAACCACCCGAGCGCCTCCTGCGAGAGCGCGTTTATGTCCACAGAGCCCTGCGGCGCCGCGGCAGAAGCGGGCGCGGATTGGGCGTGGGCAACGCCCGACAGCAGCAGCGCAACAAACAGAAACAGGCAGCATAGACGGCGAAGCATCCGACGGGCCTCCGAGGAAATTTTGTTGTTTGATTGCAAGCGATTCATATTACCACGGGGTTTTCCGGAGGCTTGCGCGCGGTTGTCTTAGGTTGGAACATCATGGGGTATCATGGGAGCATCTAAATAAGGCAGCGGCATTCATAGAGGAGGAGCGATGCGGCGACCAATTCTTCAGGCAATCATTCTGGGCGTGATCGGTTTGGCGATTGTGTTCGCACCCATCGGCAAAGATGCGCTGGCTGGTGCGCTGAGGCAGCAACAAGGGCAACAACAACAGGCGCCGCCGCAACAATTGCCGGGGGGCGCTCAAATCACGGTGTCCGCCCAGTTGGTCACCGTGGATGCGGTTGTGACCGACAGCGATGGCAATTTTCTTTCCGGTTTGAAGAAAGAGAATTTTCGAATTCTCGAGGACGGCAAGCCGCAAATCATTTCCGATTTTTCACCCTCGGGCGAGGCGCCCATCACGGTTGTGATGTTGATCCAATTCAGCGCCAACATGTTCACAGGAAACTATGAAGCATTGATGGCGCGCTACTGGGCGCCGGAATTCCTTCGCAACCTGAAGAAAAACGATTGGATCGCCTTGATGGACTACGATTTAAAAACGCGGGTGGACGTGGATTTCACTCACGATCCGAACGCGGTGCTTCAGGAACTGCGGCAGATGGTTGTTCCGCTCTTCAGCGAAGCGTGCATGTTTGACGCGGTGGTTGAGACGCTTGACCGCTTGCGTGATGTCCACGGGAAAAAGGCCATTCTCCTGATCGCCACCGGTTTCGATACTTTCAGCAAACACACTCTCGACCAAACATTAAAGATTGTTCGCCAGTCCGATGTTTCCATCTACTCGGTGTCTCTCGGCCAGAAGTTCCTCAATGATGCCGGGTCCATGAGCAATATTAATTTTGCGCAGGCCTATAGCCAGATGCGCGCATTTGCAGAGCTGACCGGCGGGCAAGCCTGGAATCCGAATTTTGATGGTGAAGTCCCGGATATCATGCGAACCGTCGCCATGAGCCTGCGCAATCAATACAGTTTAGGATATAACCCCGCGCCGAGTTCCCTCGACGGCAAATACCACAAGATCAAAGTTGAACTTGTAAACGCGGACGGGACGCCCTACGTGTTCACGGATCAAAAGGGAAAGAAAAAGAAACTGGTTGTGTATGCCCGCCAGGGCTACACAGCGAGAACCCCAAGCGCGGCCGATTAATTCGCGGCCCCCATTTGGTGCGGGACGCGTGTCCGGACCGGTTGTGAAGTTCGTGACGTCGAGCGACTACCTTAATATCCCCGCGTCATGTCCACGCGATTGATGAGCTCCCGCCCGCTGAACCAGCGTTCGAGGTTTTCAATGACGAGCGCGGTCTGCCGCGGCCAGAGCTGCTCGCTCACCGCGCTGGTGTGCGGCGTGATGAAGACATTTTCGAGCCGCCACAGCGGACTCTCCGGCGGCAGGGGCTCCTGCGCCATCACGTCCAGTGCCGCGGCGGCTATCGTTCCGTTTTGGAGGGCCGCGACGAGCGCGGGTTCGTCCATGAGCGTCCCGCGCGCGATGTTGATGAGGCATGAAGTCCGTTTCATTGCCCCCAGTTCGCGCTCGCCAATCATCTGATTCGTTTCCGGTGTATCCGGCGCCGCGAGTACGACGTAGTCGGCTTCCGGAAGCGCGCGCAGCAATTCCGTTGCGGGAAAGATTCGCTCCGCGAGCGATGCATCGCCGTGGCCGGAGCGCGTCACGGCCAAAACGCGCATTCCAAACGCGTGCGCGCGCCGGGCCAGTTCGCTCCCGATGGCGCCGAATCCGACAATCAGCAGCGTCGTGCCGCTTAATTCCGAAGGGCGCGGCTGCATGTCCCAAATCTCCTGTTGCGCCCACCGGCTCGCGGCTTGGTAACGCATCGAAGCAGGGAATTTGCGGGCCAGCGCAATGAGCAGGCCCATCGTGTGCTCGGCCATGGGAATCGCGTGAATGCCGCGCGAATTGGTGACGATTACTTTGCTCGCGCGCACATCGGGGCGAATCAGTTGCGCCACGCCCGCCGCCGTGACGTGAATCCACTTCAATCTCTTTGCGGCGGCGAGCTGGGTTGGCGTCAGCGTGAAGCCGATAAAGATGTCTGTGTCCGGCAGTTCGGCTGGGAGTTGATCATAACTTTCAAGATGCGCGATGCGCAGTTCTGGCCAGCGGGTTCGCACGGCCGCGGGCAGCTCCGGCGGAATCCGCCAGAATGAGAAATGGAATTGAACGCAGAAAATAATCTTCGTCTCTGCCGGACTCGGGCGATTGGCCATTGTTATCGGGAGAAAATCCGCAGGTCGCGGCCGGTCATTTCAATGGGCTCCTGCACGCCAAGGATTCCGAGAATCGTTGGCGATATATCCTGAAGTGAACCATCGGGTCGCAGGCTCGCGGGCAGGTCGTTTGAAACGAGC
Source organism: Terriglobia bacterium (assembly GCA_041484365.1). GTDB lineage: Bacteria > Acidobacteriota > Terriglobia > Acidiferrales > UBA7541 > DASTCZ01. The sequence continues at coordinate 52 of JBGPHM010000060.1, read as the reverse complement.
ACGAGCGGCACGGGATTTGTCGTGTGATACGTATGCGGCCCGCCGGTGACAG
>JBGPHM010000059.1:0-20947 GCA_041484365.1 Terriglobia bacterium | reverse complement strand
AGTCCCATCAGCTCGTTGGCTTCCGCTCCGAGAGGAAAGAGAGCAAGGGCGATTTGAAGATGTTCACTGGCCCGCGACAGTTGTTGCTGCGCGTAAGGAAAGGGAACGGAGAAGCCGCCGACTCTGCCCTTCGCTTTGGCCTCTTCTTTCTTGTTCACACGCGCGCGCTTCGCCCGCAAAGCGCTGCGATCTTTGGACTCGTTAAAGGTCAAATTCATGGAGCGGTTGAACAAATCGGAAATGATGTCGCCGGCCGCATCAATCTCCTCGTCATACTTGGATCGTTTCGCGTCCAGTGTGCCGAGGTGCAGCGCGGCCTCGTCTTTAGCGCCCTGCTCGGACGTCAGCTGTTGGTAGAGAGTGAAATTCTCGCGCGCTCGAGCAATGTCTCCCATCGCTTCGTAGAGGAGCGCGAGCCTCCATTTGGTAAGGGCGAATTCCGGCGCCACTTCGCCGGCCCTGGTGAGATCCGCCAGCGCGCGATCATATTTGCGCTCCGCAAGTGAGGTGTACACGGACGCATAGAGCCGGCGAATTTCTATTCCGCTCTGCCCCGTCAAACTTTGCAGGGATTTCAAGTCAACGATACGGGCGTGCACATCATCGCCATCGAGCGTGCCCGGCGCCATTTCCAGATATTTTTCAAGCAGCGCGACAGCCTCCGCGGTTCGTCCATTGGTTTCGGCGCAATTGGCGAGGTTGAAGGTCGCGGAGGGACTGGTGACGAGTGTGGTCTTGAGGTCGCCAAGCGCGTTGCACAAACTCGACCTGTGAACGGCGGAAATATTGCCAAGCGATGCGGCTGGCGGATTTGTCCTGGGAGGTGACTGAGGCGCGGGTTGCGCGGATGAAGTGTCGGCTTCGGAAAGCGGTTCGCCATTTCCGCCGGCATCTTCCAGAAATGCTTCGACTCCGATGCTCTCGGAGAGATGGTTTACCTGAGTGATTCGAGCCTTGTCACTGTCGTTTACCGAAAGCGCGGTTTCTCCGGTAGTGAAATACGTAAGGAGCTGCAGGAGTTTTTCCTTTTGCTTCGGGTCCCCCGTGCCTGCTGTGGCTTTGCCCAGATATTCGAGCGCCTTCTTGCGATCTCCGAGCTGGTAATAACAGAGCGCCAAATCGTAGGTGAGCACGGACTGGAAAGCCTGCAGTTTCATGCCCTCCTCGAGCGCCGCGGCCGCCTCCGTGAACTTCCGCGACTCGTAGAGCTTGCGTGATGCGCTCAAGATATCCTTCACGCGCTTTTCAATTTCTCCATCCAGGCGTTTGATGGCGTCCGTGACGTCTTTCATTTCGATAAGCGCCTGGGACTCGGCGTATTTGGTGCGCGCCTCCGCGAGTTGTCCGGATTTCTCAAGCTGTTGGGCTTCCGCAGTCATCGTCTTGACTTGAGCTTCCAGCTCTTTTTTCTGGGTTTTTTGGAGATCGTCCGCTGCCAGCGCGGAGACAAACAGCAGTATCAGGAGAATCGCTTTAGTTCCCATAAGCCCCTTTCAGGAGCGCTTTCGATTGTGCCTTGAAAATGTGTTTTGCAGGATACCATGACCCAGCTGAACAAGATGGCGTTCAATTCCAGAGGGAGAAGTAAGACCATCTTTCCGGAAACTGACCCACTGCCCAGAAGGTGACCTCGAATTCAATGGAACCAGGATTGCCAGAAACCGAAATCGGTGTATGATGCGCGCAGTTTTCCAATCCAAACAGGTAATCCAAAAGAGGAGATCGAATGAAGAGAAAGACTATTTTGTTGGGCGTGGTGGCGCTGTTTGCAGTCGCGATGGTTTGCTTCGCCGCCGAAAACCCGAATATGGGCACCTGGAAGCTGAACGAGGCCAAGTCCAAGATTGCCCCCGGAGCGCAAAAAAATACAACCGTCGTTTACGCGGCCGCGGGCGACAACATTCACGTCACCGTGGACGGCGTTGACGCCGCAGGCAAGCCCGCGCACAACGAATGGACGGGCAAGTTTGACGGCAAAGATTACGCCGTGACCGGTGACCCCGCGTCCGACATGCGGTCGTACAAACAGGTGAACGCTAACACCCTGTCGCTCACCGCAAAGAAGGGCGGCAAGGTAACTCTAACCGGCACCATCACCGTCTCCGCCGACGGCAAAACCCGCACCGTCACAACCACCGCAACGGATGCCGCAGGCAAGAAGACCACCAGCACAGCGGTGTACGACAAGCAGTAGCCTGCAGAAAATGGAGCCCGCGACAAACAGTAGCTAGCAAAGTTGTCGCCGATTTACTTGCGAAGTCCCAAAGGGCCGCGGATTCCCGCGGCCCTCTTTCCTTGTCATGAAAAGGTGACCGTCTCGCCGAAGCCATCGTCCCGCGCACCTATCGGCCAATTGTTGTCCTCGCCGCCGATTCGTAGTCCCCCCCCCCGATCATTGACAATCCGATCCACGCTCAAATACGATGCCCGCCACGAGTCTCCGCGTTCTTCACAGCCACGAGACCGAAAGAGGCCCAGCGATGCAATCCACCGAAAAATTGAATTCTTCCAGGTTGAGCGGCCATAGTCTTGCACGCTTCGGAGCCGTCACGTTGCTCGCGGCCTGCGCCCTTTTTCTTCAAGTCGGCTGCGGCAAATCTAAAGAAGCCTCTTCCTCCGCGCCTCCGCCTCAGCCGGCGGCTGCCGCCCAAAGTGCCCCGGCGCCATCCGCGCCCCCACCGGGAGCATCGGCCTCCACGCCCGGCTCGGATGGCTCGTCCGCGGACACCACCGCCAAGCTTGCCGCGGCGGATTGGGCAATCAAGCAGGATGAGATCAAGCACGATCCCAACGGCCAGTGGGCGGTTCTCGCCACAGCCTCTTCAAGCTATAACGACGCACAAGGGCAAGCCGCTTGGTCTCCCAATCAGGCAACCGGCCTCCCAAATGTTGACAAATATGGCGACGACGGAAAGGCCTGGACGACTAAAACGCCGGATAGCGGCATCGAATGGCTTGACCTGAAGTATCCCAAGCCGGTCCATGCCACCGAGGTGCGCGTGCGGGAATCATGCGGCTCGGGCGCCATCATCAAGATCGAAGTGTTTGACGAGGGCGGCGCCGCTCACGTGGTTTGGGCCGGCAATGACCCGACCACCGGATTAAACTATCTGATGGTGAAATTCCCAAAGACCAACTTCAAGACCGACCGCGTCAAGGTCACGCTCGCGACGAACGTCGTCCCCGGCTGGAATGAAGTAGACGCCGTTCAACTCGTCGGCACGGATCAGTAAGGAATTCTAGCCCGGCGTTTGCCGCCCGCCGTCATTCCGAGCGAAGCGCGTTCTTGCGTCCCGGTGCTTTCAATCGGGACGAGGAATCTCTCTTTTCATTCATCTTCCCCCGCCTTCCCCCCTACGGAACTTTTCCGAACCCTTTCTCGTACTTTTCTCCATGAATCCTGATGCCCGGCAATTTGGCGCGCCCGACTGGCTGACCCTCATCGGCGGATCTGTCTTCATTCTGGTGTTGGCATTTTCGGCCTACTGGGAAGCGGACATCCGCTGGCTTCACTTCTTTCAGGCCTGGATGTACATCGCCGCGATGGCCCTCAGTTTCCGTGGCAGCCGCTGGGGACATTTCATCGGAATCTCCGCGGCGGGCCTGTGGAATTACACGAACCTCTTCGCGACTACATTTTTTTTCAATGGCTTGCAGCAGCTATCCATTTGGGTTCGCACCGGACATCTCGCCCGGCCGGATCTTCTGATTGCGGTGCCCGCATGGTTCTCGAATTTTCTGGTCGTTTGCGGGTGTCTATGGGCCTACTCACGGACTCGCGAAAAGTCCCTTGGCGATATTTGGAAGTTCTTCCTTACATTCGCTCTCACCACCGGCTTTTTCGCTCTGGACATGGCGCTGTTTCAGCCTCGTTATCTCAGCATCTTTCCCCGCTTGTTGCACCCGCACCTCCAGTGGTGAGTATCCGCCCGCGCGATGCCACAGACTGCCGCGAATATCAAACTCAGAAACATTAGTTCTTTCATTTTCATCCTCATTCTGATTTGATGCGCTTTCGCGTTCAGTTATGTTCGGTTTCTCTTTCGTTCTCTTTTTCCTTCTGTTTGCAACTTGACGCGAAGTCGCCGTTGTTGTAATTGTGAAGGACGGTTGCAGCGTTGAGCATCGCTTTTCCCGCCGCGGACTCGGCGTTTACTTGATACGGCAGCGCGCCTGTAAAAACGGCCAGCAAGGCGTCGGAGTCGCTAATGGCGCCGCCCACCGGCGCCGGGTTGGAGTTGTTGGCCAGGTTGAGTTTGGCGGCGATGAGCTGGCGGGCCAGGATCAGGCTCGCGTCCCCATCAGCCGAGTTGTCAAGTAATGCGAGCAGTTGCGATTGGTTATAATTCTGGCTGCCTAAAGACAGGGACGTTACCGGCCAGTTCGAGACATGCTCTTCCCAATAGCCCGGGCTGCGCGGGCATTCATTTCCGCCCACCGAGGCCATGGCGATACTCTGCGAACCGTCAGCAAACTCGGCCTCGAATGTAACCTGGTTGCCGCTGAAGCCTCCGGCACGAAAATTGATCACGGCAAGAGTCTGGCCATTGATGATGTCCGTCGTGGCAACGATCTTGGTCAGTGTGCCGCCCAGATTGGTAAATAATCCCTGCTCGAATGCGCCTACGCTGTTCCGGCCGAAACCTTCAAAGACCACATTGCCTGCGTCAATGGCGACGGCTCCGAAGCCAAGGAAGTTGCCGGTGCCACCGGGAACGGCCGTGTTGAGGTCAGCTATCTTGTTTGGCGGGCCTGGAGCAGTGGTTACATACACACCGGGGCTGATTGCCGCCACACCGATAACGGTTATATCGGTTTGAGCAAGAGGGCCACCCACGAAAGCTACATTGTTTCCGCTGATGGCCACCGCACTGAACCCTGCAAAATTCTGGAGTAAGCCGGGCACGACAGTGCTGGTGTCTGCAATCCTTTGAGGAGGCCCCGGCGGAATTGCTACATAAATGCCTTGCTGCCCGCTTGAGCCGGTTCCGATAAACACCACGTTGCTGCCGCTGATGCAGGGGCTGGGGGGATGCGTGAGGTCCGGCGTGAACGAAGTGAAATTGCCTTCTCCACCGGGAATGGCGGTGTTGAGGTCGGCAATCCTGGATGGTGGCCCCGGAGGAAAGGCCACATAGATGCCCTGCTGCCCGCCTAATCCGGAAGCCATGAACGCTACATTATTGCCGCTGATGCAGGGACTCGGTGGATGCGCCAGATCGAGGCCGAATGAGGTGAAATTGCCGGCGCCACCGGGAATGGCGGTGTTGAGGTCGGCTATCTTGTTTGGCGGCCCCGGAGGGATATTGACCGCGCCCCCGGGAATGGTTGGCGGCCCCGGCGGAAGAGCCACATAGATGCCCTGCTGGCCGCCCTGGCCAATGCCCTGGAAGACCACGTTGTTGCCACTGATACAGGGACTGGGCGGATGACCCAGAAAATTACCGATTCCGCCCGGGATGGCAGTGGTAGTATCCGAAACCTTCGATGGGGGCCCCGGCGGAAGGGCAACATAGATGCCCTGCCCGGTCGAGCTTGCGCCCCAAAAAACCAAGTTGCCGCCGCTGATGCACGGGCTGGGCGGATGACCCGAGTCGGGGTTAAACACGGCAAAGTTGCCGGTGCCGCCCGGGACTGCAGTGCTGGTGCCGATTAATGTGGTGATTGACACATTGGGTGAGATCGTCTGGGCCGAGGCCGCTGTCGGCAGCCCCAACGAAATGATTCCAATGGCGAACCCCGCCAGGATGGATGCCGCGAATGGAGATTTCATGTCGAGTTCCTCTCTAGTTGCCTTACGCTGGTCTACACCCTCATAAGCGACATTTCTGAACGAAAACCACCACGGCGGACAAAAAATTCTTGCCTCTCGGGCCAAGAGAGGCCTCCCCGGGTGGCGAGGAAATGCATTCCCCCCGGGGGACTCTTGCGAGCAAGTAAATGGTTAGAACACCCCGGCTAGAATGGGCGTATTGGCGTTGTCAGTGATGATGATGACGTCTCCCTTCAACAGCGCTGGCACGGTATCGCCGACTCGCGAGTCCAGGTCCAACTCGCCTTCGCCAAAAGCGTTGAGAGTGATCGAACCGATGTTTGCGGTCACGCTTGCGTGCATCACTAATACATGAAGCTTTGTGCCGGCCGGGAGGTTGACATCCTCAACGTCAACGGTCAGCCGCGAGTCCAGGGTACTGGTGCGGAAATCGGCGCTGCCCTCCGGCGTCTTTCCCTGAATCGCCGCGCCTGCAAGTTTGGTTGTGATACGGTTCTGATTCTTGTGGGCGTCGTCGGCGTAGGTGTTCATGACGCCACCGAGGACCAACAGCGCTATGAATAAAGCTGCATGGATTTGAAAGGTTTTCTTCATGGTTCGCTCCATTCCTCTTTTTGATTTGTAATACCTTCATGGCACTACGGGAACTAGCGTGGCAGCACGGCTTATTGCCCGAAAAACTGTCAGTTCGGCAGCCAATACCGCTACTTTCTGTGCGATGTCGGCTTTACGCTGATCTTCGCACCCTCATAAGCGATATTTCCGAGTCAAAACCACCATGGCCGGCGAAAATAATCCTTCCCTCTCAGGACAAGAGGGATAAGCTGATTTCTGTGCGGTTTTGGACTTGTTCCCTCAGTGCGGAGCTAAAGGCGTGGCAGGGGTGTAGAATTAGAAATTCTGTAGAGGATTAGAGGTGAAGGATGGGTGAGACCTCTCCCGAAGACATAACAATGTTACTCACGCGCTGGAGTGAGGGGGACGAGGGGGCTTTGAATTTCCTTACTCCACTCGTCTACGGCGAATTGCGCCGCAGAGCCGCCTATCTGCTGCGCAATGAACGCCAAGGACATACGTTGCAGGCCACGGCTTTGGTTAACGAAGTGTATCTAAAGCTGGAAGGCCAAGCGAAGGTGCAATGGCAGAACCGCACACACTTCTTTGCCGTGGCGGCAAGGGCGATGCGCCAGATCCTGATTGACTATGCACGCCGGCATGGACGCGGCAAGCGCGGTGGTTCCGCCGTTGTGCTGCCTCTGGATGAAGAATTGGTCACAGCTCCGGAAATCTCCGCCGATTTGCTGCTCCTGGACCAAGCTCTTGAGCGATTACTGGCGGTTGATCCACGAAAGGCGAAAGTTGTAGAGCTGCGGTTCTTCGGTGGCCTGCAGAATCATGAAGTCGCTGAAGTGCTGAAAGTCTCTCCGAATACCGTCATGCGGGATTGGAATCTAGCCAAAGCCTGGCTGCGCAGAGATATGGAAGGCCCGGGAGCCGAATGACGCAGTCGAGATGGGAATTAGTTGAATCTATTTTCCATAAAGCTCTTGAACTTGATGGCGCGGAACGGGAACGTTACCTCGCTGTAGCGTGCCAGGGTGACGATTTTCTCTACCGGGAGGTGACTTCCCTTCTTCACCACCATCACGGCCAGGATGCGCTCTTGGACAATCCTCGTATCCCTCGCCTGGTACCCGAAGAACAGGAAGAGCATCTCAACCAAGGCGATTCTTTGGGACCTTATAAGATCGTACGTCTTCTTGGCAAGGGCGGTATGGGCCTGGTGTATGAGGCCGAAGACACTCGCCTCGGCCGTCATGTCGCCCTTAAATTTCTACCGGGGGAATTGGCGAAAGACCCGCAAATACTCGAACGCTTCCGGCGCGAAGCCCGTGCCGCTTCGTCTCTCAACCATCCCAACATCTGCACAATTTATGAAATTGCCGAGCAGGATGGACAGATCTTCATTGCCATGGAGTGTCTCGAGGGGCAGACGCTGAAGGACCGCCTTGAGGGCAAGCCGATGGAGATCGCCCAGGTGCTGGAGCTGGGAATTCAGATTGCGGATGCGCTCGATGCGGCGCACGCGAAAGGGATCATCCACCGCGATATCAAACCGGCTAACATTTTCATCACCGCGCGCGGCCACGCCAAGATTCTCGATTTTGGCCTCGCAAAAATGTTGCATCCTTCCGCCGCGGTCCAATCAGCGACGCGGGAGTTCGCAAGGGAGCCGCTGACCAAGTCCGGCTCGACCATGGGAACGGTGGCGTACATGTCGCCCGAGCAGGCGCGGGGGCGCGAGCTCGACGCGCGCACGGACATCTTCAGCTTCGGCTGCGTGCTCTACGAGATGGCCAGTGGCACAATGCCCTTCCGCGGCGAGACTTCCGCGGAGGTTTTCGATGCGATTCTGAACCGCGCGCCGGTGCCACCGGTGCGGTTGAACCAGCATATTTCGCCGGAACTCGAAGGAATCATTCTGAAAGCGCTCGAGAAAGACTGCGAGACGCGCTACCAGCATGCCGCGGATATTCGCGCGGATCTGAAGCGACTGAAACGCGATATGGATTCAGCCCGGGTGGGCACGATAACCTCAATGGCCCCGGCGGTCCAACCTCGACCGTGGTGGCGCGCCAGGTGGGCGCTCGCAGGGGGAGGAGTTGCGCTGGCTGCCCTGCTGGTGGTCGTCATATGGCTCACCCTGTTTCGAGGACGGGGCGAGGCCATCGACTCGGTGGCTGTTTTGCCGTTTGTCAACACCAGCACTGACCCGGACACGGAATACCTCAGCGACGGGATTACCGAAACTCTAATCCGGCAGTTGTCTCAAATACCCCAGCTGAAGGTCATGGCGCGGAGTACCGTGTTCCGCTATAAAGGCAGAAATATTGATCCGCAAAAAGTTGGACGCGACCTCGATGTTCGCGCGGTTCTGACAGGGAGAGTCTCGCGGCGCGGCGAGACGTTGACTATCAGTATGGAGTTGATGAACGTCAGGGATGGCTCCGAATTGTGGGGTGTGCAGTATGACCGCAAGCTCGCGGACATCCTCGCCGTGCAAGAAGATATCGCCCGCGAAATCACCGACAAGCTGCGCCTGCGGTTGGCGGGTGAGGAGGGAAGACGGCTGACCGGACACTCCACGGAGAATGCCGAGGCTTATCAACTTTATCTGAGAGGCCGATACTACTGGAACAAACGCACGCCAGACGGAATACAGAAAGCAATCGAGTACTTTCAAGAAGCGATCGAAAAAGACCCGAGCTACGCTCTGGCTTACGCGGGGTTGGCTGACTGCTATCATGTGCCAGCGAATCCACTGCCGCCGAAACAAAGAATGCCACAAGCGAAGGCCGCAGCGATGAAGGCCCTAGAATTGGATAACACGCTTGTTGAAGCGCACACGACACTGGCCCGCGTACTTTATGCATACGATTGGGATTGGTCGGGCGCCGAGAAAGAGTTCAAGCGCGCAATCGAGCTGAACCCACGCTATGCGCCGGCTCACGAATGGTATGGGGATAATCTAAGTGCAATAGGTCAGCTCCGGGAGGCCAACGCAGAGGAAAAACGAGCTCAAAAGCTTGAGCCGCTTTCACTCGTTATCAACTTTGAGGTGGCATTGGCTTCCTACTTTTCCCGGGACTACAACCAGGCGATCGATCAATTCCAGAAGGCCCTGGAGCTAGACCCGAACTTTCCCCCGCCCCACACATACCTCCCAGCAGCTTATGAGCAAAAGGGCATGTTTGAGGAAGCCATGGCCGGGTTTCAAAGGGCGATCGCTACAACAAAAGGAGCTGACAACATACTTGTAATGGCCAGCCTGGGCCACGTCTATGCCGTGTCCGGCAGGAAAACCGAAGCGCGTAAGATACTCGCGGAGTTGCAGAGGCTATCCGAACACAGCTATGTCCCAGCGCATGACGTAGCACTTGTCTATGTAGGCCTCGGTGAGAAAGACAAGGCCTTTGAGTGGTTGGATAAGGCGTATGAGGAGCACTCGTTCAATCTGACTCATCTCAAGGTGGAGCCCCGTTTCGATCCGCTGCGTTCCGACCCGCGCTTCGCTGACCTTCTGCGTCGCATCGGCCTCTCGCCGTAGGCTCCCCTTTGCCAGCAAGGATTTGAGATTGATGAAAAACCCGGCTCGGGAGCTGATTTATTTGGACGGGCCCGATGGCCAATCCTTCGTGCATCAAAGCGCGGGTGAGTCGACTTTAGGATTCGATTCGCAACGCACGCCCATTCGAACACTCATTCGAATGAGTTTTGTGTAAAATCTTCCCGTAATTCCTAAATAATTCTCTTGATTTTAGTTAACTCATGTGGTAACATGCCTCATGAACTCCTCACCGCGTATCCCAGCTCCGTTCCCCTCCCCTCTAAAGCAGCGAGTCCAGGCGATCTGCAGCCTGCAACCCCAGCAAATTCAATCGCTTACGCCACTTTCACAATTCAAAACCCGCAACTCCTTTATTGCGCTACTCTTACCGCACCTTTTTCCCGTAAGTCCTTTGTTGCACTACTCTTACAAAAAGATGGGGGGTGGCTCCCCTGCCTCTCCGTCTCCTTGCCTCCCTGCTTCCTTGCTTCGTACTTCCCTCTTGGGTCAGAATGCGCTCGCCCTTTCCACCCACTCGGAGGCTTCTATGAAACGTCACGCGATCCTGTTCGGCCTTGCCGCTATTGCGATTCTGTTGCCGCTCTTCGCTGCCGCTCCACAAGCGCAAACCCCGGCGCACCATGTCATCGCCATCCGCGCCGGCAAATTAATTGACGGCAAAAGCGACACGCCTATCGTGAACGCGCTCATCCTCATTGAGGGCAACAAGATCGTCTCCATCACGCCCGGCGGCGCGGCGCCATCGGGCGCGGAACTGATTGACCTCTCGCACTCGACCGTCCTCCCGGGACTGATGGACGCGCACACGCACATTCTCTTGAATGGCGACGTGCTCCCCCAGGATTACGACGACCAGCTCCTGAAGCAATCCATCGCCTACCGGGCCGTGCTCGCTGCGCGCAACGCGCGCATCGCGCTGGACCACGGCTTCACCACCATGCGCGACGTCGAGACCGAAGGCGCGATGTACGCCGACGTGGATGTGAAGACGGCCATCAACCGAGGCGAAATCCCCGGGCCGCGCATGATTGTCTCCACGCGCGCGATGGCCCCGACGGGAACGTATCCGCTGGAGGGATTCTCCTGGGAACTGGATTTGCCGCACGGCGTGCAAATCGTTGACGGCGCGGAGAACGCGCGCAAGGCCGTGCGCGAACAGATCTCCCACGGCGCGGACTGGATCAAGTATTACAGCGACCACGGGTACTTCTACGGCCCCGACGGAGTGCTGCACAGCCACGTGAATTTCACCGACGAAGAAGCCCGCGCCATCGTCGAGGAGACGCACCGTCTGGGCCACAAGGTCGCCGCGCACGCCATCGGCAGCGACGGCATCGCCGCGGCGTTGCGCGCCGGAGTGGATTCTATCGAGCATGGCGACGGCATGACCGAAGCGCAAATGGATGAGATGGCGCGCCGCGGAATTTCCTGGGTGCCGACCATCATGGTTGGCGCGGCCGTGGTGGACCGCGGCGGCAACTGGCCGAAGATGGTGGAAACGGAAAAGCTTGCGTTCCAGAAGGCGCTGAAGCATGGCGTGAGAATTGTGATGGGCACGGACGCCGGCGGCTTCGCCTGGACCGGAAAAGCTTCGCTACATCAGGCGGCGGAGTTGAATTACTACGTGCAGTACGGCATGAGTCCGATGGAGGCCATCCGCACCGCCACCGTCAACGCCGCGGCATTACTGGGAAGAGGTGACATGCTCGGCACAATTGAAGCGGGAAAGCTCGCCGACATTGTGGCCGTCTCCGGCGATCCCCTCGCCGACATCACTGAACTTCAGCGCGTGAAGTTCGTGATGAAAGACGGCGTCGTGTACAAAAACGAAATAAAATAAATCGTTCGCCCGCAAGCCAATCCGCTAATTCGGCAGCGGCACAAACAGCACGCGATTGTTCACCATATCCGCGATGATCGCGATGTTCGTGTTCGGCACGATTGCCACGGAGCCAAGGAACGCGCCCTTGATCGCCATGTTCGATCGAACGCGCCGGTCGGTCGCGTCCATCACGGAGATAGTTCCGCTCGCTTCATTCACCGTAACGATCGTGTTCGTAAGGTAGTTGAACGCAATCGCGGATGGATTAATCCCCACGCGCGCCGACGCCGACTGAAATGAAACCGGGTTGATGAAGAACAGGCTGTTGTTCAGACTGGCGGCCACAATAAAGACCTTGTTCACCGGGTCGAATGCAACACTCGTCGGCTGGCTGAAAACCGGCAGACTTCCCAGGGATGAGGGAGGGATCGAAGAAATATCCATCAGGGTGACATTGTTGGCGCCTGCATTGGCAACAAGCGCGACCTGATCAAAAATATCAATCGCAATTGCTGCGGGAGCCACGCCCGCCGCCACGAAGGAGACAGGTGATGATCCCGGCGAAGTCGCGGAGAACGTCGCCACGGTATCGGAATTCGAGTTGGAATTCGTGACGAAGGTAGTCCCGTCAATGGGGCTGATCGCCACGCCAATGGGTTCCCCGCCCACGGCGAGTGTGGTGGTTGATAGGTCCGACATCTTGATGACGGTCGCGGTGTTGCCGCCGCGATTGGTAACGACGGCCAGGCCGAGCCGGGGCACGGTCGCCACACCCTGAGGATTGCTTCCCACGGCAACAGAGTTCACCACCGCGTTCGTGTTCAGGTCTATGACCGCGGTCTTGCCGCAGCCTGTTTCCGTGACCAAAGCGAGGTTCAGCAGGTCGTCAACAGCAACGGCACCCGGCTGCGGTGAGGGGCACCCGGGTGTCGTCAGGTCAACAGCTTCCACTACAGAAAAGTATTCGACGTTTGAAACTCCGGCGTTCGACACGGTGTTCAGAACATCCACGGCAAAACGCCGGGGGTTGGCGAGAAGCGTGCCGGGAACCACAACGTTCATTTGCCGGTCCGTGACCGGGCCAACGGGCGAGAGAATGAAACCATCGACGCGAGCAACAGAAGATCCGTTGAACCCCTTGCCGACAAGGGTCAGTGGCAGATCCGTCGGAGAAGAAAGCGTGAGGTCGGTGCCGAATTGCCGGTTGAGCGGGAGAAGGACCTGCTCCAGATGTAGCGGCTTCATTTGCACGGTGGCGGGCGGAGTGAGGGGAATCACGGTGATGTCATTGCTGCCCTGGTTCAAAACAAAAACTTGGTTTGATCCGGGATCAATCGCGACGGCTCCGGGGGTTGTGCCCGGTAAATTCAATTTCGTCAGCCGGGCGGGAGTGCGCGGGTCGATGACGGAAAGCTGGCTGGTGACAGGATTGACGGACACGGCGAGGTCCGTAAAAGGGTTAACCGCAGAAGAGACAGTCCCCGATTCCAGAAGGACCTGACCGACGACTTGATCCAGGACGCTCATGGTAAGTACGGAAGCGGGTGTCGTTGGATCGGTGAGGACAGCACGCATTGCTTCCGAATTGACGCTGATGCCCGTGACGCCCGTCCCCAAGGCCACGGTGGCAAGAGGTTGCGAATAGAGAATGGTGCCGCCTCCACTCGTACTGTCCGCTCCGGTTTGGGTATAGGTAAAGGAATTTGCGGTCGGAATCGTGGCAACGGCAAACACACCATTGAAGGTCGCGTCCGTCACACCAGAAACGAGGACTGCGTCGCCGGTAATCAAGCCATGTGGCGCCGTGGTCGTAATCGTGACCGTATTGGTTGAGGAAACCCGGACGGCGCCGCTTGAAGTAATCGTGTTCGAGTTGCGGCGGGCGAGGTCCACGATTGAAAAAGTGCCCGCGCCGCCGGGCGTGACCAACCCCCAATTCAAGCTGGGAACAACCGCAACCTGAGGATTCACACCAGTCCCCAATGTCACCGCACCCACGAAAACAGGAGGCACCCGAGTAAGATCCACCAAAGCGCCGATGTTCGTATTCTGGTAAGCAATCAAAGCAAGTCCGGTGATTGGATTCACGCCAACGGAATATGGCGCTGCCGGGATTTGCGTGCTTACGACGGTAGTGGCGCGTGTGGTGAGATTCACGACCGAGATCGTCTTGTCCGTATTGTTTGCGACGACCGCGAGATTGCGAACGTTGTCGACAGCAACTCCGGTGGGCCCGGCACCAACGGCAATTGTGCCGCCCGGCACAATTGCAGGAGGAACATAAGTTATGCCATCCGGCTGAATGCCATTTATTTGCACGAGAGTCAAATCATTGGAATCGTGGTTGGCAACAACAGCGATTCCGGTAGCCGTGTTCACGGCAATTGAAACTGGCTTCGTGCCCACGGGCAGTGAAGCGACCGAGACCTGGAGGTCTGGACATCCCTGCGCGACACCCATACAAGTCTGAACCGCAAAGTTCGTAGCCGCAGATCGCTGCGGCAATATGGCCGGCGTATTCACCATGGGGTTTGTCAACATAACCTGGTGCAAACCGGAAACGGAAAGGTCTGTGCCGCTGATTGTGACGTCGGCCTGACGGGGATTAACGGTTGCGCCACGCAAGGCGCCGTCAAATTGGGCAGTGACTGCGGGGGAGGGTGGAGGGAAGGTTGGCCCCCCGTTGCCAGAGCCCGTTCCGTAGTATCCGCCATTGAGGAGGAATTCAATCGGGTTTGAACTGTTCTGGTGCCCGCTATTGGGCGAGGCAGCCACCAAGGAAGGGCGCTCCGGATCGATAACGAGCTGACACGCCGCTGGAGTCGGTGAACAAGTGACGGGCGATCCACCCTGGCGCTGTGCTTGAATCTGAAGGACGCCCAGCGACGAACTCAGCATCGGGGCGATGATCCGCGCGCGGAGAATAGTCCCTGCGTTCAAAGAGGTTCCAGGGGCGAGGACGGTACCGTTGACAATCATGGAGCTCGTGGAGAGAAAACCAGTCCCTGTTAGATAAACGTCCACAAAAAGAGAGCCGCGCGCGATGTGGGTGGGATAAATGGAGATCGCAACGGGATCCGTCGCGGATGCAAGGAGAATACTCGCAGCGCCCACTTGATTGGCGTCCTTCGTGGATACGGCCTGAATCGTCACCGGATTCGAACTGGGAACAATCGCGGGAGCGTGATAGTTGCCCGCGGCATCAATTGTCCCCAAGGCGCCCGTCGAGTCCGCCGTGCAACTCGACGTGGGAGAGGAGTTCACCTGACAGACCCTCCAGGTCACGGTATCGTTTGGAGCGGCAACTCCAGTAACAGTTGAGGTGAATTGCAGTGACTCGCCCGTACCGATGGTGGCGGAGAAGGGAGTGACCTGGACGCGAATACCGGAGTCGATCGTGACCGTTGCGCTGGCGGTGGCAGTTTTGACCGCATTGGAAACCGCCGTGACCACGACGGTATTTGGAGTCGGCACTGAGGCAGGAGCTGTATACAAACCGCCAGTTGTGATTGTGCCGTGGGTTGAATCGCCGCCCGTGACGCTATTGACCTGCCAGGTGACCGAAGTGTCTGTAGGACCAACGACGGAGGCAAGAAATTGCTGAGAAGAACCGACCGCGACCGTGGCGGAAATGATATTCAGGTTTATGGTTGCTGAAGATGTAGTTCCCGTATTGGTGTTGCAGCCGGCCAGGGCCACGACCAATGCTGAAATCCATCCGATGCAGATTGTCCGCCGCTTCATTCCAATGCCTCCCATGCCAAATTCTCTCATCTTCGCCAATTCCTTATTGTGTCCGAAGTGTAAGCCCTGATCATTAGAAAGTCCGGCTCACAGTAAATCGAAGCGTTTTCAAGGGGTCCGTATATTTGAACTGCGCCGGATTTGAAGCGATCCGCGTGATCTGCGGCAGTATCTGAAAATCCAAGACGCCGGGCGGCAATGAGTTTCTCAAATCGTTGCTAATAAAGAAATCGCCGACGGGTGACACAATCAGCTGGTTATACCGCAGGAAATTATAAGCGTAGTACAGGCGGAAAGGCGCCTGCACAATCGGCAATTGGACGACGATCTCCGCGCCGCCCGAAGCCCGAGGCCTGAAATTCGACCTGGGAGCCAGCAAAAGGTTGGAGCTCAAATTGGAGTTGGGAAACTTCAGGCGCAATGCGGCAAGTCCAGCGGCGTCAAGATTCAATTGGTTGCGGCGAAGAGCGCCATTGATTCCACCATCAAAGAAAAGACTGAAACTCACGGGGCCTGCAATCGGGATCCTGTATTCAGCATTAATGATTCCCATGGTGTCACCGCCGGGGAATGCGATGCTGTACCCAAGAACGGGAATGGTGATGGTGCTGGTCATTGGGTTACCCGCCCCGTCCAGCTTCCTGGGGTCAAAGAATGTGATCGGCTGAGCGGACTGGATCGGAATGAACGCGACTGGAGACACCGTCTGGATATCAAATCCGCGCAACGTGTCTTCGCCGCCGGCAAATGCCCTTTCAAATGGAGGCAATTCCTCACCGCCATAACTAGACGAGAATGTCGCCAGGAATCGCAGGCCGATGGTATTCCGATTGTGGTAATGAGGGCGGAAGTAGGTGGCGGAAACAACGTTCGAAATAGACTTGGTGTTGCCGCCGAGTGGGCCGCCTTCCAGACTGAAGGAATAGAAGAGATTCTTGCCGTTGTGAGGATTTGGCGGATAGTCCACCGAGTTGTAACTCAAGGTAGTAGAAATGCGGCTCTGGTTAATACCGTTGAGCGCGGATGGGCCGGCGACGCTGCTGAACTGGCTGGTCGAGAAAATCAACCGTGATGCGGCGCTGAATGGGATGATATCCGTAATCGTGAAGGAGTAAGTGACGCCGATGCGGGCGTATCGCCACCGTTTGACGGGATAACTCGCGAAAAGACTGAATCCCTTGCTGTTCTGGTTGTAATTCTGCGAAATCGCGGGACTGAGATTCACTTGCTGGCCCAAAAGAATGGAAGTCTGCCGGGCCTGATCAAAATTGAATTTACTGGCGAAGAGGGTGAATCCGGTTGAAATGGGGCGGTCCAAGAAATAGGGTTCCGTGAAACCAAATTGAAAACTCTGCTGAACGGTGCCGTATTGAGTGGAAATGGTAAGGGTCTCGCCCAGCCCTAGAAAATTGCTGGTCTGATAGCTCAATCCGAGGAAGTCGCCGGCAATGCCGCTCAGGCCGCCGGTGAAGCTGATGGACTGCTTCTGTTTCTCTTTGACTTTCAGATTGAGATCCACCGTGCTCTGTTTGATGTTCCGGGTGACCTGAGCCGCGGTCTCGGGTTTGAGCTGATCGAAGAAACCAAGCTGGTTGAGTTTGAGGATGCTGACTTCCCAGAGGCGATTGTCATAAAGGTCGCCTTCACTCAAGAGAAGCTCGCGGCGAATGACTTTGTCGCGCGTGGTGACGTTTCCGCTGATGTTGATGCGGTGGATGCTGTAGGATTTCTCTTCACTGAATTTCAGGGTCACATCAATCGTTTTCTTGGCGTAATTGATGTCAAAGTCAGGCTCGGCCGTGAAATCCATGAATCCGAGCCGGCCATAAAGTTTTGTGTAAGCCTCAACGACCTTTCGGATTCTGTCCACATTGAAAATGTCGCCCTCTTTGAGCGGGAAAATACCCATGAGGGCTTCACGCTTTATGGTCAGGCCTTTTTCCGGGTCGGCGTTGATGATGTGCAGCTTGCCCATGCGGAAGCGGCTGTTCTCTTCAATCTTGATGGTGATATTGGTGGCCTTGCCATTCCTCGTACCTACAAGCGGCCACGGCCCCTTTATGCCAGTGTGGTGCACATCAACGGTCTTGAGTTCAGAAACATTGATGTTCGCCGTGTAATAACCCTGATCCTGATAAAACCCGCGGATGCCGACTTCCAGATCTTCGTCCAATTTTGCCTGGTCAAATGTCTTCGACATAACGTTGATGACGAAAAGCTTGGCGTCCAAACCATAAGGGCGGGAATGGCGCATGGTGCGAATAATGCGCCGTGAAGAAAACGCATGATTTCCCTCGATGATAATCTTGCCGACCTTTACTTTCGCGCCCTCAACAATGTTAAAGGTCAAAATGACGCTGTTGGTGGCTGCCACATTTTCCCGGGTGATCTTTATAGTTGCGAACTGGTGGCCGTGAGAAGCAAGAATGTCCCGAATGACGACTTCCGCCTTTTTCACCTTCGTCGGGTCGAAGGGACTATCCTGTGTGAGCCCGACTTTGGCCGCTTTAAACGCATCCAGGATGTCAGATTCGCTGACGGACTTATTGCCCTTGTAAACGATGCGGCGAATGGTGGGCCGTTCCTTCACGGTAAAAGTGACAATTTTCTTGTTCGGGTCGTCGGGGCTGTCTTCAACGGAGAGCTGGACGTCATCGAAATACCCTGTGTTCCAAAGCGCGTGGTAATCGCGGTCAAGCCCCGGCTCGGTGAAAGGATCCCCGGCATGAGAAAAGATACGAGCCGCCAAGACGTCCCTGCGGATACGCCGGTTGCCAATAAAATCGATGCGTTCAATCGTCAAGTTGTTTTGAGGAGCCTGAACGCGCTGCGTCTGGGCCTGCGTGATGGGAACTGGCGTGATGCGGCTCGATGTGACGTAGCTTGCGGGGATGGGGTTTGAAGACGAGTTCTCTTGCGCCGCCGCGGAGGGAGCTGAGAGGCCCGCTAAAGAAATCAATAGCGCGGCCAGCACGAACTCACAGCAGCGTCGCAGACAAAATAGGCGGGATTTACCGTACGCGGCCGTGAATCGCTTCACGACCGCCTGCCCAAAAACAATCGGAATACTCCCCCTGCCGGCCCCGGGATGAAACCGGCATTGCGCGTAGGATTCGCTAGTGGACGACCGGGGTTGCCTCAACGACCGGCCGAAAACCAAGCCCTTCACTCGAAACGAAGATCTCGAGCGTTGCCGGCCGCTGCAGCCCCCCTTGAATCAGCGCTTCGGACAGCGGGTCTTCAACATACTTTTGCAAGGCCCGGCGAAGCGGACGCGCCCCATAGCTGCGGTCACCGCAGGTTTTCTCCAGAATCCACTGGCGAGCCTCCGGCGTGAGAACAATTTGAACCTGACGATGAATGAGAGTGTCATTAATCTGCCCGGCGAGCAGGTCAATAATGCGGAGAAGGTCTTCGTCGGACAGCGGATTGAATATAATAAGTTCGTCGAGCCGGTTCACGAATTCCGGATTGAAAGCGCGTTTGACCTCAGCGGTCACCATATCTTCCATGCTTTTGTTCCCGGCATCTTCGGCGCTGGATTGGAAGCCCATCGTCGCGCGTTTCTGCAAGTAACGCGCACCGAGGTTGGAAGTCATGATGATGATCGAGTTGCGGAAATCCACGGTGTTGCCCAGGCCGTCGGTAAGCTGGCCATCTTCAAATACCTGGAGAAGGATGTTGTAAACATCCGGGTGCGCCTTCTCGATCTCATCAAGCAGGATCACGGAGTATGGCGTGCGGCGCACGCGTTCGGTCAATTGGCCGCCCTCTTCGTAACCAACATAGCCGGGAGGCGCTCCAATGAGTTTCGAGACGGAATGCTTCTCCATGTATTCGGACATGTCAAAGCGGACGAGAGACTTTTCGCTGCCGAATAGGAATTCGGCGAGCCTGCGCGCGACTTCCGTCTTTCCGACGCCGGTGGGGCCCAGGAACAGGAAGGAACCAACGGGGCGGCCGGGAGCCTTGAGACCCGCGCGGCTGCGGCGGATGGCGCGAGCGAGCGCGGTAATGGCCTTGTCCTGGCTGATAACGTGCTTGTGAAGCTCGACTTCGATGCGCAGGAGCTTCTGCTGTTCGTCTTCCTTGATGGAAGTGACGGCGACACCCGTCCAGCGCGAAACGACTTCTTCAATGTCTTCGCGGCCGACGATGCCCGTGGAGGATTCATCGAGCTTCAAGCGCTCGCGCAACTGGCGCAGGGCTTCTTTTTCCTTGCGCTCTTCCTCGGAATAGAAGCGGGCCTTCTCGAATTCGTGATTGGCGATGGCCGTTTCCATCCGGTGCGTGTTGTATTTCACGCGCTTCTGGATTTCGGAAACTTCCTCGGGAAGCATCGCCTGGCGGAGCTTCACGCGCGCGCCGGCTTCGTCAATCAGGTCAATGGCCTTATCCGGAAGGAAGCGATCCGGAATGTAGCGATTGGAGAGATAGACGGCGTACTGGATGGCTTCGTCGGTGTAACTGACGGCGTGGAATTTTTCGTAGCGTTCGCGCACGCCCTGCAAAACGCGAATGGCATCTTCCTCGTTTGGAGCGGAGACCTTCACGGCCTGAAAGCGCCGCTCGAGAGAACGATCTTTTTCAACGGACTTGCGATATTCGCCGGGCGTGGTGGCGCCGATGCACTGGATTTCGCCGCGGCTGAGCGCCGGCTTGAGAATGTTCGCGGCGTCGAGCGAGCCCTCCGCGGAACCCGCGCCCACGAGCGTGTGCAGCTCGTCAATAAAGATGATGGAATTCTGGCTTTCCATCAATTCCTTCATGATGGTCTTGAGCCGCTCTTCGAACTGGCCGCGGTACTTCGTGCCGGCGACAATGAGCGAGAGGTCGAGCGAAAGGATGCGTTTATCCGCGAGGAACGTCGGGACATCGCCATCCGCGATGCGCTGCGCAAGACCCTCGACGATGGCCGTCTTGCCGACGCCCGGCTCACCGATGAGCACTGGATTATTTTTCGTACGGCGGCACAGGATCTGGATTGCGCGTTCGAGTTCGCTTTCGCGCCCGACGAGCGGATCCAACGCCCCGTCGGTGGCGGCCTGCGTGAGGTCGCGGCTGAACTCCGCGAGCAAAGAAGTTTCCTTGGGGCGGTTCACAGGAACCTTTTCGCCGGAACTGCGGGCAAGCTCTTCGCGCAGGGCGGAGAGGCGCAGCCCGCGTTCCTGCAATATTTCCGCGGCGAAACTCTTCTCTTCCCGGAGGATGCCGAGAAGCAAATGCTCCGTGCCGACGTGTTTGTGGCCGAGACGGTCGGCTTCTTCGGCGGCGTAGCTCAGGATGCGTTTCGATTCCGCGCTCAACGGCACTTCGACGGAAGTGGAGATGCGCTCGCGGATGGTGATGCGGGATTCAATTTCCTTGCGAATGGATTCGATCGAGCCTTGCGCGCGAAGGTAACGGTTTGCGAGGCCTTTATCTTCGCGGACAAGACCGAGCAGGAGGTGTTCGGTCTCAATGCACGGGCTGCCGTACT
>JBGPHM010000058.1:0-21054 GCA_041484365.1 Terriglobia bacterium | reverse complement strand
TCCAGAGACGGCTTTCAAGGTACTTGCGGGCCGTTTCCACGCCGGGATACATCTCAAACAGCTTGAAGGTGCTTATGGTTGATTTGCTCATGTACGGCATTGTACCTTACTCCCTTGAGGGAGTCAAGTATATAATTCCCAAAAAGATGGGGGGTGTACCCCCAATGAGTGAGTCTCGCATCTCAAGCCCACCTTCCTTGACGGAATCTCGCACCCCCTGTACATTGGGTTTTGAAGGACGCCGCCCGGCCAAACTGCATCCAAGTTTGAATGGCGCTTCTTCACTCGGGCAGGCGGAATTGAACTTGTCGCAACTTTCTCCCAAAATTCGCACGCGGCGCAACTCTCGCGCTCGCACCAATTTGCTCGCCAGAGGTGCCTTGCCTGGAATTTGTGCCGCCGCGCTCGCTTCCGCGCTATTGCTCTCGGGAGTCGCTTCACCCCGCGCGCAAGCCCAGCAACAAAATCCTCCGCCGCCAATCATTCGGCCCGGCGCCCCTCCGCAACGAATCATGCGGCCCGTCACGCCGCAGGTCACCATCGAGTCGAGCCAGCAGCTATTCGCCACTATGTGCGCGCTCTGGGCCGCGGGTTACTACACCGGATCAGGCGTCGAGGATCTCCCCTTCGCCTGGAAGTCCGTTGCGGAGGAGATGTTGCACCATGTGGGACCGGCCTCCGACGAGCTCCACCAGTATCTCGATGCGCACCAGAACGCCGATCGTTCCACGACGCTCTCGCGATTTATTTCGCTTGGCCTCCTCACCGGGCCGCCGCCGGATTTCAAGTACACGTATCGCCACGAAGAATTGCCGCCCGATGTGCTAACCATTGAGGATTTCAATCTCCTACTCGTAAAGTTTTACAAGGAAGCGAATATCGCGGACGCTTGGAAAGGTGTTGAGCGCTCCTATCAGAATGGCATCGCGCAACTGCAAGGCCCGCTGACGCAGATCGTACAAAAATCCATGGGCTATCTCCGCGAAGTACTCAAGTCGAATAGCCTGCGGACATTCACGGTCTACGTCGAACCGCTCGCGGGAGTAAGCACGAACTTCCGCACCTACGGCGACGCATACGCGATGGTGGTAGATGGCGAAAATATTTCGCTCGCCGAGCTTCGCCACGCCTTTCTACATTTTCTGCTGGACCCGCTGCCTGCGAAATTTGCGGGAGCCGTTTTTCCCTCGCGCCAGATTTTGATTTCCGCCGCGCGCGCGCCGCGGCTGCCGCGCCAGTATCGCGACGACATCACCGGCTTCTATGCCGAATGCCTGATTAAGGCAGTAGAATTACAGCTCGATCGCATGACGGCCGCGCAACGCGAGCAGGCCATGGATGCCGCCGACGCGGAAGGTTTTGTTCTTGTGCGCCCGCTCGTCGCGCAGCTCGTAAAGTTTCAGCAGGAAGAGCCCGCAATGTCTTATTATTTCCCGGACCTGGCGAAAGGCGTTGATGTTGCGGCGGAAGTGAAGCGCGTGGCGGCGATTCAATTTCCTCCGGTTGCGGAATCCGCCCCGGTCAGCGCGGAAGCCGCTGAAGCTGCGGAACGCGACCGAATGCTCCAGCAGGGCGAACGCCTCCTGACGGCGCAGGATGGCGCCGGCGCGCAGGCGGCCTTTGAAACAGTTCTTGAGCGCTGGCCCGGGACCGCGCGCGCGACTTACGGCCTGGCTATCGCAGCCGTTTATCAGAAGCAGAAGGACCGCGCCAAGGAATTGTTCGCGAGCCTGACACTGCCCTCAGCGGGCGGCGCCGCTCCTGATCCCGTGATTGTGGCGTTGTCGCACATCTATCTGGGCCGCATCAATGACGGCGAAGGGAATCGCGAAAAGGCCGTTGCCGAGTACCGCGCCGCCATCGCGGTGCAGGGAGCGCCGGAAAGGGCGCGCCAAGCGGCGCAGAGCGGCATTGAGAAGCCTTACATGCCGGCGGGCCAAACAGGGGATCGTCCGGGTGGGCCAGGAAATCCGTAACCGAAATGTATGCTCGTTTCGTCTATAATAGTTCGACTTCACCTAGGGGTGGAAAGGAAACATTAAAATGAAGAATACGATGTTGAAATTTTTGGGGATTGCGCTTGCGGCGGCGTTTGTGGTTTCGCCCGCGGCGCTCGCACAAATGGGTCAGCAGCAGGGGATGGGCTCGCAGGGAATGGGGATGGGACAGCCGATGCAGCAGCAACAGACACCTCCCGCTGGCGCCGCGCAGACTCCTCCGGCAACGCCTCCTATGGATCCTGCCGAAGAGGCCGCTTGCAAGAAAGCCACCACCAAGTCAACAGACTCGAAGCAGGTGGTGGCCGATTCCAATGAATACTTAAAGAAATATGCGAACGGCCGTTGTGCTGGAATCGTGTACTCGCAACTCGCGATGGTATACCTGCAAGATGGAGAGGGTGAAAAGGCCGGCGCTGCGGCACAGAAGGCGCTCCAAATAAATCAAGATAGCCCGGATGCTCTTCCCGTCATGGCGATGGTTACTGCACACCTGATTACAGGGGCCCGAGACACGCAGAGGATCCAGCAGACGGAAACTTATGCGAATCATGGAATTCAACTTCTGAACGCGCTGCAGAAAGGTCCAGACGTCACCGACGTTGATTTTACGACGCAGAGGAATGAAAGACTCGCGTTGTGTCACGGCGCGCTGGGGCTTGCCTACTTGCATGAAAGTAAGGGTCCGTTGGCGGTCCAACATTTAGTTGAAGCGACGAAGCTCGAGAATCCACCGGACGCCAGCGATATGTACCTCTTGGCCGTCGCCTATGATTCCACCGGCCAAAACGCCCTGGCTATTTCTACGTCGGAAGCCGCATGCCCGAAGCTTTCGGGCCCGATGCAGCAGCGCTGCATTGATTTCCTGAAAGAAGTAAAAGCGAAGGCGCCGAAGCAATAACGGCTGCGGCGATGGCCGGGACAGCCACTGAGCGACTTGAAGAGCTGCTCGGGCACAAATTCCATTCACCGGAATTGCTCGAGCGGGCGCTGACGCACAGCTCTTGGCTTGCTGAGAACCCCGCGCTGAAATTGGACGAGGCGCGGGGCGAGTCTCAGGCCAGCCCTGCCGAGTGGCCCACCGCGATTGCCAACGAGGACAACGAAAAGCTCGAATTTTTGGGCGATGCCGTCCTCACTCTGGTCGTGAGCGAATCGCTCCTCGGCGGGTTTCCCGCGTGGCGCGAAGGACAACTTTCCAAAGCGCGGGCCAGCCTCGTAAATGCCAGCTCTCTCGCCGAAGCGGCCCTCCGCCTGGGTCTTGGCGCGCACCTCCGGCTTGGACGCGGGGAGGAAAAAACCGGCGGCCGCGAAAAACCCTCGATCCTCGCCGATGCGTATGAAGCCATCGTAGCGGCCGTCTTCCTCGACGGTGGATTGCAAGCCGCGCACAACTTTGTGGAGCGGTCGCTGCTCGAACCCGCCGTCCCGCTTCAAAGGGATCAACTCGGCGAGCCGGATCACAAGTCTCGGCTGCAAGAGATGATTCAGGCGCGTGGCTGGGCCACCCCGGAATACAGAGTGATCGCTGAAACGGGGCCCGACCACCGGAAGGTATTTGAGGTTGAGGTGCGGGTGGCGGGCCGCGCCTCCGCCTTCGGAACCGGCATGAATAAGAAAGAGGCCGAGCAGGCCGCCGCGCGGGGTGTGGTCGCGCAACTTCTGCAAGGATCTTCAAGGTCCGATCCCGCGGGAAGCGCATCTAAGTAGTAGAGTAAACGGCGACCGGGTGAAGGACAGTCGGGCAAACGGATGGCGGATGCAACAAGCGTAATTGAAGCGGAAGCCGCTGCGGTACGCAGCGAAGAGCGCGAACACGTTTCCGTCTGGGAATATATCGAGTCGCTGCTTGTTACGATAATTCTTGCACTTTTTCTCACCACGTTTGTCGTTCAGTCATTCAAGATCCCATCGCAATCCATGGAGCCGACTCTCCTGGTGGGGGATCATCTCCTCGTCAACAAACTCATCTTCGGCGGCACCGGGGCCTGGTACGAAAAGCTGTTTCCATACCGTGCGATTCGCCACGGCGACATCATCGTTTTCCGTTTCCCCTATGATGACCATCCCTACTACGTAAAGCGTGTGATCGGCCTTCCGGGCGACCGCGTCCGGATCGTGGACCAGCAGGTGTATGTGAACGGCCAGTTGCTCAAAGAGCCGTACGTCGTGCACGATCCCGCCGCGCCATATGACCAGTTCGGAGACTCGTTCCCCCCAACCAATTCACGCTACATGCTGCGATCCGCGGTAAGAGACGAATGGGCGAAAGAGATTCTGGATCACGTTTCCAATGGGGAGCTGATTGTCCCGCCCCGGAAATACTTTGTGATGGGTGACAACCGCGATCGCAGCTCTGACAGCCGCTTCTGGGGATTCGTGGACCGCACCGCCATCATGGGCGGACCTGTAGTGATCTACTGGTCCATTGAATCCACGGAGGACGTGACGGAAGAAGAGAGTTTCAGTACGCGATTGCGCGGAATCGCCGATACATTGATGCACCTGCCTTCGCGGACGCGGTGGCACCGGATGTTCCACCAAGTTCGCTGACACGATTGTCCAAAACCGATAAAAAACCGCTACACTAGTGCCTCGCGTCTGAAAAGAACTACTGGATTTCCCGTGGCAAAATCGCGTCCTCATCGTTGGCTGATCGCATTCGTGACCATTGCGCTTTTGTTTGGCGCCGTGAGTACAACGCTTTCGCTCATTGCCGGCTCGGGCCGAGCGCACCGCTTGCTTACCGCGCGGCTGGCGCAGGCCGTTGGTCGCGACGTTGAGGTGAGTTACTTTGACTGGCGCTGGCTGCCCTCGCCGGGCATCGTCGCGCACTACGTCACTATCGGCGAAGACCCGCGCTTTGGGCAGGAGTATTTCCTGCGGGCGCAGAGCGTAACCGCGAGTCCGCGGTGGCGTGCGCTGCTCTCCGGCCGGTTGGAGCTCGGGACACTCGAGCTGACGGACCCGAGCCTCAACTTGGTGCGCAACGCCGACGGGCGGTGGAATGTGGAGAGCTGGCTGCCGCCGGCAACCACGACAAAGCCCACCCTCTACGGGCCGCATGCCCCGGGGCCTGCCGCCCAGCTCTCTCGCATCGAGATTCAACGCGGAAGGATAAATTTCAATCGCGGAACAGAGCGGCACCCGTTTGCAGTCGCGGATCTCGAGGGCGCAATTGAGCAGGAGAGTCCGGGGCGCTGGCGCATCGAACTCGCGGCGCGGCCGTTGCGCGCGACGGTTCATTTGCAGGACACGGGAATCATCTACGTTTCGGGGTACATCGCGGGAACTTCCGCGCGATTGCATCCGGCGGAACTGACAGTGACGTGGAGCGATGCGTCGCTGGCAGATGCGTTGCGACTGGCTATGGGGCGCGATCCGGGCGTGCGGGGAACATTTCAATTGGAGTTGAAAGCGCGAACAGCGCCCGTGGTTGAAGGCGCGCCGCCGAACGCCCCGATGTGGGCTTTTTCGCTGACAGCAAGTGTCGTTGGTCCGCACCGTTGGGACATTCCCGCGCGGCAGGGTGATCCGCCATTGAGCATTCGGGCGGAAGCGTCGTGGCAGGCGGGCGCGTCGCGAGTGGAGCTGAGCAAACTCCTTGTGGAAGGGCCGCATTCGAGGGTGAACGGAACAGGCGCCGTGGATTGGGAGCACGAGATTTTTCCGGAGATAGAGCTTGAATCGCGCGGTGTGGCAGTGGCGGATCTGCTGGATTGGTACCGGGCGTTTCAGCCGGGAGTTGCAGAAGGGCTTGCGGCGGATGGTTTCTTGGAAGCAAATGCGGATTTGCGAGGGTGGCCATTTCGCATAGTGGAGGCGGATGTACATTCCTCACGCTCAAGCGTGAAGGTTGGGGGCACGCAGCTTTTTGAGATATCTGGACTCACAGGGTCGGCCAACTTCCTCAATGGGACGGTCGCTGGAAGTGTTTGGCTATCGCCGGATCCGGCGCCGTCCGACTTCCCAATTCAGTTGACAGGCCGAAACCCGACAAGTGTGCCGCGCCAAGGGATATTCTTCGGCGCTGCCTTTATGAATGAGCCGAATACTCTGGACACGCCAGGGAGCAGAGGAGAATGGCGATATGTTATCCAAATAAATGCTGCGCTTAACCGCTTTGAACGGCTGTTGCAAGCGGCAAAGGCGGTAGGGCAATCCGTGAGCAGCAATTGGGACGCTGAAGGTGGACTGGACGCTAGGTTGGAATGGTCGTGGGCTAGTCGGGGGCATTTTCCGAGGCCTACCGGTCAGGTGACACTTCGCGATGTAGTGCTGAGGCTGCCGCTGCTGAATCAGCCTGTTGAAATTGCGGATACGAAGATCGAGTTGAATAAAACAGATCGGCGCATCACCGTGAAAAAGGCGTCGGCGCTCGGAGCAAATTGGCAAGGGACAATCAGCAGACGTGAGAGCACAGGGACAGTGGCGACGAAATCCGGGGCGACGAAACACACATTCACGGGATGGAGTTTTGATCTCACAGCGGATCGTCTTGATGCTACGGAATTAGATCGTTGGCTCGGGCCGCGAGAGCGGCCGGGATGGCTCAGCCAGTTGTTTACCTCTCAAGCCGAATCCGCCAAAGATTCTGCCGCCGCGCTGGCGGCACATCCGGGTCCACTTGCGGATTTGAATGCGCGTGGGAATTTGAGGATAGGATCATTCCTTCTCGCACCTCTTGAAGCAGAGAAACTGCGCGCAGATGTGGAGATTCAGGGGCGGTCCGTAAATCTTTCAAGATTTGAAGCGCAGCTCTGCAGCGGGTCGATTTCAGGGGGACTGCTACTGAATCTCGAAGCGGACCCGAGCTACTGGCTCCGCGCAAGCGCCACGAATGTGGATGCCGCTGAGTTGGGCGCGCTGAGTCCGGTGCTGCGAGCGCGGCTCGCGGGGCAACTCTCCGGAGAGGTGCGCGTGTCTATGCATGGGATCGGACGAGAGAATTTGCTCGCCACTTTGAAGGGAGGGGGGACGCTTTCCGCAAAGAGCGCAACAATTCAAGGGTTCGATCTCTCTGGCGGAGAAAATGCTCGAGATTCCGCAACTACGGACTCCCAATTTTCACTGATTACAGCTGAATATTCCGTTTCGTCGGGGAAAGTCAATCTTGAAAGGATTGACTTACTTGATTCGAGGGAACCGTATGAGGGCCATGGAACCGTGGATTTTGGACGCGGTCTTGAATTGGAGCTTTGGCCGCACCCGATGGCGGCTGGCGTCGAGCGAATGGCGGGCGGCCCAACAGTTCGGCGATACCGAGTGACCGGATTCTTGGAAGCGCCGCGCGTCGCCATCGAAGGCATTCCGCAAGGCGCGACGCAAACCGCGCCGCAACCGACGCCACCGCCCGCGCGTCACTAGCACCGCGAGGCGCGCCGGGGGGTTGCATCGAAGACCCGGCGGACATAACATCCAACCGCTATTTTGCCCGAGGAGAAAGAAATGAAAAATTTTCACCGTTCACTTCTGATTGGAATATGCGTGCTGGGGATTGCGCCCTTCGCTTCACTTGCGCGCGGGCAGGGAAACAGCGCGACAAGCGCGCCTTCGGGCGGATTCACAATTGAGCAGGTGCTGAGTTTTTCTTTTCCAGAAACAGACTCCCTCGTGGCAGCGCCAACGGGCGACCGCGTTGCGTGGGTGGCGAACACGAAAGGCTTGCGAAACATCTGGGGTGCGGAAGCGCCAACTTGGACGGCGCGTCAGATCACGCACTACACCGGGGATGATGGCCAGGAAATCAGCGACCTTGGGTTCTCCGGTGATGGAGGGTTGATCGTTTACGTCCGCGGCGGCGCGCCGAATCGGGACAACGAATTGCCGAATCCCGACAGCAATCCATCAGCGGCGGAACGCGCGGTATGGACGATTACGTGGGCCGGGGGCGCTGCTCACAAAGTGGACATCGGATTCAATGCGCATGTATCGCCGCACAGTACGGCTCTTGCCGGTTGGATTGCGTATCAAAAAGAGGAAAAAATCTGGATCGCGCCGATTGGAGTTGGGAAGCCAGCGGAAATCTATTCGCGCGGGTCGAATGGCGGGGCCGAATGGGCTCCGGACGGAAAGCGGCTTGCATTTGCGTCGGCGCGATCAGGGCACAGCTTGATTGGGATTTATGACACGACAAAGAAGAGCGTCTCGTGGGTTTCGCCAACTGTGGACAACGACCGGAATCCGAGATGGTCGCCGGATGGGAAGTCCATCGCGTTTCTGCGCACTTTGACGGCGGGAGCGGGCGGCGTTGGCAGGGGCGGCGGGGGAGGCGGCAGGGGTGGTGGCGCGGGCGGCTTGGGAATCTGGGTTTATTCATTTGCGAGCGATGAAGCGCACCGCGCGTGGCAGAGCGCCGGTGGCCCGAATGGGGGCCTGAACAATAATGCCGGGCAGAATGTCCTCAACTGGGGTGCGGAGGACCATCTTGTTTTTTCTTCGGAGGTTGACGGCTGGCAGCATTTGTATTCGATCCCAGTGAGCGGGGGAACGCCGCAGTTGTTGACACCAGGGGAATGCGAGATGGAGTACATGTCCCTGAGTCCTGACCGGAAAAAGATTTTGTTCAATTCCAATTGTGGTGACATTGACCGGAGGCATTTGTGGTCGGTGTCCGTGGCGGGGGGAGCACCCGAAGTGGTGACGACGGCACAGGGGATTGAATGGACCCCGGTGGTGACGGCAAGCGGAAAGTGGCTGGCGTATTTTGCTTCGGACGCGCAGCATCCGGCGACACCGACGGTGAGACCGTGGAACCCGGCGCAGCCGGGGAGCGGGAAGGCGCAAGCGATGGTAACGCTGCCGAAGGAATTTCCCGCGGACAAGCTCGTGACGCCAAAGCAGGTGATCTTCAACGCGGCGGACGGAACTCCGATTCACGGGCAACTCTTCATGCCGACGGGCATGCGTCCGGGCGAAAAACGTCCGGCGATTATTTTCATGCACGGCGGGCCATCGCGAGAGATGCTGCTCGGTTGGCACTACATGTACTACTACTCGAATTCGTATGGAATGAACCAGTTGCTCGCGAGCCGCGGATACATCGTGTTTTCCGTGAATTATCGCGGAGGAATCGGATACGGACGCGCGTTCCGGACAGCGCCACAGCGCGGGGCGCAAGGGGCGTCCGAGTATCAGGACATCGTGGCGGGCGCGCAATATTTGCGTCAGCGCGATGATGTCGACATTACGAAAATCGGTCTGTGGGGCGGAAGTTATGGCGGCTACTTGACAGCAATGGGGCTGGCGCGGAATTCGGATTTATTTGCCGCGGGCGTTGATTTCCACGGCGTCCATGACTGGTCCAGCCGAGTCGCGAACGCAGGGCCGTCGGTGACGCAAGTGGCCAATCCAAATCAAGAGGAGCAGAGCGTGGCGCGGCAGTCGTCTCCGGTGGGCGCGATTTCGACGTGGAAGTCGCCTGTGCTGCTCATACAGGGCGATGACGACCGAAACGTCGCGTTCGAGCAGATGGAAGAGATGGTGGCGCTGCTGCGAAGGCAGGGAGTGCAGTTCGAGCAGATTGTATTTCCGGATGAGGTACACGATTTCCTGATGTGGCGATCGTGGATTCGGGCATACAAAGCGGAGGCGGAATATTTTGACAGGAAGCTGAAGGCGAATTCGGGTCAAGCGCAATCCGCCGGTATGCAATAGATGTGCAAGGCGCGCGCGGCAGCGGCGGTTTGCGTGGCCGCTGCCGGTGCGCTGATTGTTGTGGCGCAGGGGAGTCCAACGCTGCGGGTGCTGCGGGCGGGGCGGACGGAAGCGTTTCAAGTTGAGCTGCGCGTACGGAGTGAAGTGGAAGGGCAGAAACCGACGACGATTGGCGCGAAGACTTACGTTCAATCCGTGTCGCAGTGGGTCGAACAAAAACTTACTTGGAGTGTCGAGCGGCGAGTGATTTCCACTGGCGCGGACGGCGCGGCGGAAATCGAAGAGCGGCTGGCGGGTTTTTCTGATACGGCGTCCTCCTCAGGAAACGATCCCGACACAATAAAATTGCTCGAAGCGCTGAAAGCAGCGATTCAGCCGTGGGAAGCGGCGCGAACGCTGCACTATCATGAGACGCGCGCGGGGCAGATATCGGGTCTGGATGCAACGTCTGCGCCGCCGATCGAGGAGCAGGCGCCGCGAGTGTTGACGGCGTGGTTGCTGCGCGCACTGCGAACAACGGCCGCGTTACCGGCGCATCCGCTTGCGTACAATCAATCTTGGCAGGAACCGCGCGCAGTGCAATTCACGGAATGGCGCGGAACAACGGGATCGGAATCGGGCGAGTGGATTGGTGATACGGCGGCGCTCCGCGCGCAGAGCGAGCCCGCGGTGCAGCTTCACATGACACAGGAAATAGCGGGGACTGTGGCCGCCGGAATTGAGAAACCCGCAGAGGGCGCGGCACAAGCGCGCTTTCACGCGGAGTCGCTGAGCACGCTTGCGCTGGAGGATTTGCGGCTACTTGGGGCGGCGCGGTCGGCGACGCGCGAGGTTGTGTGGACGCTCGCGCCTGTGGAAGGGTTGGCGACACCGCCACAATTCCGAGGACGCCTTATTGCGGAAATCCGCATCAAAGAATTGCGATGAGAATGCGTGCACTAATCATACCGGCGCTTCTGGCGGCGACGATCGCCGGGCAGGTGATCGCGCAAACGGGTGCGCGAAACAGCGCGCAATCCACTTCCAAACAACCCGGGCGTTCGGGAGGCGACCGTCTTTCGCTCACGCCGCGTTATGAAGCCGGACAGGTAATCCGGTACCAGTTCGAGAATACGATTGCGAGCGTACAGCGCCGCAGTGGAGCGGTGACCGATCCACAAGGCGGAGGAAAAGTTACTTTGAAATGGAGCGCAATCGTGAGGATGGAAGTGCTTTCGGTGGGAAAGGATACGAAAGGGCAGCCAGACGGCAGCGTGAGGATCCGGTCGGTGTATGAGAAATCCGCGGCGTCCGCGGAGAGCGACACCTACGATCCAGCGACCGAGGCGATGCAGGCGAGGTACGGCGCGCTGGAGGGGAAGGAATTTGAGTTTACGGTGGACGCGGCGGGGCACGTGACAGACGTCAAAGGATTTGATATTGGCGGGGGACAGGGCAGCGCAGATGCGACGCGTGATTGGCTGGGTCAGTTTTCGACAGGGTTGGGCGCGCCGCGCGGCGGGGTGGCTGTGGGGGAGACGTGGACTTCAGAGAAGCCGTTCGAGTCATCTCCGCTTGCGGGTCTGGTCTGGCGAATCCATTCGACATATTTGAGAAATGAACCGTGCCATCAGGTGAATGGCGAGGGAGAGCAGAATCCCGCGCCCGGGGAAATGTGCGCCGTGATTCTAACGAAACAGGACCTGACGGGTTCGCGCCCCGGGCGCGACGCCACACCGGAGAGCTATCGAAAACAAGGATTGAAAACGGAAGGGTCGTTGAACGCCACCGGCGACAGCCTGAGTTACTTTAAGCTGAAAGACGGGCAGTTGGTGAGCCTGACGCAAACCTCGAACGAAGCGATGGACTTCGCCGTTTCGACGGCTGAGGGCGAAAACCGCAAGGTGTTTCAAGGCACGGTGCAAAGCCGCACGCAACTTGCGCTGATGCCTCCGGCCAAGCAGTAAGTCTAATTCGCGTTATAATTGAAGATTCCAATCGCGTATTTGAGCGCGCAGAGAGCCCTTGCGATGAAATTCAAACTCTCCAGCACCTATGAGCCGCAAGGCGACCAGCCGGCGGCGATTGCGCAGCTTGTGCGAGGTGTGCAGGCGGGCGACAAGCACCAGGTGCTGCTCGGTGTGACGGGGTCGGGCAAGACGTTCACGATGGCAAAGGTCATCGAGAAATTCGAGCGACCTGCACTGGTGATGGCGCACAACAAGACGCTCGCGGCGCAACTCTTCCACGAATTCAAGAATTTTTTCCCCTCGAACGCGGTTGAGTACTTCGTGAGCTACTACGATTTTTACCAGCCCGAGGCGTATTTGCCTTCATCGGATACGTACATCGAAAAGGAGTCCACGATCAACGACGAACTCGACAAATTGCGGATGAGCGCGACGCGCTCGCTCTTTGAGAGGCGGGACGTGATTATCGTGGCATCTGTATCGTGCATTTACGGGCTGGGGTCACCGGAGGCTTATTACGGGATGCTGGTGATGATCGAGCGCGGACAGAGCATTGCGCGCGAGGCTCTGCTGCGAAAGCTCGTGGATATTCAGTACGAGCGCTCGGAGGATTTGCGGCGCGGAACATTTCGAGTGCGAGGGGACCGGATAGAAGTGTATCCGCCGTATGAGGATTTCGCTTACCGCATCGAAATGTGGGGCAATCAGATCGACGCGATACGGAAGATGGACCCGCTCACGGGGGAGTTGCGAAATGAGACGGAACCAATTGTGCGGGTGCCGATTTATCCGAAGTCGCATTACGTGATGCCACCGGAGCAGCGCGAGCGCGCGATTCAGGGCATCACGGATGAATTGGACTGGTGGAAGCCGGAATTGGAGAAGCAGGGCAAGTATGTGGAGGCGCAACGCGTGTGGCAGCGCACAATGTTCGACATCGAGATGATGCGCACGATCGGCTACTGCCACGGCATCGAGAATTACTCACGGCATCTGGCGGGACGTTTGCCGGGCGAGGCGCCGCCAACGCTGCTCGATTATGTGCCGAACGATTACCTGCTGTTCGTGGATGAGGCGCACCAGACAATTCCGCAAGTGCACGGAATGTTTCACGGCGACCGGTCCCGAAAGCAGAATCTGGTGGATTACGGCTTCCGGCTGCCCTCGGCATTGGATAACAGGCCGCTGACGTTTGAGGAGTTCGAGCACCGAGTGGCGCAGGCGGTCTATGTGTCCGCGACGCCGGGGCCGTACGAATTGACGAAGTCCGCGGGCATAGTTGTGGAGCAGGTGATCCGTCCGACAGGCTTGGTGGACCCGCAAGTGGAAGTGCGGCCGGTGAAGGGGCAGGTGGACAACCTCGTTGAAGAGATTCGAGTGAGGGCGGAAAGAAACGAGCGCGTGCTGGTGACGACGCTGACGAAACGGATGTCGGAGGACCTGGCGGAGTATTTCTCCGAGGTGGGCATTCGTTGCCGGTATCTGCACAGCGAAATCGAGACGCTCGAGCGCGTGCGGATCCTGCGCGATTTGAGGCGGGGCGAGTTTGACGTGCTGATCGGCATCAACCTGTTGCGCGAAGGACTGGACCTGCCGGAGGTGTCGCTGGTCGCGATACTCGATGCGGACAAGGAAGGATATCTGCGGAGCGCGACGGCGTTGATTCAGACGATTGGGCGGTGCGCGCGGCACGTGGAAGGAAGAGCGATTCTTTACGCCGACCGGATGACGGAATCCATGCGGAAAGCGATTGGAGAGACGGCGCGCAGGCGCGCGAAACAGGTTGCATACAACACGGAGCACGGGATCACGCCGCAGAGCATTCACAAGGCGGTGGACATGGAGCTTGCGTTGATTCTGGAAGCGGACTACATGACGGTGCCCGTGGAGGATTACGCGCTCGAAAACATTACGACCGAAGCGCAGTTGCATGAGGCGATTCAGCAGATGGAAGTTCAGATGCGCGAAGCGGCGAAAAAGTTTGATTTTGAAAGAGCGGCGGCGCTGCGAGATCGCGTGCGGGCGCTAAAACAGCGGGACCTGGGCGAACTCTTCGCACCGAACCCGGTGGAACAAACCAAGACTCCGGAAGAAAAACGCTAGACCAGGCCGCGGCGCAGTTCGGCAAGAGGATAGAAAGTATCGCGCCAGACAACGCCGCCTCGCCAAAGTGTGATGGCGGCCGACCGCACGATCATCCAGGCAAAGACGAAGGCCCCGATCGGATGCGTGAGACCGTAAATTGGCGAGACGCGGTTCCCGATGCAGATGAACGCGTGAAATAAGAATGCGACGCCGACGGCGACAGCGGCGAACACGAATGCGGCGTTGTGAGTTTTTGTGAGAGCCAGCCACGGCAGAGCGATCCACGGCAGGATGCTCATCAGAAGCAAGCCGGTAAGTTGAATACCGACCATCCAGAGTTTGAAACCGGCCGCGGCAAAGAAATTCTTTTCCGTGCCGCGAACCAAATTTCGAAACCCCGCCTGCCAACGCACTTCGACGTGCTGCGAGGCGAGCGCGACCTGCGAACGAAATCCGCCGAGCTTGACCAGTTTGCCGAGCTTCATATCCTCGATGATTTCCATCGCGAGGCGGCGGTGGCCACCTACGGCTTCGTAAACCTCTCTGCGAATGAGTTGGAACGCGCCGATGCCGACGTAGCGCGAGGAGCGCGACTCGCTGACTCTCCACGATTCCTGACCAAACGTGAAACCGAGACCAAAATAGGACATGACGATGCGTTCCCAGAAGCCGAATGTGATCCATTTTATGAGAAGTGAAAGGTGGTCGAGGCGCTGTTCCTCTGCGAGAGTTATCACGCGGCGTAACGTGTCGGGAGCGAAGTGCACATCGGCGTCGGTAAAGACGATCCAGTTTCCAGTGGCGAGCTGATAGCCCTGGTCAAGCGCGTGGGGCTTGCCAAGCCAGCCAGGCGGCAAAGACGTGATGTGCAGGACGCGGAGGTGGGGGTTGCGGCTGGCGAATTCATCCATGATTCGGCCGGTGGAGTCCGCGGAGCGGTCGTTTATTGCGATGACCTCGAATTCGGGATAATCGAGGGCAAGCATGGTTTGGAGCGCGGCGGGAAGTTTTTCGGATTCGTCCCGCGCAGCGAAGATAATGGAAATCCGCGGACATTCTTCATCAGCGGCCGGAGGAACGCGCTCAATCCGAGGCAGGCGCATGAGGCCAACAGCGGCGCGGATGGATTGAACCGTCCAAATAACGGCAATGACACCAAGGACAAAAGTTAGTAAAATGTTAAAAATATTCAACGCGACGATTCCACCCGTGAAAGCATCAATGCAGGTATTCTAACATCCGGCGGGGAATGAGCGAGGTCTCGAAGCATGGCTACAACACTGGCGATGATCGGAGCGGGCCGCGTGGGCCGCGCGCTGGGGCGCGAATTGCACGAAGCCGGATGGAACATATCTGTAGTTGTGACGCGATCCGCCGCGAGTGCACGCAAAGCAGTGCGCGCGATCGGCGCGGGGCAACCGTTCGGCGGGCTGACGCGCCTGATTCTGGGGGCAAACGTCGTCCTTATCACGGTGCCGGATGACAAGATATCCGATGTAGCGCAACGGCTCGCGCGCGTTGGCGGCGAGGAATGGCGCGGGAAAGTGGTGTTGCACACGAGCGGAGCCCTCGACAGCAGTGTACTCGAGCCCCTGGCACGTCATGGCGCGGTGACAGGCTCAATTCATCCTATGCAGACCTTTTCATCGCGAATGGCGCCGCCGCTGGCAGGTGTTTGGATGGTTATGGAGGGGAAGCCCGCGGCACTTCGGATGGCTCGGCGGATCGCTCACAGCGTCGGGGGATTCCCCGTGCGGCTCCACAACAGCAACAAGCTTGCCTATCATGCCGCGAACGTAATCGCCGCGGGACATGTGCTGACTCTCCTTGAGGCGGGCGTGGCTATCCTCACGAAGGCAGGCTTTTCGCGGCGGCAAGCATCTGGCGCACTGGTCCGACTTTCACGGCAAGTTTTGCTGAACTTTGAAAGGTTTGGGCCCGCAACGGCGTGGACAGGCCCGGCAGCGCGCGGCGACTTTGGTACAATTGCTGCGCACGCTCGAGCGCTACAGAGCTTTCCGCATGAATATCAAATTGCGTACGCCGCAGTCCACCGGTTGGGTGCTCGTGTACTTGCGCGCCGGCCGGAAACAATGCTGGCGCAACTCGATCTGGCGCTCGGCCCGGGCAATGGAACGGGCAAGAACAGACGCCGTAAGTGAGAATAGTTTAGTGGGCGCGTTTGCGAATTAAAGCTCGAGGAGGATGCCCTTGCCGGGATTGCAGATTCCAGTAGAAAGCCGGACGCTAGAGAATGGATTGCGTGTAGTCGTGTCCCCTGACCATACCGCGCCGCTGGTAACCGTCGGCGTCTATTACAAAATTGGATTTCGTTTGGAACCGCAGGGGCGGAGCGGGTTCGCACACTTGTTTGAACACATGATGTTTCAAGGGTCTGAAAACGCCGGGAAAATGGAACACATCAAGCTCATCAATTCGTCCGGGGGAGTTTTGAATGGGACGACGCACTACGACGTGACGAATTATTTTGAAGCGGTACCTTCAAATGCGTTGGAGCGCGTTTTATGGCTTGAAGCTGACCGGATGCGCGCGCTGAAAGTGGATGATGAGAATTTGCGGAATCAGCGCGACGTGGTTAAGGAGGAAGTTCGGGTGAACGTGTTGAATCAGCCCTATGGAGGATTTCCGTGGCTGGACCTTCCGCCGGTGGCGTTCCGCAATTGGGCGAACGCACACAATTTTTATGGAGACTTCGCCGATTTGGATGCCGCAACGCTCGCGGACGTGCGGGCGTTTTTCAAAACCTACTATGTGCCGGCCAATGCCGTGCTCGTGATTGTTGGCGACGTGGAGCCCGAAGAAGCATTTGATTTTGCGCGGCACCACTTCGAGGACATTCCAGGTGGCATGAAACCTGCGACCACCGATGTGAATGAGCCGCCGCAAACGGATGAGCGGCGTGGGATCGTCGAGGAAAAATCCGGGACGCTGCCTGCTGTGGCCATCGGGTATCGCGCGCCTGCGCGGCACACGCAGGATTGGTATGCAGCGGCGCTGCTTGATTATGTGCTGCACAGCGGCCGGTCCGGACGTTTCTACCGGCGGCTGGTGCAGGAGCAGCAACTCGCGGTCGAGGTCTCAGGAGATACGGGCGACCTGATCGAATTGAATGGGCCCTGCCAGATTGTGACGCATGTGTTCTACAAGCCCGAAGTGACGGACGAGCAAATCCTCGCGGCGTATGATGCGGTTGTCGAAGAGGTGCGGAAAAACGGAATCGACCGCGCAGAGCTGGAGCAGATCAAAGTAAAGTTTCGGTCGGACTTTGTTTCGACGCTCGAAAGCGGTCGCGGCGGATTTCCACGATTTGGTCTGCTGCATTATCTGGCGTGCTTCACGCTTTTCGACAATGACCCGAACTGGATAAACAAAATTCTTGAGAAATACACGAGCGTCACGGCCGAACAAGTCCGCTCCGTGGCGGAAAAATACTTTGTGCCAGGGCAACGCGCGCTAGTTTTCAGGCTGCCTGTGGGAAGGAAGGCAGCGTGATGGCGACACCTTTGACAAACCTTTCGCGCTCCCAAGTCCCACCGCTTGGTCCGGAACGGCCCGTGATTTGGCCGCGGCGATTCCGTCGAACGCTGCCAAATGGACTTGAAGTGGCGCTGGTGGAATCGCGGTCGATCCCGAAGTTTACCGCGGACCTCTATTTCCGAAGCGGGAATGCAGTCGCCGCGCTGCCCGGGCTTGCGCAAATGACTGCGACGGTTGCGCGGACCGGGACTGCGCGCAGAACAAGCCATCAGATCGAAGATGCGCTTCGCGGATGGGGAGCGGATCTATCGATTGCCGCCGGCGCGGACACGACTTCTGTCGCCTTTGCGGGACTTGTGGAGTTTACGCGGCCGCTGCTCGGACTTGTTTCTGAGATTGCGCGCGAGGCGTCGTTTCCAGCAGAGGAGTTTGAGCGGGAGCGCCGCCAGAAAATTGAAGGGCTGCGGATTGACCGGACGACCCCGGAGTTCCTGGCAGCCGAGCGCGTGCGCAAAGTGTTATTCGGGGCGCATCCGTATGCGAATTATGCGCCGACGGAACAACAGGTCGAAGCTTATACGCGGGACGCGTTGGTGGCGTATTACCGCGAGAACTACGCTCCCGCGAGCGCGCTGCTTGTGGCTGCTGGAGATTTCTCGGCCGAGGAAATGTGGAAGGAAATTGAGGGCGCCTTCGGCAACTGGAACGGTGCGCCTCCGGAGCGGGCCGCTTCGCCAGCGCCGCCGCAATTGCACGGGCGCCGCGTTTATTTCGTGCACTTGCCGGGGGCGGTGCAAACACAAATCGTGGCGGCAAACTTAGCCATCACACGAAAGCATCCGGACTGGATGCGGCTATCGCTTGCAAACAATCTTTTCGGTGGAGCGTTCAATTCGCGGCTGGTGCGAAACATCCGCGAGGAGAAGGGCTACACGTATAGTCCACGGAGCGGGGTGCAGGCGCTGCGGCAGCACGGATTCTTCTCTGTGGGCGCGGCGGTGCGGAATGATGTGGTTGCGGCCACCCTTACAGAGATTTTCTACGAGCTGGATCGCATCCGCGCGCTTCCTGTGGGCGAAGACGAACTCGCGGATACGCGCAATTACATGTCCGGCGTTTTCTCGCTGGGCCTCGGCACGCAGGACGGAATTGCGGGGCAGCTCGGCGGCGTCTTGCTGGATGGCTTGCCGGAAGAATACCTGGAAAAATACCGGGAGCGGATTCGCGCGTTGCAGCCAGGTGATGTGCTGGAGGCAGCGCGGCGGTACTTCGATTCCGCAAATGCACAGATTATCGTCGTGGGCGACCGCGAGGCGGCGGCCGGTCAGGCGGCGCTTTTCGGCGATGTGGAAATGTTTGATGCGCAGGGAAATCGGATTTAGCGACGAGATTGCGTGAATCGGCCGTGGAATTGCCGGGTGGCCGTTTCCAACTATCCCCACTTGCCTAAGTAACCATCAGAAGAATATAGTATAGCTATGAGTAATATACTGCAGCGAACTCAGGTTCGCTCGGGGTTTCGGCTGTGCACAGCGATAACCGTGGCACTGCTCCTTGTTGTTGGTGCGTGCTTCGCGCAAGCAAAGGCGAAAAAGCTTCCGCCGCCGTCGAAACCGATTGACTTGAATACTGCGACGTCTGAGCAGCTTCAACGGTTGCCGGGGGTGGGGCCGGTGACAGCGCAGCGAATCCTTGACTACCGAAAGAAAAGCGGGCCATTTCAAGCTGTGGACGATTTGCTGGCGGTGAAGGGAATCAGCACCAAGCGATTGGACAAGATCCGGCCTTACGTGATGGTGAAGGCGTCGCAACCCCAACTGCCGCCTAAAGCGCCTCCGAAAAAGCCGTAAGAGACGAAACTCCAAAGATGCCGGCTATAGCACCTGGTGTGTGGACTTCAAGCGATCCGTTGCGAGAGGTACCTGCTCCGCGATGGTGATTCCATATCCGGCGAGCGCGACGACTTTTTTGGGTTGATTTGTGAGGACGCGAATATCCGTGAGACCGAGATCGCGCAAGATTTGCGCGCCAATGCCGCTTTCGTGCTGGACCAGACGCTGGCGAGCGACATCGCGGTCGAGCTGTCCGCGCATGTGGTAGAGAATGCGCGGGAGCACGCCCGCGACAGGCGCGGCGGCATCGATGGTGAATCCGCGGCCCGTGTGATGCAAATAAACAAAAACGCCACGGCCTTCAGAGGAGATTGCCGCGAGCGAGCGCGAGACGATTTCACGGCAATCGCAGCTCGTGGAAGCGAACACGTCGCCAGTGAGGCAATGCGAATGCACGCGCACGAGCGGGGGAGGCGCGCCGGGCTCTGCTTCTGAAAGATCGCCGCGGACGAGGGCGATGTGCTGTTCGCGGTCCACTTCGCTGGAGAAAACAATCATGCGGAAATCGCCGTAGGCGGTTTCGAGCGGCGCTTCGGCCACACGGTGGACGTAGCGCTCATGCGCCATGCGATAGGCGACGAGCGCGGAGACGGTGAGCATTTTCAGATTGTGCCCGCGGCAAAACTCGGTGAGTTGCGGCACGCGGGCCATCGTGCCGTCATCATTCATGATTTCGCAGATGACACCCGCGGGGGTCATGCCTGCAATGCGCGCGAGATCCACGGAGGCTTCCGTTTGTCCGGCGCGGACGAGAACGCCGCCACGCCGCGCGCGAAGCGGGAAGACGTGACCGGGGCGGGCGA
This sequence comes from Terriglobia bacterium, assembly GCA_041484365.1. Classification (GTDB taxonomy): domain Bacteria; phylum Acidobacteriota; class Terriglobia; order Acidiferrales; family UBA7541; genus DASTCZ01. The sequence goes on along the minus strand of JBGPHM010000058.1, from coordinate 1,174 downwards.
GGTCCGCAGGGCGAGTAACCGGGTCAATGGCGGTGAGAATGGTCAGCGCGCGGTCAGCGGCGCTGATGCCGGTGGTGGTGCCTCGGCGCGCGTCAATGGCTTCGCAGAAGGCAGTGCCGTGCGCGGCGGTGTTCACAGGGGACATCAATGGGAGATTTAATTCATCGCAGCGGTCTTCGGTTAGCGTGACGCAGATAAGTCCGCGGCCAAACTTCGCCATGAAATTTATGGCGTCCGGCGTGACCTTTTCCGCGGCCATTGCGAGGTCGCCCTCGTTCTCGCGGTCTTCGTCATCCACAAGGACGATAGGGCGCCCTTGACGAAACTCCTCGGCAGATTCTTCGACAGTCGCAAATTGAAAATGGTTCTCGGGCACTTCAGATATCCCCCATCACGCAATTCGATGATACCTCAAAATAACATGGGCGGCCTGAAATCGGCCGCCCATGCACTTCTGATTGGTTTATCGCGTCAAAGCAGGGGATTTAGTACATCCCGCCGCCGCCCATGCCGCCGTGCCCGCCGCCGGCGCCAGCTGCCTCTTTCTTATCCTCGCGGATGTCGGCAACGAGCGCTTCGGTGGTGAGCATCAGCGCGGCCACGGATGCGGCGTTTTGTAACGCCAGCCGCGTGACTTTGGCCGGGTCGATTACGCCACCCTTGACGAGGTCGCCGTATTCGCCGGTCTCGGCGTTATAGCCGAAGTTCTCGTCCTTGGATTCGCGGATACGGCCAACTACGACCGCGCCTTCGAGTCCGGCATTGAGGACGATCTGACGCAGAGGCTCTTCGAGCGCGCGCTTCACGATGTTCACGCCGATGGCCTCATCTTCGTTGAGCTTCAGCTTATCGAGCGCCGGGATGCAGCGCAGCAAAGCTACGCCGCCGCCGGGGACGATGCCTTCTTCGACCGCGGCGCGGGTGGCATGCATGGCGTCCTCAACGCGAGCCTTTTTCTCCTTCAGCTCGGTCTCAGTCGCCGCGCCCACCTTGATGACCGCAACGCCGCCGACAAGCTTCGCCAGCCGCTCTTGCAGCTTCTCGCGGTCGTAGTCCGAGGTGGTTTGTTCGATCTGGCGGCGCAGCTCGTCGCAGCGCCCGGCGATCGCTTTAGTGTCGCCGCCGCCGTCGATGATCGTCGTGTTGTCCTTGTCGATCACGATGCGCTTGGCCT
>JBGPHM010000057.1:0-21438 GCA_041484365.1 Terriglobia bacterium | reverse complement strand
AGCTTGCCACGTCCTTCATCGCCTTCTGGCGCCAAGGCATCCACCGCACGCCCTTAGTAGCTTAATCATAAAACTTACCTAGACAGTTGCCCCGGTTCTAACCCAGTCCGCGGGATGCGGAGTCAGGCTCAAACCGGATCGCCCATCAAGAAAGTTCGCCTTTCCACAACAATTACGCTCGGCTCGTGCAATATTTGCGTTGCGCGTTGCGGCTACCCGCGTGTTTCCTTGCGGAAACACAGGGCAATCGCAACATGCATTGCCAGCCTATTCAATTGTCAAAGAGCGATGCCCCTGACTTTATCAGAGCTCCCCACGCCCGGTGGGGAGGACCGCAATAAACGCGGCCACAAATAAAAAACCCGGCGTCGAGCGCCGGGCTAAACCGCCACATATGGGCGGCTTTGCGCGTAGCTCGACAGATTTCTATCCTGTATTCGTAGCTGACCTCACTCGGGATCTTACAGAATCGCCGTGCTCGACAGCCCCTGACACGTCCGGATTGCTCCGAACCATTTTGAAGTATAACAGGTTTTCAATTCCCGTCAAGCGATGTTGTCCAAAAACATTTTGTAGCGCTTGTGCATATCTCAAATTCTTGAGGAAAAACGGTCATCCGCACTTGTGATCTTCAGCAACCCCAATTGTGATTCCAGTCACATCAGACAAGGGGCCATTTCACCGATCATTCTACTGACATCTTGAGGTTGGTTTAGCCTGCTACCGCGATTCTTCAAAAGCCGATAGCTGCACAGCCTCCACGGGTCTTGGGCGATCCGGCCCGAGTTCAGGTAAACCGGCTAATTCAGATTCAGAGGATACGAGTCCGGATCATCAGGAGAACACAGATGGCGAAGGGCTTCACAATCTTAGATGGGAATGAAGCGGCCGCATCCGTAGCCTACCGCCTGAGTGAAGTCATCGCCATTTACCCCATTACCCCTTCATCGCCGATGGGCGAGTGGTCTGACCAATGGCAGGAAGAGGGCCGGCAAAACATCTGGGGGACGGTTCCCAAGGTCATCGAGATGCAAAGCGAGGGTGGGGCGGCCGGCGCTTTGCACGGTGCGTTGCAGGCAGGGTGCCTTGCTACAACATTTACAGCTTCGCAGGGCCTGCTCCTCATGATTCCGAATATGTACAAGATTGCCGGAGAACTCACCGCGGCCGTGATTCACGTGGCCGCGCGAACCATCGCGACGCATGCGCTCTCCATTTTCGGGGATCACAGTGACGTGATGGCGACGCGCGCGACTGGCTTTGCCATGCTTTCCTCAAATTCCGTTCAGGAAGCGGGCGACTTTGCACTAATCGCGCAGGCCGCTTCGCTGGAATCCCGGATTCCTTTCCTTCATTTTTTTGACGGATTCCGGACTTCGCACGAGGTCAACAAGATTGTCCCATTGCAGGACGACGATCTCCGCGCATTGATTGACGAGGGCTTTGTCCGGCAGCACCGCCAGCGCGGCTTAACGCCGGATCGCCCCGTTCTCCGCGGCACCGCACAGAATCCCGACACTTTTTTCCAGGCACGCGAGGCAATCAATCCCTTCTATCGCGCCTGTCCGACCATCGTGCAGGATGTGATGGACCGGTTCGCAGCCCGCACCGGCAGGCAATACCGTCTCTTTGACTACATCGGCGCGCCGGATGCGGAGCGCGTGATTATCCTGATGGGCTCCGGTGCGGGCGCAGTGGAAGAAACAGTGGAGCATCTGGCCGCGCGCGGGGAAAAGGTCGGTCTGCTCAAAGTCCGGCTTTTCAGGCCCTTTGCCACGGAAATGTTCTTGCAGTCGCTGCCGAAAACGGCTCGTTCCATCGGTGTGCTCGATCGCACGAAAGAACCGGGCAGCGTCGGAGAGCCCCTGTATCAGGATGTCGTCACTGCGTTTAGCGAATCCCGCAACGGGAATGCAAATGCCAACTCGCCGCGCATCATTGGGGGACGGTATGGCCTCTCCTCAAAAGAATTCACGCCTGCGATGGTCGTCGCCCTGTTTGATGAATTGAAAAAAGCAGCGCCCAAGAATCATTTTACAGTCGGAATCCACGATGATGTTTCTCACACCAGCCTGGATTACGATTCCAATTTTTCCACGGAGTCCCCGGATACGGTGCGCGCTCTATTTTACGGACTCGGTTCCGACGGAACGGTTGGCGCGAATAAGAATTCCATCAAGATCATCGGCAAGGGGACTCCGAATTACGCGCAGGGCTATTTCGTTTACGATTCCAAGAAGGCCGGCTCCGTCACGGTCTCGCATCTTCGCTTCGGCCCGCGGCCTATCCGATCTTCGTACCTGATCAGCAAGGCGAGTTTTATCGCGTGCCATCAATTCCAATTCCTCGAGCGGATGGACGTTCTGACGGCCGCGGAAAACGGCGCAACCTTCCTTCTAAACGCGCCGTTCGGCCCCGGCGAAATCTGGGACCACCTTCCCCGAGGGGCGCAGGAAACCATTCTCAAGAAAAGGCTGCGTTTTTATGTGATCGACGCCTACAAGGTCGCGCGCGATGCCGGAATGGGCAACCGCATCAACACGATCATGCAGACCTGCTTCTTCGCCATCAGTGGAGTCCTTCCGCGCGAAGAAGCCATCGAGGCAATCAAGAAAGCGATTCGCGAAACCTACGGGAAGCGTGGCGACGCGGTAGTCGAGCAGAATTTCGCGGCCGTGGACAGCGCGCTCGCCCACCTCCACCAGGTTTCCGTGCCGGAAAAAGTCACCAGCCAATTTGATATTCTCCCGCCCGTGCCGCAGCAGGCGCCCGCGTTTGTTCGAGACGTTCTCGGCAAAATTATCGCGGGCGATGGAGATAGCCTCCCCGTAAGCGCTATGCCAGTGGACGGTACTTTTCCAACCGCGACAGCCCTCTGGGAGAAAAGGAACATTGCCCAGGAGATTCCCGTCTGGGACGAGGAACTCTGCATCCAGTGCGGCAAATGCGTTCTTGTTTGTCCCCATGCCGTCATTCGGGCGAAGGTTTATGAGACAGCGTCCCTCGATGGCGCTCCAAAGTCTTTCAAGTCTGCCAAGCCCCGCTGGCGGGCGTTTGAAACTTTGCGATACACGTTACAGGTTTCTCCGGAAGACTGTACCGGCTGCGACCTTTGCGTCGAAATATGCCCGGCGAAAAGTAAGAGCGAAGTGAAACACAAAGCCATCAACATGGAGCCACAGGCGCCTTTGCGCAACACCGAAAGCGACAACTGGAATTTTTTCCTTGCCTTGCCGGAATGCAATCGCGATCTCCTCTCGCACACGCAGGTCAAGGACGTTCAATTGCTCGAACCGCTGTTCGAGTTTTCGGGCGCATGCGCGGGTTGCGGCGAAACGCCTTACATCAAGTTGCTCACGCAGCTCTTTGGCGATCGTTTGCTGATTGCCAATGCAACCGGCTGCTCATCCATTTACGGCGGCAATTTGCCGACCACGCCCTACGCTGTCAATCGGGAAGGACGCGGGCCCACCTGGTCCAATTCTCTCTTTGAAGACAACGCTGAATTTGGTCTTGGGATGCGTCTTGCTGTTGAAAAGCAGGCTGACTATGCCCGTGCACTTGTTTTCCGTTTCGCGAACCGGATCGGCGGATCTCTCGCCGCCGAATTATTGGAATCGCCTCAGTTGGATGAGCGAAGCATTGATGCCCAGCGAAAACGCGTCGCCGAACTCAAGAAGCGGATTGCCGGCATCGATTCACTCGAAGCGCGAGACCTTCAGGCCGTTGCCGATGCCCTGGTCCGCAAAACGGTTTGGCTCGTTGGAGGAGACGGCTGGGCCTACGACATCGGCGCAGGCGGCCTCGATCATGTTCTGGCCTCCGGCGCGAACGTCAATGTTCTTGTCCTTGACACTGAGGTTTACTCCAATACGGGCGGGCAGATGTCCAAGGCCACGCCCCGCGGCGCAGTCGCAAAATTCGCCACTGGCGGCAAACAGTCATCGAAGAAGGATCTTGCGATGGAGGCAATCAGCTATGGCTCAGTTTATGTGGCGCGCGTGGCGATGGGTGGCGGCGACACGCACACCGTGAAGGCGTTTCTCGAAGCGGAAGCATACGATGGTCCATCACTGATCATCGCTTACAGCCACTGCATCGCCCACGGGTATGACATGAGCCACGGACTCGAGCAGCAAAAGGCCGCGGTGCTTTCCGGTTACTGGCCGCTGATGCGCTACAACCCGGCGCTGCGGCAAGATGGAAAGAATCCCTTTCAGCTTGACTCCAAAGCGCCCGCGATCCCTTTCAAGCAATATGCCTATCAAGAGGCGCGGTACACCATGCTCGCGCGGAGTAATCCCGAAGCCGCCCGAGAACTCCTGCACCTTGCTCAGGGCGACGTCGACCGACAGTGGCGCGTCTACGAGAATCGCGCGGCCATGCCGGGCATTCCTCCCGATTCACAGGCGGAGCCCCTGAGTAGCCCTGTGCTCGTCACGCAGAAACCAGCCGGAGAGGGGGACGAATGATGGACCTCAGCACAACTTATCTGGGACTTCAATTGAAGTCTCCGATCGTCGCTTCGGCGTCTCCCTTGTGCGAATCCATTTCCAATCTCAGGCAACTGGAAGATGCCGGAGTAGCCGGCGCCGTTCTTCCTTCTTTGTTTGAAGAGCAGCTCAACCTCGAGAGTTCCTCCGTGGATGCAGATCTTTCACGCGGCGCGGAGAGCTTCCCTGAATCCCTCAATTTTTTTCCGGACCTTCAAACCTACAATCTTGGCCCAGACGGCTATCTCGATTTGATCCGCCGCGCCAAACAGGCTGTTTCGATCCCCATCATCGCTAGTCTCAATGGCATCACACCCGGCGGTTGGCTTCGTTACGCTTCCATGATCGAGCAGGCCGGCGCGGACGCCATCGAATTAAACATCTATTCGATTCCCACGGACCCGCGACGCGCCGGCGCCGAACTCGAGCAGGAATATTGCGATCTCGTCCGCAACATCAAGCAGCGTGTACGAATCCCCCTGGCCGTAAAGCTTTCTTGCTTCTTCAGCGCTCCGGCGAATATCGCGGGCAGTTTTGCAGATGCGGGCGCCAAAGGCCTCGTTCTCTTTAATCGGTTTTATCAGCCCGACTTCGATATCGAATTGCTCGAGATTGTGCCGACGCTAACCCTGAGCCATCCAAGCGAACTCCTGCTCCGCCTTCATTGGATTGCCATCCTGTACGGAAATGTCCACGCCGACCTTGCCGTCACCGGAGGCGTCCATAGTGCGGAAGACGTGCTGAAGTCCATGATGGCTGGGGCGCGTGTCGCCATGATGACTTCTGCATTGCTGCGGAATGGGGCAATTTATGCGAAAAACGTGATGGCTGATCTCGAGAGGTGGATGGAAGACCACGAGTACGAATCCATCCGCCAGATGTGCGGAAGCATGAGCTACCGGTCCGTTTCCAATCCTGCCGCGTTCGAGCGCGCAAATTACATGCGCGTTTTGAGTTCGTACACGATGCGGCCGGTGCCCACAGCAAGGTAGTTGAAAATCAAGATACGAGGTTTCCTGAAGCTAGACGGGAAGACACAGAATCGCTCTAGAAAGCCGCGTCTTTTTCAAAACCGCTCTAACCCTTATTCCGCTTGAAAAATTCAACCTGCCGCAGCCGCTTTAGCGCTTCTTCGCGCGTCTTGTACGGGCCGCCCATGTTGCGTCCCTTCGAGGAAAGCACCCTGTAGCCGCCCTTCACTTTCTTGATCATTGACGTGGTCTCCCAAAGGTATTCTCGTACCAAGCCAAGCGCATGAATGTGATGGCCGTCATTCCCGCGTGTGCGCACTGGCACGAATTCGGAAGACACGCATACAATACCCGCCGTACCCTTCGGAGGATACATGCCGAAATCGCGCAGAGAATTCCTGACCAACACATCCATCGGCCTGCTGGGAGTGGCCGTCCTGGGCACGAGCGAAGTGCACGCTCCGACTCAGGCGCAAACACAAACGCCGCCACAGAAGCCGCCCGAACTCCCGCCCGGCGCGCCGCCCGCTTTCGGCACGGCGCCGGCAGTGGGACCGGAAGTCTCGCCGCTCACTTTTTCGGAAGCGGAGAAGCTCATGCAAGTGGAGATGAGCGATGCGGAGATTGCGCAAGCCGCATCAAGCTGGCGCAGCAATCTCGCGCCGCTTTACGAACGGCGCATGGGGCCGCATAAAGTAGAGCTGGAGCCGTCGCTCGCACCGTACTCGCGCTGGAATCCGATACTCCCCGGAGAGAAGCGCGGGCCCGCGCGCGACAAATTCGTCCGCACGAATAACGACCCCGGCCCGCTGCCCGCAAACGAAGCGGACATTGCCTTCGCTCCGCTCACACAACTCTCGCGCTGGATTGAAACGCGGAAGCTGACGTCATCACGCCTCACGAAGATCTATCTCGATCGTCTCGAACGATTCAATCCCAAGTTGCGCTGCGTCATTACGCTCACGCGCGAACTGGCGCTTGCGCAAGCAAAGCGCGCCGACGCGGAAATCGCCGCGGGAAAATACCGCGGCCCGCTGCACGGAATCCCGTGGGGCGCGAAAGACCTTCTCGACACGGCGGGCATCCCGACTACTTACGGCGCGGAGCCATTCAGGGATCGCGTTCCGAAAAAAGATTCCGCTGTTGTCGCGCGGCTGCACGCGGCGGGCGCGGTGCTCGTCGCCAAGCTAAGCCTCGGCGCGCTGGCGCTGAATGACATCTGGTTTGGCGGCCAAACGATGAATCCCTGGCTGATCGAGGAAGGCTCCTCCGGTTCGAGCGCGGGTCCCGGCGCCGCTACTTCGGCGGGACTGGTGGGATTCGCGATTGGCAGCGAGACCGGCGGCAGCATTGTGAGCCCGAGCATGCGCTGCGGCATTACCGGGTTGCGGCCCACCTACGGCCGCGTGCCGCGCACAGGCGCGATGACGCTCTGCTGGTCGCTCGACAAGCTCGGCCCGATGACGCGAGGGGTCGAGGATACGCTGCTTATACTTCACGCCATTTCCGGACCGGACGCCGGTGACGTTTCCAGCGTGCCAAGCTATCTCGACTACGATTCCGCCGCGCCAGTGAAGGGCCTTCGCGTTGGTTACTTCGCCAAGTGGATGAAGGAAGCCCCCGCCACGGACGTGGATCGCGCCGCGCTCGATACGGTGAAGAAGATCGGAATGGTTCCGGTGGAGGTCAGCATTCCTGACTGGCCTTACGATTCACTCGACTTGATTCTTTTCGCCGAAGGCGCCGCGGCGTTCGAGGAGCTCACGCTCAATCACAAAGAGCGCGAGATGAAAATTCAGACGCCCGATGCGTGGCCGAATCTTTTCCGGCAATCGCGATTCCTCTCGGCGGTGGATTTCGTGCAGGCCGACCGGCTGCGCCGCAAGGTGGCAATTGAGATGGCGCGCGTATTCGCGGGAGTGGACCTGCTCCTCGTGCCGTCGCTGCGCGACGAAATGCTTACCATCACCAATTTCACCGGACATCCGTCGCTCACGCTGCGCGCGGGGTTTGTCGAAGTGGGCGAAGCGCGAAGCGACTGGGCGCCTGACCCGTCACGCCCATTGCCGAAATTCTCGCCGCCACGCCGCGTGCCGCATGGTGTTACGCTGATCGGGCGATTATTCGAGGAAGGCACGCTGGGGCGCGCCGGGATTGCGCTTGAGCGCGCTTTCAAGGTTGCAGGCGAGCGGCCGCCGGGGTTCTGAGCAATGGGAGTTCTTTTTCGGGCTTTGCCAAAACCCGGGCCGTGGCATTGCATGGAGAGTCCGTTAGATGTATGGTTCGCGGTACTGGGACAATAAATTCCTCTAATTCACATTTGAAAGGCCGTAGGTCATGATCTCCGCAATGCCGCCGCTGACGATCGTGCACGTCGTGATAAGCCTCATCGGAATCCTCTCGGGTTTCGTTGTCGCGTTCGGTCTGATCGGCGGAAAGCGGCTTGACGGCTGGACGGCGATCTTTCTTTTGACCACTGTTTTGACGAGCGTCACTGGATTCATCTTTTTCCCGTTGAATCCCTTTCTGCCGTCCCACGTCGTCGGCATTATTTCGCTCGTCGTGCTACTCGTCGCCATTCTCGCGCGTTACTCTTTCCATCTTTCGGGTGCCTGGCGCCGCATTTACGTCATCACGGCAATGATCGCCTTCTATCTGAACTTTTTCGTCCTGATCATTCAGATTTTTAAGAAGACCCCTGCGCTGAAAGGGTTCGCGCCACCCGATCCGAAGCCTCCTTTTTTGATCGCCCAAGTCGCGGCCCTGCTCCTCTTTGTTGTGCTCACCATCTACGCCGTCATAAGATTTCAGAACGAACCGCCTTCGCGGCGCGACTAGGCGGCGAGTCAAAAACGCCCCGTCGCCAGAACGTAAATACAATATAATCAACAGCTTACAGGAATTTGTTGACTAGCGACCCCTCCGAAGTACAACTGTCCCTCCGTACTATTGCCAGGGAAAGTCTACATAGGTAGATTTCACTCATGAGCGCAAATGTTCGAGCCTCGAAGCAAACCCTGAAGCTGCTCGGCGCACTCACGGCAAAGGCAACGAGCTGGCATTACGGCTACGCGCTTAGCCGCGAAACGGACCTGCAATCCGGCACGCTCTACCCGATCCTCATGCGGCTTGAAGAGCGCGGCTGGCTCGAAACGCAGTGGGAATCGCCCCAGGCCCTTGCAGAAAAAAGGGGCGGCCGCCCGCCGCGGCACATGTATCGCCTTACGGCCGGTGGCCATGCATGGGCGACCGCGGCGCTCTCGGCGGTGAAAGGTAAAGCGACTTTTTCCAGCAAGACAAGATCCCGAGGCACGCTCAAACCCGCGCGGCAGCACGCGCGCATTCATCTGGGCGAACCGGCACTGGAGCAAGGCTGAACCATGCGCCCGCGCAACGAATTTCAAAAACCAGCGCAACAAGGCGCCGCACATGGCTTTATCGCCAGAGTATTCGGCGGGCTTGTCGCGATATGGCCAGCCGATTCGCGCGAATGGGCGCTGGCAATGCAGGCGGAGCTACCTGAAATGGAATCAACTCGCGAGCGATTTCTGTGGCTTGCAGGAGGAATCATGTCACTCGGCAAAGCGTGGTGGAAAGGGGCCATTTCCGGAGACAGCAAGCCGGAGCATGCACCAGTGAAAAAACCGGGACTGCTCGCCGCGCTAACGGTCGTAGCTGCGCTGGCCTTGCTGTTGATTCCAAGTGCGCACCAGGGACTGAGCGCCGTACTCACAAGCTGGCAGCCGAATCGCGAAGCGGCGCAGGAAGCTCAATATTTGCAACTGGCGCGCGAAGCAGAATCGCGTGGCGACGCCAAGACAATGGCATTCGCCGCAATTCGCCTTATGTCGTGGAAGGATTTTGTTTCTTTCTCAAACAAGGCAGTTGCGCTGGACCCATCACTCACCTGGATTTTCTCTCAGGGATTCTTCGGGGACGTTTATGTGCCCGAATCGCGTGATTGGCCGGCGAAGCTGAAAGCGTGGGACCCGGGCAATGGCGTTGCCTACCTCATTCAAGCTGAGATCCGCGCAGCCGAATTGAGTCACCACTTGAATCCCGTCATGGACGGGCCGCGGCACGATTCAGAATGGCTCGAAACCGGGCGCAAGGCGATGGAATCGCCGCGCTACGATTCGTATCAGAATCGGCGGCTCCAGTTCGACCGGGAAGTTATTCGTACGCAGAGTCTGAAGGACATGGATGTGGTCGTTGTGAGTTCGCTCAGAAGCGGATGGATCGCTCTCTGGCCGGCACAGGTCTATTCCAAGGCGTTGTTGGACGAGGCGAAGGCGGCCGTCGAACGTGGGGACAAGCAAACCGCGATGGGTGACGCCTGGGTTGTCGCGCACTTCGGAGAACTTTTGCGCGCACAGGGTGGAACCGAGGGCGAGCGCCTTTCGAGTGTCGGATATCTGCGGCCTGCCTACACAATTTTGCAGCCTCTGCTGGCGGCGGAAGGGCGAATCGACGAGGCGAAGATGTTGAGCCACGAATTGGAAGCGATTAAGCCAGGGGCTCCGGCTAGTCACTATAGCTACTGGCTTCGTTCCAGTTATGGGTGGTGGAGAACGGCGAGCGTGGCGATGAACCTTGGCGCGGCCAGCGCAGTTCTGTTGGCGATGGCGCTTTTGTTTGCGGGTATCTGGCTTCCTGCCGCAAGGTTTGCGCCGGGCATGGGTTCTGGCGCGCTTTACCGAATGGCGTGCCGCATTGGACGATTCGCGCCCGCAGGTCTACTGGTCTCGCTTGCGGTTCTCGCAGGCAGCTATTCGCCTGCGGCGGAATCTGTGAGCAACTATCTTGAAAGGCCCATTTCAAGTGTGACAATGCGGAATCTGGCGGAGACGTATGAATCGGTTTACTACGTCCCGAATACGTTGTTCAGGTCCTCACCGAGCGCTCCGTATCACCCGATGCTTTGGCTGATCGTGATGGTGTTGGGCGTCTTCACGATCATGATGATTATCGGGCGCAACATCCTGAATCGGAGGATGCGCCCGAAGGTTGCGTGACAGAAATCGGGGCGGAGGATTTTCGAGAACTTTCATGAATATGCGTCAACAACAGAACCTGAACGGAATGATCGCACGGGCATTCGGCTGTCTTGTGTTTGCCTGGCCATCGAGATCGCGCGAATGGGCGCTGGCGATGCAGGCGGAGCTACCCGAAATTGAATCTACACACGAGAGCCTGAAATGGCTCGCAGGAGGAATCATGTCACTCGGCAAAGCGTGGTGGAATCACGTTATCTATGGATGGAAGGACAGCGAGAAAGAGCCTACCGCCGTGAAGACCCCGGGTCCGCTTGCGTTCGCGCTTGCGATTGCGGCGCTTGTTGCGTTTTTCGCGCTGCCCTCTGTGCACGAAGGTTTTGGCGCGGTCGTTTATTCCTGGCGCCCTTACAACAATGCGCCTCAGGTTGATTACCAGCGGATGGCGCGGGAAGCGGAAGCGAACCGCGATGCCAAGACCCTGGCTCTTCTCTCTATGCGGATGATCTCCACGCGCGCGAGTTCCGTGGAAGATGGCGCGCGCCTGGCCGACGAAGCGGTCGCGATGGATCCATCACTCACCTGGATTTACTACCGGGGCGCCAGCGGCTGGTACGCCTATCACCAAATAGCGCAAAAGCACGGTTGGGTCAAAAAACTTGAAGAATATGACCCGGACAATGCAACGCCATACCTCGTGGAAGCGAGTATTCGCGATGGAGAAATCCGGAAGCAATACAATTATCTGCCCCCAAAGGAAAAGATACTGAACGATCCAGCGTGGCGAGCGGCCATGGAGAAGGCTTTCGCCGCACCGCGCTACGATTCCTACTATGACCGAGCCGTTGCGCTGGAGCAGTCCGTGCTTAAGGCCCACAACCTGCGGCAACCATCGGAAGTTTCAACGGGCATATTCCAGATCTATCCATTCGGCTTTTGGGAATCACAAAAGTATTCAAAACTTCTGCTCGACCAGGCCAAAGAAGCCGAACAAAAGGGCGACAAGGCGACAGCGGCACATCTTGCCTGGACCGTGGTCCGTTTCGCTGAGCGAGCGCGTGACCTTTCGCGCGGTGACTTAATGCGCGCCACCGCGGAGACAATGCTGCTTCCTGCTTATGAAATCCTGCAGCCCCTGGAAGCTGCCGCGGGCCATACAGAAGTCGCAAAGCTTCTCGCCATCGAGAAGGAAGACTTATCACGGAAAGTTGCCGACAAGCGTCTTGAGCGGACTCCCTCTTGGTTTCGGCCGCTGAATGCCACAAGCATTGCGTTGCATTCCGCCGGCATGGGTGTGCTTCTCTTTGGCGGCGCGCTAGTCTTATCGGCTCTATTTCTTCTGATGGGCCGCTTTGCCCCGGGCTTGCGGACTCGCTGGACCTATCGCTGGGCCTGCAACATCGGCCGCTTTGCCCCGGCGTGCCTCGTCGCGGCGATTGGTTTGATGGCTGCTGTATTCGCGCCATACCTCGATACCGTGCAGGATTATTTTAAGGGTGTGAAAGATCCAGCCACGCTTCAAGCCGTGACCTACATGGAGAGTTCTCTCTACGAGTTGCCTTATCGATTCTTCAAGGCAATGACCTACGGTTTGTTCTGGGAAGTCCTGCTCGCTACAGCAATCATCGGCGGCATACTCTTCCTCAGCCGCAACGTAATTCGCCTGCGCGCGCCGCGCGTGAATGCCGCTTGAGCGAGGCGAGGAGGGAATAAATGTCCGGGGTTTGGCGTGATATTCGTTATGCACTTCGCGCTCTGCGAAGGAACCCCGGATTCGCCGTTATTGTCGCGCTTTCCCTGGGCCTAGGCATCGGCTTAAACACAGCCGTTTTCAGTTTTGTAGATGCGGTTCTACTGCACCCCTTCCCCTACTCGCAACCCGATCGCCTCGTATTCATTTGGGGTACGAAGAATTTCGATGTTCGCTGCGGTATGTCCGGCACGGCACTTGAACACTGGCAAGCTCAAAGCCGCACATTTGAGAAGATTGCACTATTTCAGCTAAACACGATTCGGCTCAATTTGGCGAACAACGAGAGTGACTCCATTCAAGCCACCTACGCTGGGACGAATCTATTTGGTGCGCTTGGTTCCAAGCCGCTCGTTGGTCGGCTGTTCACAGATTCCGACGACACGCCCGGTGCGGACAAAGCTGTCATTCTTTCTTACAACCTTTGGAGGTCTCGCTTCGGTGCCAATCCTGAAATCGCCGGCAAGACGGTTCGCATGGATGGCGCGCTCTATACGATTGTCGGCGTGATGCCAGAGGATTTCTTCTTTCCCGACCGCGACACACAGCTCTGGGTGGCGCTCACACGCGACTCTGGACCCTACGAATCCGCGCATGGCGTCGGGCGGCTGCGCGATGGCGCCAGTCTCATGCAGGCACAGGCCGAGTTGGACACTTTTGTCCAGCCCGAGTCGAATCAATCCGCAACTGGAAAGATGATTGTTCATCCCGCAGCTTTTCCTTTTTACAGAGTGGTCGTGGGGCGCTACGAAACAGCTTTATGGATGTTATGGGCAGCAGTTCTGCTTCTCATTCTGCTTGGGTGCACCAACATTGCCAATCTGCTCCTGGCGCGTGGTGTCAGCCGCGAAAAAGAGCTTGCCGTGCGGTCGGCGATTGGCGCTGGGCGTGGGGACTTGTTTCGCCAACTTCTTTCAGAAAGTCTGGTGCTATGCATTCTCGCGGGTGCACTTGGAGTGACTCTCGGTATTTCAGGTGTGCGAGTCCTTCGGGGCTTGCATCTTGTCGACCTGCCCGGCGTTGACCATGTCGGGTTGAATGGCCACGTGGTGTTGGCCGGCCTCGCCCTTTCTATTCTGGCGGGCCTTCTATCGGGTGTTCTTCCCGCTTGGAAGGTTTCGCGGAGGGACTTGCACACCGCATTGCAGGAGGGAGGCGGAGGAACGCAAAGCCGCGGGCACACAAAGGTGCGAGATCTGTTGGTTTCTTTGGAAGCCGCCTTTGCTCTGGTGTTGCTGGTGAGCGCGGGACTGGTCATTCGCAGTTTCGTTAGTCTTACACACTCGGATTGGGGCATCACTCCTGAGAATCTACTCGTTGCTCACGTCGTTCTTCCCAAAATCACAAACTGGAACGCTAAACTTTCAGAAGCCGAGTCGATGGCATTGAATCGGCGGGAGATCGCGCGGCAAATTGAATTCGGCGATGCGGCCTTGCGAAGGATTCGCGAAATCCCTGGCATCGAATCGGCCACGTTTGCAAAAGACGTTCCTTTGGATCGCATTGCTTGGTTCTACCGCCCATTTTCGGCGGACGGCAAGTTTCATCCGGAGACCTGCCTGCTGGACCTCGTCGGCCCGGATTACTTTCATACGCTCGGAGTCCGCATGTACAGCGGGAGGGACTTCACACCGCAGGACAGCCAATTCAGCGACCATGTAGTGGTCATTAACCATGCGCTCGCCGAAATCTTGTGGCCCGGGCAAGACGCGACAGGCAAGAGAATCACATTTTGGGAGATTGATTCCAGGCGGCCGGACGTAGTGGCCCTCACTCAAAGGAATGACCCCTCGCTCAATGGCGACGTTTCAGCTTACAGGCCGATGGCCGCTGAATCTTGGCAAGTCATCGGTGTGGCAGGTGACATTCGCATGATGGGTGTAAGTACCACGGGCGACCAAGTGAAGCTATTCGACGCTCAGCCAGCGGCATATATCCCACTCGCACAATCGGAGTTTGCTTTGTCTCGAAGCATGGTTGTCGCGGTCCGGCCGGACAAGCATGGAGTAAATACCGGCGCAGCCGTCCGAGATGCGCTCCGGAGCGCCAACGCGGATATTATGATTCAGCGCATCGCCTACATGGAACAATTGATTAGCGCTTCAATCGGCGGACGTGGCTCGAATCGGCTACTCATTCTTATCTCGATTCTGTTCGGCACATTGGCCTTATTGCTCGCTGTCACTGGAGTGTATGCCGTCGTGTCCAACGCGGCCACACAGCGAACACGGGAATTGGGTGTTCGGATGGCGCTTGGTGCCAAGCCATCCGACATTCTCGGGTTGGTTGCCGCACAAGGGTTTCGGCCAATTGTTTGGGGCGTGGCCCTGGGGGTTGCTTCCTCCTGGGCCGTCACACGGTTTTTCAAAAGCCTCATGTTTGGTGTGTCGGTGACGGATCCATGGACGTTCGCCGCAATGACGGGCACGCTCCTTTTTGTCGCCGCAGTAGCGTGTTTGTTGCCTTCAATTCGCGCAATGCGCACGAACCCTGTCGAAGCTCTCCGTCATGAATAAGTCTGCGCCCCGTCATTGACGGGGCGCATTGCGCGGCCCTACGATTCAGGGCATGCGAACAGTCGAATCGAGTGATCGTGGTTTGCGCGGCTTCAAACTTGTGGGCGAAGTAAGAGGCGCATTGCGTAGACCAGGCGCGATACGAGCAGGCCTCGCTGCCGCGCTTGTGATTGCAGCGGCGCTGATCGCCACGCTTCCTGCAGCGAGGAATGCCGCGGGCGACGAGGTCTATGCCGTCACCATCGATCGCAACGTTTCGATGATGACGCGCGACGGCGTGAAACTCTTCGCCGACGTTTACCGCCCGCGCGCCGAAGGCAAGTTCCCCGTTCTCTTGGAGCGAACTCCTTACGACAAGTCGCAGTCGTTTAACACGCACCTGTGCATGCGGGCCGCCGAAGCGGGCTATGCGTGCGTCGTCCAGGATGTACGCGGACGCTTTTCCTCCGATGGCGAATGGTATCCCTTCAAACATGAATCGCTGGACGGCTACGACACCGTCGAATGGCTCGCGCACCAGCCGTGGTCCACGGGGATGATCGGAATGTTTGGCGGCTCGTATGTTGGCGCGACGCAACTCCTCGCCGCGATCGCCAAGCCGCCGCATCTCGCGGGAATCTTTCCAATCATTACCGCCTCCGATTATCACGAGAACTGGACCTACCAGGGCGGCGCATTCGAGCAGTGGTTTAACGAATCGTGGAGTTCGGGCCTTGCGGAGGACTCGCAACGGCGCTACACGGCGGGAGAGAAGAAAATTCTCGATTGGGTAAACACTTTGCCTCTGGCCGATTATCCGGTGTTGAGGCCGAGCGATCCGAAAACGGCCGCGCCGTATTTTCAGGATTGGCTTGCGCATCCGAACTACGACGAATACTGGAAGCAGTGGTCCATCGAAGCGGATTACAGCCGCATACAGGTCCCGGCGTTCCACGTCGGCGGGTGGTACGACATCTTTCTCGGCGGCACGCTGCGAAATTTTGCGGGACTCAAAGCGCACGCGGGTTTGGAATACGCGCGCAATAATCAGCGATTGGTGATTGAGATCGGCGGCCACGCAGGCGGCGGCCAAAAAATCGGTGACGTTGATTTCGGCAAGCAGGCCGGCTGGGACAACGCCGGCGCGATGCTCCGCTGGTACGACTACATCATCAAGAACGCGTCAAACGGAATGGACAAGGAAAAGCCCGTGCGCGTTTTCACCATGGGCCGCAATGAGTGGCGCGACTTCGACGACTGGCCGCCGCCCGGCGTGCAGGCTCAGTGGATGTACCTCCATTCGAGCGGCAAGGCAAATAGCTCCGCGGGGGATGGTTCGCTGAGCGCGAGCGGGCCGACTGGTGCGGAGTCACCGGATCACTACGTTTACGATCCCGCGAATCCCGTGCAGACGCGCGGCGGGCCCTTATGCTGCGAGCAAGGATTGCTTTTGCCGGGGCCGAAGGAGCAAAGCGACGTCGAGACGCGGCAGGACATTCTTGTTTTTTCTACCGGGGCGCTCGAGCAGGAGATTGACGTGACCGGGCCGGTCACCGTTGAGCTGTTTGTGAAATCAACTGCCGTGGACACGGACTTCACCGCGAAGCTCGTGGACGTGTGGCCCACCGGCTTCGCGCAGAATATTACGGACGGCATCCTGCGCATGCGCTACCGCGATTCGCGCGAGAAACCGGAGTTGATGAAGCCGGGCGAGGTTTACAAGATCACCGTGGATCTGTGGGCCACGAGCAACGTGTTTCAGGCAGGCCACCGCTTGCGACTGGAGATTGCGAGCAGCAACTATCCGCGCTTTGACCGCAACCTCAACACCGGCGACCCGGACATCGCACACGCGACGAAAAAAGTCGCGGCGACAAACACGATTTTGCACGACAAGGAACATCCATCCGCGATTGTGTTGAGTGTTTTGCCAGCACAGAAGCCGTAGACAAAGAAACCCCACCGCAGAGGCGCAGAGGACGCGGAGAAAAATGCAGGGGCGCGACGTGTCGCGCCCCTCATCGAAATTCGCGTGCCGCTAAATCCAACGAAACGCTTTAGCGATTGTTGTTGGCGTCGTCATCGCCCGACGCGGACGCATTTCCACCGTTGCGCGGCGTGCTTGGGCGTGAACCCGCCTGCAAGTGGTCGAAGTTCATCGCGGCATTCATCACCAGCATGAACATGCCGTGAGTCTCCTGCCGCCACATTGGATTGATGGCGAAGAACACCACGTGTCCACGGCCAACGGGTACGTCCACAACGGCCGGCGATTCCGCGAGCGCTGCGCCGCCAGCCAATTCGCCGCTGATGAGCAGATCGCGCTCGGCGGCAAAGCGAACGATCACGCGCGGCCACATCGACTGTGGCGGAATCGAAGAGGCGTTGTATTGGCGAACGTCCGGGTCAATGTAGAGTTCCCGCTCGCGAGGCGTTCGTGGCATCGGCCGCTGCTCCGGCGCCATGTAAGGACGCGCCTGCACGATGTCCGGGTCCGTTGCAGTGCCGCGGCCACTTGGACGTCCCGCGCCTCCACCTGCACCCCCTGTTTCGCCACCGCCTCCTCCACCGCCGCCCCCGCCACCACCAAGGCCGAGCGACACACGAAACACCGGCGCCTGGCTGAAGTACACGCCGAGCGTTTCATCGTAGCCATAGGCGATGGGACTGGTGCGGTCTTCGACGCTCGACTGATAGATCGAGCCGCGCGCCTGAAGCTGCGGCGTCTGCGCGATAGAGATTCCGGGCGTCATGCCCAAATCAATCGGAAGCTGAGCGACGGAAGTGATGGGGATGAATAGCCCGCCGCCGTCAATAAACTTTTTCAAATTCGCAAGGCCCTCGAAACCCATGCCGCCGCGGATGTCATCCGTCTGGTCGGGCTGGCCGTCCGAAGTAGCGAGGTTGGGCGTGATGTCCGTGCGCTTCCACGGGATCGGGCCGCCGAAGTCGGAGCCATCGGGCGTCATACGTTTTGGCACGCCGTTGATCATCGAGGCGAGATTGCCCGCGCCCGGCGGGAAAATGATTACGTCGAAGCGGTCGCGCAGATTAGGTGTGGCGCGCAGCATCTGATCGGAAATGTAGGTGTAAGGCACCTTCATCTCGTCAAGCGCGAGGCGATACCATCCTTCGTTCTGAGTGTTCACCCAGGTGTGGACGACGGCGATCCGCGGCACGGCCAGCTCATGCTTTGCCACGCTCGGCTCTGCTGCAGTACCTTTCACGCGGATGCCGAGATCCCTGGCGGCGGCTTCGAGCTGCGAAGCGACGTCGCCCGGATTCCCCTCGGCCGGGATTAGAAAAGTTCCCGCGTTGTATTTCACGCCATCGGCCTCGAATCCTGCCTCCGCGGCGAACATTTTCACGTTCTTCAAGCGAAAACGAAGTGTTGCGAGCACTGGCTCCGCGTTTGCGTTGACGAGGTAATACCGCGCTGCGGACGCGTTGAAACTGCCCGCCGCCTTCGCTTCGCCCTGGATGAGTGTCATCGGGGCCTTGAGAATTGCGGCGTCGGTCACGCGCATCGTGGAAACATTTCGAAGCGGCCCGAGCGTCCAGCCGGTGTCGTCATAGGGGCGCGGGTCGTTCACGTTGAAATATTGCGTGTCGAGCAGCATGTCCGCCATGCGGCTGTAGGGCTGATCCATTCGGATGACGTAACTGCCCGCCGGTATTTTAACGGCCATGGTCGCAGTAGGAGCTGGACGAGGCGCGGCGTTCTCTCCTACTGGCGCGGCGCCACCTGTTTCAGGCCCACCCCCGCGGCCTCCGCGTCCACCCGCACTTCCACCGGCACCTCCGCCTGCGCCAGCGGGCGCGGCCGGGCGTTGTTGCTGCACTTCAGTCTCCTGATTGAGCGTGTGGACTTCACAGCCTTGATTCTGCAAAAGTCCGGCGAGCTGCGCCGCGAGCGCGGGACGCTTGCCGTCATTGACGATCACCCACGCCGCCGGGCCTTCCGTGGCGGCTTTCGCGACGCTGCGCTTGCTCTTCAAATAAAAATTAGAAAGAAATTCCTGCGCGTGGCTGGCGGTATACGACATCGAGAAAAGAATTCCGCTCTCCTGCATGTTGATGTTGTTGCGCATGGACCAATTCACGCGCGGCAGCGGCGGATTGGGGCGGAACCATTCGCGCGTGGTCATGTTCGGCGGGATGGTCCTCATGCGCGTGTCCGCGCCGCCGTTTCCAAATGTTTCGTAGAAGCGGCCGATGGCGTTGTGTCCCGTCGCGACGTAAAGCATGTAATTCGACGCCCAGCCATCGTAGAAATCGTGCGTCCAAACGCCGGGAACGCCGCGTGCGGTCATCTGTTCGATATCGTAGTAGGCCATCTTCTGCCATTCGCTCACGACGATGGGATCGAGCCAGGCGTTGTACGGCCCTGTGCCGGTCATGACGTAGAGAAACGGCTCGGATTCATGAAGGTCGTGCATCACCGTCGCATGCCATTCGAGGAAGCTGCGCATCTGCACCTTCGAGAGCTGCAAGGCCTGCGCGATGCCGTCGCGGTTGTTGTCGTGTGCGACATAGTGGCCCCAGTAGAGCAGGTTCATCGGCGGCTGATCCGGATGCGCAAGGTGATAGTTGTACGTGTCCACCATGCGGTCGCGCCCGTCCACTTCAAGCACCGGTGTGATGAGCACGATCGAATTCTTGCGGATGTTCTGGATGAACGGCGTATCTTCAACAGCCAAACGATAGGCCAGCTCCATCAGCATTTCCGGCGAGCCTGTCTCCGGCGAATGGATTGCCCCCGAGGCCCAATAAATCGGCTTCCCGTCCTTGATCAGTTGCTGCGCCTCGGCTTCGCTGATCTTGCGTGGGTCGGCGAGCTTAGCGGTAATCTCCTTGAAATGCTCGATCTGCGCCATGTTGGAATCGTCGCTTACGGCGATCATCAGGAATTCGCGGCCCTCCTCGCTCTTGCCAACGGTCCAGACCTTTACGCGCGGCGTTGCAGCAGCGAGCGCGCGGTAGTAGCGGTAGATATCCTTGGTGTAGGTCAGGTGGTTTGGCGCGCCGATGGCATAGCCGAGAATTTTTTCGGGCGTGGGCACGGTCGGCGAGGCGGGGAGATGGTCCACCAACTCGGTGAGGAAGTATGGCTCGGTGGTGTACTCCTTGATTTTCGCTGTGTATGCAGCGTCCATCGGCTGCGGCGCGGGAGTGGCGGCGCTCTTGGTCTTGTCGCTCTTCGCTCCGGATTTTTTCGCGGAGGAATCATCAATCGCGGCTCCGCCGTTTTGCGACTGCCCCGCGGCGCGTCCCTTCGCCGGTGCAAGGCCCGCCAGCAGCGCGAGGCTCACGATGAAAAGAGTAGTTTTCTCAAACATTGAGGATTTTGCGTTCAGCCCGCGAAAAAACAACACGTGGGATTTCATGGCTTTTCTCCTGACATCAACTTCCAACCGATTTCGACGTGGATGGAGCGCGGAAGCGCCCCGAAAAAATCATAACATCGACCTGACGATGCTCTAGGACGCGCGGCTTTGTCCATAAGTTTCTGGAAAGCTCATCGAACGGCTGGATTCGACGCCCGCTTTGCGATAGCGTGAGAGGCACACGGGAAACGCGAGGCGTATATGACTGAAAATTCCGGCGCACGAATCACACTGATCACCGGCGGAACTGAAGGCTTGGGCAAGGCGATAGCACTGCGGCTGGCGCGCGAAGGCTATCGAGTGTTCGCGGCAGGGCGCAACGCCGAGCGGCGCGCGAAGCTGGCCGAAGAAGCGCAGAAACTCAATCTGCCAATCACTCCGCTCGAAATGGACGTATGCAACGACTTGAGCGTGGACCGCGCGCTCGCGGGAATTCGATCCGCCGCGGGCCCGGTGGACGTACTCATCAACAACGCAGGCGTGGCTTATGGCGTGACGATGGAAGAGATTCGCATGGAAGATTTGCGGCGGCAATTCGAGACGAATTATTTCGCGGCAGTACGGCTGATCCAGCGCGTCTTGCCGGAGATGCGCGCCCGGCAGCGCGGCTGGATTGTGAACATGAGTTCGGTAAGTGGGCGGATGACGTTGCCGGTGATGGGCCCGTATTCCAGCACAAAACACGCGCTCGAAGCGATGAGCGATGCCCTGCGCCACGAAGTGCGGCCGTTCGGCGTGAAAGTAATCCTTATTGAACCGGGCTACATCCGGACAAATATCGAGAACGCCGCGATTGAGCTTGCGGCGCAATATCGCCCCCTAATGGAAAAGGGGCCTTATGCGGGCGTTTACAATGGATTTTTCCGCGGCTGGCGCAAATACACAGGTGCGTCAAAAACAACGCCCGAGGATTGCGCGGAGATTGTGCTCGGAGCGTTGCGCGCGGCAGAGCCGGGCCTGCGCTATCCGGTGCCGAAAAAAGCCGGGCGAAGGATATGGTTCATGAGAATGCTGCCCGGAAGGATGGCGGATCGGATGATCGCGCGTGACTTTGGACCAATCTCGCGCTAAGCGGAACCCTCGCGGCGGCTCGCAGTTGCTTTCATAAGCGACGAGCCGCCGCGTCAAAGGTCAGATTGTATACTTTAGACCGCGTCGGTTTTTGGCTGGCAAATGGCCGCGATAACGAGCGCAACCAGCACCGCCTGCGCGCCCCCCGCAAGTATCCAATTGAGCGCGAGAGTATGCGGAACTGGAATGACGGCGTAGTTGGTCATGAACCCCGGTATAGGCGCGACCAGCGCCAGCAGGATGCCGAACCGAATGCCCTGCCCAATCCACGGCTTCT
>JBGPHM010000056.1:0-22240 GCA_041484365.1 Terriglobia bacterium | reverse complement strand
GAAATCCCCTTCCGGTTTGGTACCCATGGAACTTCGTAAGGATCCCATTACACGCAGCTGGGTAGTCATGGGCCACCCGGAAAAGGTGGAATCGCCGGCAGAGGGGTGTCCGCTGTGTCCGGGGCATGAGGAGGCGCAGAAGACGCTTCTGAAGGTGCCGGAAACTGGCCCGTGGCAGGTGCGAGTGATGCCACATTTGGACCCGCTCTATCGAATTGAAGGCGAAGTGGGGCGTCAGGCCGAGGGCATATATGACCGGATGGGGCTGGTGGGGGCGCACGAAATCATCGTGGAAACGCCGCAACATGAGCGGCGGCTTTCGCAGATGAGCGATGGGGAGATCGAGCGCGTGATGACAGTTTACGCGCAGCGAATCGCGGATTTGAAACAAGACCGGCGGTTCAAGTACGTGACCGTGTTCAAGAATCAGGGCGCGGTGGCGGGCGCGGAATGGACTCACGCCCATGCGCAGGTGACGGCGACGACGTTTGTGCCGCGGCGCATCCTCTATGAGTTACGCGCAGCGCGGGCGTGGTATCAGGAGAAGGAGCGGTGTGTTTTCTGCGACATTGTGAGGCAGGAAGAGAAGCGCGGAAAGCGGCTGGTGGACGCGCAGGGGGAATATCTGGCGTTCTGTCCGTATGCGTCGAGAGTGCCTTACGAGATCTGGCTGATGCACCGGAAACACAACCACCAGTTTGAGACGGCCAGGCCGGGGGCGAACCGGCGGCACCTGGCAAGTTTGCTGGGAAGGACGCTACGGCGGCTGGAGCAAGTGACGCAGGAATATCACATGGTGGTGCACACGTCTCCGAATACGGCATCGTATAAGGGAGAGCTGGCGGATTACTGGACGACGATTGCGGAGGACTACCACTGGCACATCGAAATCCTGCCGATTGTGGAATTGCGGAGCAAGTCGTACAGCATTAAGGAGGTGTACTTCAATCCGCTGGAGCCGGAGGCGGCGGCGGAGAAGTTACGCGGGTTGGCGCCGAATGCGTGAGGGAGTTGCAGGGGATAGAATCAATTTCAGATTTGAGATTTGAAATTTCAGAATAAAGCAAAGTCAAGCACCGCACCCTTGGAAAGTGAAGGGCGCGGCACCCGCCACATACGCACCCAGCCCGCTTTGAATTGAATTTTGTCGAGGGCGATCGGGATCCTTCGCTCCGTCCCGATGAAAACCATCGGGACTCCACTCAGGATGACAAGGTTTATTTGGCGGGATCGAAAACCACAAGTAAGGCAGGGTCTTGTGGCAGAGTGGCAGTGGACCGGCACTTCTAGGAAAATGCCATATTTATTGGGATTTAGCGTGATTTTGAGCGAGGCATATGGCGTGGGGCCTGTCCCGAGGGACAAGTTACCAACTGCGTCAACGGTTGGCCGAAATAGAACCCCCTACCCATTTACATTTGACTTGACGATGTACTATATTCCGCCCCTCTAGTGGAGTCATGGGGCTCGCCCAGGAAGACCCCTTTTAGGACCCACCCCGAGGAGGAAATCATGTGGCGCAGGAATGAGGAACCGAAGGTATCTCCTCCCCCGCAGAACGTTGTGGTGACGCCAACTGCCCAGACGGCTCACACGCAATCGAATCCATCCCATCAAGCCGTTGCACAACCGGAACCACCGAAACCAGCCGTGAGCATTGTGAGCAAGGGAATTTCAATTCACGGACAAGTGACGGGCACCGAAGACTTGCAAATCAACGGCGAGTTGCACGGTCAAGTGAAACTGGCCGGCGGACGCGTGACGATCGGGACGGATGGTGTTGTGGCCGGCGACATTGAAGCGCGTGAAATCATTGTGCGCGGCGAACTGAACGGAAACCTTCGCGCGGCGGACAGAATTCTTGTAGGGCCCACTGGGCGGTGGCATGGAAACTCGGTTTCGCCACGGCTGGCGATTGAAGAAGGCGCAGTGGTGAGCGGACAACTGGAAGTGGCGACGCCCGGCGAGAAGAAATCCGGACGCGCCGGCGGGAACGGAAGCAACGCGCAAACGCAGACGCCGCGGGTTGAAGTCCCGCTGGCAATCGGCGCGGGCGAGAAAGAATCGTAGGAGCAAGCAAGAATAAAAGAATGGGATTGTTGAACCGCTTTCGACTCAGCCCCGAGCGCGCTCAAGCAGGAGCAGCAGCGCGACCACACGTGCACACACCAACAGTGTCGCCAGCACCGCCAGCATTTGCGCCGCGGGAAACTCGAAATTCAAGCAGCCTGAAGGATTTTCTGTGGCACCTCGGTGGGCTCGGTCGCGGGAGCCTGCTGGACCTCGGGCCGGCGTGGCAATCCACGATATCTTTCTTCATCGACCGGGGCTTCAAGGTCTACACCGAAGACCTGCTTACGAGCTGGAAGCAATATTCTCAGGCGGAAACCGAACGACAGCGAGCGCTGCCCGCAGAAGTGGAACATACTTCACCATCCGAAGTGGCGAACCAGTTCTTGGAGTCGAGCCTGAAGTTCGAGCCTGGGACATTTGACGCCGTGCTCGTGTGGGACTTGCTCGACTACCTGGACGGGGACATGATGCGGAGGGTGGCGGAGCGGGTCAGCAGGCTGTTGCGCGAGGGCGGCGTGGTGTTGGCGGTGTTCCACAGCAAACGGCCGGAACAATTCCAGCGGTACAGGGTGCTGGATGAACATACGCTCGAGCTGGTGCCCGCACCATCGGTGTTCCCATTTGCGAGGACATTTCAGAACCGCGAAATACTGGAACTTTTCGGTCGATTCCACACCTCAAAAACGTACCTGGGCAGAGATCAGCTCCGCGAAGCAATGTTCGTGAAGTAACCTTCCTGAAAAACCCGCACTAAAAACACGAAAGCCGCCCGGTAGAGCGGCCTTCGTTACATCTGCTTTGAGAGGGACAGAAGCCGTCGACAAAATCTTGGAGCTAGCTCATGTGGCCGCCGTGAAGCGACCAAAGCCAGCGGATCACGTCGCGCTGTTTGGCGATGATGTCGGATTGCCAGACGATACCCCACAAAAGGAGGCTCATGACCAGGACGCTCAAGGCCAGCGCGACACTCAAATGCGATTCTGAAGCGGGGATGGAAAGCCGTCGAATCAGCGCACGCATTGTGAATCCTCCGATTGGGTGGCGGCTTTACAAGCCGCACTAGGCAGTGGCTCAGGGGCTGGTCTGAGCAACTGCACTGTACCAAAGGGCAATCGGGGTACCAAGACGGAATGGGACGCCAGGAAAATGGGGTCTTTATTTTCAGTGACTTACAGGCGGGGATGTGCGAAGGGGGTAACTATTAGGGCAAGAATTTTCCTTTTCACGCATTCGGTGGGCGAGTGGCAATGAAAGGTGCGTGTCGCCGATTTGGTCAGCAGGAATCGCAATTGAGGTAAACAGAATCTACCGAAGAGGCCAAGAGGGGGCAGAGGAAAAGAAAGAGAAAGCGATTCAGATCACAGGAGATTGCGGAGGACGAGGCCGGCGGTGAGTTGGCGAAGGGATGTGAATTGGATGGCGTCAAGGCCCATGCGGCGGCCGGCGCGGACGTAGGAGAGTACGTCATCCACATAGAGGATGCGCGCGGGCGGGACGCCTGCGGCGTGGATTGCGGCAGCGTAGATCTTGGTTTCGGGCTTGCTGGCGCCAACGCGGCAGGAAAATACGCGCGCGGGGAAGTAACGCATGAAGGTGAAATGGGACAGCAGGTAATCGACATGGAGCGGGTCCGTGTTGGAGAGAAGTACGAGACGGCATCGGCGCGAAAGGCGCGCGAAAAGAAAGTCGGAGAGATTCGGGTCGGGGAGTATGACGCTGTTCCAGGCGCGGGAGAATTGGTCGAAAGAGACGCGCAGACCGAGGCGTTGGTTGAGGTGAGCACACCAGTCACTCGGGGCGAGGCGGCCTTCCTGCCAATCTTTCCATGTAGGGTCAAGTTGAATATCGGCCCAGATTTTTTCGGGGGATTCCATTCTGTTTGATTTGAGGACGGAGAGGACGTGGCGCGGATCGAGACGGACGATGACGCGGCCGATGTCAAAAATGATGGCGGCGGGCGGGAGGGGGCGGGTGCGAGACCCGTTCTTACGAAGGCGAGCCATCGCCTTCAGTGCCGGGATTGCCGCTGGGTTTGTGATTGCGGGCGCGGATTATTCCAATGATTGCGGGCAAGAGCGATAGAAAAACAACGGCGGCGATGACGTAATGGATGCGCTCGCTAATGTGAGGGATTGTCTTGCCGAGGAAAAAACCGCCGAGAATCATCGAACTGGTCCAGAGCGCGCCGCCTGCAATGTCGTAGAGGAGGTAGTGCCAGTAGTTCATCTGCGCGGCGCCGGCAACGGGCGGACAGAAGGTCCGAACGATGGGCACATAGCGGGCGATAATGACCGTCTTTCCGCCATAGACTTCGTAGAAACGGTGTGCGCGCTCGAGATGCCTACGCTTAAAGATAAAAGAATCGGGGCGGCGGTAGATTGCCTGGCCAGCTTTGCGACCGATCCAGTAGCCGATTTGATCGCCCGCGATGGCGCAGAGCATGACGATGGGAAGCAGGGTCCAAACATTGAGGAGACCTGCGGCGGCGAAGATACCCGCGGTAACCAACAGCGAATCACCGGGAAGAAAAAATCCCACGAAAAAACCTGTTTCAATGAAAACGATGATGCAAACGAGGAGTGTGCCGCCCCAGTGAATCAGTCCCTGGACGTCGTAGAGGGTGTGGAAAAGATTGCGGATGGATTCGAGCATTCAACCTGGAGAGTGAGCGGAACAAGACCGCCGCGCCGCAATTGGATCTCCCGCGAAAGAAGGTAGCAGAAAAGCACAGGATTCCCGCAGCTTTCTTCCCAGGCAAGACCCAAGGAAGCAACCAGGATCCAAGAGAAAATCAGCATGTTGGGCAGGCGGATCAAGTTTTGTGTTCCTTTCCATACCCTGCTGCGCGGAGTGTGCGCGCGCAGCAGGCCGTGTCTGGAAGCAATGATGAAGCAGGGGTACGCAACGGAGAATGGGCCGGTAGGCTCAAAGAAAAAGTACGAAGGTACTCAGGAGATAGCAGGCGGGGAATTGTGCCGCAAGAGCAAACAGTACCTCTTACCTATCATTCTGGTGCCTGAGTACCATTGTGAGGCAAGAGTCCCTCCCGCAAGATGGCCCCTGCGAACACGACTTCTACTGAGGGAGCCGAAAATGCCAAGCGTATACGAAGCATGGATCGGGCAGCCAGTTGTCTTGCAGGTGGCCGCGGGAGAAATCCGAGTGCCCCTGCATGGAATCATCGTCGGCGAGAATCACGATGCGGTGAGATTCCGAGTCGGCGAAGGCTGGGACATTGATATTTTCAAACACATGATCCTTGCGGTGGAAGAAGACAACTGGGCAAGCATCGTCACCCATTAAGTAAAAACGAGATTATTCCGGCCCTGCCTCTGTTTCATCCCCCCGGCCCCGGGTTGTCATCCCCCTGACCAACCCGGGGTCTTCCTTTTTCAGACCCCTCTTACAAACTTGATGAAACATGCGCGGCGCGAATGGCTGAATCGCGGGCGGCGCGTGTTATGATGATTTCTCCAAAAGGGAAATGCGGTCAGGTGGAGGAATCGCAACTTCTGGAAAGCCCAGTCAGCCGGGAAACAATTCAGGGAGTTTGGAAAGCAACTCGCCGCAAGAGAGAGACATCTGTTGATTGAGCACGGGATGCGATTAGGTGGAGGGCGACTGGGGGCGGGCGTGCGGAACGGCAAAGGACAAGACTTGCTGAAGATTGGTCAAAGGATCGGGCAGAGAGTTGGAGCCGGGACGGCGTGCCTGGTCCTCGCCGTGGTGTTTCTCACGGGCTGCCAGAATTACAACGTTCCCATCACAGCGGTGCCGGGCGGAGGATCCGGGGGAGGGCCCAGCGGACTATTCATCACGCTGATTCCCGGAGGAACTGTATTCGTGGACGCGGGGAAGCCGCGTCCAATCACGGCAATTTTGGTACAAGACCCCAGCAATCAAGGTGTGACATGGGTGCTCAGCGGGCCGGGAAGCCTGAGCAATCTGACTAATAAGAGCGCGACGTATACGGCGCCGACGACCGTGAATACTACCGCGGTGGTCACGGCGACCTCGGTGAGCGATCCCACACAGGTTGCGAATGCGACGATGTTCATGGTCCCCGATCCCTCCATACCGACGACTTCCGTACCGAATGCGACTGCGGGCACGCAATACAACGCGGTTGTGAACGTTGCGGATGGAAGCAGTCCATTCAATTGGAGCATATCGGCCGGATCGTTGCCTCCTGGACTTTTCTTGACAACGGCGAGTGTCGCGAGCGTGACGATTGCGGGGACTCCGACGACGCCAGGAACCTACACTTTCACTCTACAAGTATTGGATGTGTGCAGCGTGGCGGCCATGCAGTCCTACACCATCACGGTGAGCGCAAGCACGTCGGCAGGCGCGCTCATGGGCGGCGGCGCGAATAACGCGATGCTGAACGGCAATTATGCGTTCCGATTCAGCGGCTTCGGGAGCACGGGCGGGTCCGGGGCACTGGGATTTATTGCGGAAGCAGGAAGTTTTTCGGCGGACGGGAAGGGCAACATTACCGGCGGGGTGCTGGACCGCAACGGCGCGGCGGGGCCGCAAAGCAAGGTGAAGTTTACGGGTACCTATGGCGTGGGCGCGAACCAGCTTGGCGCAATGACGCTAGATTTCGTGGATGGCACAAGCAATACATTTGCGCTTGCGGTGAACTCGACTGGCGACGCAAGGTTTATCGAGTTTGACGATACGACCGGCGCGGGGACGCGCGGGTCGGGTGAAATGAGGAAGAGGGACCCGGCCTTGGCGAGCGGTGTAAAGCAGGCGGGGACCTATGTGCTGGAGTTGACGGGAGTGGATGCGCGCGGCGCGCGGCTTGCGATGGCGGGGCAATTTACGTCGGATGAATCCGGCGCGGTGATGCGAAGCGAGATGGATGCGAATGAAGGCGGAACGATGGCAACGATGGTGCCGTTTTCCGGCGGGGCGAGCGTTTCCGCGGATGGTACGGGAAGCGCGGAATGGAACGTGCCGGGATTCGGGACGCTGCACATGAGTTTGTACGCGGTGTCCGCGGATGAAATGTTTGCAGTGGGAATGGATGCGGCGGCGCCGGGGGTGCCGCTGGTGGCGGGTTCGGTGATGCGCCAGAGCGGTGGGCCGTTTACGAGCACGTCGCTGAGCGGAAGCGCAGTGATACAGATGACGGGATGGAGTCACAACGTACCGGGCCGCGGACAGAGTGGTTTTCTACCAACCGGAACCGTGGGCGTGTTGCGATTCGACGCCATGGGAGGGGCGCAGGAATTCGCGCTGCAAAGCGGGCACGGGGACGCGGCGGACGTGAATACTTCGTTTGTACTGAGCGCGAGCGCGGAGGGAAGAATTGTGCTGGGCTCGGCGGGCGTGGGGATTGTTTATTTGGTTTCACCGACTCGCGGATTTGTGTTGGGGACAGATGGAAACGTAGAGGCGGGGACGCTGGAGAGCGAAACGGGAACTCTCGCGGCCGGATTCAAAGGAATTCTGGATGGAGCGAGCGCGGAGCCATTTTCGCCGGGGCTTGCTGAAAGCGTTTATTCGATTTCGTTTGGCGGCGATGGAAATGGAACGCTGGGCGGAGCGGTGAGCGACTCGATGGGATTGGCCGTGAATGTCGCGCCGCCGGGCGTGATTGCGTACGAGATTTCAAATGGTGTCGTGGAGATATTCAGCAAGGGGCCGCAGGGCGATAACATGATTGGATTGATGTTTGTTGTGTCGCCGGGCCGGGCGATTTATGTGCAGATGGGGCCGCTGGCGGCGGCGCCAGTTTTGATTCAGAATTGACCTTCATTCGTTCGCACAATCCAACACAATTTGTTTGACAGGGTAGCGGTGCGCGATAAGACTAGGCGCGCAGGTCCGTTGTTTTACGGGGGCAAGCGCGCATGAAACTTACCACGCTCGATTTCCTGGCGATCTTTGGCTATCTGGCCGCGACGCTGCTGCTCGGACTTTATTTCCGGCGGCGGTCGGGGCGCAGCACGGCGGATTATTTTGTGTCCGGGCGACAGGTGTCATGGTGGCTGGCGGGGACGTCCATGGTAGCGACGACGTTTGCCGCGGACACACCGCTGGCGGTGACGGGCCTCGTCTATTCGCAGGGGATCGCGGGGAACTGGCTGTGGTGGAGTTTTCTGCCGTCGGGGATGATGACGGTGTTTTTGTTCGCCCGGCTGTGGCGGCGGTCCGGGCTGCTGACGGATGTGGAGTTCGCGGAGATGCGGTATGCGGGGAAGCCGGCGGCCTTCTTGCGCGGCTTTCGCGCCATTTATCTTGGACTGCTGATGAACTGCCTCATCCTTGGATGGGTGACGAAGGCGATGACAAGCATCGTGAGCGTCACGCTGGGGATGAGCGAGGCGCGGAGTCTGGCGCTGTGCATTTTCTTTCTGATGCCGTTTACGGGGCTGTATGTGGCGCTCGGCGGATTGTGGGGCGTGCTGTGGACGGACCTTTTTCAATTTGTGCTGAAGATGGCGATTGTGATTGCGGTGGCGTGGTACGGCGTGCATGCGGTGGGGGGGATGCACGCGCTGCTGGACCGGCTGGCGGCGCTACGCGCGGCGACGGGGCACGGCGCGGCGGACATCACGAAGATGCTGCCGGATTTTTCGCGGGGGATGCTGGGGACGGCGTTGTGGACGCTGCCGGTGCTGACATTTGTGCTGGTGCTGTTTGTGCAGTGGTGGGCGTCATGGTATCCGGGCGCGGAGCCGGGCGGAGGCGGTTACATCGCGCAGCGGATTTTCAGCGCGAAGGACGAGAAGAACGGATTGTTGAGCGTGCTGTGGTTTAACGTCGCACATTACGCGATAAGGCCGTGGCCGTGGATACTCGCGGCTCTGGTGGCAGTGGCGCTCTATCCAAATCTCGCAAACAAGGAAAGCGGATACATGCTGGTGGCGACGAACTTTATGCCCGCGGCGCTACGCGGGATTCTGATCGCGGGATTTATGGCGGCGTTTATGTCCACGCTGGCGACGCAGTTGAATTGGGGCAGTTCGTACCTGGTGGCGGATTTCTACAGGAGATTCTTGCGGAGGGATGCGGTGGAGGGGCACTACGTTGTGGTGTCACGGCTGGTGACGCTGCTGCTGGTGCTGGCGGCGGGAGTTGTGTCGTGGGAGCTGGCGTCAATTCGCGAGGGATGGAAATTTGTGTTGGAAGTGGGTGCGGGGACGGGCGGAGTTTATCTGCTGCGATGGTATTGGTGGAGGATCAACGCGTGGAGCGAAATTTCCGCGATGAGTGTGGCTCTGGTGTGTTCGGTGTTTTTCCACTTCACGAATCTATTTGCGGGGGCTGAGTTTATCGTATTCGCGAAGACGACGCTGTGGACGGTGGCGATTACGACGGTGGCGTGGGTGGCGGTGACGTTCCTGACAAAGCCGGAGCCGGACGAGGTGCTGGTGAAGTTTTATCGCAAGGTGCGGCCGCACGCGGCGGGGTGGAAGCGCGTGGCGCGGCTGGCGCCGGAAGTGGCGGAGACGCGGGATCTGGGCGCGAATTTGTTTTCGTGGCTGCTGGGATGCGCGATGGTGTATGCGGCGCTGTTCGCGACGGGAGAGTTGCTGTTCGGTCGGACGTTGCAGGCAGTGGGGCTGTATGGGGTGGCGGTCTTCTCCGCGGTGATGCTTTACCGGAGGATTGCGAGGATGACGGAGGCGACGGGATAAGGAGGCAAGGAGAAAGACAATCTCAGATCTGACATTTGAGATTTCAAACAAACAGCAAAACAAAAACAGAAACAAAAACAAAGACTCAACACAGAGAACACAGGGGACACGGAGAGTACGGAGAGGGCGCGGCGTTCCTACACGTGGCAAACAACCAAACTGGAACACCTAGGACTGGTGGGCATTTTCATGCGGTGACGGCGAGTTTTCTGGGATGGACGCTCGACGCGTTTGATTTCTTCGTGGTGATATTCCTCGTTGGGACGCTCGCGGATCATTTCCACGTTTCCAAATCAACGATTGTATGGACCACAACGGCGACGCTGGCGACGCGGCCGATCGGCGCTTTGCTTTTTGGTCTGCTAGCGGACCGTTATGGGCGGCGAATTCCGCTGATGCTGAACGTGGTCTATTTCAGCGTGATCGAACTGCTTTGCGGGTTCGCGCCGAACTTCACTGTTTTTCTGGTGCTGCGCGCCCTATTTGGAATTGGAATGGGCGGGGAATGGGGAGTGGGCGCGTCACTGGCGATGGAAAGCGCGCCGAAGAAATGGCGCGGAGTGCTGAGCGGAATCGTGCAATGCGGATACTCGGTGGGATATTTGCTGGCGGCGGTCGCGGCGCGGTTTGTGCTGCCGGCGTTGGGATGGCGATGGATGTTCTGGCTGGGCGCGTTGCCCGCGCTTCTGGCGCTTTACATCCGCAGAAGCGTGCCGGAATCGGAGGCGTGGAAAGAGCATCGCGCGCCTAGCACGCGCGTCGTGCTTGGGACACTGGGGCAAGAGTGGAAACTCTTCGGATACTTAATTGTGCTGATGACGTTCATGATGTTCCTCTCGCACGGGACGCAGGATTTGTACCCGGACTTTCTCGGGACGGTGCATCACATCGGAGACAAAACTGTTTCGTACATCGCGATGCTCTACAACGTGGGCGCGGTGGTGGGCGCGATTATTTTCGGGCAGCTCTCGCAGCATATCGGGCGGCGGTACAGCATGATCGCGTCGCTGTGCGTTTCGCTGGCGGTGATTCCGCTGTGGGCGTTCAGCCACACGGCGGCGATGCTTGCGGCGGGCGCATTCCTAATGCAGGTGGGCGTGCAGGGGACCTGGGGGATTATTCCAGTGCATTTGAACGAGCTGGCGCCAGACGCGGCGCGCGGGCTCGTGCCGGGACTCGCCTACCAGCTTGGGATTTTGGTTGCGGCGCCAACGAATAACATCGAGTACGCGTTGCGCCACAAGCTCGGATATCAGTGGGCGCTTGCGGGATTTGAGATTGTTGTGATCGCGGTGCTGGTGGTGCTGCTGCTGGTGGGGAGAGAAAGGCATGGGAGGGACTTTAGAGCGAGCATTAAAGCGAATGGCGGTTGATGGCGTTTAATGCTTGAAGGCATTCAATCGTACGCATTGAAATGAGATTCCTCACGCGTGACAATTTCAAATAGTCCAGTCACTTATGATTGGCGACGGGTTTTGATGGAGGTTCAAGAATGAGATGGAAACTCACGGCATGTGCCGCACTAGCTGTGGCGCTCGCATGCGCGGGGCAGGCGCGCGCGCAAAGCGGACAGGAAAGTCAGCAAAAGGTTGACTCCGAAAAAGCCAAAGCAATCAAAGAGCAGAATGAAAAGGCGATTGCGGCCAATGCGTTGATCACGCAGGCCAATACCGCAATGCAGAACAAGCAGTGGCAGCAGGC
The DNA here is from genome assembly GCA_041484365.1 of Terriglobia bacterium. GTDB lineage: Bacteria > Acidobacteriota > Terriglobia > Acidiferrales > UBA7541 > DASTCZ01. The sequence goes on along the minus strand of JBGPHM010000056.1, from coordinate 10,811 downwards.
AGCGGACCTTTTGAAGCAACTTATCGCGATGAATCCTGATACGTGGACGTACCGGCAAGGATTGGGAACCGCGCTGATGAATCTTGGGCAATACGATGACGCTCTGAAATCTTTCGATGTGGGAATCAAACTCGCGCAGAGGGATTTGGAAAGCAAAGCGCCAGACAGTGACCTCATTAAGACAAAGGCAGGCCTCGGCGCGATGCTCACGAACGAAGGAAACTGCTATATCAAACTGAAGAAGAATGATCTTGCCGTTGCGGCGTTCATGAAAGCCGCGGAGATAGACCCGAACCCCGGCGTGGCCTACTTCAATCTTTGCGCGACACAATACAACATGGGAATGATGGAGGGCGCGGTGGCGGCGTGCGACAAAGCGATTGCGGCCGATCCGAAAAAGGCGGATGCGTATTTCATTAAAGGGTCCGCGCTATTCGGGAACGGCAAGCTGGACGCTAACAATCAATATGTTGTACCACCGGGGACGGTGGAGGCGTTGAAGAAATATCTGGAGCTTGCGCCGAACGGCGGACATGTGGAGGACGTGAAAGCAATGTTGGATTCCTTGGGGATAAAGCCCTGAGACAAGCGCGTGAGGCTAGGGTTTGGCAGGAGTGGTCTTGCGGCGCAGATCATCAAAGACGTCGAGTAAGATGAAGATCTTATCTCTTTTGACGGACGATGGCTGGGGCCATTCCGATTGCGGCAATCAACCAAATGAGAATTCCTGCTGGAAAGAAGCTCACGTGGCCGCCGATACTCTGTGGAATTGACGATGCAGCCGCACAAATGGCGACGAAGGCCACGACCAGAGTCCATTGACCCTTGACACCACTCTTGGACTTATGCGCGAAGCGTCCTTGGTCTAACCATGAGCCAATCCAATACCAAAGAAAAAAAACAAACAAAAGCGTAAGTAAAACTGAAAGCGATCCGGAAAGGACTGGCAGAAGTGCGTTGAAAGGCCAAGATACAAGTGCGCCTGCGAGAAGCGCAGGCATGTTCAGCACCGCCGCAAACTTATACGGCCACGGCCAGACGTGAAATCGCGCCGTGGACTCCCAACCAGTCATGCCCAGCACAAACGGACGGCTCAAAATAGCGTTGCGAACCCAAAGCCCCCAACCGCCAAAAGCTACTGCCACGATTGTCTGCAATGTGGGGAGTATCTTTCGAAAGTGAGATTCTCGATCCATAAAGTGCGCGTCAAGAAATTAGACACCAGACAGGTAATAAGTAGCTAGCGTACTCGAGAAAGTCAAAAAATAACTGGCAGAAGCTGCCGAACATAGGCTACCAAAAGGAGTGGCGCGCCCGGAGAGATTTGAACTCCCGACCTTCTGGTTCGTATCCAGACGCTCTATCCAGCTGAGCGAAGTTAGCGCTTGGCAGGAGCCGTCTTGCGGCGCAGTTCGTCAAACACGTTGAGAATGAGAACGAATTTATCGTTCTTAATGACTGAATTCCCTGAAGCTTCGGGAATCCGCAGCACGGCGAATCGTTTTCCATCGGGAGCCAGGTCATATGTCCCGGCGGTCCCCCTGCCTTCAAATGTCCCCGGCGACCAAACTTGAGGTTTATCGTTCTGAAAAGAATTTCCCACCGCCCTGTATTCCGCAACCATCATCTTGTAGGGCTGATCGGTAGTACGGAAGAAAAGCTGCTTGCCGCTCCTGGACCAGACTGGAAACGCGCCACCGCCGTTGGATACCTGCCACTTACCGCCGGGCCCTGGGAAAGGCCTTACGTAAATTTCAGACACACCGGTATCGTCCGAAGAATATGCCAGCCACTTACCATCCGGCGAAAAGGCAGGCGAAAGCTCTCTGAACGGCGAATTCAGGAAAACTTGAGGGTTGCCGGGCTTCCAGCCGGGCTTGTCGTTGCCCTCGAGTGACAAAGTCCAAATGTCCCATCCTGTATTGTTTGCGGACAAATCAATTTGATTGAAAGCAAGAATCTTTCCATCCGGCGAAATGGACCAAGCTTCTTGGGCAGACTTGCCTTCCGTGAGCTTCTCGGGTGCCCCTGTGCCGTCAGACCGGACCCAAGACAAATTAGGCGGAGTGGTCCCCTGAGATGAGGAGAAAATAATGCGGCGCCCGTCGTAAGTCCAAATCGGAGCGTCATTCGTCCCGGGTCCAAACGTGACGCGCGAGAGCGTATCTCGTTTCCAGTCATACACCCAGACGTCGCGACCATTGCGGTCCTGAACGACCAGCGCGAGTCTCGTACCGTCAGGTGAAAACCGCGGGTACATGTAGTCTCCCAGAACGGCCCGCAGCGGCTGGAACTTGCCCTCGCGATCCATCCAATCGACAGCAAGGATTCCAATCTGATTATTCCCGACCACATAAAGAAACTCACCGGTATTTGAGAAATCAAACTGGGCAGAGCCAGTCCCGGAAGTCATAGCGACATGTTCAAGAAATGGGGTGGGCGAACCCTTCACCTGCAACCGGTCCAAATCAAATGGGATTGCAAATAGAGTCCCACTGCGTGCAAAAACAATATGTCCGCTGGGGATGTAGCGCGCAAACATCCCGCCCTGATGGATCATTTTTCTTTCGCCGGTCTTGATCACGAAAATACCGATTGTGGCGTCGTCAAAGTTTGTGCCGGAGGAATGTGCCGTAAAAAGAATCGCTTTTCCGCCAGGAAGCACCTGCGGCCAGCGATGGGTTATTTCTCCTTTTGTTGTGTCAAGAGAGGTAAGTCGCTCGGGCGTGCCCCCGGCTTCCGATACGCGGGACAGGCCCTCGCGATTGCTGGCAGCGAGAATAATCGTTCTATCCTCCGCCCATGCACCGCCCCGGTCATTTGACGTATTACAGAGGGTGACCACCGCGCCTCCCTGTGCCGCGATTTTCTTTAGCTTGCCGTCCGCAAAAAAACCTATCCATTCACCATCGGGTGAGAAGAAGGGGCTTCGCGCATTCTCTGTTCCTGCAAGGGGAGTTGCCAGCAGTTGGTCTCTCTGGCGGACATAAAGACGAATTTTTTGATCGGAATCAGTTAAAGCATTGAATACATATCTCTTGCCATCGGGCGAAACAATTGCTGGGGGTCCCCAACCAGCAGTGGTTAACGATGCTGGAGCGCCAATCTCGGCGGTTAGTCTCATCGGTTGGTGCGGTTCGCTTGGCGCACGCCATGGCCCCCACAGTGCTAATGCTGCAATAGCTGCGGCAAGCGACGCGAAGGCCCACGGCAGCGCGCGGCGCCATGCGGGTTGCTGCACCGCAGCAACGGCGGCGGAGGAAGTCGACTCCGTTGCAGCGCCCACGGGATAGGCGAGGAAATCGTTGATGGCGATTCGCGCTTCGCCGATGTCGCGCAAGCGCTGGCGCGGATCGCGCGTGAGGCAGCGGCGCACGAGTTGGCGAATGGGAGCGGGCGTGTTGGGCGGCAGGGAATTGAGGTCCGGCTCTTTCATGATGACCGCAGCGAGAGTTTCTGAGGCGGTCTCGCCCGAGAAGAGCTGCCGCCCGGTGAGCATCTCGAAAAGGATTACGCCGAAGGCCCAAACGTCACCGCGGCGATCCACTGATTTTCCCTTGGCCTGCTCGGGCGACATGTAGGCCGCGGTGCCGAGGATGATGCCCGCGCGCGTGGCCGCGACGCTGAGAGTCGGCGATGTCGCGATGTTCACGCTTTCCGGCGCGTCCTCGAGAGCCTTGGCGAGGCCGAAATCGAGCACCTTCACTTTTCCATCGGGAGTGATTTTGACATTGGCGGGTTTCAAATCGCGGTGAATGATGCCGCGTTCGTGCGCGTATTCCAGCGCTTCCGCGATTTGCACCGCGATGCCCAGCGCTTCTTCGAGCGGCAGGGGGCCTTCGGCGATGCGGTCAGCCAGCGTGGGGCCTTCAACGAGCTCCATCACCAGCGCGTGCATCGGGCCGGAGTCTTCCAGGCCGTGGATGGTGGCGATGTTCGGGTGATTGAGCGCGGCGAGGATTTGCGCCTCGCGCTCGAAGCGCAACATGCGCTGCTCGTCCATGTGGAAACCGCTCGGCAGGACTTTGAGCGCGACCACGCGGCCAAGCTTTGAGTCACTCGCCCGATAAACTTCGCCCATGCCGCCCGCGCCGAGGAGCGCGATGACTTGGTAGGAGCCCAGACGTTCTCCGGCAGGTAGTGTCACGCGCTTCCGCTCCATGGGCCGGGATGATTAGCCCGGATTGTATTCACAGCTACAATTTGGAATATGAGATTAGCGCCGCAACCCGCGCCATGCTATGCCGGGCGGTGGGGCAAGTCAATGCGCGGGGGAATGATGGATTCCGCGTTGAGTTGACAAGGACGAGGAAGGGCCTATTTCTTTTCCTTCTTTGGAGGAAACACCTCGGCTTCGAAGATCAGGTTTTCGGTGGCAACGACATCGTGCTTCTTTCCTTGCTCATCGGTGACGGGATATTTCTGGCCGATGGCAATGTAGTAGGCAATGATTTTATCCCCAAGATTTAGGCTCGACACCTTCTGTTCCGGGTGATCCTTCCCATAGGCTTTGAATGTTGAGAGGAGCCTTGCGGTGAATTTTTCTGTTTCTCCTTTCTTGTCTGTGTATTGGAGCGTGACTTCGCGCGTGTTTGGGTCAAAGGCGACAATTTCACCGGTCCAGATGTCACCCTTGTACGGAAAGGCGTAAAACCCTGGTTTCTGAGTCTTGCCGTGCTGGGCGGAGGCGACCCATGGAAAAGAACACAGCAACAGAATTGCAGCGACCTTTCTCACGGTTTGTTCGCCTCACTCTCTTACCGCAAAACCATGGGAACCCAATTGCGGCAGAGTATATATGCGAATTATCGTGGCGACTAGCTGTGGCATTCGTTGAAAGGAAATTGCAAGAGTAGATGGTGCGCCCTAGGGGACGATTTCAGAACTTTTGCATTAACGCAGGTACTGGAACCGCTATCTCTCCGAGTTTCCTAAGCCACTTTTACTCTTAGCCGCGAACACTCATTTTGTTGGTCTGTCTAACTCAATGCTGAGTCATGGCACTCGGTTTCGGACCTAGTTTGCCTTCACTTGGACTCAAGTCTGTTACGGATAACCTACCGATGGGTCACTTTCTCGCTTGGTTTTTGGCCTGTTCGAGGCAGTCTATCGCTGCGTCACGCTCTTGTTGTGCTTTTCTATAGTACTTATCCCTGCTCTTCGCCGTTCGCGCCCTGTCCGCGAGGGCAGCGAACTCGGCAGCTTTCTTGATGTGCCTAGTCGCCTTTCGGTCAAAATAATCTGCGGTAATGATATTTCCCGCGGATTTTGTCACAATTGATCTCCTATCCAAATCCGAATGCCCAGAGACTGGCTCGCAAATACGTCTGCAATTTGTCACCACTGATACTGTTTCGTTGCACCGACAATCGCAACTAATGTTTTTTCAACAAGGGAGACTGCGATTGTGTCAAACCCAGTCACACCAGATCGAACAAAGCCATACTGTCCTGTTGCTCCTGATGCCGCGACACCTCTGATGATGAAGTGCTCAAGGAGGTCTTCTGAGGCGGGTTTCTCCGTGTTGAGAATTGCCGAAACTGAACCCATAGACCGAATGTAGGAAAGCAGTGCGTCCCCCGCCGCTTCGAAATTGTCAAACAGGCCGCAACTAACCATTGAATTCTGCAATGACGCCCCAAGCCCATTACGGAATTTGGATGTGTTATCGCGCCGCATGTTTTGCAGAGCCCCGTTTGAGTTGACAAGAAATGCGTAAGAAATCATCGAGGTCGAGAGATTCCTCAACAGTTGTTGCTCCTCGACAGTAAGTGCATTCACCTCAAGTTTGGCATGTGGTGCGTATCGGGATTTCAGTCCAGTTGATTCCATGTCGTAAAGCGTATCGAAGATAATGGGATGGGCTTTTTCCGGCCTTTTGCCATAACTCAGGAACACTGCGTTCGCTAGGGCAGACCCGCCTTCTCTTGCTTGTCGCCCCATCACTTCACCGTAGCTCTGTGGTCCGGCCACATTTCCTGCAAGCCAGTCTTTAAGCCCCATATCTATTGCTCCTGCGAGTCATGTCGACGTTAGTGGGTTTTCACGTCAGATGGTCCGCCATGTCCTTGGGTCATACACCATGAAGCCCTCCTTTTCAAGACGTTCCAGTATTTTGTCGAATTCCTTCAAGACTTCATTAACGTCCGTGCCAGAAAGAAGGGTGACCGTTTCTGGATTGGTTTGCTTTTTCTGAGACCCTGAGAACTCTTCAATAGAATACGACGGCGCTGGTGGCCACTTCTCACTCTTGACGGTAATTTCTCGCCACTCAGTGTCCTTGTCATGCGGGTTTGAGCCCTCACGGTACAACACAATTAGCTTCAGCGTCTTGCGCATCTGCACTCTCCTTATCATCATCGAGGTCCACGAAGTGGACTGATTCGTCCAGTTAGCCACGCATAAAATACATCAACGGTTGCTCTCCGGTCACGGGCAAAGGCTTCTCTGAAGCCAGAAGCGTGCCCGCGTTTCAAGACATCGGGTGGCTCGTCTCAACAGGGATTATGTCTAGGCGAGAGAAACGGCGCGTGGGTGGACAGCTTCAATATCCACGTAACGAGCAAAATCTTTGGTATTGAATGTCAAAATGCGCTTCACCCCATGAACGTGCATCGCTGCCACTAAGCGTGCATCGTGAACTTGCACTCCAAAAATGTTATGCGTCACGAGAAGTTTGCGCCACTCTTCGTGAACCGCTGAGCCGTCCGGCAGCAATCGTAATCTTTCCTCGAAGAATCTTGCCTTGCGATCGGTTTCGTGAGGCGAAAGACCATACCCGTTACGATCCAACGGGCGGGTACATGTATTCCAAAACTCAGCGACATTCTGGGACGTGTAGCAGAGAACGCCGTCTTGCCGAAGAATCGCATCAGTCGAGGAAACTATAGCGGGATAGTCGCTGTGGTCCGGTTTTACCCAGCGAAGAAGGATATTACTATCGAGGAGATACGCCGTCTCTGCCATCTACCCGACCCTCGTAGAAGCTTTCACGCGAAAAGCTTTCGGTGCGTAAATCTGGCAGTTTTTCAGAGCCTTCCGAGATAGCACTGAGCATCCGGTGAAATTCTTCGATGCTCAACTGGCCGCGAGACAAGGGAAGTTCCGTTAGAGCTTCTTTGAGGAGTTGTTCAGCCACCGTTTCCAATGGTAGCCCCTGAGCGCGCGCCTGCGCGACGAGACGGGCTTCCGTTTCCGGGCTGAGGTCAACTCTGATGGTCACGGCGATACGCCTCTTCTCTATAGACTAAACGTGTTTTGAGTGAATTACTAGCGGTTCAGCGAAACGCGAGACACTACTAGTACCACCCACCTCTGAAGACCACTCGCCCAAAAATTCTTAATTTTTCTTGTGAGATTTTCCCGAAATTTCCCCTCTATATAAGTGAGAGCAGTTGTCGTGCTATCTCGCAGGAGCAGTCCCAGACTCTCACCTACGACGTGCCGTATGACTACTCAGGATTCGATCTCAATTCCAGAATCGGCGGAAAACCGAACGGAAGAAGTGTTTCCTTGCGGTTTTCCTTACGGTTTTCCACATAAGAAGTTTTTAAGTCAAAGTGAAAGAAAGAAGATGCGCGAGCCAAAAACGCAAATCCGGACGCGGGCAAAAACGCGGAAAGTGCGGGAGCGACCCCACCTTGTTCGGCTTTCAGCCGCCCAAGAATCCGTGGGATCGCTCCCGCACTTTCCTAAATCCGCTTGCCCGCGCTACAAAGCAAACCGAACACCTTGCACGGCAACTTGCATGGCATCCGCCAAGACGAAAGGAGAGAAAACCTTAACGCTCTTCAACCCGAATCACACAGACGAGTGGACTTCCTTGCTGCAAGGAGGAAGCATTTGCGAAGGGCGATACGGCCCGGAATCGGGAAGAAAGTAACAATTACACTCTTCACTTTTTTAATGGCTGACCTCTTCCCCGAGCAAGTGCGCTAAAGCGCCAGACAGGAAAGACATACAAACATGGAAAGCATAAAAGCGACCGCAGAAAAAAAGTCAAACAGGGCGGGAGCGACCCCACTTTTTCGGCTTTCAGCCGCCCAAAAAGATCGTGGGATCGCTCCCGCCCTGTCACGCATTCTGCGTGAGCCTTTTTTTCCAACACATACACGAACACATGCAACTTCCCAATCGAAGCAGCACTACATCCTGCAAGCAGAAAGGAAACAATCCAATGCCACTCGTGAAACCGCCATCAAAACAACCGAAGACTACAAACGTTCAAGTCCGCTTGGAAGAAGAAGTCAAACTCAACCTCGACAGGTACGCCGAATTTCTGGACGCGAGTCCATCCTACGTAGTCTCCGAAGCACTGAAGCTTCTCTGTCGCAAAGACAAGGAATTCCAGAACTGGTTGAGCAAGCACCCACAGGAAACCAAAGAAGCAAACCAAGGAGCAATGTCCCTCTCGTAATCCGAGTCACTCCATGCAACGTCACCACTCCGAATTCGATAGGCGCAAGAATGCAGCGTCACCTCGACGACTTGCCTTGCGCCAAGTTATGCACGACCTCTCCAAAGATTTCTTTCAGCGGTTAGCGGTTTCTCCGAACGATTCGTCTGAGCTGTCCGAAGTAGACTGCGCGTTGGGAATGCAAGGGCGACTCCCAACAGCGTCGCCGAACACCACCGTAGGGGAACTCGCTCTGGACGCCACAGCCCTACGGTCGCTTCGCGAAATGTTTCAATTGCTCGACGAATGGGATCGCGCAATGGCAGTCAATCCCTCTTGCACAAAAAAATCTTCTGAAAAATGCGAAATCTCCGTTGACAGAAAAATATACTGAGCGCATGGTGGGCGAATCACTCCCAACGAGGTAAACAAAAATGAAACAGGCCGTCATCTACGCCAGAGTTTCCAGCAAGGACCAGGAACGCGAGGGATATTCGATTCCCGCGCAGTTGAAACTTTTGCGGGAATACGCACGGACGCACGAGTTTGAGATCGTGCGCGAGTTTCTAGATGTGGAGACGGCCAAGATAGCAGGCCGAAAACAGTTCGGAGAAATGGTGCGATTCCTCCGCGACAACTCCGCGTGCCGCACGGCCATTGTTGAAAAGACCGACCGACTGTATCGCAACTTCCGCGATTGCGTGACGCTAGAAGATTTAGACATTGAAATTCATTTGCCCAAGGAAGGTCAAGTCATCAGCAAAGATTCAAAATCGCAAGCGAAGCTGGTGCATGGCATTCAGGTAGTAATCGCTCGGAACTACATCGAGAACTTACGCGAAGAAGTTCGCAAAGGAATGCGCGAGAAGGCCGAGCAAGGTATCTATCCGAGCCGTCCACCTTTGGGCTACCGAAACAATAAACTTGAACGCACAATCGAGGCAGACCCGAACAAGACACCCATTGCTCAGCGCATGTTCGAGCTTTATGGCTCAGGCCAGCATTCGCTTACCAGCTTGCGCAAAACTCTCAAGTCGGAACAAGGTATGAGCCTCGCGAAAGGCTATCTCGAACGTCTGCTCAAGAATCCGTTTTACAAGGGACAGTTCATTTGGGAAGACAAACTCTACAGCGGGACGCACACACCGCTGGTTAGCGCGGCTCTGTTCGAGCAAGTGCAAGAAGTTTTCCGGGGCCACAACAAACCCAAATATCGAAAGCACAATTTCGCGTTTTCCGGTTTGTTGCGTTGCGCCTATGACGATTGCACCGTCACAGCAGAAATCAAAAAGAGTCGATACACCTATTATCGCTGCACCGGATTCCGGGGCAAGTGCGAGCTACCGTGGTTCCGCGAGGAAGAACTCGGAGATCGGTTGGGGAAAGTGCTCAAGGACATTCATATTCCCGACAGCGTTCTTTCGCAGCTAGAAAAATCCTTGCTCACCGATAAAAGCCACGACGATGCGATTAGGAAGCAGCAGGGCGAACGATTACAGCAAAGGTTGAGTGCAGTGCGTCATCGGTTCGAGCAGGCCTACATGGACAAGCTGGACGGCAAAATCAGTGAAGAATTTTGGGGGCGTAAATCGGCGGAATGGCTTGCAGAAGAACAACAGGTTTTGTTCGCAATGCAGGGACTGGACAACGCGAAACCGGAAAGAATTGTCGATGCGGTCAGGACTTTAGAACTCGCGAATAAGGCCCATTTTCTTTACATTAATCAGTGTCCGGCGGAAAAAGCGAAATTATTGAAAATGGTACTTTCGAACTGCACCGTAGATGCGGTAAGTGTCTTTCCTGTCTACAAGAAGCCGTTCGACTTAATCTTTGCGCGTGCGAAAAATGAAGAATGGTGCGCCCGGAGAGATTCGAACTCCCGACCCCTTGGTTCGTAGCCAAGTGCTCTATCCAGCTGAGCTACGGGCGCGCCGCGAGCGCCGCGAAAAAACGTACGAGGCGCTTGAAGTGAAGGCATTTTAGCATGCGGGCTAACTTCGACAAAACAGCAGCAATCATTACACGAACGTCGAGTTTGGTTGGCTACTGCGGGTGAGGATTATTTTGCGGCGGGCGGTGATGTGATAGGGCGGCGGCGGGCGCGGAGCGTGACGGCGATGTCGCCGTTGCGCGTGTTGGTGAAACGCAAGAGGATGCGGCCCTGCGAGTCGAGAGAGATTGCCGCGGGGACGTCCACGGAAGTGAGCATCCAGTCCGGGGGAAGCGTTACGTAGTCGAGCGGGCGGCCGAGCGTGCGCTTCCAGACGAGCTCTCCCTTTTCGAGCGTGTAACCGACGGGATCCGTGTAGGTTTCCTCAACGCGGATGCGGACAGACTGGCCTTCCGCGATGGGGTGATCCAAATCGCCTTGCACGACGACGGAATCGGGATCGGTTGGGTCGGGATAGTAGCCGAG